>CAYNSX010000001.1:0-37586 GCA_964400165.1 uncultured bacterium
GGCCAGGGCCGCGCCGCCGACCAGTGCCGCCGCTGGGCGGGCACGCTCAACGAATTCGAAGAGGATTACTTGCGCCGCCGCCAAGCGGAGTGGGAACCGGCGGCACAGTCGAACTGATGCCGCCGCCCGCCACCCACCGAGTCGCCGACCCGCGCACCGGCGCCGCTGTCGAAGTGGTTGTCGAGACGCTCGTCTTGAGTCACTTCTTCTCGAACTGCTACCTCGTCGTGCTGCCGAAGAGCGGTCGGGTCCTCGTCATCGACCCCTCCGAAGCGCGGGCGGTCTTCGACCGCCTGCAGAGCCGCGGCTGGACCGCGGCGGGCATCGTCGTCACGCACGGGCACCTTGACCATTCCGGCGGAGCGCTGGCGTTGCGCCGCCTGACCGGGGCGCCCGTGGCGATGCACCGCGAAGACGCCGGTTACCTGACCAATGTCGAGTGGGCGCGCACAATGGGCTTCGAGATCGAGGCCGGCGAACCCGACCGCCTGCTGGCCGAGGGCGATGAGGTCGTCCTCGATGGCGGCGACGAGCGCGTCGTTTTCCGTGTCCTGTTCACTCCCGGCCACAGCCCCGGGCACATTACGCTGGTCACCGACGGCTTTTGCTTTCCCGGCGATGTCCTGTTCGCCGGCGGCGTCGGGCGCGTTGATTTTCCCGGCGGTTCGGCTGCGGCGCTAAAGCGGTCGATTGAAGAACGCCTGCTGACGCTCCCTGACGACACGGTCGTCTATCCCGGCCACGGCGCTCCGACCACCATCGGCGCCGAGCGCCGCAGCAATCCGTTCCTGACCGGCGCCCTCGACATCGGCTAGCGAACTGTCTTCCGCCCCTCCCCGTAAACGGGGAGGGGGCTTGTCCCCCGAAGCCTTGGCGAAGGGGGATGGGGATGGGGTCCCAGGCGTTTGCGCTATGAACTAGATGACAGCATTCCCTGCTTCACTTCATCTATCCGGCGGTATAATCAACTGCCTTCCTTTGATTGGACGGCAGATATGCCACGGAAGAGAGCCTCCCGCACGAATGGCACCGCGCCCCGCGGTCGCTCCGCGCCCGCGGCTTTCGACGCCACCGACCGCCGCCTGCTCGCGCTCCTGCAGGAAGACAGTCGCATCTCGAACGCCGACCTCGCCAGCCGCATCGGCCTCTCCGCGTCGCCGACGCTGGCCCGCGTCCGTAAACTAGAAGAATCCGGAGTCGTCACCCGCTACACGGCGCTGCTCGATGCGCGCAAGGTCGGCTACGGCGCGCTCGCCTTCGTGCGCGTTGCCATCGCGCTGCACCGCAAAAACGCCATCCGCGAATTCGAGCAGGCCGTTCACCGCATGCCCGGTGTCGTCGAGTGCTATCACATCACCGGCGATGCCGATTACCTGCTCAAGGTCGTCGTGCGCGACATCGAGGCCTACAAGGACTTCATCATCAACCATCTGACCGCGCTGCCCGGTGTCCGCCGCGTCAACACCAGTTTCGTCCTCTCCGCTGTCGCCTCGCACAAACCGCTCAAAATCCCGGAGCATGCGCCATGACCCCCGCCGGCCCGCACGACCGCGATCTCGTTCCGCCCGTCCATCACACCGTCACCTTCACCCTCGACGACGAGGCGCTGACCGGCCGGGCCGGCGTCGAGTCGCGCTTCGATCCGGTTTACACGCGGCACGGCAACCCGACCCTCTGGGAATTGCAGGAGGCGCTCGCCGCGCTCGAAGGCGCCGAGTCGGCGCAAGTGTTCGCTTCGGGGATGGCGGCGATTTCCACAACACTGCTGACGCTGCTCAAGGCCGGCGACCGCCTGATTTCGACCAACGACATCTACGGCGGCAGCGACGGCCTGCTGCGCGCTGAACTGCCGCGCTTCGGCATCGAAGTGGTGCGCGTCGACCCGACCGATTTCAATGCGCTCGCCGCCGCTGCGACGCCCAACACCCGCGCCTTCTGTTTCGAGTCGGTCTCGAACCCGCTGCTCAAGGTGATGGACCTGCGGCGGCTGGTCGCGCTCGCGCAGTCGGTCGGCGCACACACCATCCTCGACAACACCTTCGTGACACCGCAGCACTGCCGCCCGCTAGATCTCGGCATTGACCTCGTCGTGCACAGTCTGACCAAGTACCTCTCCGGGCACTCTGATGTCATCGCCGGCTGCGTCTCCGGGCGCCGCGACCTGGTCGACCGCATCTGGCTCGCTTCGACGCACTTCGGCGGCGTGCTCGACCCGGGCGCCGCCGCGCTGGTGCGCCGCGGCCTGCGCACCTTCGCGCTGCGCATGGCGCAGCACGAGACGAACGCGCACGCCGTCGCCGCCCTGCTCGAGCAGCACCCCTCCGTCGCGCAGGTGCGCTACACCGGCTTGCCATCGCATCCGCAGCACCGCCTCGCCGCGTCGCAATTCCGCGGCTACGGGGGGATGATGAACTTCACCCTGCGCGGTGGCGCCGACGCGGCGAGCGCGTTCTTGCGCTCCGTGGCCGTCGTGCGCCACGCCGTCAGTCTCGGCGGCGTCCAGTCGCTCGCCTGCCAGCCCTGGAACTCCACGCACTCCGCGATGCCCGAGGCCGAGCGCCGGACGCTGGGCATCGTCCCCGGCCTCATCCGCCTGTCGGTCGGGTGCGAGGACACGCAAGTGCTGCTCGACGACCTCGCCGCCGCGCTCGCCGCCGCCTTCGCCACCCACGCCAACGGCAAGCACGCTCCTTCGCCTCGCCTCGAACCCGCCCGCTGACCAGGCAAAGCATCGGACTCCCCTCCCCGTAAACGGGGAGGGGCGGGGAGTGGGGTTGCAGTTGTTTGCCCCCTTCCCCGCGCGCGGGGAAGGGTTGGGAATGGGGTTCGCCACGCGCCTGTGACAGGAGGACTGCACTTCACTCCTCCTTGACGCCATCCCACTGACCCCCGACACTTTCCCCGTCACCCGATTCGCGGGCCCGTAGCTCAGAGGCAGAGCACCGCCCTCATAAGGCGAGGGACCCTGGTTCGACTCCAGGCGGGCCCACCACCGCAAAACGAAGGAAGCGAGGAAACGAGGAAATGAGGATTTGTTAACAGACCTTGCTTCCTCGTTTCCTTGTTTCCTCGCCCTTGAATGACCAGCACATCCATTCGCGGAGTCAATCTTGCCTTCGACCGCGCCGGCGACGGCCGCGAACTCGTCCTCTTCCTCCACGGCGTCGGCTCCGACCGCACCGCCTGGGCAGAGCAGGTGCGCTTCTTCGCCGAGAACGGCTACACCGCGGTCGCGCTCGACTGCCGCGGGCACGGCGACTCGGAAATCGCGCGGGACATCACGCTCGAAGACTTCGCACAGGACGCCGCCGAACTGATCCGCGCTCTCGGCTTTGAGCGCGCGCACTGGGTCGGGCTCTCGATGGGCGGCGTCGTCGCGCTGCACGCGTGCCGCAGCCGCCCCGAGACCATCGCCTCGCTCGTCCTCGCCAACACCTTCGCGCACTTCCCCGACTCCGCGGCGCTCCTCGACCGCATGCAGTTCGCACTGCACACACGCCCGCTCGCCGACATCGCCCGCGACCGCATCCCGCTTGCCTTCGGCGCTCCGCCCGCGCCGGACATTCTCGAAACCGCCATCGCCGCGATGGCGCGCAAGAACCCCCGCGCCTACTGGCAGTCCTGGGTCGCCACCTGGACGCCCGACTTCCGCGCCGACCTGCCGCGCATCGCCTGCCTCACCCTCGTCCTCGCCGGCAACGCCGACCGCATCACGCCCCTCCCCCTTTCCGAAGAACTCGCCGCCGGCATCCCGGGCGCCCGACTCGTCGTCCTTGACGGCGCCGGCCACCTCTCCAACCTCGACCGCCCCGCCGCCTTCAACGCCGCCGTCCTGGAATTCCTGCGCGCCGAGCAGACCGCACCGCCCCCCTGGTAGGAAACAGAGGTCAATGCGGCTAATCTGCCGCTGGCAACCCGGCGCCGAGGAGGGAGAGGCCAGCGCGTGCGCTGCAGCGGTTGCGGGTTGGAGAACCCGTCCGGGACGATTACCTGCAGCGGGTGTGGGGCCCCGCTGGGTCTTGACGCGTCTCCGGAGTCCTTTCGGCTGATCACTTGTCTCTCCGCGGACATTTCCGGGTTCAGTCTCCTTGCGCAGCAGACCGATGTCGAGGAATTGCATTTCCTCTCTCGCCGCTACCTCGATACTCTGAAGCAGGTCATCGCCGCGCACGGCGGCGCCGTCGGCGCCACCACCGGCGACGGCTTGTTCGCCGTCTTTGGCTGGCCGAGCAGCCACGGCGATGATGCCGTGCGGGCCGTGCGCGCCGCGCTCGAGTTCCAATCGCGCCTCCGCACCGAACTCCCCCCGCTCGCCGAACAGGTCCGCATCGGCATCGCCAGCGGCCGCTGCGTCGTCGGCGCGCTGGCCACCGATGTCACCGGCGAGGCGGTCATCCTGGCGAAGCGCCTGGAAACCGCGGCGGAGCCCGGCCAAGTGCTCGTCAGCGAAGAAACCAGTCGGCAGAGCCGCACCGCTTTCCAATTCGCCGACGGCGCGCCGCTCACGCTGAAGGGCATCGCGCGGCCGGTGACCGCGCGCGCAGTCGTTGGGGCGCTCGCCGCGCCCGCCGCGCCGTCGCGGCCCCTGGTGGGCCGCGCTGCCGAATTGACCGCGCTCCGAGAAGCCCTCGCCGGCTTCGTCAACGGGCGCGGCGGCTTTGCCTGTATCGGTGGGGCGCCGGGGATTGGAAAGACGCGCCTGCTGTGGCAAGTGCGGCAGGACGCCGCGGCACTGGGCCTGCGGGCGTGCATCGCTCGGCACACGGAGACACCCGCCCCCGCTCCCTACGCCGCGTTCCGCCAGTTGTTGCGCGACTTATGCGGCGCCGCGCCCGATGCGCCCGCCGAGGCCACCCAGGCCGCGCTCGTCGCCTTCCTGCAACGCCTCGGGCCCGACCTGTCGGCGTGGACCGACCTGCTCGCCGACCTGCTCAGCCCGGCGCCCGAGACCATTGCGCCCAGCGAGAGCGTCAGCCGCCAGCGGGCGCTGCACGAAGCCATTCGGCGCGTCTTCCTCGCCGCCGCCGCGGCGGAACGCGCCGTCTTCTTCATCGAGGACCTGCACTGGGCGGACCGAGCCACCGTGGACGCGCTCGGCATGTTGGCCGAAGTCTGTCGCCACACGCCGCTGCTCTTCATCACCACCTACCGCTCCGAGTTTGACGGCCGGGCGCGCGCCTGGAACCCCACCCTGCGGCTGGCGCTCGAGCCGCTGCCCGATGCCGACAGCGCCGAACTGCTCACGGACCTCGAAGGGGCAGTGCTCCCGAGCGGGCGCCTCGCCGACGACGCCCGGGCGCGGCTGATTGAAGTCGCCGGAGGCAACCCATTTTTCTTGGATGAACTCCTGCGCCATTCGGTTGAGTCGGGACAGTTGAGCCAAGAGAGCGGCGCCTGGCGGTGGACGGCAGACGCGCCGGCCGACATTCCCCAGACCGTGCAGGCCACCATCGAGGCCCGCCTCGACCTCCTGCCGGAATCAGGGAGGCGAGTCCTCGCCACCGCCGCGGTTGCCGGCCGGGCCTTCCCGGTGCGACTGCTCGAGCGCCTGCTCGGCGAGCGCACCGACCTGGCGAACGAACTGGCCCAGTTGCAGCGCCTGGACTTCGTGCGCGAAGTCGCCTACCTGCCGGAAGTGGTGATGGTCTTCAAGCACGCCGTCACGCGGGAGGTTGCCTATGGCGCCCTGCTCCGCTTCCAGCGCCAGCGCCTGCACCGCGAAGTGGCGGAGGCCACCGAAGCCCTCTGGCCCGACCAGTTGACCGAACGCGCCGAAGCACTCGCCCACCATTACCGCGAAGCCCGCGAGCCACTGAAAGCCGCCGAGTACCTAAATACCGCCGGCGTTCGGGCCGCCGGCCTGTTCGACGACGAGGCCGCGCACACGCGCCTGCGCGACGCGCTGGAACTGCTCGAAACGATGGAAACGCAAGACAGTCACGCAGTCCTCTCGATGCGCGCGCGGCTCGACAACAACACGGCTGTCCTCTTGCTACGGCGCGGCGAGATGGCCGAGGCCGTCCCGCGACTGCTCACAACGATTAGCGCCCTCGAAACCCTCGGCGACTTCGACAACTTGGCCGACGCTTTGGTCAATGTCGCCACGCCGCTCGTGCAACTCGGCCGGCTGGACGAGGCCGAATTGGCCGCACAACGCGCCCGCGGCCTCGGTGACGAACGAGACCTGCCGATCCCCATCGCCGCCAGCGCCGACATCCTCGGGATGGTCGCCCGCCGCCGCGGCCGGTTCGCGCAAGCGCGCACCCTGCTGACCGAAGCCGCGGAGCGATTCCACGCGCTCGGCGAGACCGAAGCCGAAATCTCGTCTTGCTGTGAACTCGCGCTCGCGGTGCTAGCGCTAGGCGACTCGAGTGCCGCACTCGAGCACGCGGCGCGTGCGCTGGCGGACGCCGAGAACTTAGCGCAGCCCTCAATCTTGCAGCAGCCGCTGTTGGCGTGCGCGGAGATTGCCCTGGCTTCAGGCCGGGGCCGCGACGCCGAACGCATCCTGGATCGCCTGGAACCCACGCTGGCAGTCTCGCCCAACCGGCTCTTCGCGGCCCAGGCGTCCCGTCTGCGCGGGCGCTGGCATGCCGCCCGCGGCGCCCGCGAGGCGGCGCGCTCGGCCTACGAAGACGCACTGGCCCGTTTCGCTGCCCTCCAGGCGCAATTCGACCTCGCCGCAACGCGTCGTGAATTCGACGAACTCCCAACACCGTCGGCAGGTATCAGGCAGTAGGTCGAACCGCCGTACCGCGAAAGGCCGAGGGCGGGCTGGCAGCGGCGGGTGGGTTAAAGAGGGGCTGGACAGGGGGCGCCGAAGGACGGTCGCGGGGGCCTCGCGTCCCACAAAACTCGGGCGTCGGCCAGCATTAGCGCTCAAAGTGGAGGATGTCCGTGGCTAAGATTCCAATGCAGAAGGGCGGCAATGCCAAGTTCCGCAAGGACCATCGTGGCCACAAGATCTTCTCGCAGACACACTCAATCAAGCATGGCAAGTTTCGCAAAGTCCTTGTACTTATCTGCGTAGGAGAAAGAAGCGTACCGCACGCCAAAAGCGCGGGTGTGATTCCGGCGTGGGCGAAGATGATGCCATGAGGCCCGGTAACCAGTGTCAAACGCCAAGGAATTCCCCTGAGGGAGGCACTGCCTCTAACAAAGCGTCGTACAGCAAGCACTGTGGATACCCATCGGGGCATCGCCTCAACGCTGGCCGTTTCACCCCATCGCTGCGCAAGGAGGAGACACGATGAGTGACTTTCCCGAAGACAAGGACCCGGATGCTCTCAATTTCAAGAAAGTCCACAAGCAAGCCGATCACGACTATCACCGCTATGCGGAGAACATCAGCCCCATCAAGGCCCGCGTACTCCTCAAATGTTACACCGGTCCCCACGGCCATCCTCGCCGACATGCGTTTGGCGACCCTCCACCTCCAGAGTGGTCGAAGTTCATTGATGGGCAAGTCGACATTGTTCCCGCCAAGACTGCCCGAAAGACAAAGCCGAGACAATCTCCAGGTAGAAAGTCTAGAAAGTAGCAGCCTGGAGGGCCGTGTCTTCCCTCACCGCCATCGTGAAGGTGACGCTCGGCTGCAATCTCGGGTGCGACTATTGCTATTCGGTCCTCCCGGGCTCGCAGCCCGTGATGTCGCATGAGGTGCTGGAGCGCTTCATCGAGCAATTTCTCGCCACGGCCACCGAGTCGGCCACTTTCGTCTGGCACGGCGGCGAGCCGTTGCTCGCCGGCACCGAGCTCTTCGCCGCCGCGGTGCGCTTCCAAGAGCAGCATCGGCATGAGGGACAGACCGTCTGGAACGGCGTCCAAACCAACGCCACGCCGGTCACGCCCGCCATGGCGCAGTTCCTGAAATCGGCGGACTTCAAAGTCGGCGTCAGTCTCGACGGCCCCGAGCCAGTCCACGACCGCTTTCGCGTCTTCGTCGGCGGGCGGCCGTCCTTCCAGCGGGTGATGCGCGGGATGCAACACCTGCGCGACGCCGGCATCTCGTTCGGCGCCCTGTGCGTGGTCACGAAGCCCTCCCTCCCCTTCGTCGAGGAAATCTATCGCTTCTACCTGAGCGAGGGGCTGACCCGGATGGACTTCCTCCCCTGCTTCTCTAACAGCAACAACCCGCACGCCGTCCCCTACGCCCCCACCGCCGACGAATACGCCGACTTTATGATTCGCCTCTTCGACCTGTGGTGGGCCGACGACAACCCGGAAGTGCAGATCCGCTACTTCGTGAACGCGCTGCGGGCGCTCGGTGGCCAGCCGGTGCAGTTCTGCAAACTCCGCTCCGACTGCCTCGGGCACATCACCGTCTTCCCCGACGGCACCGTCGGCCCGTGCGACGAACTGCCGCGGCACCCGGAAACGATGCTGGGAAACATCCTGCACGACGACCTCGGGGAGATGCTGCGCGGCGCCGCGCTGAAGCGGCTCGACGCGATGTGGACGCAGGGGAAAGCGCAAAACGGCCACGGGGTGATGAACGGCCTCTGCCACCACTGCGGCGAGGATTACCTCGATGCCGAGACGGTCGCCGCCGACCGCATCTTCGCCCACATCGGCCGGGCGATGCGGGAGGCTGGCGTCGAACCGCGGGCCTTCGCCCCCGGTCAGCCCATCACTGACCACATCGCGCTGGTTCAGTAGCGGCGGACGCCCGGGTCCACTTCGCACGACCAGGCGTCGATGCCGCCCGCCAGGTTGCGGGCCTTCGCAAAACCGTTCGCCCGCAGAAACTGCGTCGCCAGCGCGCTGCGTTGCCCGTGGTGGCAATAGACGGCAATCTCGGCGCCGCGGTCGAGGTCGCCCAGCCGTTCCGGCAGTGTCGCCAGCGGCACCAGCACCGCGCCCTCAATGCGCGTCAGCGTAAACTCGAACGGCTCCCGCACATCGAGCAGCACGATGCGCCCGTTCGCGCGCAGCCGCGCCGCCAATTCGCGCGGCGCAATCTCGAATTCATCCGCTGCGCTCGCCGGCGCGCACGCTTCGGGTTCGTCGCGCAGTTCGGTAATCGTCGGCGCTGTGCCGCACACCGCGCACGCCGGGTTCTTCTGCAGCGCCATCTCGTGGAACCGCGCGCCGAGCGCGTCATACAACAGCATCCGCCCGATCAGCGGCTCGCCTTGCCCGAGAATCAGCTTGATCGCCTCGGTCGCCTGCAGTGTGCCGATGACGCCCGGCAAAATGCCCAGCACCCCCGCCTCCGCGCACGACGGCGCCACGCCCGCCGGCGGCGGCGCCGGGTGCAGGCAGCGATAACACGGCCCGCGCCGCGCATCAAAGACCGTCACCTGCCCCTCGAACCGGAAGATGCTGCCGTACACATCCGGCTTCCCCAGCAGCACGCACGCGTCGTTCACCACATAGCGCGTCGCAAAATTGTCCGAGCCGTCGAGCACGATGTCATACTCGCCGAGCAGCGCCAGCGCGTTCGACGCGTCGAGGCGCACGGCGTGCGTCTCGAGCGTGATGTCGGGATTGAGGTCGTGCAGCCGCGCGAATGCCGAGTCGAGTTTCGAGTCCCCCACTGCGCCCGTGCCGTGCAACACTTGCCGGTGCAGGTTGGAGGTGTCCACCACATCGAAATCGATCAGTCCCAGCCGCCCGACACCCGCCGCCGCCAGATACAGCGCCGCCGGTGATCCCAACCCCCCCAGCCCGACGATGGCTACACTCGCCGCCCGCAGCCGCGTCTGCCCCTCCGGCCCCACGCTCGGCATCGCAAAGTGGCGCGCATAGCGCACCTGCTCCGTCGGCGAAAAAGCCGCCAGCGGGTCGCCGATTGGCGAATCTGAACGCCCTATCGTCACGCCGTCTGCGCTTCCACACTTCAGCGTACCAGACCGCCACAGGAACCAAACCGCCCGCCGCTGAATCCAAACAGCAACCAATGAAGAACCATCGGGTGTTGGGCCGCATCGCTCTCGGCGTGGTGGCGCTCGCCGCCCTCGGCGCCGCGCCGGGCGTGCCCACTGACCAGGCCGGAAAGCATCGCATCGACGGACCAGCGCGCTTGCTCTGGGAAACGCGGTACGACGGCCCGGTCTCCAGCGTGGACACCGCCCGCACCATCGCATTGAGCCCCGACGGCACGCGCGCCTACATCACCGGCTTCAGCAAGGCCTTCACCGGCTACGAGCACTTGACCCTCGCCTACGACACCGCCGACGGCAAGCGCCTGTGGGAAGCGCGCTACAGCGAATCGAAGGGACAGCAGGATGTGTCTCGCGCGCTGGCAGTCTCGCGAGACGGTCGCATGGTCTACCTGACCGGCTCACTGGGCACCAAAGGCGGCGCCGGCCCGCGCGCCGACTACGCCACCGCTGCCTATGATGCCGAGAGCGGCGCGCGCAAGTGGGTGACGCGCTACAATCCCACCCCCGCCGCGGGCGACTCGGCGGGCACCGGCACCTCGCTCGCCTGGGCGATCGCCGTCAGTCCCGATGGGACGCGGGTGTTCGTCACCGGCCGCAGCGACACCCCTGACACCGCCGCCGACATCGCCACGGTCGCCTACAGCACCGCGGACGGCAAACAACTCTGGGCAGTGCGATACGCCGGCCCCGGCGATGACCAGGGGCTCGGCATCGCGGTCAGTCGCGATGGCGAACGCGTTTTCATCACCGGCTACGCCGAAAATGCGAAGTCGGGCATCGACTATGTCACCATCGCCTACGACGCGACCGATGGCCGGCAGATCTGGCTGACCAACTATTCCGCGCTCGGGGCCGAGGGTGATTACTCCCGCGCCATCCAGTACTCGCCCGACGGCCTGCGAGTCTTCGTCACCGGCGAGGCCTATCGCCCCGACACCGGCCTCGATTGCGTCACCGTCGCCTACAGCGCCGCCGACGGCAAGCAACTCTGGGTCGCGCGGGAGGACGGCCCCGGGCACCGGGACGACTCGGGCCTGATGTTCGCCACCGGCGCCAGCGGCGCCACCATCTTCGTTGCCGGCAACACCAGCGGCGCCGGCGGCTCCGACGACATCTTCGTCACCGCCTACGAAGCCGCCACCGGCAAGCGCCTCTGGGTGTACACCTTCGACGGCGACGGCCGCCAGCAGGACCACGCCTTCGGCCTCGCCGTCAGCCCGAACGGGCAGTCGGTCTTCGTCACCGGCAGCAGCCGCGGCATTCGCGGCGACGACGACATCGCCACCATCGGCCTCGACGCGCGCACCGGACTGGGGCAGTGGATCGCGCGCTATCAGGGACCGGAACTCTCGACCGACGAGCCCGCCGGCCTCGCGGTCTCGCCCGACGGCCTCAAGGTCTTCGTCACCGGCCGCAGCAAGGGGCACGGCACCGACTGGGACTGCATGACGCTCGCCTACGCGCTCCCCGCGCCGCCCCCGCCGCCCGCGACGGCCCCCGCACCGACACCGCCACCGAAGTGATGATGCCGAACGAGCCAAGACCCTACGAGAAAGGAATCCTCCCGATGAACCGCATCCTGCTGACCATCTGCGTCACCGCCGTCGCCGCTCTCGGAATCGGCGCGGCATACTCGTCGCCATCTCCAAGCAAGAACGAGATGATCGCTGCCGCTGATGCGCTCGACAAGGCGTTCATCGCCGCCTTCAACAAGGGCGACGCCACCGCGCTTTCGAATCTGTATTGGAACAGTCCGGATGTCGTGTTCTTCCCGCCGGACACGATGGTGGTGCATGGCATCGCTGCCATCAAGGAAGGCATGCAAGTGATGACGGGGAATCAGGGCGGCATCAAACTGGAAATGACCGAGTCGCACAATCGCGCCGAAGGCACCGTCGTCCTGGGCTGGGGTCTGTGGAAACTGACGCTCACCGGCCCCGACGGCCAGCCGATGGAGATGACCGGCCGCTACTCCGATGTCAAAGCCGTGCGTGACGGCAAGTGGGTCTACCTGATGGACCACGCCTCCGTCCCGATGCCAATGGAGTCCGCGCCCTAGCCCTTCCCCGCGACGCGTTCGTTCGCTATACTCCCCGGCGGTATGCTGAACCACTAGGTATCCGCCGCCGACGCGGCAACATATCTTCCGGCTGCCCCGGCTTTGCCGGGGCGCGGCCGGGGCGGGCCGCGCCGCGCGCTGTTCCCCTCGCTCCGCACGCACCCTCCGCCTGACCGCCGCGCTCGCGCTGTGTCCGCCCGCTTGTCGCTTTTCCAAGACCTCTCCGAAGGAATCTCACCATGACTCATGCATTGGAAGTCCGCGATCTCGTGAAGAGTTTCCGGCAGAGCCGCCAGCCGGGCCGCCCGGCCCGCTGGCGCCGCGTGCTGACCGGCGTCTCGCTGCAAGTCCCGCGGGGAGAGGTCTTCGGCATCCTCGGCCCCAACGGCTCGGGGAAGTCGACGCTGGTGCGCGTCATCGCCACGCTGCTCTACCCCGACTCGGGCCAGGTGAAGGTCTTCGGGCGTGACGCGCAGCGCGAGCCGCTCGAAGTGCGGCGGATGATCGCCCGCGTCTCACCCGACGCCGCCTTCTTCAAGAAACTCTCGCCGCTCGAGAACCTGACGCACACCGCCCGCCTCTACGGCCTCGCGGTGCCGGCGGCGCGGGTGCGCGCCGCCGAGATTCTCGCCCGGCTCGGCCTGCCGGCGCGGCGGCTCAACGAGCCGCTCCAGCATATGTCGCGCGGGATGCAGCAGAAGGTGGCGATCGCCCGGGCGTTCCTGACGCAGCCGGTGCTGCTGCTGCTCGACGAGCCCACCACCGGCCTCGACCCGCGCTCCAAGCGCGAAGTGCAGGCCTTCATCCGTGAGATGCACCGCGACCACGACGCCACGACTGTCCTCACCACGCAGGATATGAACGAGGCCGACCAACTGTGCAACCGCGTACTCATCCTGCACCGCGGCCAGGCCGTCGCCCTCGGCACGCCCGCGGAACTCAAGGCCCGCCACGGCAACGACGGGACGACCGCCACGCTCGAAGATGTCTTCCTGCACCTGACCGGACACGAACTGGAAGAAGAGGAAACCGATGAATAACACCGCCCGCCATGCTTCCGTCATCTACGCCTTCATCGAGCGGCAACTGATGCTCTACCGCCGCTACTGGCTCTGGGAAGTCGCCTGGTTCACCTGGAGTTTGATGGGCGCGCTCTCCATCGGCTTCCTCGGCAAGGGCATCGAGCAAGTGACCGGCATCCAGATTGACCAGGCCTTCTATGTCACCTACCTGCTCGTCGGCGCGGTGGTGTGGTCGTATCTCGCCGTCATCTATTGGGAGATTTCCGCCATCGTGATGATCGAGCGCTGGGAGGGCACGCTCGAATACACCTTTATGGCGCCCATCTCCCGCGCCACGCACCTGCTCGGCATCTGCCTGTTCGCGCTGCTCTACGGCATCGCCCGCACCGCCGTGCTGCTTATCATCATCGGCCTGTTCTTCCACCTCACGCTCGCCGCGCCGCAACTGCTGATGGCCGCGGTGGTGATGGCGCTGGCGAGCGTCTCGTTCGTCGGCCTCGGGATGATGGTGGCGGTGGTGCCGATGCTGGCGCCCGAGCGCGGCGAGCAGATGGCGGAGATTGTTTTTGCCACGCTGCTGACGCTGTCGGGGGTCTACTACCCGATCACAGTGCTGCCCGGGTTCCTGCAGGTCATCGCCCGCCTGTCGCCCGCGACCTACACGCTGCAAGGCATCCGCAAGGCGCTCGGCGTCTGGCCGGGCGGCGGCACGCTCACCAGCGACCTGCTCATCCTGGCCGTGCTGGGCGTCATCCTCGTGCCGCTCGGCGCGATGGTCTTCTCGTGGGCCGAGCGCTACGCCAAGCGCCGCGGCACCCTCGCCCGCTCGGGCTAGGATTCTTGGCAAGCACGGTGAATGTTGTGAGTACCGAATCGAAAACATCTTTCAGTGGGAGACCCACGATGGCGTTGCGTAATCTGACCTGGCCACGCCGCGCGCACCGCGCCTTGGCGCTGGCGGTCCTCATCGGCAGCGCGGCCGCCGCCAGCGCGGCGACCGCGCCCGTCCCGGCGTTTTCGGCGGACCTGGCGGTCCGCACTTTCGACGCGGTCTGGCAGATCATCAACGACACTTATTTCGACACCAAGTTCAACGGCGTCGACTGGCCCGCGGCGCGCGACGAACTCCGCCCCAAGGCCGCCGCCGCCAAAGATATGGACGAACTGCGCGGCGTCGTGCGCGACCTGCTCGGCCGCCTGCAGCAGTCGCACTTCGCGCTGATGCCGCGCGAAGTCGCCGAAGCCGCCACCCTCGCCGATGTCGGCGGTGCTGGCAGTGGCGGGGTCGCCGGCAGTGTCGGCCTCGAAATCCGCCGCCTCGGCAATCTGGCGGTTGTCACTCGCGTCGATGCCAATGGCCCCGCCGCGCGTACCGGTGTGAAGCCGGGCTGGCTCGTCGCCGCCGTCGGCCCGACGCGCGTCACCGACATACTCTTGCGCATCCCTCCCGACACGAGCGACCGTCTGCAGCGCCGCATCTTGGTCTCGGGCGTCAGCAATCGCTTTCGCGGCGCAGTCGGTTCCACCGTGTCGGTCGAATTCCTGAACGAGCGCAACGAGACGGTCACGCTGTTGCTCGACCGCTGGCAGGAACCGGGCGAGACGGTGAAATTCGGCTACCTGCCGCCCTTCACCGCCCGCCTCGAAAAGCAGCGGGTCGCCGCGCCCGGCGGCGCCTCGGTCGGCGTCATCCAATTCAACATCTGGATGCTGCCGAACGCGCTCCTGCTCGACCGCGCCATTGACGAATACCGCACCACCGATGGGATGGTGATCGACCTGCGCGGCAATCCCGGTGGCGTCGGCGGGATGGTGGTCGGCATCGCCGGCCATTTCCTGAAGGAGAAGACTTCGCTCGGCACGCAGTTCATGCGCAGCGCGCAACTGCAACTGCTGGCGCAGCCGCGGCTGGTCAACCCCGACGGGCAGCGTGTCGAGCCCTACGGCGGGCCGGTCGCCGTGCTGATCGACGGCTTCTCGGGCAGCGCCTCCGAGCTCTTCTCCAGCGGCATGCAGTCCATCGGGCGGGTGCGCGTCTTCGGCGAGCAGACGGGTGGCGGCGTCCTCGGCTCCGCGGTCGACCGCCTGCCGAACGGCGACGCCCTGCAGCACGCCTTCGCCGACTTCATCAACGCCAAGGGCCAGCGCGCCGAAGGCGTCGGCGTCACGCCCGATGAAGTCGTCCCGCTGTCCCGCGCCGACCTGCTCGCCGGCCGCGACGCTCCGCTCGACGCTGCCCTCCGCTGGATTGATGCCCAGCGCGCGGCGCCCCGTTAGGAAACCAAGGGAACGCTCATGCCATCTAACTCTGGAAGACACCCACAGGAGGCACACCCCGCTATGCGCGCAGCGCTCGCTCCCCGCTTGATGAAATGGCTGCTTCTCGCCGGCCTGCTGGCCGGCGCCCTCACAGCCCGCGGCCCGCAAGCCGCCGCCGCCGAGGCCGACACCACTCTGCCCAAGGCCACCGACATCATCGCCCGCTACATGAAAGAAGTCGGCGGCGCTGACAGAATCAACTCGTTCACCTCGCGCCACGAGTCCGGCACCGTGGAACTCTCCGGCCAGGGCCTGACCGGCACTTTCGACATCTACACCGCCACGCCCAGCAAGTTCCTCCTCAAGATCACGCTCGGGCCGATCGGCACCATCCAGTCGGGTTATGACGGCAAGGTCGGTTGGTCGCTCAACCCGTTCCAGGGCCCGCAACTGCTGGAAGGCAAGCAACTGACGCAACTCCAGGATCAGGCCGACTTCTATCCGACTTACACGGTCGGCGAGAAGTACACCACCATCGAGACCGTCGAGCGCACCACCTATGAAGGGGAAGAGTCCTACAAGGTGCGTCTGGTCAGCAAGGCCGGCTTCGAGACGATGGAATACTTTTCGGTCAAGACCGGCTTGCTCGTCGGCACCACCAGCACCGCCGAGACCGAGGCGGGCAGTCTCCCCGTGTCGACTTTCGTGTCCGACTACAAGAAGTTTGACGGCCTGCTGGTGCCGACCAAAACCGTGCAGAAGGCCGCCAGCCAGCAGCTCGTGTTCACGATCACGGCAATCGAACACAACAGCGTGAAGAGTGAGACTTTCGACCTCCCCGCCGAAGTGAAGGCGCTGATAAAGGGCTAGGGCACCGCACCAGCGTCTGGAGTGAGGGCAGTTTCAGTCCCGAAGGGACTGGATTTGAGTTCAGCCCGGAACTTCAGTTCCGGGCGCGCGGTGCAACACTGGCCCAGGGCTATAAGCCCTGGGCTCACAAAACGCGCCCTCTGAAGCGGGCGCACCGAGAACTTGCGAGCTGGCTTTCGCGCCCCATTTATGGGGCGCCTTTCGTCAGCCCGGCCCTTACAGGCCGGGCAGGGCTGCTATCGGTATCTGCCGAACACTTGCCTGTGACCGCCCCCACCCGTCCGCCGTCCAATCACCGATGACCCGGCTGGGCTCCATCACTGACCCCGCCTTCGTGCTGCTGGCCCTCGCCGCCGTCAGTCTCGGCGCCTCCGCGGCTGGCGCCGCCGCGATCGCCAGCCCGGCGACCATCAGCAAGGTCAGCGGCGCCTGGCAGATGAAGCTCTCCCAGCAGATGTATCAGGCATTGATGGCCTACAACCCGCGCTTGCGCGTCTTGAACACGAAACACTTCGTCCCCAGTCTCATCAAGCAATACAAGTACTCCAGCCGCGAAGCCCCCTGGGCCGTCCTTGCCGATTTCACCGGCGACGGCAAGCAGGATCTGGCCGTCCTCACTTACACCGGCACCACCGTCGTTCTGCTGTCCGCCATCGCCGACGGCAAGACTTATCGCATTTCCGAACTCGCCCGCATCCGCGACGGCCTCAAGGACACCTTCGAAGTCGCTCCCGGCAAGACCGAAGAGGGCGTCTGGAATTTCTTGCGCCTGCAGCCAAAGGGCACCCTGTACTCCCCCATCGAGCAACTCGAAGTCGTCCTCAAGACCGAGGGCGTCCGCTTCGAATACTGGAAAATGTCCGCCGAAATCCTGTTCTGGGACTCCGGCCACCTGCGGCGCTTGCGCGTGAAGCCGTAGTGCGGCCCGGCCCTGAATCCCCCGACTGCGCTCGGGACGAGCGGCCGGGCTGATGACGGCGAACAACGGGCGGGCTTAAGCCCGCCTTTTCGGTCGCTGTCCTAAGCCCGGGGGTTCAGCCCCGCGCAATTGCCGACACTCGACCCCCACGGAACCCCGTCCCCGCAGCCGTCGTCTCTCTGTACAATTCGTTTCCTCCCAGGGGGGAGGTTAGGTCCGCAAGGCGAACCGGTGGGCCGGGCGCCACATTGTGGAGGGGATACGGGATGGCACCCGGCACCGCAGCACCGAAGCGACGCTTTCCGGCTTTGTGGATTGTCTGCACCGTTTTGGTGGTCAACAGCGCCTATCTGTTGATCACCGACAACTGGCCGACGCCGCCGCGCACGGAACCGGCCACCTTCCTGTTCTTGGGGAGTGTTCTCCTCCACCTCCTGATCGGGCTCGGGCTGGCGACCTATTCCCTCGTGCGCTTCCGCGACTGGCTGCGCGGGCTCAAGCCGCAGGGCGGCTTCGCCCGGTTCATCGGCGTCCTGGCCGCGTTGAGCGTCGCCGTCTGTCTCGTCACCGGCGTGTACCTGCTCATCTACGCCAACCTGCAGGCGCAGCGGCCCTACCTGAACACCCATGTCGGCAGCGCCGCCGCCGCGCTCGGGTTCACCCTCCTCTACCTGGCCCTGCGCGTGAAGCCCGCCGCGGCCGCTGCGGCGCGCCGCCTGGCGCCGCAGATGGGCGTGCCGGTACTGCTGCCGCTCGTCGTATTGAGCACAATGGTGGGCGTGCAAGTGTCGAGCACGACCATCAAGAACCCCCACTGGGCGCCCGAATCGAACTACGACGAAGGCGGCGGCAAGGGCAGTCTCTTCTGGCCGTCATCGGCGCAGACGCTGCAGAAAGAGCGTTTCTTCCCGGCCGAATACTTCACGAACTCACAGGCCTGCCAGACCTGCCACCCCGACATCTTCAAGCAGTGGAGCGAGTCGGCGCACCGCTTCTCGTCGTTCAACAACCAGTTTTATCGCAAGTCCATCGAATATATGCAGGAAGTCGTCGGCCCCGAGTCCTCGAAGTGGTGCGCGGGCTGCCACGACCCGGCGGTCCTCTTCACCGAAATGCCCGGCACCGGCAAGCCGCGCTTCGATTTCCCGATCAAGGACCAGGTGTGGCCGCCCGAGAAGTTCCCCACCGCGCACAGCGGTCTCGCCTGCGCCAGCTGCCACTCCATCGTCGGCGTCAAGAGCACGATGGGGCAGGCGGATGTCTTCCTCGACTACCCGCCGATGCACAAATACGCCATCAGCGACAACCCGGTGATGAAGGGGCTGCACGACTTCCTGGTGCGGCGCGCGCCCGGCCCGCACAAGAAGACCTTCCTGCGGCCGTTTATGCGCACGCAGCCGGCGGACTTCTGCGCCTCCTGCCACAAGGTCCACCTCGATGTCGGCGTGAACAACTTCCGCTGGGTGCGCGGCTTCAATGAGTACGACGCCTGGCAGCAGAGCGGCGTCTCCAGTTACGGCGCCGGCGCCTTCTACTACCCGAGCGACGACAAGACCGGGCAGCCCGACTTCAAGAAGTGCGTGGACTGCCACATGCCGCGCATCCCGTCGAACGACGACGGCAACAAGGGCGGTCTCGTCCGTTCGCACCGCTTCCCCGCCGCCAATACCGCCCTGCCCTTCGTCAACGACCATCCCGATCAGATGAAGGTCACCGTCGATATCTTGAAGACCGCGCTGACGGTGGACATCTTCGCCCTGCGCCGCGGGCCAAAAGCCGCCGAGCGGCTCGTCACTCCGAAGGGCACCCCGGACGCTCCGACCACTTTGAGCATGACCGGCGAAGATGTCTCTGCGGCCTTCGTGCCAAGCATCGGCCGGACGCTGACCGACACGGTCATCGCTCCGATCGGCGGGCGTGACATCGCCGTTGCGCGCGGCGAAGAAGTGTCGTTCGATGTCGTGGCCCGCACCCGCAAGGTCGGCCATGTCTTCCCGGGCGGCACGATGGACGCCTTCGACACCTGGATGGAGTTCACCGTCACCGACGAGAACGGCAAGGTCGTTTTCGCCAGCGGCTATCTCGAATATCCGAAAGGCCCGGTGGACAAGTGGGCGCACTTCTACCGCGCGTTCCTCCTCGACGGCGGCGGCAACCCGATCAACAAGCGCAACGCCTTCTTGTTCCGCACACCGCTCTATGTCCAGGCCATTCCGCCCGGAGCGGGCGACACCGTCCGCTACCGCGTGCAGATTCCCAAGGACGCCACGGGCAAACTGAAACTGACCGCGCGCGTCCTCTACCGGAAGTTCAGTTTCTTTTACACCAACTTCGCCTTCGCCGGCCGCGGGCTCATCCCCGGCGACCCGATGTACGGCAAAGACGGCGTCCTGTCGCACATCGGCGCCGGCCATGACGGCACGATCCCCGGCGTCACAGTCAACAGCGACAGCCGCGCGTACGCCTTTGATGCCGCGACCGACCGCGTGTCCGGCAATTTCAAGGGCATTCCCGACCTGCCCATCATCGAGGTGGCGCGCAATGACCTGACCATCAGCGTCGTCGACGGCCCAGCCCCCGCGCCGAAACCGATGGACTTGAAGGGGCTGGCCGACGCCGACCGCGAGAAGCTGCGTGTCCGCTGGAATGACTACGGCATCGGCTTCCTGCGCGTCGGCGACTTGCTGCGCGCCCGTTATGCCTTCCAGCAGGCGACCGTCGTCGCGCCCAAGTGGCCGGAGGGCTACGCCAACCTGGGCCGCACCTACCTGACCGAGGGCAACCTCGACGAGGCGCGCAAGGCGTACGAGAAGGCCTTCGAGCTCTACGCCGCTAAGGTGACCCCGATGACCAAGTACTTCGAAGCGCGCTCGCGCAACTTCTACGCAATGGTCTGGAAGGAACTGGGCGACTATGACCGCGCGCTCGCCGAATGGAAGAAGTGCGCGGCCGTCTTCCCCAAGGACCGCAATGTCCACAACCAGATGGGCATCGTCCTCTTCCTGCAGGGGCGCTTCGCTGAGTCGGTCAAGGAACTCGAGCAGTCGCTCACCATCGACCCCGAAGACCTGACCGCCCACTACAACCTGATGCGCGCTTACCGCGGCCTCGGCGACGAAGCCACCGCCGCCAAGCACGAGAAGCTCTACCTGCGCTTCAAGGCCGACGAGACCCAGACGCAAATCACCGGCCCGTACCAACTGACCCACCCCTGGGACAACAACGAGGCCACCATCTTGCACGAGCACGGTGACCACGGCTGGCCCGCCGGCCTCAAGCCGCCGCCTCCGCCGCCTGCTCCCGCCCCCGCGGCGGCTGCCGGCACGTCCGCGGCCGCTCCCGCTCCGGCTGGAGCCCCCAAGTGATGCGCCGCGCCGCGTGGTCCCTCGCGCTCGCCTGCCTGCTCGCCGCCGGTTGTGCCAACCCGACGGCGACCACCACCAACGGCACGACGGAGACACCCGGCTCGCCCACGGGCGGCGCCGCGACGGCCGCCGGCGCCTCCTTCACCGATGTCACCCAGGCATTGGGCATCGACTTTGTGCACACGACCGGCGCCTTCGGCCTGAAGTGGATGCCCGAGACGATGGGCTCCGGCGTCGCCTGGATCGATTACGACGGCGACGGCTGGCAGGACCTGCTCTTCGTCAACAGCCGCGACTGGACCGCCGCCGAGCGCAAAGCCGGCAAAGCCCCTGCGGGCGGTGCCCGCCGCACCGCGACGCTGCGCCTCTACCGCAATGCGAACGGCCAGCGCTTCGAAGATGTCACGAAGGCCGCCGGCCTGGCGGTCGAGATGTACGGCATGGGCGCGTGCGTGGGTGATTATGACCAGGACGGGAAACCCGATGTCCTCGTCACCGCCCTCGAGCGCAATTTCCTCTTTCACAACACCGGCGGCGGCAAGTTCACCGAAGTCGCCAAGAGCGCCGGCCTCGCCGGCTCCGGCTGGGCCACGAGCGCTACTTTTGTCGACTACGACCGTGACGGCCGCCTCGATGTCTTCGTCGCCCACTATGTGAAGTGGACCCCGGCCACCGACATCTTTTTCTCGCGTAACGGCAAGGACAAGTCCTACACCACACCCGAGCGTTATGTCGGCGAACTCGGCCGCCTGTATCACAACGACGGCGGCGGCAAGTTCTCCGATGTCTCCGAGAAGGCCGGAATCTGGAAGAGTTCCGACGGCCGCACACTGCAAGGGAAGTCCCTCGGCGTCGTCGCCTGCGACTACAACAAGGACGGATGGGCCGACCTGATGGTGGCGAATGACACCGAGCCCACCTACCTGTATCAGAACAAGGGCGACGGAACCTTTTCGGAAGTCGGCGTGCAGCAGGGCGTCGCGTATGGCGAGGCGGGCCGCCCGCGCGCCGGCATGGGCATCGATGTCGGCGACTACGATCACTCCGGCCGCGACGCCGTCGCCATCGGCAACTTCAGCAACGAGACCGTCGCGCTCTACACGAACTCCGGCAAGATTTTCGTCGACAAATCGTATGCCTCCGACCTCGGGCGCGCCTCGCTGCTCTCGCTCACCTTCGGCTGCTTCTTCTTCGACGCCGACAACGACGGCTGGGTGGACCTGTTCCTCGCCAACGGCCACCTTGACGCCGATGTCGAGCAGGTGCAGAGCAATGTCATGTACAAACAGCGGCCGCAACTCTTCCGCAATGTCGCCGGCCGGCTGACGGATGTCTCCGCCGAAGCCGGGCCCGGCTTTCAGGTGCCGCTGGTGGCGCGCGGCGCCGCCTATGCCGATTTCGACCGTGACGGCGACCTCGACCTCGTCATCACCACCAACGGCGGTCGCGCCGTCCTGCTGCGCAATGACGGCGGCAACAAGAACCCCGCCGTCCGCCTGACGCTGCGCGGGACAACGAGCAACGCCTCGGCCATCGGCGCCGTCGTCGAAGCGACCGCCGGCGATCTGACGCAGCGCTACACCGTGCGCGGCGGGTCGTCCTACTTGAGCCAGAGCGAACTGCCCCTCACCATCGGCCTCGGCACCGCGAAACAGATCGACAAACTCGTCATCCACTGGCCGAATGGCGACGACGCCACCGTTACCAACCTCGCCGCCGGCAAGTCGCTCCAGATCGACGAGCCCGGCACAGTCACCGATCTTGGCCCGCTCGGGTCGCAGTAGCGTACACTTCGGAGAGAGGGAGCGGGGGGTTGTGGCCGCGGGGCGGCCGACCAAACCCTGCACGCATGACACGCACACCGGCATCATCGCGTCTACTCGTTGCACTCGTTGCACTCGTCGTCACTGGCAGCGCGGTCGCGGCGCTGCCGGCCCTGCCGCGTGACCACTGGGCCGTCGTCTCGCTCGACAGTCTCGCCCAGCGCGGCCTGCTGCACGGCTACCCGGCGGCGCCGCTCGCGCTGCCGGCGGAAGTGACCCGCGCCGAGGCCGCCTCGCTCGTCGTCCGCGCCATCGAAGGGATCGGCGAAGCGATCGAACGGCAGGGCGCCGGCATCCGCGAGGCCGCGTCGGGCGCCTCCGCCGATTCGTCCTCGGGGATGCAGCCCGAAGACATCGCCCGCATCGAAAAACTGATTGCGGAATTCCGCAATGAACTCGTCACCCTGGGCGTCAAGGTCGAAGACCTCGACAAGATGGTCACGGCGCTCTCGACCCGCCTCGCCAAAGTCGAAGCGACTCTGGCCGCGCACAACATCGCCGGGTTCCTGCAGGCCCGCGTCGTCTCCGGCCGGTCGTCGGACCCGTCGACCGCGGTGATGATTCAGCGGGCGCGCGTCGTCGTCTCCGGCCCGATCGGCGGGCGTGCCCTGTACAGCATCGAGATTGCCGCCGACGGCGCCGTGACTTCGTCCAACGACCGCACCGTCCGCGTCCTGGCCGCCTGGGCGCGCGTGCTCTTCGGCAAAGACACCTGGCTGCAGATCGGCCAGATGAAGACCCCGTTCGGCTACGAAATCCCGCGCCCCGACCCGGTGTTGGAAGCGCCGGAGCGCGCCCAAATCTTCCGCCAGGCCTTCTTCATCTTCGACACCGGCATCCAGTTGCACCGTGACCTCGGCGGCGGCTGGGCGGTGGACCTCGCCGGCCTCCAGGGCGCCGGCCTGGCGCTCGACCCCAGCAACTCGCTCGACATCACCGCGCTGCTTTCGCTGACGCGCGGCACCTGGACCGCCGGCGTCTCCGGCACCACCGGCGATGTCACGCTCGGCTCCGCGACGGAACTCGAGCACAACTTCATCGGCGTCTTCGTGCAGACCACCCCCGGGCGCTGGGTGTTCCGCGGTGAGGTGGTCAGCGGCGAAGGGCCGTTGCTGGCGTCACCGGCGGGCGGCGTGCACGACATGAACGCCCTCATCGTCACCGCCGGCTACAAGGTGTCGAAGACCTTCACGGTTTACGGCAAGTTCGACACCTTCGATCCCGACCGCGACACCACCGACAACAGCCAGGACACTTACGCGCTCATTCTGATGCACGACATCGCGCCCAATGTCCGCTTGCGCATCGCCGAGGAATGGCTGCGCGGCGGCTCGGGCGCTCCGCACGGCAACCTCTTCACCGGCGAAATCCAAATCCGCTATTAACTATCCCGGCCCAAACGCACCGTGAACTGAACAGCCCGGCGGCGACTGCCGTCGGGCTGCGTCTTGCATTCATTTCGCAATGGGTGCGAGCGGTTAGTGCCCGCCCTTGCGCCCTCACTCGTTCGCCGAGCAGAAACTTGCTGAAACAGGAGAATCCGCCTCGTGCCGGAACTCGACCTGTGGAAATGCTGTCTCTACCTATAGGGTCTTTCTTCTGATACCGACACCCGAACCGATAGTTCAGTGGAGCGGGCGAGCGCCGTCGGCGCTTCGCCTGCTTCTGCTCTTGGCGGCGGGGCTCTTCGTCTCGCCCGCGGTGGTCGGCCGCGCCAGCGACTCGTCTGAATCGCCACTGCGACACCTCACGATGGAACAAGCAGTCTCCGCCGCGAGCGAACACAACCCCCGTCTGATCGCCGCCCGGCACACAGCGCAGGCAGCAGACTATTCGGCGCGGTCCCTGCGCGCCGCGCCTCCGATCGGTCTGGAAGTCGAACCGCAAGTGGAACGCGACAGCACCGGCGCGAGCGCCTCGCGCTTCGACCTCGATGTCATTCTGTTCCGACCCCTCGACCTGGCGGGACACCGTCGCTGGTCGGCGCGCGCACTGGGTCATTCCAGTGAGGCCGCGGAAGCCGATCAAGACGAGACCGAACTGCAAGTCGTCGCCGATGTGCAGGCGGCGTTCCTCGACTTGCTGGCGCGGCAAACGCGCATGCAGGTGCTGGACGAGAATCTCGAGCTCGTGCGCGAACTGCGCCGGTTCGCCGCCGAACGGGTCGCGCAAGGAACGGCGCCACAACTCGACCTACTCAAGTTCGATGTGGAAGTGGCGCGGGCCGAGGAACAGCACCTGGCCGGCGAAGGCGCCCTGCGCGTGGCGCAGTCACAGCTGGCGCGCGCGATCGGCTTCGACGCGGTTGAGGCGCCCGTGGCTGATGGCGATCTGCCCCGCTGGCTGCTCCAACTCGACGCCGCAGGCTTGGCCGACCGAGCACTTGCCACCCGGCCCGCCCGACGCGCCATGCTTGCTCGCCTCCGCGCGGCCGAGGCCGCTATCGAAGTGGCCGCGTCTCGTGCGCGGCCGGATGCGGCGGCGACCGTGCGACGGGAATTCGGAGAGACTTCGCTGGGCCTCGCCTTCAGTATCCCGCTATTGGGCGCAGGCGAAATCGGAAACGACATCAAGGCTCGCCGGCAGGAGAGCGAAGCGGCCAGTGCCGAATTGCGGCAAGTGGAACTGCAGATTCTCGGGGCTGTCGAGCAGACTTTGGCCGAATTCCAAACTATCGAACTGCGCCTGAACCGACTGGACGCCATTGTCGCGTCAGTCCGGGAACTGTCAGAGAAGGCGCAAGTGGGGTATCAAGAGGGCGCCTTCGACCGCCTGGAAGTGCTGGAAGCGCAGCGCACGCTGCGCGATGTGCTTCTGGATGAATTGGAGGCGCGGGCGGCTCTCGCCCAGGCCGCGGTCCGTCTCAATGCTGCGGTCGGATTGCCGACTCTCGATCAGTTATTCGTGGCCGTCGACCCTGCAACAGTTTGCGCCCTGGTCTTCGCAGACACTCATTCCCCGATAGAGGAGCATTCTGATGCGCGTCATGCGTCGTCTCACCCCCCGAGCCATGCCACTGCTAGTTCTTGCCTTTGCGCTGTCGGGCTGTGCCGGACCATCGTCGTCCCCGACAACGGAAACCACTCCGCCGCCGTCAGCGCCTGCGACTGCGCCGAGCACCACCCCGGCGCCTGAAGCCGAACCGCTCCCTGCGACCACCCAACAGGTTCAGGCGGACGGTTTCGATTTCACTTTGGGGATTAGTGAAGCGCAACTGACAACGGATTCTCACCCTCACTTCGGGCTGACTGTCGTCCATGACGGCAAGCCCGCCGACATTTCGCCGACAGCCGAGATTCGGGCGAAATCCGGCACCGCGCCCGCCGCGAAACTTGAAGTCGAAACCAACGCACCCGGCGACTACGACATACACCCCGATGTGCACGCCGCCGGCGCCTATGAACTCGTCGTCACCTACAAGAAGTCCGGCGGCGGCACGGGCCAGGTGACCTTCCCCTTCACCGTCGAAAAAGGCACGGGCACGGGCCACTAACAACAACCCCGCGCCGCTCGAAGCGGGAACTCTCCCGATCCCACCACGGAGGTGAGAACGATGCGCACGCTGCTTGAACGGAACCCCTTGCGGTTTCTTGTCGTGTTGGCGGCCGGGCTGGCCCTGGTGGCTTGGGGGCTGAAACTTGATGCCCAGCGCGCGGACCGGCGCGCCTTCGCGCATGGCGAAGAGCAACACGCCGGGGAATCGTTCAGCACCGCCCCCGCCGCGGGCGCGACCCAATTCAACACGACCGAACGCCGGCAGTCGGCCCAGGTCGGTGATGTCACGATTGACTTGCAGATCCGCGGTCCGCTCGAGACGGGCCGCGACGCCGAATTCGCGCTGACGCTGCGGACGACCGACCCGGCGGCACTCGGACAAGCCAAAGTCACAGTCACCGCGCGCAGCGCGGCCGGCGAACAGTCGCCGCTGACGCTCACTCCCACCGCGCCAGGTGCCTACGCGACGAAGTCGCGCCTCGGCTCGCCAGGACTCTACCAACTAGTGGTCGCGGTCGCCGCCGGTGGACGCAGCGCCCAGGCGGCCTTTGCCTTTCAGGTCGGCGCCGCCGGATCAACCGTCGTGCTCGCCGAAGGGACCCGCCAGTTGCTGGGCATCGAGTCCCAGGCGGCGGCGCGTCAGCCGCTGTTGGAGATCGTTGAAGCGACCGGGGAAATCACCGGCGCGCCGAATGCGGTGGTGGCCCTGACTCCCCGACTGCCGGGACGGGTCTTGCGCACCTATCCGACCCTCGGCCAGTTTGTGAAACGGGGTGAGACCCTGGCCGTGATCGACAGTCTCGACCTGGCGGAGGCACAGGGCCGGGTGACCCAGGCCCGTGCGCGGCTGTCAGCGGCCCAAGTCCGTCTCACAACGACCCGCCGATTCGCCGAAACCGGCGAGACCACCCGCAAGCCCCTCGAACAAGCGCAAGGCAGTCTCGCCGCACGGCAGGCCGATGCGGCGGCGATGGAAAGTGAAGTAGCGCTGCACCGCTCTTCGCTCGCCCGCAACGAGCGACTGTTCGTCAACGGTATCGTCTCGCAGCAGCAACTCGACATCAGCCGCTCCGAACTGGCGCAGGCCGAAGCCCGACTCGCCGACGCGCGGCAGCAGTTGCAACTTGCCACCGTCGAGGCCGACCGTGAAGAGACCATGTGGAACGAGGGCTTGCGCGGCACGCGCGACATTTCGGAAGCCGATGCCGATGTGGCCGCCGCACGCGCCGAACTGGGCGCCGCCGAACAGACCGCCCGCCTCATCGGCGGACAGGGTGCGCGGGGCGGCAGTCAGGTGCTGCTCACATCGCCCATCGACGGCATTGTCGCCGACCAGATGGTCAGCGTCGGCGAATTCGCCGATGTCACCACACCGATCTTCCGTATCGTGAACCCCAGGCAACTGTCGGCGCGGCTTCAACTCTTCGGCGACCAGGCCGCGCAAGTGCACCGCGGCGCGCGCGTCTCATTGGGATCCGACCCCTGGGGCGGCCAGCGTGTCGAAGGGGTCGTCACCTACCTGTCCAACTTGGCGGATCGCGACACACGGGCGACGGTCGCTCTCGTGCGGCTGTCGGCCGCCGCGGGCCCGAACATCGCTCTCGGCGATTTTGTCCGGGCGCAGATTGTGGTTGGCGAGCAAGCCGCGGCGCTGCAAGTGCCGGCGGCCGCGCTGCTCAAGGTGGGAGACCTCTCCGTGGTCTTTGTGGATGCCGGCCTCGGCGCCTTCGAGCCCCGCCAGGTAGTCACCGGTGTGTCGGCGTTCGGACGAGTCCAGATCGTGAGCGGACTGGAGCCGGGAGAATTGGTCATCGTTCAGGGCAACAGCCAACTGCTGACGCAGTGGCAATTGCAGCAGGCGGCTCAATAGGTGCGGCCTGGCTCTACTAGACCCCCGGTCGGACTGACGCGATGATCAATCGCGTCATCCAATTCTCACTGCGACAGCGCACGCTGGTCATGGCGGTCGCCGTCCTCGTCACGGCCTACGGGGTCTCGCTCATTCTCCGGATGCCGGTGGATGTGCTGCCGGATCTGAACCGCCCCACCGTGACCATTTTCGTGGAAGCCGGCGGCCTGGCCCCGGAAGAGGTCGAGTCGTTCGTCGCGCTGCCGGTCGAACAGGCCATCTTCGGAGCGCCAGGGGTCGTGCGCGTCCGGTCGGTCGCGTCGATCGGGCTGGCGCTGGTCTTCGTCGAGTTCGACTGGAAGAGCAACATCTTCATCGACCGCCAGATCGTCGCCGAACGCCTGCAACTGGCAGCCGAACGACTCCCCGCCGGCGTCACGCCGGTGCTGGGCCCCATCAGCTCAATCATGGGCAACATCATGCTTATCGGACTGCAAAGCAAGACTGGCGAGACCTCACCGATGGACTTGCGGGACTTGGCCGACTGGGTGGTGCGCTATCGGCTCCTCGGCATTCAAGGCGTGGCGCAGGTGACGGTCATCGGCGGCGAGCGTCGCCAATATCAGGTGCTGGTTTCACCCGAAAAGTTGAAAGCGCACGCGGTCAGTTTGACCGAACTGGAAGATGCCGTCGCGAGCGCGAGCAGCAATACGACCGGCGGCTTCCTGGATGTGCAAGCACACGAATTGGTGATCCGCAACCTCGGCCGCACCGCGAGTCTGACCGACATCGAGAACACGGTGGTGCGGCTCGGCAGCGGGCCGATTCTGGTGCGCGATGTGGCACGCGTCACGCATGGCGCGACCGTCAAGCGCGGAGACGGGAGCGTCAATGCGAAGCCCGCGGTCATTCTTAGCATTCAGAAGCAGCCGGGCGCCAACACGCTGGTACTGACGGAGCAGATCCGAACGGCCCTGGCTGACCTGCGCGCTTCCCTGCCGCCGGATGTCGAGGTCCACGCGAACCTGTTCAGCCAGGCCGACTTCATCGAGCGCGCCATCACCAATGTCGAGGAGGCGCTCCGCGATGGCGCGATCCTGGTCGCGATCATCCTGTTTGTGTTTCTGCTGAATTTTCGCACCACACTGATCACGCTGACCGCCATCCCGCTGTCGTTCGTACTGACGGCGCTGGTCTTCAAATACATGGGATTGAGCGTCAATACGATGACCCTGGGCGGCCTGGCCGTTGCGATCGGCGAATTGACTGACGACGCCATCGTGGGGGTCGAGAATGTCTTCCGGCGCCTGCGCGAGAACCATCGCCGGGCCCAGCCGTTCCCCTCCCTCCAAGTCGTCTATGACGCCTCGCGGGAGATCCGAAACTCTATTGTATACGCGACCATTATCGTCGTATTGGTCTTCCTGCCACTCTTCGCGCTGGGCGGCATCGAGGGACGCATCTTCACACCGCTCGCGGTCGCCTATGTGGTCTCGATCACCGCGTCATTGCTCGTCTCGCTGACGGTGACGCCGGTGCTCTGTCTCTTCTTGTTGCCGAAGGCCCGGGTGATGGAGCGACCGGGCGACAGCCCCTTCGTCGCCCTGCTCAAGCGCGTGGACGCCAGACTCTTGCGGTTCTCGCTGCGGCGGCCCGCCTGGGTGATGGGCGCCGCCGGCGTGCTGGTGCTGGGGGCGGTCGCGGTCGTGCCATTCCTTGGGCGGTCGTTCCTTCCCGCGCTCAATGAGGGCACCGCCGTCGTGAATGTGCTGTCGCCACCCGGCACTTCGCTCGCTGAGTCCAATCGCATCGGCACCATCGCCGAGCAACTGCTCACGGCCATGCCCGAAGTCATCGCCGCGACCCGCCGCACCGGGCGCGCGGAACTCGACGACCATGCCGAAGGCGTGCACTACACGGAGATCGAGGTCAACTTTCGCCCGTCCAAGCGCTCCCGCGAGGAACTGTTCCGCGACATCCGCGAGCGCCTGGCGCAGATCCCGGGCGTGATCGTGGCCGTCGGGCAGCCCATCCAGCACCGCGTCGACCACCTGCTCTCCGGCACGCAGGCGCAAATCGTCGTCAAGCTCTTTGGCAACGAGCTGGATGTACTGCGCACCACCGCGGGGGACATTAACGCCGCGATGCGCGGCGTCCCAGGGGTCGTGGACCTGCAGACCGAGCAACAGGTGCTGATTCCCCAGGTGTCCATCAGCATCAACCGCAAAGCGGCGCAGAAGTTCGGCCTGTCACCCGGCGCATTGGTCGAGCAACTCGAAACCGCGTTCAACGGACATGTCGTGGGGACGATTCTCGACCGGCAGCGGACCTATGACCTGCTCGTGCGCTTCGACGAGCCGTTTCGGAACAGCCTTCCCCAGTTGCGCGACGCGCTGATTGACACACCTACCGGCTCCCGCATCCCGGTGTTCGCGCTCGCCGACATCGCCGAAACGACGGGACCGAACCAAGTCCTCCACGAGAACACCTTGCGGCGCATCCTCGTCACTTGTAACACCGCCGGCCGCGATCTTAGTTCGGTCGTTTCCGACATCCGGAAACAGGTGGCGTCACAGGTCAAGCTCCCGGTTGGCTACTTCGTGACCTATGAGGGACAGTTCCAGGCGCAGCAGGAGGCAACCCGGCTCATCGCGCTGTTAAGTCTGGTCTCGCTGGCCGCCATCTTCTTCGTCCTCTTCACCCACTTCGGGTCGGTGAACCTCGCCCTGCAGGTGATGTTGAGCATTCCGCTGGCGCTCATCGGCAGCGTCGCGGGCATTCTGCTGACCGGCGGCGTGCTCTCGGTCGCATCGCTGATCGGTCTTATCGCGCTGACCGGCATTGCGTCACGCAACGGCATCATGATGACCTCGCACTACCTGCATCTGATGAAGCACGAGGGCGAGACCTTCGACGACGCCATGATCATCCGGGGATCCTTGGAGCGGCTGGTGCCCGTGCTGATGACCGCGCTGGTGGCCGGATTGGCGTTGCTCCCGCTCTCCCTGGCCGCAGGACAGCCGGGCAAGGAAATCCTTCACCCGATGGCGATCGTGATCCTGACCGGCCTGCTCACTTCCACCCTGTTTGACCAAGCGGTCCGACCCGCGGTCTTCAAGAGACTCGGTCGCAAGGCCGCGGAGCACTATGTGACGACACACGAAACCGAATAGCCTCGACCGTTAGGCGGCCTCATGCGCCGGTTGCACGAGCGCCGGAAAACGCACAACCTCCTAATTCGGTTGGGCGGTCCCTTGCTTCACGGTCGCCGGATCAACACCGGCGACATTCCCCTGCCCCGCTTTCCAGGCGCCGTAGCACTCGGCACAGACGCCCTCGCCTTTCTTCAAGTCGACGGAACAATCGCATTCCCCGTGCGCGCGCAGGCACAGGTCGCAGGGTGACTTGATGCAGCAGGCGTACTTGCCCTGCGCCGCCAGTTGGGCCTTCTGCGCGGCCAGGTCGGTGGTCGCTCCGGAGCCGCCGGGCGTTGGCGCCTGGGTGGTGTTGTTCGAAGCAGTGGGACTGCCATAGCCGTTGCCCTGGTTGACGCAGCCGCCGAGCGCGCCCAGAAGCAGAATGGCTGCCATGACTGACGCGTGTCGCATCGAGCCCTCCGTCAGGGAATTGACCGCCGTCACCCGCATTATTGCACAAGCGGGCGCTAGCGCAGCGGCGCTTACGAACCGCTCGGCGCGGGCGCCGGTGCCTTCGAGGCGGGTGGCGGCGCCGGCTCGGGCGGCGGGGCGTACTTCGGGAGCGGCCCGGCGGCCTGCAGCGCCTGGGTGGTTAGTGCATCGAGGGCGGTGGCGCGCTTACTCAACGCCTTCGCGTCGTCCGCGGAAATCGGCATCGCGTCGAAGGTGAATGAGCTGCGGATGAAATCGATCAACTGCCGCCGCTGGTCATCGGTGACACCCAACTGCCCCCAGGGCGGCATCGCCGTGCCGGGCCGCCCTTCCGTGATGCTGCGGAAGAGCCGCTCATTGGCCACCGTCACCATGAAATCCTGGCGGTGGAAATTGCGCGGCGGCGGCACGAGGAATTTCGCGTTCGGCCCGTCGCCGAAGCCCTCTTTGCCGTGGCAGGTGGCGCAGTTCCTGCCGAACAGCGTCCGAATCTGCGGGAAGCCCAGTTCACTCGGCAGCGACTCCTGCCGGACGGAGAACTGCCAGACATACGCCACGACATTCCAAACATCATCTTGCGTCAGTTGCCCTTCGAACTTCTGATGCTGTATCTGATGGCGCGGTTCGGCGCTTTCATCGACGATTCGCTGTGCTGGGGACGCCCCGGAGTGCTCTTCTTCCTCGGTCTGGTCCACCGGCTCGAACTGTTCTGTGACCTCTCCCCAGTAGACTGCGGCGAATATTTCCTGTGGCGCCTTGGGAAAAATCCACTGCGGGTCGGTGAAATCGGGGCCGCCGCCGGTCACCAGCCCCTTGCCGGTCTCTTGGTGACAGGAGACGCACTTTGCGTCCCAAATCGCCTTGCCCTTCAGGGCCGAGGGTTTGTTCGTCGGCAAGAGCAGGTCGGCGATCAACGGCTCGCCAGGGGTCGAATCGAGGGAAAACTGCATCTGGCAGCCGACCAGGCCCGCCACCAGCGAAGTCAGCGCCACCAGCGCCGCGGCGCCGAACCAGCCGCGCACACTGTGCCGTGTCGCTCTGTTGAAGTGGGGAATTGGCCTCATGCAACGCCCTCCCCGGGCCCTGCTCTCGCCGCCCGCATCATTCGCGAATGTTTTCACAATGTCAAGCCGATTGCGCCAGCCGCGCCAGCACCGCTTGGTTCGGTTCCGGCATCGGATACTGCTCCAGTGCATCCAGCGCCGCCCACACCACTTCCTGCCCTTCGAGCGCCTGCGGCTCGCCGCCGAGACGGCGGCCGGCGACGAACGCCAGGTGCAGCGTGCGGTCGCCCCGCTGGTGTTCCGCCATTGCCAGCGTCTCGCCCGCCTCGATGTCGATGCCGAGTTCCTCTCGCACTTCCCGGACCGCCGCCTGTAGCCACGACTCGCCGGGCTTGCGCTTACCGCCGGGGAACTCCCACCAATCCACCAGCCGGCCCTCCTCGACCCGCCGCTGAATCAGCACGCGGCCGCCTTCGCAAATGACCACCGCCACCACATCAACCGGCTCGCCCATCGCGGCCCCCGACCGCACACCACCGCCGCACCGGGCACGCCGGACACCGCGGGCGGCGGGGCACGCATATCGTCGCGCCCAAGTCCATCAGCGCCTGATTGAAATCCCCCGCCCGGCCGCGCGGCGCCAGCGCCTCGGCGATGCCCCACAGCCGCGCTTGCGCCTTCGCCGCCTTGAGCGGCGGCCTCACCGCGAACAGGCGGCTGAAGACACGGGCGATGTTGGCGTCCACGGTGCCGCGGTCCTGCGCGTGGGCGATGGAGAGCAGCGCGTTCGCCGTATAGCGCCCGACGCCCGGCAGCCGCCGCAGCGCCGGTTCCGTATCGGGCACTTGCCCGCCGTGCTCGCGCACGATGACCCGCGCCGCGGCGTGCAGATTGCGGGCGCGGGCGTAATACCCCAGGCCTTCCCACGACTCGCGCACCGTTTGGGGCTGCGCCCGCGCCAGCCGCTGCACCGTGGGGTAGCGCCGCAGGAAGCGGTCGTAATAGTCAATGACCCGCGACACCTGCGTCTGCTGCAACATGAACTCCGCCACTAGGAAGTGGTACGGGTCCTGCTCCCGTCGCCAGGGCAGGTCGCGCCCGTGCCGGTCATACCAGCGCAGCAGCGCCCGCGGGATGCCGCGGCCGACGCGGTCGGGAAGGGCCACGCGGCGAGAACGGCGACGCGGCATACCGGATCGATTCGGTGCGCGCCGGCCCTGCCCTACGGCGCGCTGCCCACACCCTCGCGATGCCACAACTCGAAGGGGCCGTCGCGGGCGATGATGCGATAGCCGAAGTGTTCCAATTGCTGCGACAGCGGCGGGGCCACATCGGTCAGCGGGTCAATCTCACGGGTGAAGAAATCGGGCCGGTGGTCTAGACTTCCCTTCACCCCCAGCCGCACGATTTCATTCCGCCGCGTGAAGAACAACACCAGGTGGCCGCTCGCCGCCACCGATGCTGCGCGCGGCACCCGTTCGACGATGCGCAGGCGCGCCGCTTTCTGCTCCGGCGTCAGGCGCACGCCGCCGAGTTCGTACTGGAACGCCGGCACGCCCGCGGCGCTGAAAATGAAGAAGAGTGCTGCCGGAAACGCAACGGCCCCCGCCGACAGCCGGAACCGCTTCCGCGTGCCCGCCAGCACTTTGGCGAAGCCAATGAGCAGCGCTGTCACGATCAGGATGTGGTAATGCCAGCGCAGCCGCCGGAACGGGTACTGCATATTGTCGCTCAACATGATGGCCGTCAGGTCGGGCACGGCGGCAACCGCGGCCCCACTGCCCCAGGGCAGCCAATAGCCGAAGGGCTGCAACAACTGGTACAGGTAGATGCGATTGCGCGGGCGCGTCGCGTAGTCCGCAAGGACGGTGGGATGCTTGGCGGCGAAGGCGAGGCCCTGGCGCGGCGTGTCGCCGAGATAGCCATAGTTCCGCCGCCAGGTCCCCGCGCCGGCGCCGGGCGGCAAGTGCCGCGCCATCACCACTTGCGCCGTGATCAGTCCGAGGACGCCCAGCAACGCCGGCGCTGCCGCCCAGCGCGCGCCCAATTCCTTCCGCATTACGCCCGGCAGCGCCACGACCGCGAACGCGAGCACGACGAGGCCGGTCTGTTCCTTCACCATCAACAGGCCAAGCAGGCAGGCGACGAACCACCCGAACCGCTTCCGCTCCAGGCAATCCCACGCCCAGAGGAAGAAGAGCGGCGCGAACGGGTACTCGTGAAACTTGTCGAGCACCGGCCCCGCCACGCTCGGCGAACACAGCCAGCCGACCACGAGCGCGAAGGCGACCCAGTCCGGCAGCCCCCGACGCTGAATGATGCGGTGCAGCGGAAACGCCGCCGCCGCCACGGCCGCGCTCTGCAGCACGAGGAGCGTAATACCCGACGGCGCCAGCGCGTAGAACGGCAGCCACGCCAGTTCGATCGGCGCAAAATGAATGCCGAGCGCCGACGGCGGCTCGAGCGTGCTGGCGAGGAACTGCCCGTGCAGCGTCTTCCACATAAACTGATCGAAGAATTGCAGGTCGTGCACCACCGCCGTGTCGAGGTATTGATTGATTGCGACCGCGGTCGTGACGCCGAAAAACAGCACCGCGGCCAGCGCCACCCGCCAACGCCATTGGCTCACGAATCGAACGGCCAACAACCCGCCGACTGCCCACGGCCACCACGGCGCCGGCCCGAGATGTTCGGGGATTTGAATGGGCAGCCCTGCGTTCAACAGCGACTGCACCAGCAGCGGCGCCGCCAGGGCGCTGAACAGTGCGCCCCCCACGCGCCCTGCAAACCCCCACTGCCGGGAGGCGAGCCATGTGCTTAGAGCGACGATGACCAGCGCGCCGGCGGCAAGCCGCCACTCGCTCAACATCAGATTGGCGGAGGACCACCAGCCCTCCGCCACCGCGGGCCAGAGGGGCGTGAGATAGCAAGCAGTTATCAGGGCGATGAAGAGCAGGTCACGAAGAGTGAAGCCGAAGTAAAAACGGGGGGATTCTGGCGGCGACGGCGGGGGCAGCGCCGCGGCGGGCGCGTCGCTCATCCGGCCTGCCGGAAGCGCTCGCGGTAGCGGCGGCCCTCTTCGACATAGTGCTTCCAGCCGCGGGCGATGCGCTCCGTCTCTTCCGGTTTCACCGGCCGGACGACCTTCGCCGGCAGGCCGAGCGCCAGCATGCCGGCGGGAATCTCCACCCCTTCGGGGACGAGTGCGCCGGCGCCGACGATGGCACCCGCGCCGACTTTGGAACCGTTGAGCAAGATGGCGCCCATGCCGATCAGGCAGTCGTCGCCGATGGTGCAGCCGTGCAAGATGACGCGGTGGCCGACGGTGACGCGGCTGCCGACGATGCAGGGCAAGTTGGTGTCCTGATGCACGACCGTCAGGTCTTGCAGGTTGGTGCATTCACCCACGACCACCGCGGCCATATCGGCGCGGATGACGGTGCCGAACCAGACGCTGCAATCGCGCCCGAGAGTGACATCGCCGTAGATGCCGGCGCTGGGCGCGACGAAGACGCTGGGGTGAATGACGGGTTCGTTCTGCAAGTGCTCGGCCATGGCGCTATGATAGAGTGCGTCAACTCCGGAGTCACCCTGTGCCGCGCGACGAACCCACGGGCACTATCCCGCAACTGGCCGCCTTCCTGAAGCAGCGCATCGCCCTGCAGGGGCCGCTGACCTTCGCCGAGTTCATGGACACGGCGCTGTATCACCCGAACTTCGGCTATTACACGCGGACAATGCGGCAGATCGGGCCGGCGGGCGACTACCTCACGGCGCCGGAGGTGCATCCGGCGTTCGGGCGGCTGCTCGGGCGCTGGGCGCAGGGGCGGTGGGAGGCGATGGGCTGGCCGCCGAGCTTCCAGGTCATCGAGGGCGGGCCGGGGACGGGCGCGCTGGCGCGGGGGGTGTTCGAGTGGGCCGCCGGGCATCCGGATTTTCTGGCGGCGCTGGAGTATGTGCTGGTCGAGAAGAGCGGGCCGCTGGCGAACCGGCAGCGGCGGACGCTGGGGCCGTTCGCGGCGCGGTGCCGGTGGGCGGAGTCGCTGGCGAGCGAAGCGAGCGGGAGCGCGACGGGCTGTTTCCTGTCGAACGAACTGTTCGATGCGCTGGCGGTGCACCGCGTCGTGAACGAGGACGGACGGTTGCGCGAAGTGTTCGTGACTTGGGACGGCCAGGACTTTCACGAGCAGATTGGGGAATTGAGCACGCCGGCGCTCGCAGAATACTTGGCGGATGCGGGTGCGACGCTGGCGCCCGGGCGGCGGTTCACGGTCGGCCTGGCAGCGAACGAGATGCTGCGCGACATCGCGCGCGTGCTGCGGGCGGGCTGGGTGCTGACGATCGACTTCGGCGGGACGACGGAGGAACTGCTGGCGCGCCAGGACGATGGGCTAGTCTGTTTTGCGCGGCACACAGTGAACGCGGACCCGTACCGCGACATCGGCAATCAGGATGTGATGGCGCGCGTGAACTTCACCGCGCTCCAGCGGTTCGGCGAGCGGATGCTGTTGCGCACCGAGGCCTACACGACGCAGCGGGAATTTCTCGAGGGGCTGGGCCTGCACGACCTGATCGAGTCGGTGGACGAACTGCCGCTCTCGCGGCGTGAGGCCTGGGGACACCGGAAGGCGCTGTTGCAACTAGCCGAGGCGGGGCAGTTCGGCGAGATGCGGGTGCTGGTGCAGCGGCGGGCGTGACCTCTCCCCCTGGCCCCCTCTCCAACAAGTGGAGAGGGGAGGAGGGTGACCTCGGGGTGGGTGGTAAGAGGCGGCAATGGTGGTATGCTCTTACCGGTGAAGGCGAAGAACCGATCGGGGTCAGCGTCAGGCAGCGAACGGGGCGGTTTCAAACTCCGGGTTCTCTTTGCGCGGCTTCCGGACTGCCGTTACCAAGCGCACTGCCTCGAGTTCGACATCGTGACCGAGGCGGCCACCCTGGAAGCAGCCAAGGACGACATGCACGACCTGATTGCCGCCTACTTGGCCAGCGTTGCTGAAGCAGAAGACTGGGAGCACATGATGTTTCAGGCGCCGGCGGAAGTGTGGGATCGATTCAACGCCGCCGACCACATCGGGGAAATCGAGTTCGATCTGCCGTTTGAATTGAAGCCGCTCGGGGGCAACGGACCGGCATTCCATGCGCCGATCCGCGGCGCCGAAGTGAGGGAGTCGAAAGCCACTTATGCCTAGGGCGCACCCGATGCGCCCGAGCGTCCGGGATTGATGCGGGGGCCGCGCTACCCGATCAAAAATCACCCGGCACAGGACTTGGGCATTGGGACTATGTTGGCGGCACTTCGGCGCTTTGGGATTGATAAGGATGAGTTTTTCGCGAAGTAACGACGCGCCTAGTGATTCAGCGCCGCGTCGAGTTCTTCGAGTTCGTTGACGGCGCGGACGAGCCAG
>CAYNSX010000001.1:37596-80892 GCA_964400165.1 uncultured bacterium
CTTCGAGTTCGTTGTGGGTAGCGCCGGCCTCCAGGCCGGTTCCTTTCTGTCGTAGGAACAGCACCCCGGTTGCGACCGGGGCGGTACTGTCCCCTCCCCCGACCCCTCCCCATTTCCGAGGAGAGGGGAGTTACGGGGTTAGTGATTCAGTGCGGCGTCGAGTTCTTCGAGTTCGTTGACGGCGCGGACGAGCCAGGCGAGGCCCCACAGGGACGGAAACTCGGTGCCGCTGATTTGCTCTTCCATCAGCAGGCCGGTCGGTGACGCCGCGGCCTGGACGGCGCGCAGGTATTCGACGCCGCGCGCCCGGGCGAGGCGGGCTTGCTCGGGGCGCATAATCGTGTAACTGGCGGCGAGGCGCAGGTGGGCGCGGGCGAGCCAGAGGGTGGCGATGAGCGGCCGCGGCGTGTTGACGCACAGGCCCGCCGAGTCTTCCTGATTGCGGATGGCGCTTTCGACCCACTGGATGGTCGCCTCGAAGCGGGTGCGCTGCGCGTCGTCGGCGAGGTCGAGGACGCGGAACGGGACGGCGAGGCCGAGGATGTCGCAATCAGCTTTGGGATGCAGGGTGCGCTCGGCGATGAGGCCGCGGGTGAAGTGGGCGCCGTCCCACAAGTGCTCGAAGACGGCGCCGCGGACGCGGCGGGCGAGCGCTTCGCAGCCGGCGGAGAGCGTGGACTCGCCGACGAAGTCGGCGAAACTGCCAACGGCCTGGAAAGCGCCGACCAGGCAGGCGTTGGAGAGCGCCCAGGTGCCGGTGTCCGAACCCCAGATGTCGCGCGTCGGAAGATGCAGGGAGCGTTCGTCGAGCGAGGCGATGAGGAATTCGGCGGCATCGTTGATTCCGCGCCAGGAGGCCTCGACGAAGCCGAGTTGGTCAAGTTCCGAGAGGCGCGACCAGTAGCGGTGCATTCCGTAGAGCAGCCAGGCGGTCGGCTTGACGCGGGGCATTTCGGCCCAGCCCGCGGCGCTGGGGCCGCGCTCGCCGGTGCTCCAATAGTCCGCTTCCCAGAAGCCGCCTTCGGCCTGGACTTTGAGCGCCCACTCGAAGACACGGCCTGCCAGGTCGCGCAGGCCGGCGGCGCCCATGGCGCCGGCGGCTTCGACGGCATCGCGCAGGCCGCAAACGGGATAGCCGCCGGGCTCGGCCGGGGCGACGAGGCAGCCGCGCTCCTCATCGAGGAGCAGGCGCAGGGCGAGGAGCGAGCGCAGGTAGAGTTCCTGCAGTCCGGCATCGACGCGCGGGTAGCGCAGTTTGGCGCACCAGACTTCCCAATGCGAATTCGTGACGCGCTCGAGCCATTCGTGGCCGCGCTCGAGGGCGCGGGCGACGCGGTCGCGCGCGAGCAGCGCGTCGGACTCGGCGCCGAGGTAGAGGACGCGCCGGACGCGCCCGCCCGGGTCGAGGGCGAGGTCCCAGGCGACGGCGCTGTCCACTTCGCCGCTGCACGGGCCGGCGCCGGTGAGCGCGCCGCGCTCGATGGCGGTGCGCGCCGAGTCGCCTTCGCCGGCGCAGCCGAGGTGGACAGCGTCGAAGGCATCGCCGCCCCAGGCGAGGGCGCGGTTGCGCCAGCACTGGACGACGGAGCCGTCGGTGGTGCGATGGAGGGTGTTGCGGTCGCTGTGCTCGCCGACGCAGAGTCGCAAGTACTGATAGGCGGTGCACTCGATCCGCTGCTTGCTGTCGTTCTGGAATTCGAAGATGCGGGTGAGCACGCTGCGGGCGGGATGGACAAGGTCGGTGATTTCGATGACGAGGCCGGTGCCCGAATGGATGAGGCGGCTGACGAGGATGTTGCGGTGGGTCACATACTGCTGCACGACCGTCCAGGCGGGGTCATCGGTCCAGACCGCGGGGCCGCTGCCGAAGCGGAGGGCGAGGGCGCTGTCGCCGATGTGCTGGGCGAAATCGAGGTGCGGGTAATAGAGCGCCGCCAGTTCCGCCCGGGGGCCGATCGCGGCCAGGAACCGGGAGTTGCCGACGATGGAGGCAGCGCCAGTTGCGGTTTTCAAGCCGCGGTTTTCTTCGCCGACCGCGTGTCGAACTCCTGTTGCACCGCCGCGACGAAGGCGTCGAAGAGCCGCGCGTGGTGCTCGTGCTGGTCCCACAAGTCTTCGGGGTGCCAATGGACGCCGACCCAGAACGGATGCTCTCCGGCCTCGAGCGCTTCGATGGTGTCGTCCTCTGCCCAACCGACTGGGACCTGGCCCTCGCCGACATCAGCGATGCCCTGATGATGGCAGGAATTGGTGCGGAGTTGCGTGACGCCGACGGCCTGCGCGACGCGCGACTCAGGCGCCAGGCGCACTTGATGCACGACCTCGCAGCGGCGCGCGCCTTGCGCGTGATCCATGCCGGATTCATCGAGGAGGTGCTGCACGAGGTCGCCGCCCGCGGCGACCGCCATCATCTGACAGCCGCGGCAGAGGCCCATCGTCGGAATGCCCTGGGCGCGGGCATAACCGACGGCGGCGAGTTCCATCTCATCGCGCGCCGGGTCGATGCCCGCCGTCTTGGGGTGTGGTTCCTGGTCGTAAAGTGCGGGGTCGATGTCGCCGCCGCCGGTGAGCAGCATCCCGTCCGTGTCAGCGAGCGCGTCCTCGATGTCGCCGTCCTCGGGCCTAAACACGCGGACGCCCATGCCCCTCTTCTTCAGGGGCTTGCAGTAGCGCTCGGTGACGGCGTCTTCCTCGGCACCGCCGAGCGACTTCGTCCCGCGTAACACCAGAATTTCTGCTGCCATACGCACCGTCCTAGCCGGAAATCAATTCGTGTCAGACTGTTGTTCCGCCGCCCGATAGGTGCCGGAGACGCTTCCTAACGAACGAAAGACCTGCTTGCCCAGCAGCCCGATCAAGATGAGCCCGAGCGCGACCAGGGCGGCGATGCCCAGCCGGCGCACCCAGGGCTCCCAATCTTCGTGCATCGGGGTCTCCGCCTGCCATTCTACCGCCTGCTTCAACGCCCCGATGTTGACACCCGGCCCGGCTGGCGCTACTGTTAGGCACACCTAAATTGTGGGAGCGGTGGATGGAAATCGCACTCTCACCCATCAGCACCAGCGTCGAGATGTACCTGAAGGAAGCGTACCGGCTGGCGCAAGTGCAAGGCGTCGTCACGACCACCTCGCTGGCGAAAGCGCTGGGCGTGCGCCCGGCGTCGGTCACCGGGATGCTGCGCAAGTTGGTGGAGCGCGGGCTGGTGCGGCACGAGCGCTACGGCAAGATTCATCTGACGGACGAGGGCTCGGCCATCGCGGGGATGCTGCTCCGCCGCCATTACCTGTGCATCCGCCTGCTCACCGATGTCTTGGGAATGGACCCGGCGATTGCCGCGGAACGCGCCAAGTTCCTCGAGCACGCGGTCGATGACGAAGTGGAGAAGCGGCTGGCCTTCCTGCTCGGGTCGTGCCGCGAACTCTTTGGCGACAACATGAGCCGGCGCCCACTCACCATGCACCGCCCCGGCGCGCTGTTCCGCGGCGATAAGACAACCGCGAAGGAGGGACCGTCCAGATGATCGAGGCATTCACCGTCACCATCCGCGAAGGCATCGAGGCCGCGCTCGTCGTCGGCATCGTGATCGCCTATCTCTGGAAGACCGGGCGCGTCGACCTGCGCAAGTGGGCCTATGCAGGGCTGGTCATCGCGATTCTCGGCTCCATCGCCACCGCGGTCATTGCGGCGCCGCGCCTGCTGCACGAAGAGCACATGGCGGCGTTCGAGGGCGGATTTATGTTGGTGGCGGCGCTGTTGGTCGGCTCGATGGCGGTGTGGATGCTGCGCACCGGCAAGCGGATGAAGTCGGAAATCGAGTCAAGTATGGGCAAGTTCGTGAAGCCGGCGGCGCCCGGCACAAACCTATACGCGGGCTTGGGGCTGATGGCGTTTGTGTTCCTGATGGTGTACCGCGAGGGCGTCGAGACGGTCATTTTCGTGCTGGCGCAGGCGATGCGGCCCGACGCGGTGGTCTCCTCGCTGGTGAGCGGCGCGGTCGTGGGCGCGCTGGCGGCGGCGGTCTTCGGGCTACTGTTCGTGCGCGGCAGTTTGCGCATCAACCTCGGATTCTTTTTCAAGATCACCAGCGTGGCGCTGCTGATTCTGGTGGTGCAACTGACCGCGGTCGGCCTGCTGGAACTGATGGACGGCGGCGTCATCGCCAAGGTGGCGTGGCTCGATGCGCTGCTGGAGCCGTTCGAAACCTACGAGCAGTGGATCATCGTCGCGGTCACCGGGATGCTGGCGAGCGTAATTGTGCTGCCGGTCGGGCAGTGGCTGTGGTTCCGGCGCAAGGTGGAGCAGCACCGGGCGGACGATGCGCTGATGGCGCTGTGGGCGATGAAGGAAGCGGACCTCGGGGTGCCGACGGAGCCGGTGGATGAACTGCTCGAAATCGCCGGTCCCGACGCGCTGCACTTCCTGGTGCTGGCGGGCGACGCCTTCCAGCGCGGGCCGCAATACGCGATGACGCCGAAGGGCCTTTCCAAAGCGCGGGGGCTGATTCGGCGGCACCGGCTGGCGGAGCGCGTCGCCGCCGATGTCTTCAAGATTACGGACGACGCCGAGATTCACGTGTACGCCGAGCGCATCCAGGAAGATATGGCGCGCGAGGGCGAGGAGCGGCTCTGCACTTCGCTCGGCCACCCGCTGACCTGCCCGCACGGCAGCCCGATCCCCGAGGGGCGCTGCTGCCCGGCGGGCGCGCCGCGGTTTGCGCAGCCCATTACGGCCGGCTGACGCCGGCGGCGTGTCACGGGGAAAGTGTCAGGTGTGACGGGAAACAACGGGTAGCAGGGACAGCAAGGAAGGCCCTGGGGGAGCTCCGGGGCTGGGTGTTTTTGGGGTCTCGGCATCACCCGCTAGCCCGCCTGCGGATTTTTAGTTGAAGTGCCATTGCGAGTAGACTAGCCAACTGTGCCAAGGCCTTCGACAAGGAAGGTGAATTCGTCTGAACAAGGAGGGAAGTAGTGAAATCAGCCCTGAGGAGTGCGCTCGACCAAGCTAAGGGAGTATCGGAACACATCATCACGGTGGTATCCGATATTCGCGGCTTCACTCCATTCAGCGTCGCGAGAGATTCAGCAGACACTGCGGTCTATATTCGGAGGATTTACATTCAAATGATCGACCAGTTTTTTCCGGGGGGACACTTTTATAAGCCCACCGGCGATGGCCTTCTAATTGTGTTTCGCTACTCCGAGGAGGATCTCGAACGAGTTGCTTCGGACGTACTGATCGGATGTCTCAGATGCCACGAGGAGTTTGGGAAACTTTGCGAGGGCTACAAGATGATTAATTTCGACGTGCCTCAGAGCATGGGTTTTGGAGTTGCACGAGGACCCGCTTGCTGTCTTGTCTCGGATCAACAAGTATTGGATTATTCGGGGAGACTTCTGAATCTCACCAGTCGCCTGATGGACATCGCCCGCCCAAGCGGAATTGTCATTGATGGAGACTTTGGGGATGATTTAATACCTTCTGACTATCGTTTGCAGTTCGCTAACAAAGATGTGTACTTGAGAAGCATAGCCGATGAGACTCCAATCCGGGTGCTCTATTTGGACGGCTCGGTGGAAATACCCGAATGGGCGCTGTCCCCGCTGCGAGAACCTAAATGGGCAACATTTGAGGAACGCTTCACGATTCAAAAACTGCGGCAACTTGCGCCAATTTTCACGAAGTTCCTGATCAAACCTCCCAAGTTGCCACAAGAGATCCAAGCAAACCTTGTCTATCCTGCAAAGAGCGGAGGGAGTTACCTTAAGGGCTACACCCAGAAAGCGAAGTGTGAGACGAAGGTAATCTCAGAGGGCGGAGAGCACCGACTATGGTTTGATGTGTCGAAGGCCCTGGAGTTTCTAAAGAAGATTAAGGTAGGTGAACGACAAGTGGTAACCCTTCGCGCACGATATGTAACATCTCGCGGGAGTGTCATGACGAAGGGCGATTAGGAAATTCATGCGGTTTTTGCAGAGCTGTCTCGGACATCTTGTCTGTAATATCCCATCTTGGCGAGCAAGGGGCGCGACCACTAGCTAAGCTGGAAGTTTTCAATCAACCTTCGGAGTCGATGCCCAAGCCGTCGGCGACTACCCCCTCACCCTCCTTCGCCCACACAGCGGGCTTCGTAGGGCAAGCCCCCGCCCTGCGCTCGGGACGAACGCACTACCCCTTCGGTTCCTCCCCCATCTCCGGTTCGGGATCGATGCCGAGGCCGTCGGCGACACGGTTGATGTAGTTAAAGTAGGCGCAGACTTCGTTGGCTTCGAGGATGGCGGTGTCGGAGAGGCCGGCGGCGCGCAGGGCGTCGATGTCGGCCTGGGCGATGGCGGCGGGGGTGCGGGTCAGTTTGTCGGCGTACTCACAGAGGGCGCGGTCCGCCGCGGCGAGTTCGGCGGTGCGCCAGTCGGTCCTGATGGCCTGCACGAAGGCGTCGTCCGTGACCTCCGACCGGAGGTCGTCCGCGTGGGCCTCGATTCAGTAGAAGCAGTCGTTCGCCCGCGAGACGAGGACGGCGATCATCTCCTTCTGCGCCCGGGTGAGTTCGCCGCGGGTCTTCATCAGTACGATGTAGATGTCCATCGAGGCGCGCAGAACATCGCCGCGCAGACTCTGGATGGAGAGGATGTTGAAGACTTTGCCGGCGCGCTTCACCGCCCGGTCGTATTCCTCTTTGACGAGGCCGGTGGCGTCGTGCGGAGCGATGGTCTTGATGAAGGGCATGTGACCTCCGGGAAACGGGACTCGTGAAAGGTGTGACGGGGACTAAAAAAGCTCCAGGTGAATGGGATTATCGCAGAAGAATAGACCTCACCCCCATCCCCTCTCCGTCTCACGGAGAGGGGGGCGAATAGTCTGGGGATGAGCGCCCGACCATGACCCGGCAGACCGTCCTCACCCGCCTCTCGCATTCGCTCGGGGCACCCTCTCCCGAACTGGGAGAGGGAAAGGAGACCTCTCCCCCTACCCCCCTCTCCAACAAGTGGAGAGGGGGGAAAGATGATGGCATTCGCGCCCGGCCCTGAAGGGCCGGGCTGAGTCCGTGAGAAGTCCCTGCGGGACCGAAACGGAACGGAACCCTCTCCCCCATCCCCTCGCATTCGCTCGGGGTGAACCCCTCTCCCAAGTACTTGGGAGAGGGGGAAACAGCCCTCACCCGGCCTGCGGCCACCCTCTCCCGTTTGGGAGAGGGACAACGCGTCTACGCAAGGCGGTTTGACGAACCTTGCTTCCTCGTTTCCTTGTTTCCTCGCTGTTGGTGTTTCGTGCCGAGGGAAATGAGCCAGACGCCAGAAAGACCCCTCCCCGGCCCCTCCCCATAAATGGAGAGGGGCAACTGCCACAGCAACCTCACCCCCATCCACCTTCGCCAAGGCTTCGGTGGACAAGCCCCCTCCCCGTTTACGGGGAAGGGAGACTTCGAAACCTCATTTCCTCGTTTCCTTGTTTCCTCGCTTTTGGTTCTTCGTCCCCAGGGAGATGACCCAGACGCCGAGGGCGATGGCGGCGACTTGCGAGAGGGTGCCGAGGACCCATTGGTCGGGCCAGGCGACATGGTGGAACCAGCGATGCGGGCGGTCGATGGCCCAGAGAATTCGCTCGAACGATGAGCGCGGGAGCATCTGCCAAGCGCGGCCGATGAGGTCGGGGCCGATGGCGGCGACCGCACAGGCGATCATCGCCCAGCGCCAGCGCCCACCGACGCGCCAGACCCAAAGCACAAGCAGCGCGAGCAGCGGCACATCGATAGCGAACTGCACCAGGTACGCGCGGTCGAGCATCTCGCGCATGCGCGCGTAACTTGGCGCTTCGTAGTGCGGGATGGCGTCGAGGAGCCAGTGGCTCAAGTACGCAAGCAGCATCGCCAGCCAGGGCGGACGGATCCAGCGCCCGAGGGCGGCGCCGACGGCGGCGTGGGGGGTTTCGAGCAACTAGGGGCTCACGGCCGAAGGCAGACGGGATGGTGGACTCGCGCTGCCCGCGCGCCCACGCGACACGACCCACATGCTGACCGCGATTGCGGCCACCTGCGTGAGTACGCCAAGGACCCACTGTTCGGGCCACGCGGTGCTGTGGATGCGGTGGTGCGGGCGGTCGATGAAGCGCAGGGCCTCTGTGAAGGCGGATTGCGGCAGAATTTGCCAAGTCTGTGCGATGACATCCATGCCGAGGGCGGCGAACGCACAAACCATTACCAGGGTTCGCTGCGGCACCGACACTTTCCACAACCACCACATCAGCGCCACAAAGCACGGGATGTCGATCGCAAATTGAATGAGGTAAACGCGCGGCAGCAGTTCGGGAGTACGCGAGAAACTGGCGATGTCGAGATGGGGAATTGCATCGACGACAAAGTGACTGAAGAAAGCCAAGACAATCGCCAGCCAGGGCGGGCGCACCCAGCGCCCGAGGGCGGCGCCGACGGCGGCGTGGGGGGTGGCGAGCAATTTATGCGCTCCGCGCAGTGTCAGGTGTCATGTGTCAAGTGTCACGGGACTGCCTCCCCGCCTTCCTGCCTCCCTATGTCCCCCTAATTTCTGTGATGCCGCCCATGTAGGGATGCAGGACATCGGGAATGGTGATGGCGCCGTCGGGCTGCTGATAGTTTTCGAGAATGGCGGCGTAGGGGCGGCCGACGGCGAGGCCGGAGCCGTTGAGGGTGTGGGCGAATTCGGCCTTGGCGCCGGGCGCGGGGCGGTAGCGGATGGCGGCGCGGCGGGCCTGGAAGTCGCCGCAGAGCGAGACGGAGGAGACTTCGAGGTACTTGCCCAGCGCCGGGAACCAGACTTCGATGTCGTAGGTCTTGGTGGCGGCGAAGCCCATCTCGCCGGCGCAAAGGAGCGTGATGCGATACGGCACGCCCAGCGCCTTGATGAGATGCTCCGCCTGCGCGGTGAGGCGTTCGAGGAGGTCGGGCCCCTGTTCGGGCGCGCAGACGGCGTACAGTTCGACCTTGTCGAACCAGTGCTGGCGGATGATGCCGCGGGTTTCCTTGCCGGAGGCGCCGGCCTCGGCGCGGAAGCAGGGCGTGAACGCGCAGTACAGTCGCGGGAGTGCGGCGGCTTCGAGGATGTCGTCGCGGTGGAGGTTGGTGAGTTGCGCCTCGGCGGTGGGAGTGAGAAAGAGGTCGCCGTTCGCCAACTTGAACTGGTCTTGCTCGAATTTGGGCAGGTGGGCGGAGCCGATCAGCGCCTCGCGGGTGACGATGGCGGGCGGCTGAATGGGGATGAAGCCCGCTTTCTCGTTCTCGTCCATGTAGAAGTTGATTAGAGAGCGCTCGAGGCGGGCGCCGGGGCCTTTGAAAACGACGAAGCGGGCGCCGGACATCTTCGCGGCGGCGTCGAAGTCGAGGATGCCGAGGGCGGCGCCGATGTCCCAATGCGGGCGCACGGTGAAGGAAGAGACCGGCGGCGGGCCGGAGGTGCGGACGACGACATTCTCGTGCTCGGTGAGGCCGGTGGGGACATCGTCGGCGGGCAGATTTGGGAGGGCGAGGAGCGCGCTGTCGAGGTCGGCGTCCACCTGGCGGACCTGCTGCTCGAAGTCCTTGATGCGGTCGCCGACGCCCTGCATTTCGGCGATGAGCGCATCGGCAGACTGGCCTTCCTTTTCTATCTTGAGGCGGGCGACTTCCTTGGAGACGCGGTTGCGCTCGGCCTTCAACTCCTCGACTTGGACGAGGACGCCGCGGCGGCGCTCGTCGAGCGCCACGATGGCGTCGACGGCGGCGGCGTCATCGCCGCGAGCGGCGAGGCCGCGGCGGACGCGGTCGGGGTCGTGGCGGATGAGGCGGAGGTCGAGCACCGGGGTATCTTACCGCGTTGCGGGCCCGCGGCAGACATCGCGTTTTCGTAGGAGCCGCATTCCTGCGGCGACCGGATGCGGACAGCGGGTCGGGGTAAGAATGCCCCTCCTACATGTCCCCACCCCCCGCCTCCTCCTTCGCCAAGGCTTCGCAGGACAAGTCGCCACCCCTCTCCTGTAAGGAGAGGGGCTTGGAGGCAAGTCGCCGCACATCTAGAAGAATGCATCAACGGAGACGAGGATGACTCGGACGCAATTCATTGCGTATGTGGAGCGGCTGGGACGGCTGGCCGATGCGCTGATTCAGGCGGTCCCGGAGGCGCAACTCGACTGGCGGCCGGAGGCGCCGGGGAAGTGGTTTTCGCTGCGAGACCAGATGTGGCACCTGTCGGCGTGCTTCGACATTTTCGCCTGGGTGGTAGCGGGATGTCCGAAGGATGAGGATTTTGAGTGGGTGGACACGCGCGAATATCCGCAGACGGTGACCCCGGCCGAATGCCGCGACATCTTGCAGCGATGCCTGACGAAGAGCCGCGACGCGCTGGCGGCGTTGAGCGACGAGGAGTTCCTGACGAAGCAAGTCGAGTCGCGGAGCGGGTGGTTCAAAGGGTCGATCGCCGAGGTCTGCCAGGCCTATGCCGAGCACCAGACGAACGAGAAGATGCGGCTGTTCTGTTACTTGAAGATGCTGGGCGTGCCGGTGGATACGCGGTTGTTATATACCGGACAGGCGTCCGTGGCGGCCTGACGCCGGCAGGGGAATCACCCGGCGAGCGGAAATACTGAAGGGGAGTGTCTCGGCGGACAACTCAACAGGGGAGGACGGGATGACGCGCGAGCAGTTCATCAAGTATTCCGACCGGCTGGGCAACTTGTGCGATGTGCTGATTTCCCTGGCGCCGGACGACCAGGTCGACTGGAAGCCCGGCGACGGCAACTGGTTCACGCTCGGGCAGCAGTTGGGGCACTTGTCGGGCTCGTTCGGAATTTTCGGCTGGATGGCGGAGGGCTGCCCGCCGCCCAGTGAGGAACAGAAGCGGGCGCGGGCGGAAGGCCCGAAGCCGGTGACGCCGCAGCGGGCGCGCGAGATTCTCGCGGAGAAACGGGCGTATGTGCGTGAGAAGTTGCAGGCGTTGAGCGACAGTGACTACCTGTCGAAGCATATCGACACGGGCTTTGGCATTCAGGGCCCCATCTGTGAGTCGCTGGCCCGCGCTTCGGAGCACACAATCAATGAGAAGATGCGGCTGTTCACCTACCTGAAGTTGCTTGGGGTGCCGGTGGACACCAAGTTGCTCTACCGCGGCGAACTACCGGAGGCGTTGCAGAAGGAAGCGGTCGCGGCGTAACGACGCGCAGAGGAGACGACGATGACCAAGCAGGAGATTACGCAGTACATTGACCGGCTGGGCGACCTGTCGGACAAGTTGATTGCGATGGCGCCGGCGGACCGGCTGGACTGGAAGCCGGACGACGGGAACTGGTTCACGCTCGGGCAGGAGTTGACACACATCGCCGAGTCGTTCGGCCTTTTCGGCTGGATTGCGGACGGCTGCCCGCCGCTGTCCGACGCGCAGCGTGAGGCGATGTCGAAGACGGAGCCGCGGTCGCCGCAGGCGGCGCGCAAGGTGCTGGCCGAGAAGCGCTCGTATGTGCGCGAGCGGCTGAACGCGTTGAGCGACGCCGACTACCAGTCCAAGCATGTGGACACCGGGTTCGGCCTACAAGGGCCCATCTTCCAAGTGCTGACTTTTGGCACCGAGCATGCGATCAACGAGAAGATGCGGCTGTTCTGCTACATCAAGCAGCTGGGCGTGCCGGTGGACACCGGGACGCTGTACTTCGGCGAAGCGCCGAAGCCGGCGGAGAAAGAAGCGGTCGCGGCGTAACTGCGCGACACTAGTTCGAGAACTTACGAGGCCCGGCGCGAGTCGGGCCTTTGTGTTGGGGGAGATGCAAGAGCAAGGAAACAAGGAAACGAGGCTCGTGGCATCGATCGTCTTCTCTGCGACTGGAGATGCCTGCAAGAGCCGACTGCGCGACGGTTTGCGGTGTCTGTGTTGGGGCAATTCATGAATTGCCCCAACAAACTGCGAGGCTTCGATTGACCAGTAGGGACGAAAAGAGCCAGAGCTACAGCCGCAATACTGCGGGCTGTGATGAGCCACCCTGCCGTTCCGCTATAATCCGCCGGATATCCAGGCCGTGCCAGACAAGAAAACGAACGGCGAACCGGAAGTTCTGCGCCGCCATGCGGTGATGACCGCGACGCGCCGTCCCCTGTTAGCACGGCTGCGCCGGGCGCTCGGCACGCCGGCGCTGTTCAGCCTCGCCTATGGCGATGTCGGGTCGTCGATCTACTACGCGCTGGGCATTGTGGCGTTGGTCGCACTGGGCGCGACGCCGATTGTGCTGATGATTTCGGGGATGGTGTTCGTGCTCACGGCGGCCACCTACGCGGAGGGGGCGTGTGTGGTGCCCGAGGCGGGCGGATCGGCCAGTTACGCCCGGCGGGGCTTCCAAAACGACTTCGTCAGCTTCTTGGCGGGCTGGGGCTTGCTGCTGGTGTACATTGTGACCGCGTCGCTGTCGGCGCTGTCGGCGGCGCATTACTTGTCCGCGTTTTGGCCCGATCTGGAGAGGACGCCCCCAGCCGCGATGTTTGCCATCGTGATGGTGACGGCGCTGACGGCGCTCAATGTGATCGGGGTGCGGGAGAGTTCCCGCTTGAGCATCGTGTTCGTGATCATTGACCTGCTGACGCAGTTCGTGATTGCCATCGTGGGGTTCATGGCGTTGTTCAGTTTGCCGCGCCTGTTGAGTTATGTGGATTGGACGGGGCAGGCCGGCACCTGGCCGACGCCCAAGATGTTTCTGTACGGCGTCGCCGTCGGGATGGTCGGCTATGTCGGGCTGGAGAGCATCGCGCAACTTTCCGAGGAAACGAAGGAACCGGAGCGCACGATCCCGCGCGCCATCTTCTTTGCCGTGATCACGGTGCTGTTCATGTTCGCGGTCATTCCGCTCATTGCATTGAGCGCGGTCTCGCCGCAGGAGTTGAAGACCGAGTGGGCCACGAATCCGGTCGCGGCGATCGTGGCGCATTTCCCGCAGTCGTTCGAGTTGGCGCTCCCCTATCTGGAATTGCACTTGCCGCTGCGGGCGCCGGCGATGCTGTGGGTGCCGATCCTGGCGTGGATGATCCTCACGGTCGCGGCCAATGCCGGGCTGCTCGCCGGGTCGCGCCTCACCTTCTCGATGTGCAAGCACCGGCAACTGCCCGGGCCGATGGGATGGATTCACCCGCGATTTCGCACGCCCGTGTGGTCGCTGCTGGTCTTCTGGGTGGTGGCCATTCTGTTGCTGGTGCCGGGCTTGCTGGGGGCGGAGGGACTGCTGCTCAACATCGGGTCGCTGTATGTCTTCGGTGCGCAGGTGGCATTCGGGCTGGCGCACGCGTCCATCATTGCGCTGCGCTTTCGAGCACCGGACGCGGCGCGAGCGTTCCGCGCGCGTCCGAATGTGCGAATTGGCAAGGCCTGGGTCCCCGTGACGGCCATCATCGGGCTCCTGGCTACTGTCGCCGTTGCGTTGTTGCTGCTGTTCAATAATCGATTCACACTGCTGGCCGGTTCGGCATGGGTCGCAGCAGGCATCGCCGTGTATGTGTATCACCGGCGCAGTCAGGGACTATCGCTGACCGCGCTGGCGCCGCTGGCGGCCGGCGCACATGCCGCTGGCGTCGAGCGTGAGTCGCGTGCGCCGTCGGTGCGGGCGATGGCGCAGCAGGTGGAGCGGCTGCTGGTGCCGGTGTATGACCAGGACGATGTGGACATGCTCATCCCCTACGCCGCCCAGTTTGCCAAGGCGCTGACAGCCAAAGTGCGCGTGCTGGCCATCGTGGAGATTCCGCACGCGCTGCCACTCGGGGCGGCGCTGCCGGAGCAGCATCACGCCGCGGAGTCGCTCTTGCACTCCGCGCAATCGCTTGCCGAAGAGCGCTACAACCTGCAAGTCGAGACGGAACTGCTGCAAGCGCGCAGTTCCGGCGTCGCCATCTGCGAGCAGGCCTCGCGCGAGCATTCGGACATCATCCTGCTCGCGGTGACGCGCAGTCTGGGGCCGAGCGCGACGATCGCGTATGTGCAGGAACATGCGCCGTGCCCGGTCTGGGTGCTGTACCCGCCAGACAAGTAGCGCCTGCACTGTGGACGACCGGCGGCCCGGGCGCACTTCGGCGTCGCCGGGCGTGCGCTACAATGAAGCCAGGCTGCCACTGGGGAGACGCCCGTGAAAATCTTTTTGGACACCGCCAATCTCGACGAACTCCGCCGCGCCAAGGACTGGGGAATGCTCGACGGCGTGACGACCAACCCGTCGCTGGTGGCGAAGGAGGGCGTCGCCTTCCGGCCGCACATCGAGGCGATCTGCGCGCTGGTGCCTGGGCCGGTCAGCGTCGAGACGACGACCCGCGATGGCGACGGGATGTTCCAGGAGGGCAAAGAGTTCGCCACCTGGGCGCCCAATGTGGTGGTGAAGGTGCCGGTGACGCCGGAGGGTCTGAAGGCGTGCCAGCGGCTCGTCGAGGACGAGATTCCGGTCAATGTCACGCTGTGCTTTTCGGCCAATCAGGTGTTGCTGGCGGCGAAGGCAGGCGCGCATTACGCCAGCATCTTTATGGGGCGGCTCGATGACATCGGACACCTGGCGGCGGAAGTCGTCGAGCAGTCGGTGCAGATTATGGACAATTACGGGCTCGACACCGAGGTGCTGGCCGCCAGTCTGCGCCACCCGCAGCATGTCTTGCAGTCGGCGCTGGCCGGGGCCGATGTTGCCACGATGCCGTTCAAGGTGCTCGAGCAGTGCTTCACGCATCCGCTGACCGAGCAGGGGTTGGAGAAGTTCCTGGCGGACTGGGCGGCGAGCCGGGCGGCGATGCAGGTGAAGGTGTGAAAGTGGGGCTAGGAAAAGTGGAACAGAGGAAAAGAGAAAAGGCAGCAGAGCGCAACCACACTAGTTGTGTTGCTCCTTCACTTTTCCTTTTTTCCTCTCTTCCTTCATCCTCCCCACAGGAGTGACTTCAATGCTCTTCAAACAGATTTGGACTGACGGACTGGCTGCGGCGTCGTATATGGTCGGCGCCGAGGGCGGCGATGTTGCGGTCGTGGACCCGCTGCGGGATGTGGACCGCTATCTCGACGCGGCGCGCGAGGCGGGCGTGCGCATCGCGCACATCTTCGAGACGCACATCCACGCCGACTTCTGCTCGGGGGCACGGGAACTCGCGGCGCGTACCGGCGCGGCGCTGCACTTGAGCGATGAGGGCGACGCCGAATGGCAGTACGGCTTCCCGCATCAGCCGCTGCACGACGGCGATACGGTGACTGTTGGCGGCGTGCGCATCACCGCGGTGCACACGCCCGGCCACACGCCCGAACACCTGATGTACTTGCTCGCCGAAGGCGACGGCGCGCCGACGCGAGCGCTGACGGGCGACTTCCTGTTCGTCGGCGATGTCGGGCGGCCGGATTTGCTCGGGCAGGGCGCGGCGGAGCGGCTGGGCGATCAGTTGTATGAGAGCGTGCAGACGAAACTCGCCGGCCTGCCCGATGCGCTGGAAGTCTGGCCGGCGCACGGGGCCGGGTCGCTGTGCGGCAAGGCGCTGGGCACGGAGCGCAGCACCACGCTCGGCGCGCAGCGCATGACGAATTACGCGCTGCAACCGATGTTGCGCGAAGAGTTCGTACGCACCGTGCTGGCCGGGCAGCCGGCGGCCCCGGCGTATTTCCGCCGGATGAAAGTGGTGAACCGCGACGGGCCGCCCATTCTGGGCGGCGTGCCGGCGGTGCCGGCATTGAGTGCCGTGGATGTGAAAAAACTGCTGGATGCGGGCGCGGCGCCGGTGGATTTGCGGCACCCGCTGAAATTCGCGCCCGCGCATCTGCCGGGCAGTGTCAACATTTCGCACGACCCGACCTTGAGCGGCTGGGCCGGGGCGGTGCTCGACCCGGCGGCGCAGGTGGTGTTCGTCACCGACCACCCCGAGCGGCTCGATGACGCCGCGCGGCAGTTGGTCCGCGTCGGCCTCGACAACATGGCCGGCTATCTCGACGGCGGCGTGGCCGCCTGGCAGGCGGCGGGGCTGCCGCTGGCGGCGATGCCGCTGGTAGCGCCCGAGGCGCTGCTCGCCGCGCAGGAAGCGGGCAAGGGCGGGTTCGTGCTCGATGTACGCACGCAGAGCGAGTGGGACGCCGGCCATGTGCCGGATGCGTTCTTCATTCCGCTGACGCAACTGGCGAAGGAATGGCCGGAGATTGCGGAGGCGCACGGGCTGACGAAAGAGACGCCGGTGGCGGTGATGTGCGCGGCGGGGAATCGCAGCAGCATCGGCGCGTCGCTGCTGCAACGGATGGGGTACACGGGCGCGGGGAGCGTGCCGGGCGGATTCACCGCATACCGAAGGTTGCAGCGCCCGGCGGGGGCCGCCAGATAGAAACCCCTCTGGCTGCGAGAGCAGGCAAGGAATCGTTCGGTTGTCAGGGAACCGATGAAGCGTTGGAAAATAATCTGTAAAGGGCTTACCCCCCCCAAGTACACGGGAGTAGAATGGCGGCGGGAACGAGTCGATGGCCGGCTCATCGCAAGAGCAGGTGGTCATTGGAGACGACGCAGTTGCTCCGCGCCGCCCCGCTCGGTCGTTCGTCTTTCCGCTCACCTGTGTTGCCCTCGCCCTCGTGTCAATGCTGCCGGTCGTCTGGATTCGATTCGGGCCCGCCTTCGCGTTCACGCGGCAACCGTCGCGCCAGCCCTACACACGCGACTATGGACCCGGCCGCGACCCGGAACTCGGAAAGCCGGCACCGCGATTCGAATTGACCTCGATTGATGGGAAGCGCCTCGACCCCGAAGGAGACCGGCCGACGGTTCTTCTATTCGTAGATGCTTGCACTGACTGCTCGGTGAGCGTTCTTTATGGATGGCAAAAGGTCGCGGGCGACGCACAGGCACGGCTCATCGTTGTGTCACACGACACAGTGGCAGGACTGAAGGCCTTCCAAACAGCCCATCCGGATTTGAAGGCGGAATTTGTCGCGGGCGATGACCCGATCTTAGAGCAGTTGTACCGCGCCACGAACAAGCCGCGGGCCTTTGTCATCAACCGAGCTGGTTCGCTGCTCTTTGTCCAAGCAGGCACCGCAATTGAGCCGGAAGCATATGGACTTGGCCGCGCCGCATTGGTCGGAGCAAGCAATGTCGAATAAGCGCGCCGGCTTCACTCTCGTCGAGATGGTGCTCATCGTATTCATCATCGGCCTTCTGGCCGCGCTTCTGATGCCGGCCGTTTGGCAGGCGCGCCAGCGCGGCGGAGAAACGAACTGCATCTCGAACATGCACCAGCTGCTTCAAGCACTCGAACTCTACCGCCAGGACTTTGGCGGAACGCCGACCGACATCCCTCCGAAGGGCATCCTCGGAATCCTGCGTGGCGACTACGAAGACAGTGAACATATCCTGCATATTGCCACGCTTGAGGGCCGGCCACTTGGTCCATATGTGACTCAAGATTCGCTGTTCCAATGCCCGATGGCGCCTCCGGAACTCAGAAAACCCGGCAGGCGCACTTACACTCTGGCATCGGCAATCGACTTCATTCGAGAAAACGATCCACAGATCGCGGCCGAATCGCCCAGTTTTGCAGAAGCGTATCAGCTTCGTGGAGACGATACTCCCGTGCTCCTCTGTCGTGTGCACATGGTGTATTTCGGCAAGCCCTTTGTGTTGGTCGGTCGCGCGGATGGGAGAGTTGAGCGAGTTGCAGCTCCCGGACGCTATCAACATATTCTGGGCAACTTCTTCGGATGGTGAGGCAATCCCCACCGCGCTTCGCGGGGGTTAACCCACAGGAGGGAAAGAAGATGAGGACAGTTCAGCAAACCAGAGCGGTAGTAGTAATCGCCTCACTGGGTGCAGCGATTCCGATGTTGGCTGGGTTGGGCTTCATGTTGGTTTCTACGCCTGCGTGGGCGGGAGTATACTGCACCTCCAATGATTCCTGCGGAACCCTCGGCGAGTGTGTTCACGAGGTGGACTACCCAATTATGGTGTGCGAGATGGACACGAGCGGGGGGCCCGGTAATCACACGCAGTGCTGCTACGACAAGTGGGTGGGAACCGAGTGCTGGAGGCCGCACAATGTCACACAGGTATTGCAGTGCACGCAATGCGAACCATGGGGCGAGCCCGATCCCATCCCGGACACCCTGAACTGTTGTAACCTACAATGCTGTTTTCTGCCCGAAGGCGGAACCACATACTGCAACAGTGGCACGGGGGGCTGCAACTCCGCCGGCTGGACGGCGTGTCCCTAAGCGCCGAGCCCACTTATGCGACGACCACGAACTGTTCGTCCCGGCAGTGAGGCCGTCTTCCGCCGCTTGGCAATCATTCTGGCTGCCGCGACACTGCCCGGGCTGGCAATGTGGTGGTTCAGTCGAGAATATCCCTCGTCTCGACCTCGTGGCCTCCCGGGTTATGCCCGCGGAGTATTCACGCGAGTGGAAGTGCCGAAACCGAAGAGGTACATTACAGTCAGCGACGCCAGAAGGGTCGCGGAGGAGTTTGCGCGTGCGTTCAATGGGGCAGAAGAATCTGCGCAGTACCGACTGCTCTATGGCTCACGATCTGACGCCCAGCTACTTCCCGAAACTGAGTTCTTTGCGCTCCTTGCGAATCTGGATCCCCCCTTTCCATTTCAGCAGATTCAGTTGGCGACCACCGCCGGAGCGATTAGAGAGAGAAGGGGACCAACTGGGTTGAGGTCTTTCATCGTCAACCTTCCGGTGATTCGCCTACCACTGCCGCCTCCAGAGGGATCCGCGAGCCAGGAGGAGCTGCACAACTTCACCATAGGGGTCGAGCAAGTTGGCGAGGAAGCGAAGATCCAGTGGACAGTCTACGCAGCGCTCTATGGGTACATGTACGTCGAAGCAACTTCCATTGCCATCATGCGCGCTGAACAGAGCCGGGCGGCGGAGCTGGGCTTGGCGGACCCGCCGCTCGACCCGAACATCCCGCGCTGGAAACAACTTTGGGACCGCGAACAAGCCAAGAAGCACAAGGCCGAATTGGAACTCGAGCAGAAACAGCAGGGCCAGCCGCAGTGAGTACAGACAGGTGATTAGTGAATGATGAATGGTGAATAGTAACTGACAGAGCGGGCCGCGACGCAGGTTAGCCGGAGGCGGCCTCGGCGGCGCGGACGGTGTTGCGCAACACCAAGGCGACGGTGACGGGGCCGACGCCGCCGGGGACGGGCGTGAGCCAGGCCGCCTTCTGACCGACGGACGCGGCGTCGACATCGCCCACCAACTCGTCGCCGACGCGGGTGATGCCGACATCCACGACGCACGCGCCCGCCCGCACCATCTCGCCGGTGACCAGCCGCGGCCGGCCCGCGGCGCTGACCAGAATCTCCGCGTTGCGCGTGTGCGTCGCCAGGTCGCGGGTCTCGATGTGGCAGATGGTCACGGTGGCGAACGCCTCCATCAGCAGCAGCGCCACCGGTTTGCCGACCAGGTCGCTGTGGCCGACGACGACGGCCTCGGCGCCTTTCAACGGCACGCCCGCCTCGGCGAGCAGCGCCAGCACCGCCTCGGCGGTGGCGGGCAGGAAACCGCTGCCCCCGCCCCGCACGGTGGCGCCGAGATTGGCGGGCGAGACGCCTTCGACATCTTTGCGCGGCTCGATGAGCGGCTGAAACTCCCGCGCGGAGAGCGCGGCGGGCAACGGAAGCAGCAGCGCGATGCCGTGCACTGCGGGATTCTCATTCAACCACCACAATTGCTGGTGCAATTCTGTCGACCCGGCGCCTTCTCCGAGAAAGACTGCGTCGAAGCCCATGCCGAGCGCTTGGGCGTGCCGACCCAACTGGCGGGCGTAGGCGCTCGACGCAGCATTCTGCCCTACCGTGAGGCACGATATGTGAGGCGTAACGCCTTGCGTCGAAAGCGCCGCAACGCGCGTGCGCAAGTCCGCGTCCAGGCGCGCCAAGTACGCTTTCCCGTCCAGCGGGCGCGCTCGCGTGGTCATCGGGGACTTCGAACCGGCGGGGTCAGCAGCGAAAGGTCAATCCTCGTCGCCCGCCGGCGCGGCCGGTTTCGCTTTGGGGCTGTCTGGCTTCGCTGACTCTGTTCTATCGCTGTCCGACTTCTTGCTCGCCTTTGGCGCGCCGTTCACTTTCGGGCCGACTTTGTCGTAATCGGTCGAATGCCAGCCGCTGCCGCCGAACATAATCGGCACGGCGGTGAATTGTTTCTTGGTCGCGGCTTTGCACTTCGGACAGCGCGGTGCGCGGGCGCCGACAGCGCGGCGCGCCTCGAACTTGTGACCGCAGGCGTTGCAGAGGAAATCGTTGAGGGGCATTGAGGTTAGTCCCTATCTATCCGAACCGACGCGTCCATTGTCCCCTCCCCTAGCCCCTCCCCACAAGTGGAGAGGGGAATCAATGAGACCTTCGTGATTGTCTCGCCTCTCCGCTTGCGGAGAGAGGCGATCAGCGCCGCCCTCACCCGCCCCTCGCGTTCGCTCGGGGCACCCTGCTTCGCCAAGGCTTCGCAGGGCAAGCCCTCCCCCTGAAGAGGAGAGGGACTGCGCATCAGCCAGGTGCCAGTCCGTTACCATCAGCGCGTCGCGCACCGTCCCCTCCCCCATCCCCTCCCCATTGGCATGGAGAGGGGTGAAAGGGTTGTGGTTACAGCGCAGACTGTCCCCTCCCCCAGCCCCTCCCCACAAGTGGAGAGGGGAGCCGCTGAACAACTGCTAATTCCCGTCCAGGGCCAGGCGGCGTTTGATGGCGTCCTTGGACATGTAGCCCACCATTTTGTCCTGCACCTTGCCGTCGCGGAAGTAGATGAGCGCCGGGATGGCCTGGACGCCATAGCGCATCGCCAGGTCGCCTTCGTCGTCCACATTCACTTGCACGATGCGGAGTTTGCCCTTGAAGTCTTCGGCGAGGCCTTCGAGGATGGGGGTCAGCGCCTTGCACGGGCCGCACCAGGGGGCCCAGAAATCCACCAGGACGGGGGTCTTCGACCCCTCGACTTCGGTGGCGAAATCGGCGGCGCCGACGGCTTGGAAGTCCGACATAGATGTTCCTCTTTCGTGAGTGCGGGGCAGCCCGGAAGGGTAACAACGCCAGCCCGCGACTGTCAACGCGGGCCGTGCGGTGCGCCGTCCGGCGCCCTATGCACGAACGGCGGGCTGCGGTAGTTTGTTCCCGATGAGCGGCGGATTCAGGCGAGCGAGCGGTGCGACCACAAGTCTGCACATCGCGAGCGCCGTCAGCGTAGCGATTGCTGTCGGATTGTCAGCCGGATGCGCCGACACGGGGTTGCCGCCGGCGCCCACGGTGAGCGAAGAAGTGCCGCTCGTTCCGCTCGTGCGGGCGCGAACGCCGGATGAAGCCTTCGGCGGGCCGCGGCCGAAACTGGACCCGCTGCTGGTGGAAGTGTTGGATGGCCGCTGGAAGCGACAACTGGAACTGAAATCGCTGTGGTTTGTCTTGAAGGAATCGCACACTGAACGCCTTGGGGATGGGAGGATACTGCAGAATTCGGCTCCGTGGATCTCCGCCTGGGACGAGCGCTGGGGATACCGCACGGTCGACGGCAATGTGCTTCGCCCGAAGGACTGGCTGCCTGTGATGATCTATGGCGACCCGCAGGACGCCAAGCAGAGCGGGGCAACGATTGAAATGCGTCGCCGGTCATACGCTCCGCTGGCTGTCCTCGAATATGGCGGGCCCGATGAACTCGAGGCCCGAGTGCGAAGTGAGGGCGGAGTGTGGACCGCACGACGGGAACGAACAAGCGGAGTGACACGAATTCGCCTGGAACATCACTGGACCGACGGCCGATCGTTGGAGACTTGGTGGCTCGATTCGGCGAGAGGCAATGTCGTCACGCAATCGGAGAGCGTCGTTTACGGTTCGCCCGAACTGTACGGACCGAATGCTGTGACTCGCACCTCGACCTCCGTGAACCGAGCCACCGAACTGAAGCCGGGACTGTGGGTGCCGATTGAGTGGCGCACGCACATGCACCTTGAGGGATTCGAGAAGCTGGTTCGCATCCCCGGTGGATTCAAGGATGTCGATGCCATTTTCGTGGTCAGCGAAATCGATGCCAACCCGGTGCTCGATCCGAGCATGTTTCGAGTCGTGCGCAAGCAAGCGGCGGTCGGCCACAAGCTGGGGTCCGGAAACAGGTGACGGTAAACCGTCCGGGACGACTTGCTCTCGCGGCGCTGTTCGTCGCCGGCGTTGGCTGCACGCGGAAGCCGCCCCCGGCGCCGGTGGCGCTGCCCGACCCGGCGGCGCGGCTCGTGAGGCCGCAAACGCCGGACGATCTCTTCGGCGAGCCGCGGCCGAAGTTGCCCGCAGAAGTCGTCAAGGTGCTCGATGCGCTGTGGGCGCGGCAGTTGCAGGTGCATCGACTCGAGGTCCGCGTGTCAATCGAAGAGTTAGATGAGGCGGGAAACCCGCGCGCCGACAAGAGGCCGCTGACACGGTATGTGGCCTGGGACGAGCGCTACGGTTATCGCTTGTTCGCCACCGGCGAGGGGTTCATCTGCGACGGCAAGGAGCACACCGACCTGTCGCTCGGTCGCAAGACCCCGTGCCCCGAAGGGGGCTTCCACGCCAAGGTCGCGCCGATCTTCGAAGCGGAGCCGCTGGGGGCGAGCCGGCTGGAGATGCTGGTGCGACAGCCGGGCACTAGGATTCGGACAGCATTCGCGTTCGTTGACGGCGTAGAGGCATCATGGGCTGAGGACTACTTCACCTTGATCACTGGCGATACGAGGGGGCGAACCGAACTAACTCTGGGTTTCAATCGCGATCTCGCGGGCACTCCGATAAGTGCGGAGAGAATGGATTATCTATACGCTGTCAGCCGCGCTCGGATAATCAGCCATCAGACCATCTCGGTTGATGACTTCACCGAGAAGGACCCCGGGCTGTGGGTCGCAGGCATCCTGAACACCGAGCATACCCAACTCGACCCCATCAGCCGGAAGAATGTGACGACCCGGTTTCGGCAGACACTGGTGGATTTCATCGTCAACGGGCCCTCCAACCCCGCTCTCTTCTTGCCAGGCGCCAAGCCGCCCCAGCCCCCGACACCTTGACAGTCTGACTGTCAACTTTTATACTAACGCTGTCTACAGGGCTGGCGATGAGAGCGCCGGCTGAAACGGCTGGAGGACGATTATGGCACCGGTTGTGGGCATTGACCTGGGCACCACCAACTCCGTCATTGCGGTCATTCAGGGCGGAGACCCGGTGGTGATTCCGAACACGGAGGGCAGCCGCCTGACGCCGTCGGTGGTGGGAATCACGAAGACGGGCGAGCGGCTGGTCGGGCAGACGGCGAAGCGGCAGGCGATTCTGAATCCCGAGCGCACGATCGCGTCGATCAAACGGCAGATGGGGACGAAGCACCGCGTCAAGATCGACGACAAGGAGTATTCGCCCGAAGAAATCTCCGCCATGATCCTCCAGAAACTGAAGGCCGACGCCGAAGCCTATCTCGGCGACAAGGTGACGCAGGCGGTCATCACCGTCCCCGCCTACTTCGACGACGCGCAGCGCACCGCGACGAAGACTGCGGGTGAGATCGCGGGCCTCGAAGTGCTGCGCATCATCAACGAGCCGACGGCGGCGGCGCTCGCCTACGGCCTCGACAAGAAGAAGGACGAGACGATTCTGGTGTGGGACCTGGGCGGCGGGACTTTCGATGTCTCGCTCCTCGATGTCGGCGAGGGCGTGTTCGAAGTGAAGGCCACTTCCGGCGACACGCGCCTGGGCGGCGACGACTGGGACCAGGCGCTCGTTGACTACCTCGCCGACGAGTTCAAGAAGTCGCAGGGCATCGACCTGCGGCAGGACCGGCAGGCGCTGCAGCGGCTGCGCGAAGCCGCGGAGAAGGCGAAGGTCGAACTCTCGAATGTGACGCAGACGACGATCAACCTGCCGTATGTCACCGCCGACCAGCACGGGCCGAAGCACCTCGACATGGCGCTGACGCGGGCGAAGTTCGACGACCTGACCGCGGCGCTGCTGAAGCGCTGCGAGGGGCCGTTCCGCCAGGCGGTGGCCGACGCCAAGGTGTCGGTCGAAGACCTGGATGAAGTGGTGCTCGTCGGCGGTGCGACGCGCATGCCGATGGTGCAGGAATTGGTGAAGCGGCTGACGGGCAAGGAGCCGCACCGCGGCGTGAACCCGGATGAAGTGGTCGCGGTCGGCGCCGCCATTCAGGCGGGCATTCTCGGCGGACAGGTGCGCGAGGTGGTGTTGCTCGATGTGACGCCGCTGTCGCTCGGCATCGAGACGCTCGGGGGTGTTTGCACGAAACTGATCGAGCGCAACACGACCATCCCGACGCGCAAGTCGGAGATGTTCAGCACCGCGGCCGACGGGCAGACGGAGGTCGAGGTGCATGTCTTGCAGGGCGAGCGGGCGATGGCGAAGGACAACCGGTCGCTGGGCAAGTTTCACCTGACCGGCATCCCGCCGGCGCCGCGCGGGATTCCGAAAGTCGAGGTCACATTCGACCTCGATGTGAACGGCATCTTGAGTGTGACCGCGAAGGACACGGCCAGCGGCCGCGAACAGGCGATCCGCATCACCGGCTCGGCGCAACTGGCGCCGGATGAAGTCGAGAAGATGCGCAAGGCCGCCGATGAATTCGCCGAGCAGGACAAGCAAATCCGCGAACTCGCCGACGCACGCAACCAGGCCGACTCGCTGGTGTATCAGATGGAGCGGCTGGTGAAGGAACACGAGGCGAAGATCGGCGACACCGACAAGCAAGAAGTGCAACGCGGCATCGAGGCGGTGCGCACGGCGGTCGCGGGCGAGGATGTCGCCGCCATTCGCCGGGCGACCGACGACTTGCAGAAGACTTCGTTCCGCATCTCGGAAGCGCTCTACCGCGATGCCGCCGCGGCGGGCGCTCCCGCAGGAGAACCGGCGGGCGACGGCACGCCGCCGCCCGACGGCGCCGCCAGCGGCGATGACGGCGGCGTGGTCGACGCCGAATTCCGGAAGACGGAGTAGGAGGCCTGCGATGTCGCGCTGGGACCCGTTCGGCGATTTGCAGAACTTTGAGCGGCGCTTCAACCGGCTGTTCGAGGGGCTGGCCGCGCCCCGGCATGCCGGGGCGACCGCGGACGACCCGTGGGCGCCGCCGGTCGACATTTTCGAGACGGACGACACGCTGGTGCTGCTGCTTGATGTGCCGGGCGCGCGCCGCGACTCGATCACCGTGACGCTCGAGCGCGACTGCCTGACGGTCAGCGGCGAGCGGCCGGCGACCGCCCTCAACGGCGACGGGCGCCTGCTGCGCGCCGAGCGGCAGGGCGGAGCGTTCCGGCGTTCGTTCAGCATCGGCGTGCCGGTGGACGCGGCGCAGGTGCGGGCGCGCTACCGCGACGGCGTGCTGGAAGTGACGCTGCCGAAGTCGGGCACGCCGGAGCCGCGCCGCATCGAGGTCAGTGTCGAGAGCGACTGATGCCCGCCGTCCAACGCGATTACTATGAAGTCCTCGGAGTGCCGCGCAATGCGCCGGCGAAGGATATCCGCGCCGCCTACCGCCGCCTGGCGCGGAAGTCTCACCCCGACGCCAACCCGAAGGACCCGCAGGCCGCCGAGCGCTTCAAGGGCATCTCGGAGGCGTACGCGGTGTTGTCGGACCCGCAGAAGCGGGCGCAGTACGACCAGTTCGGGCAACTCGGCGACTTCGATTTCCGGCACGGCACCGGCCCGGGCGGACTCCGCTGGGAAGTCATTAGCGGCGACCCGTTCGACGCGGAGGGGCCGCTCGGCGGGATGGGGTCGCTGTTCGATCAATTCTTCGGCGGCGCGACGCGGGCGCAGCCGCAGCGCGGGCGCGATGTCATGCTCGAACTGCCGCTGGCACTGGACGAGGCGTTCGCGGGCGGGCGGCGGACGGTGAACGCGCCCGGCGGGCGCATCGAGGTGGTCATCCCGCGGGGCGTGGACAACGGGACGCGCATCCGCGTCGCCGGGCAGGGCGAGCAGCCGGGCGGCGACCTGTATCTGCGCGTGCGGCTGGAGCCGCACCCGTTCTTCGAGCGGCGCGGGCGCGACATTCACTGCCGCGTGCCGGTGACTTTCGCCGAGGCGGCGCTCGGCGCCACCATCACCGTGCCGACGCTGCACGGGCCGGTGGAACTGACCATCCCGCCCGGCACCAGCACGACGCAACGCCTGCGCCTGGGCGGACTCGGCATGCCCGGCATGGCGGACGCGCGCTTCGGCGACCAGATTGTGCAGATCGACATCGTCGTGCCGGCCAAACTGACTGAGGACGAGAAGCGGCTGGTCGAGCAACTGGCCGCGGCGCGCAACGGCGACCCGCGCGCGCACCTGAAGCGCTTCCTCGGCGCGAAGGCGAAGTGACATGACCGCCCCCCGCGAGCGGGACGAGCGCCCGGTGTATTCCATCAGCGTGGCCGCGGCGATTCTGGAAGTGCACCCGCAGACGCTGCGCATTTATGAGCGCATCGGCCTGCTGGAGCCGGCGCGCTCGAAGGGGCGCATCCGCCTGTATTCGGCGAACGACATCGAGCGGGCGCACCAAATCCGCCTGCTGACGCGTGAGCGTGGAATCAATCTGGCGGGGGTGGAAGTGGTGTTCGAATTGCTGCAGGAGATGGAGGCGATGCGGCAGCGGATGGAGGCGGAAATCGAGCGCATGCAGCGGATGCTGGACGAGCGCGGCGGCGGTCGCCCGGCGGCGCGGCGCCCGGCGGCGCGGAGGGCGAGCGATGTTTGACCTCTCGCGCTTCACCGACTGTGCCAAAGAAGCGCTGCTCGCCGCGCAGGAAGTGCTGACGCGCTTCCGCTCAACGCAACTCGACACGGAACACCTGCTGCTCGGTCTGCTCGAACAGCGCGGCGGCCTGGCGCCCGGCCTGTTGCGCCGCGCCGGCGCCGACCCGGAGACGATCAAGCGCAACACGGAACGCGCGCTGGGAATGCAGCCGACGATGGCAAGCGGGCAGCCGGGGATGGCGGCGACCGGCCAGGTGTACATCACGCCGCCGGCGCACCGCGTGCTCGGCGAAGTCGTGTGGCAGGTGATGCAGCGGATGGGCGACGAGATGATTGCGGTGGAGCACTTGCTGCTGGCGCTGCTGGCGGAAGGCAGCGGCGGCGCGGCGCGCATTCTGCGCGGGGCGGGCGTGACGGAACCGGCCTTGATGAAAGCGATCGACGAAGTGCGCGGCGGGCAGCGCCCGACCGAAGCCGGCGCCGAGGAGAAGTATCAGGCGCTCGAGCGATTCAGCCGCGACATCACGGAACTGGCGCGCCAGGGCAAGCTCGATCCGGTCGTCGGGCGCGATGCCGAGATCCAGCGCACCATCGAAATCTTGAGCCGCCGCACGAAGAACAACCCGGCGCTGATCGGCGACCCGGGCGTCGGCAAGACGGCGATCGTCGACGGCCTGGCGCAGAAGATCGTCGACGGCGAAGTGCCCGAAAGTCTGCGCGGCAAGCGGGTCGTCGCGCTCGATATGGGCGCGCTGGTGGCGGGCTCGCGCTTCCGGGGCGAATTCGAGGAGCGGCTGAAGGCGGTGATGGACGAAATCAAGAAGGCCGAAGGCAAGATCATCGTCTTCATTGACGAACTGCACACGGTCGTCGGCGCCGGCGGCGCCGAGGGAGCGATCGACGCCTCGAATTTGATGAAGCCGGCGCTCGCCCGCGGCGAACTGCAGTGCATCGGCGCCACAACACTCGAGGAATACCGCCGGCAGATCGAGAGCGACACCGCGCTGGCGCGGCGTTTCCAGCCGGTCTACATCGAGGAGCCCGACGCCGAGCAGACGCGCGCTATCCTGCGCGGCCTGCGCCCGCGCTACGAGCAGCACCACCGCCTCACGATTTCGGACGAGGCCCTCGACGCCGCGGTGCGGCTGTCGGAACGCTACCTGGCGGACCGCTTCCAGCCCGACAAGGCCATCGACCTGATGGACGAGGCGGCGGCGAAGACGCGCATCCGCGCCGAGTTCCCCACTTCGGCCGCGGCGAAACTGGAGCGCGAGATCACCCGCCTCGACGAACAACGCAATGTCGCGGCCGAGCGCCAGGATTACGAAGAGGCGGCGCGCCTGAAGCAGCGACTTGAACAACTCAAAGTGGAATTGGAGCAGCAACGCGGGAAGGAGCCGGCCCAATCGGGCGATGGCGAGACGCCGACGGTGACCGCGGAGGATGTCGCGGCGGTGCTGGCGGCGTGGACGGGCATTCCCGTCAACCGGATGCTTGAAGGCGAAGCCGGCCGCCTGCTCCGCATCGAGGACGACCTGCGCAAGCGCGTCGTCGGCCAGGATGAAGCCATCACTGCGCTCGCCGAAGCGCTGCGGCGCTCCCGCGCCGGGCTGCGCGACCCGCGGCGGCCGATCGGTTCGTTCGTGTTCCTGGGGCCGACCGGTGTCGGCAAGACGGAACTGACCAAGGCGCTCGCCGAGTTCCTGTTCGATGACGAGGACGCGATGATCCGCATCGATTGCTCGGAATATCAGGAGCGACATGCGGTGTCGCGCCTGATCGGGGCGCCGCCGGGCTACATCGGTTACGAAGCGGGCGGGCAACTGACCGAGCCGGTGCGGCGGCGGCCGTATCAGGTCATCCTGTTCGACGAAATCGAGAAGGCGCACCCGGACTTCTTCAATGTGCTGTTGCAGATTCTGGAGGACGGGCGCCTGACCGACAACATGGGCCGCACCGCCAGTTTCAAGAACACGGTTATCATCCTGACCAGCAACTTGGGCACCGTGTATATGTCGCCGCTCGGCTTTCGCACGCCGAACGGCCACGACGAGACGGAGGACTTCGAGACCATCAAGCAGCGGACGCTCGAAGCGCTGCGCACCGCGTTCCGGCCGGAATTGCTCAACCGCATCGACGAGATCATCGTCTTCCATCCGTTGAGCCGCGAGGATTTGTTGCAGATCGTGGACCGGATGCTGGCCCGCGTGAACGATACGCTGGCCGAACAGGGCATCCGGCTCGAATGGACGGAGGCGGCGAAGGCGCAACTCGCGCACGAGGGTTTCGACCCCATTTACGGCGCCCGGCCGTTGCGGCGCACCATTCAGCGGACGGTCGAAAACGCCGTCTCACGCGGCATCCTGCAAGGCGAGTACCGCGGCGGCGACACCGTCGTCATCGACGCCGAGGACGGGAAGATCATCCCGCGGCTGAAGGTTTCGGCGGGCGTTGCGCCGAAACCCGTCGCGCAAACCATCTCCAGGGGGGACTGATAATGCACGACCGGCAGTTGCCGAAAGCAGCGTTCGGAATCATGCTGGCTTTCTTCTTGTACTTGTTGAGTGGGGGCTTCTGGGCGGCCGTTCCGGGCGGGGGCGACCGCGCCTCGGTCTACCTCATCAACAAAGTGACCGGTTCGACCGAGTTCCTTGAGGGCGGCACGGTGCGGCTGCCGGTGCGGCCGCGCAGCACCGTCGCCATCGTGACCGCGGTCGTCTACCTGCTGCTCGGCGCTGTCGCGGGCGCCGGGATGGCGCGGGGACGCTGGGGACAGAAGGCCGAGTCGTAGAGACGCGCTACCGCGCTTTGAGGCCGGTGAAGAGCGCGTCGACGACTTTGGGGTCGTACTTGCGGCCGGCATTCTCGAAGAGTTCGATGAACGCGGCCGCGGGCGGGTGTGCCGGGCGGTAGACGCGGGGCGAAGTCATCGCCACATAAACATCGGCAACGCCGATGATGCGGGCGCCGAGCGGGATGTCTTCCCCCTTCAGGCCGTGCGGGTAGCCCGAGCCGTCCCAGTGCTCGTGGTGGTGGCGGACGGCCGGTTTCACTTCCCAGGGAAACTCCAGCGCCTCGAGGATGTGCGCGGCACGCTCGCAGTGCTGCTGGTCGATAGTGAACTCTTCGCCGTTGAGCGGCCCGGGCTTCAGCATCACGCGGTCGGGCACCGCGGTCATGCCGATGTCGTGCAGCAGGCCGGCGAGGTGCAGCCCTTCCACTTCGGTGTCGGGCAGGCCCAGTTCGCGGCCGATCATCTGCGCGATCTGCGACACGCGTTCCGAATGGCCTTGCAGACTCGGGTGCCGCGACTCGACCGCCTCGACGAAGGCGGTGACGGTGGACTGCAGCAAATGCTGCGCGGGTGAGAGCGACCCCAGGCCGTCGCCGTCGAGCGCCCACTCGCGGCTGGGTGGGGCTTCGGGACCGAGCAGGCCGCGGAAATTCAGCGCATTCACCATCCCCTCGTACTGCTGGCGCAGCGATTCAATCTTGGCGGGCGAGAGGGGGTGGTCGTCCGGCTGGCCGTCGGGGTCGACCTGCGCTTGCCGCGCTTCTTCCAATTCCAGGTGCAGGCGGAAGCAGTCGTCCTGGACGACGAGCAAGTGACGCGCCGGCATCGACTCCGCCTTGGCGACGGGCAGCGGCTGCGAGACACCGTCCACCCAGATGAAGCAGGCGTCGCGCCGCCACAGGCGCCGGATGCGTTCGACGATGGGCACTTCGCGCGGGTCGGTGCGCGGGCGGATGATCGAATCGACGCGCTCGCCGACGGACAGCCCCATCATGCGCTGCACGACCGAGGCGAGGGAGTAGCCGGCGATCAGCCGGTCGACGCGTCCGCGGCGCCGGAGTTCGCCCGGCACGCCGCGCAGGCGGATGGTGAGGTCGACCGTGTCCTGGGGACGCGGCCGGCTACCCGGTTGCAGCCCCATCGCCACTAGCGATGCGCTCCTTGGTGCGGAATCCCATCCGGCGCAGCATCTCCCGCGCCACCGACCGATAGGCGCGCGCCGCCGGACTGTTGGGCCAGCGCACGACCAGCGGCGGGCCCAGGGCCTCGGTCTCACTGACGGCAGCGCTCATGGGGACGACCGTTTCGAACAGGCGGTCACCGAAGGTGCGCATCATTTTATTTTTCAGCAAGTCGAGAATGGCGTGGTCCACCGCGGCGCGCCGGTTGTACATCGTCACCAGCACGCCGAGCAGGCGGACTTCCGCGCCGAGTTGCTGACACAGCGTCGCGACCGTGTCGGCGACCGCTGCCATCCCCTGCAGGGAATAGAACCGGGCCTGCACCGGCACCACCAGGTCGGTGGCGGCGGTGAGACTGTTCACCGTGAGCAGGTCCAGCGCAGGGGCGCAGTCGATCAACATAAAGTCGTAGCGGGGACTTTCGCCCCGCTGCAGGAACGCGGCAATCTTTGCGCGCAGGCGGGTCTCGCGGGCCACTTCGGGCACCAGCGCCTTGTTGCACTGCGCGAGGCCGGCCGTCGACGGGATCAAGTCCACGCCGTCCACTGTCGTGGGGACGATGGCGCGGTCGAGCCGGAACCGGGAATTCGTCAGCAGGGCGTGGGGCTCGTGCTGAATCTTGTCGGCGGGAACGCCGAGGCCGAGCGAGGCATTGGCCTGCGGGTCCATGTCGAGGCAGAGCACCCGGTAACCGAGCCCGGCCAGCGCCGCGGAGAGGTTGACGCACGAGGTGGTCTTGGCGACGCCGCCCTTCTCGTTCACGAACGCGATGACCCGCGTCCGTCCATACGACGCGAACGAAGTCGGCTCGGCGGTCGCGGCGGCGGCGCGCCCGTTCGCAATCATCGGGCCGCCGCCGGGCGCCTGGCGCGTATCGTCATCGGCTTCCTAGGTGGCTGCGATCTGGTGTGTTGCTGCCAAGCAAGCGCTATCGTAGACAGCGGTGGCCCTGCTGTCAAGGCAACGGGCTGCTAGAATCCCCGCCATGGGCGCCGAAGTGACCATCTGGCTGCTGCTCCTCATCGCGGCGGTGGCGGCCATTTACGCCAGCGTCGGACACGGCGGCGCGTCGGGCTACCTGGCGGTGCTCACGCTGTTCGGCTTCACCGCGGCGGCGATGCGGCCGACGGCGTTGACGCTCAACCTGTTCGTCGCCGGGCTCGCCTGGCTGGCCTTTGCGCGCGCCGGGCACTTCTCCTGGAAGCACCTGTGGCCGTTTGCCGTGGCGTCGGTCCCGGCGTCGTTCCTCGGAGCGACGCTTGCAGTCCCGCCCATGGTGTATTCGGGACTGCTGGCCGCGACGCTGACGGTCGCCGCGCTCCGGCTCGCCTGGCCGCCGAAGGGGGGCGAGGTGACGCGCCCGCCGGCGCTGTGGCTCTCGCTGCCGCTCGGCGCTGCGCTCGGCATCCTGTCGGGCATCACCGGCGTCGGCGGCGGGATTTACTTGAGTCCGCTGCTGCTGCTGCTGCGCTGGGCATCGCCGAAGACGACGGCTGCGATGTCGGCGGCGTTCATCTTCGTGAATTCCGCCTCCGGGTTGCTGGGGCACTGGCTCGGCGGCGGGAAGTACCCATTGTCGCTGCTGCCGCTGGTCGGCGCCGCAGTGGTGGGCGGCGCGATCGGCTCGCACATCGGCGCCCGCTTGTTTTCGGGGCTGCTGTTGCGGCGCGTCCTGGCGGGGGTGTTAGTGATTGCGGCGTATAAGTTGGTTGCGACACTGCTGAAGTAAGCGCGAGGAAACAGGGAAACAGGGAAACGAGCGTTGCGCCCGAAGCCCCTCTCCGTGTGACGGAGAGGGGTTTACCCCGAGCACAGTCGAGGGGTGGCGACTTGTCCTTCGAAGCCCGCAGGGCGAAGGAGGAAGCCGGGGTGAGGTCGAACAAACTCCGACCCGGCACTGAAGTGCCGGGCAACCTCATTTCCTTGTTTCCTCTTTCCTCGCCTTTAGTCTTTCCCCCACTCTGCCAGCAGCAAATGAAATTCGCGCTTGCCGGCGGGCGCCATACGGCTCGAAGTCCAGACGAGGTATTTGCCGTCGGGCGAGAACATCGGGAAACTGTCGAAGCCCTCGTCGAAGGTGATCTGTTCGAGACCGCTGCCGTCCAAGTTGATGAGGAACAGGTCGAAGTTGAACGAGTTCGGGTTCTTCAGGTTCGACGAGAACAGGATCTGCTTCCCATCCGGGGTGAAGTACGGCGCGAAGTTGAGCGCGCCGTTGTCGGTGAGTTGGCGCATATTGGACCCATCGGCATTGCACAGGTAAATCTCCGTGTGCCGCGGCAAGACCAGGTCCTTCGCCAGCATTTCGCGGTACTCGGCTTCCTCTGCGGCAGTCTTCGGCAGATACGAACGGAAGACGAGTTGCCTGCCATCGGGCGAGAAGAAGGCGCCGCCGTCGTAGCCGCGGCGCGTCGTCACGCGCCGGACATCGCTGCCGTCGGGACGCATCGTGTAGAGGTCGAGGTCACCGTTGCGATTCGAAGTGAAGACCAGCCGCGAACCGTCCACCGACTCCGTAGTCTCGGCGTCATAGCCGGGGTTGTCGGTGAGGCGCTGGGTGACGCCCGTCTTCGAGTCGACGGCGAAAATGTCGTAGGCCGAATAGACCGGCCAGACATAGCCGCGGCTGCGGTCGGGCACCGGCGGGCACTCGGGGCCGGCGAGGTGCGTCGACGAGAACAGATAGCGTCCGTCGCGCAGGAAGTAGCCGCAGGTGCAGCGGCCGGCGCCCGTGCTGCGCAGGCGCATATCGGTGCCGTCGAGGTTGATGCTGAAGATTTGGTCGCAGTGATACTGCGCGCGGGTGGCCTGGAAGATCAGCCGCTGGCCGTCGGGCGCGAAGTAACTTTCGGCGTACAGGCCATCGCGCGTCAGTTGCAGGATGTTGCGCAGGCGTGTTTCGCGCGCGTTGTGCAATGCAGTCGGCAGCGGTCGCGCACCGCGCCCGACGAGCGCGTCGCGGACGGACGCCTGCACGGGTGTTGGGTCCGGCGCTTCGGTGATGCCGTACTCGGTCGTCTCTTCCGCGCCGAGCGTCACGGGGATGGTCAGCAGGCGCTCCCCGCGTGTGATCGTGAGTTCGACGCGGTCGCCGGGCTTGCGCGTCTCGCTCACGCGTTGCAGCGCGGTCACCGTCAGGCGCCTCCCGTCCATCGCCAGTAGGATGTCGCCGACACTCACGCCCGCCTGCGCGGCGGCGCCGCCCGCCTCCAGGTCGGTCACTGTCACCCAGCCGGCGTCGGCGCTGGTGGTGGCATTCAGCGTCGCCGTGACCGGCCCCGGCGACACTTGCAACAGCAGCCCCGCCGCCGCCAGGAGGCGCGCGTAGTCTGGCTTGTCGGTGCCGTAGATGTACCGCCGGAAAAAATCGCCGAAGTCGCTGCCAGCCAGCCGCTCGCAACTTGCGCGGATGGCGCCCTCCGGATAGCCCAGCCCGCGCTGCGCGTACCGCGCATTCAGATCACGCACGACCGCATCGAGCGACACCCGGTTGGCGGTGCGCCCGCGCAACTCGAGGTCGAGCAGGAATCCGTCCAACTGCCCCTGTGGGTAGTAGCCGTAGTAGTAGTAGCGGCCGTTCGGCCACTCCGGGTGCAGCCAGGTGTTCCACGACTGCTCGGCGACGGGCACGCTGCGCGCCGCCGGGTCATCGTCCAGCGCCTTGATGAGCGACGCATACGACGCATAGAACTGCTCGGGCGTCTGCAGGCCGGTGCGGACGGTCGTCAGCGTCGCGTAGTAAGTGGTCACGCCCTCGGCGAACCAGAGGTCGGTAGTGTACTGCTCGTGCGAATAGTCGTAAGGAACAAGCGGAGCAGGCCGCAAACGCTTCACATTCCACAAATGGAAGTATTCGTGCGCGACGGTGGCGATGAACCGCTTGTAGGCGGCGTCATCGCGGAAGGAGTCCGGGTCGGCCGCCAGCGCGCAGCCCGCCGCGTGTTCGAGGCCGCCGTTGCGGAGCCCCTTCCCGAGGATGAGGAAGAAGATGTACTCGTTGAACGGCAAGCCGCCCATCAGGTAGGCCTGGTAGTCGGCGATAGTGCGGAAGTCGCTGACCAGCCGGGCGCCGTCGTACTTGCCCTCGCCCTCAACGACAATGTGGTGCGGCTTGCCGCCCGCCAAGAAGGTGAGTTCCTTGAAGTCGCTGACCAGGATCGGAGAGTCGACCAGCGTGTGGTAATCGGCGGCGTGGTACTCGCCGTCGCCGGCGGCCTCCAGCGTCGTCGCGATGTGCCAGCCGCGCGGGCGCTCGCCGATGCGCAGCGACACCGGCTGCGCCAGCCCGCCCACCAGATACATAAACACCGAAGTGCCGTTCACCCAAGCGTGCTGATCGGTGTAGTCGCTCGCGATGATGCCCAGGTTGTTGGCGTAGACGCGGTATTTGAGGACAACGGTACGGGCGCCGCCGGTTTCGATTTGCCAGGTCTGCTTGTCGGTCCTGTGCCAGGCAAGCGGGCGGCCGTCGGCGGTGACGGCCTCGAAGCCGGCGACATTCTTGGCAAACTCCAAAATCATATAGGCGCCGGGCGCCCAAGCGGGCATCGCCACCGACACCGTGCCGCCGCGCAAGTCCGTCAGGCGCATGGTGACGCCGAGCCAGTGCGTGTTGGGCGAGAGGAGCGCCAGTTCGTATTGCACCGCGGGGCCGGCGGCGCGAGCGCCGGAGGCCAGTACCACCACGATGCAGGCGATGCTCACTGCGAGTCGAGCCAGCCGTGCAACTGTCATTCCACGCGCCTCCGAAAATGAAAATTACCAAACGAACCCAATTTCCGTTTGCCGACTAGCCGCCGCCGGTCACCTTCAGCAGCCACTGGCCGAAGCCCGTCTGCCCCAAATAGCCCGACCAACGGGCCACCGAGTTCGTGGCAATTGCCAAGCCAAAGACAATCAGCAAGACGCCGCCGAGGATTTCGACTGCGCGCATTCGCCGTTTCAGCCAGGTGGACACCTGCAAAAACTTCCCCATCGCCAGGCCGGTGAGGAAGAACGGCACCCCCAGCCCCGCGGAATACACGGCCAGCAGCAACATCCCCTCACCCACATGCTCATAGGTGCTGGCCTTGAGCAGCACCGTCGTCAGGAACGGGCCGATGCACGGGCTCCAGCCGAACCCGAACGCAAACCCCATCAGCGCCGACGGCCAGATGCCCGGCGTCTTGATCTGGACCTGGGCGCGCCGCTCGTAATAGAGAAACGGGATGCGAACGATGCCGATGAAGTGCAGCCCGAAGATGATGACCAGGATGCCCATGGCGATGGAAATGGGGCGCTGGTAGTCCGTCAAGAACTGCCCGATCTTGGTGGCGGTGGCGCCGGCGAGGATGAAGAGCACCGAGAAAGCCAGGATGAACGCCGCCGAGTTGACCGCGACGCGCCGCAGGTTGACCTCGCCCGCGCCCGATTGCAGCTGGGCGATGGAGTTGCCGGAGAGTTGGGCAATGTAGGCCGGCACCAGCGGCAGCACGCAGGGCGACGCGAAGGACGCCACGCCCGCGATGAAGGCATAGAACATGCCGGTCAGCAGCGACTGTTCCGAGCCGCTCATCCTGTGCCGCTCATCCCTTCGTGTGCCAAATGCCCGGCGCTCCAGGACTCAAGACACAGAGCGGGGTCACCGGGTTCCGGCGGCCCAGTGTACCAAACGGACTTCCAAGTGCTACGATGCCCGCAGTCGCCTGCCAGGAGCGCGAATGACCCGCTGGTTCGTCCTGATCGCCGTTTCCCTCGTCCTGTGCGCCGGCTGCGCACAGGAACCGTCCGTGCCGTCCAGCGTGGCCCAGGCATTGAATGCGCCCGAGGCCGCACGCGCCGCGGCGACAGCCACCAACGACCAATCGGCCGTCCCCGATGGGGAAACGGACCCGGGCGCCGAGCCGGCACCGGCAACGGGCAACGCCCCCGACACCGATCCCGCTGCCCCGGCGCGCCCGGACGCAAGCGTCTCGACCATTGCGGAGCCCGCGGAATCCCCCGACGACGAACCGGAACTCGATGCGGCGACCGAAGCCGAGATCAAGAAACTGAAAGACGAGATCGACCGCCTCTTGCATGAGTCGGAGGACGACCCGTACGAACAGGTCATTCCCCTGCTTCACCGCGTCCAGCAACTCGACCCGCACGATGTAGACGCCTATCTCGATGAGGCCTGGCAACACTACAGCCACGGCCAAGGGACTCCGCGGGAGAAGGAACTCGACCGGAAAGCGGTCAGCGTCTATCAGCGGGCGATGTCGAAGAACCCGGCCGACCCGCGCGTGCCGTGGGAGTACGGCTTCCTGTTTCACTACAAGCACCGCAAAGACTTCGCGGCCGGCACCGTCTGGATGGAGAAGGCCTGCCGGCTGGCCAAGAATTCGCAATACTCGCGCGTGCTGGGCGGCATCTACGAAACGGAAAAGCGCCCGAAGGATGCGTGCCGCCTGTACGCGCGGGCGTTGGAACTGAATCCGGACGACTCGCTGGCGAAGATGAAATTCGACCGGCTGGGGTGCGGCGGGAAATAGCGGTTACTTCGACGCGTCGCCCGTCTTGATGCTCGCGATCACCTCGTCCGCCAGGCCGTAAGTCTTCGCTTCCTCGGCCGTCATCCAGAAATCGCGGTCCGCGTCGTGCGTCAGTTGCTCCACTGATCTCCCAGTGTGGAACGAGAGGATTTCGTACAGGCGTTCCCGCGTGCGCAGGATTTCCCGCGCCTGGATTTCGATGTCCGAGGCCTGCCCCTGGCTCTGCCCCCACGGCTGGTGAATCAGGACCCGGCAGTTGGGCAGGACGAAGCGGTGCCCCTTCGCCCCGCCGGCGAGCAGCACCGCGGCGATGCTGGCCGCCATGCCGACGCAGTAGGTTTCCACCACCGGACTGACGAGTTGCATCGTGTCGTACATCGCCAGGCCCGCCGAGACGCTGCCGCCCGGGCTGTTGATGTAGAGTTTGATGGGTTTGGTGGCTTCTTCGCTTTGCAAATAGAGCATTTGTGCGACGACCAGATTCGCCATGTGGTCTTCAACGACGCCCTGGACGAATATGATGCGTTCCTTCAGCAGGCGGGAGAAAATGTCGAAGGCGCGCTCGCCGCGCGGCGTCGACTCGATGACGATGGGGACGAGTTGCTGGTTAATCGGCTGGGGCTGTTCCGGCATTCGTGGCGTCCTCTTCCGTGATGGCTGCGAGTTCGACCAGGCGGCGCAGCGTCTTCATATTATACAGCCGCGTGCGCAGCGTCGAGAGTTCTTCGCGCTGTTCCAACTGCGAGCGCATCTGGTGGACCGACAACCCCTCCCGCTTGGCGCGCCGCGCCACTTCCGCCTCGATCTCCTCGTCCGTCACCTGCACCTGCTCGCGTTCCCCCAGCGCCGCCAGCACCAGCGCGCGCTCCAGCCGCGACTCGGCGTCGAGCCGCAGGTGCGTCGCCCACGCCTCCTCCGTCAGGCCGCGACGCTTCAGGTACTCCTCCAGGCGCTGGTTGTGCCGCGCCAGATCGGCGAGCAGTTCGGCCTTCGACTCCTCGATTTCCCGCGCCACCAATAACCTGGGGATCGGCGCCTTCGCCTGCCGAACCAACTGCCGCAGCAACTCGTCGTGGACATCGTTTTCCGCCAGCTGGTCGTTCACCATCTGCAAATTGCTGGTGATGCGCTCGCGCAATTCCGCCAGGTCTTTGCAATCGCTGACGGTGCGCGCGAGCGCGTCGTCGATGGCGGGCACTTCCCGCCGCTTCGCTTCGCGCACCGTAACGCGCAGCGTCGCCGTCTTGCCAGCCAGGCGCGCGTCGCGGTGGTCGGCGGGGAAAGTCACTTCCGTCTCTTTCGTCTCCCCCACGTTGGCGCCGGCGAGCGCCTCATTCAACTGCGGAAAGAGGGCCTCCGACCCCACCTGCGTCGGATAGGCCTGCTCTCGCAGCAACGGCTCCGCCTCCCCCTCGGCCAATACCTCAAAATCCGCCACCGCCAGATCGCCGGCCGCGGGGGTTTCGACCGGCTGAAAGCGTGAGCGCGCCTCCGCCAGCCGCTGCAGTTCCCGCTCGACATCCTCCGCCATCACGCGCACCCGCCGCCGCGTCACGGGCAGCCCGTGGTATTCGCCAAGATCAACCTGCGGTCGAACCGCAAACTGCGCCCGCAGCCGCAGCGACATATCCTCCTGCATCTCCGCCTTTTCCAGCGTGCCGGGACCGAGCGGACGCAATTCGACCTGGCGCGCGGCCTCGGCGAGCGCCGGGCCGATCAGCGCCTGCACTGCCTCGCGCTGGATGACTTCGTGGTCGAGCAGGCGCTCCAGCATTTCGGGCGGCACCTTGCCCTTGCGAAATCCGGGCACGGAGACACGCTGCGCCGCGCTTTGATACCGGCGCGCCATCGCGGCGCGCACCGTTTCCGCGTCCACGACGACTTCGAGCGCGGTGGTGGTTTCGTCGATGGTCTCCTGGCGCACTTCCATGGGGGAACTGACCTTACCAGCCGCTGCGCCGCGCTGACAAGCGCCGCCGGTTGCGGCCCGTGGGCGGCGGCGACTACAATCCCGCGTCAACTCGCATGTCGAGACGCTGGGCACTCATCGCACTGCTGCTCCTCGCTGTCGTCAGCGGCGGCGTCTGGTATTGGCGCCGCCCGGCCCCGCCGGCCCCGGCCCCGGTCGCGGCGCCGCCCGCCCCAGCGCCGAAGCCCGCCGGCCCCATCGTCCCCGCTGACCATGCGACAAATCTTGCGATGTTGCAGACGCAACTCGAACGCACCCCGCGGGACGCGCAAATCCACCAGTTGCTCGCGCTCGAATATGCCCGCGCCGCCGACTGGGGCCCCGGCATCGCCGCCGCCGAGCAGGCCGTCGCGCTGGCGCCGCAGGATGTCGCTTCGCACAAAGTGCTGGGCTACCTGTGCGCGCAAGCCGGCTATGCCGACCGGGCCGTCACGGCCTATCGGCGGGCGCTCACGCTGGCGCCCGGCCATCTGCAACTGCAGATTGAAGCGGGCATCTACTTTTCACAAGTCGGCCTTCACTCCCTGGCGGAGCCGCCGCTGCGCGCAGCCGTCGCCCAGACCCCCGACGATCCGCTGGCGCTGCTCGGCCTCGCCGCGGTACTGGTCGCACGCGGCCGGCCCGACGAGTACATGCAGACCATCCGCCGCACCTATGACTTGCAGCCCGCCGACCCACAACTCCTCTTCACGCTGACCACGAATCTGATGGGCATGCAGGACCTCGACCGCGCCGCGACCGAAATCGTGAAACTGCAGCGCGTCGCGCCCGACGACCCCGCGGTACTGCTGTTGTCCGGGCGCCTGCGGCTGCGCCAGGGGCCGTCGGTCGCGGAGTGGCCGGCGGTACAGGGCACCTTTGAGCGCGCGCTGGCGCAGAATGATGCGCTCGTCGATGCCCGCTATTACCTGGGCGTCTGTCAGATTCAGCGCGGCGACTTCGCCGCCGCACGCACGACCCTGGAACGCGTGGTCAAGGATGTTCCGAGTCACCTCCTTGCGCACCAACAACTCATTCAAGTCTATGACCGCCTCGGCGACCGCGAGCAGGCCTCGGTTGCCCGCCTGGAATTCGACCGCTTGAGCGACGCACAGCGCCGGGCGGGCGACATCCAGCGCCGCGCCGCCCGCGAGGGGACGAACCTCGACGCTCAACTCGGCGCCGGCCGGCTGGCGCTCGAACAAGGCAACCTGCAAGTCGCCGAGGCGCTGTTCACCTATGCGCTGTCCCTGAACTCGCGCTCGGCGGCCGCGCGCCAGGGACTGACCGACGCCCTGCGCGGCGCCGGGCGCATTGCGGACGCCGACCGCGTGGCCGCGGGCCGGTGACGCGCCGCGTCTTCGGCGTGCTCCTCTGTTTCGGCCTCGCCGGCTGCGGCGGGCGCGGCCCTACGGAATCGGCCTCCGCACCGATCGCCTATCGTGATGCGACACAGGCGCTCGGCATCTCCTTCACGCACCACAACGGCGCCTTCGGCGAGAAATACTTGCCCGAAATTATGGGCTCGGGCGTCGCCGTCTTCGATTATGACCGCGACGGATGGCTCGACCTTTATTTTGTGGATGGCGGACGCGTCCCGGGCGCCGCACAGGGTGATCCGCGCCACGGCGTCCTCTTTCACAACGACGCCGGCACGCACTTCACCGATGTCACCGACGCACTGGGACTGACGGCCACTCTCTACGGCATGGGCGCGGTCGTGGGCGATGTCAACAATGACGGCTTCCCCGATCTCTATCTGACTGCGGTCGGCGGCGACCGCTTCTACCTCAACGAGGGCGGCACGCGCTTCCGCGACGCGACCAAAGCGTTCGGCCTGGGCAACGACGAGTGGTCGTGCCCCGCCGCCTTCTTTGATTACGACAAGGACGGCTGGCTCGACCTCGTCGTCGGCAATTATGTGCACTGGCTATCGCCCGCCGACCATGTGAAGTGCGAAGTCATTCCCGGCCAGCGCTCCTATTGCGGCCCCGATCACCACCAGCCCACGCGCGTTCTGCTGTATCGCAATCTCGGCGGCGAGCGATTCGAGGACCGCAGCGCCGCCGCCGGCATCGCCGGCCACCGGGCGAAGGCGCTCGGCATCGTCGTCGTCGACGCCGACCGCGACGGCGACCCCGACATCTTCGTCGCCTGCGACAAGGTGGCGAATCTGTATTTTGTGAACCGCGGCGACGGCACCTTCGACGAGCGCGCGCTCGAAGCGGGCCTGGCGGTCTCGCCCGAAGGGATGCCGCGCGCCGGCATGGGCGTGGCGGTCAGCGACTTTCACCGCAACGGCAATCTCGCCATCGCCATCACCAACTTCTCGAACGAAGGCATGGCGTTCTTCACCCAGGACGACGCCGGTCACTTCACAGATCGCGCCGCGGCCGCCGGGCTGCTGCCGCTGACGCTCGATTACCTCGGCTTCGGCGCGCTGTTCACGGACGCCAACCTGGACGGCTGGCCCGACCTCGTCGCCGTCAACGGCCACATTTTTGATGATGTCGACCAGCTCTTCCCCGGCATGACATTTGCCCAGCGCACCTTGCTTTTCCGCAATCGGCGCACCGGCGCGTTCAACGAAGTCGGCGCGGCGTCCGGCGAGTTCTTCGGCCGGCCGATCGTCGGGCGCGGCCTCGCCGCCGGCGACCTGAACAACGACGGCCGCCCCGACCTCGTCGTGACCGCAAACAACGGCCCCGCTATCGTCCTGCTCAACGAGACGCCCCCCGCCCACTGGCTGCTCGTGCAGTGCATCGGCGGCAAGAGCAACCGCGCCGGCTACGGCGCCCGGATCGTGGCAACAGTGGGTGATCTGACCCTGCGCGAGGAAGTCACCGGCAGCGGCAGCTATCTCTCGCACTCCGACGACCGCGTCCTGCTCGGCCTCGGCCGCGCCACGCGGGTCGACCGCCTGGAAGTCACCTGGCCCTCCGGCCAAGTGGACACTTACGAGAATGTCGCCGCCGACCGCCTGGTCATCGTGCGCGAGGGGAGCGGGACACTCGAGGAGCGCGCGCCGGGCGCCTCCTGGGCGCCCTGAACAGAGGACGCGCGGCGCTCGCGGCGAAATACGCGCCGTGAACCCACTCGAGAGACCGGTATGAAGGTCGCCATCGTCGGCGGAGCCGGGCGCGTCGGCGCCACCACCGCGTTCGCATTGCAGTGCGGCGGCATCGTCGACCAGATTGCCCTCATTGATGTGATGGAGGAGCCGGCGCAGGGCGAAGCGCTCGATTTGCGCCACGGCGCTTCGCTCTACGGCGGGCAGCACTTCACCGCCGGCGGCTACGAACTCCTCGAGCGCAGCGACATCGTCGTCGTCAGCGCCGGCCTGCGCCGCAAGCCCGACGAAAGCCGCCTCGACCTGATCAACCGCAATGTCAGTCTGCTGCGCGAGCACATCCTGCCGCCCATCGCCGACGCCCACCTCCCCCACCACGCGCTGCTGATTATGGTGGCGAACCCCGTGGACATCCTCACGCACATCGCCATCGAGGAGGCCGGACTGCCGCCGACGCAGGTCTTCGGCACGGGCACGATGCTCGACACCGCCCGCCTGCGCGGGTTCGTGGGCGAGTATTTCGCCGTCGACCCGCGCCAGGTGGATGTCCTGATGCTCGGCGAGCACGGCGACACGATGGTGCCCATCTGGTCACGCGGGCAGGTCAACGGCGTGCCGCTCGAAAGTCTCGAGGGCAGCACGCCCGACGCGTTCACGGACATCTTCCAGCGCACCAAGACCTCCGGCGCCGATGTCATCCGGTTGAAGGGCGGCGCCGCCTGGTCGATTGCGCTCGTGACCCGCGCCATCGTCGAAGCGATCGCACTGAACCGTTCGGTGCTGCTGCCGTTGAGCGTCCTGCAGCACGGCGCGTTCGGAATGAGCGATGTCTGCCTGTCGCTGCCGACGCCGCTCGGCTCCGCCGGCGTCGGCGACCCGATTGCAATCGCCGTCAGCGACAGCGAGCGTGAGGCGCTGTTGCACTCGGCATCAGTGTTGCGCGACACGATGAAGCAAGTGCGCGGCGGCGGTTCCGGGTAGCGAGTTCGCCATGGATCTGCGCTATCTCGGACATTCGTCCTTCATGGTTACCGCCAACAACGGCACGAGGCTGCAGTTCGACCCCTACGACCCGGGCGGCTATGACGGCGCGCTGCAATGCGGCATCAACCCTGACCCGGTGCAGTTCGCC
>CAYNSX010000001.1:80992-97502 GCA_964400165.1 uncultured bacterium
GTCGAAGCCATCGGGCCGGTCGATGTGCTGCTCATTCCCGTCGGCGGGCATTTCACCATCGGCCCTGCCGAGGCCGACCAGGTGATTGCGGCGCTCGACCCGAAGGTGGTCGTGCCGATGCACTTCAAGCACCCGAAAGTGAACTTTCCGATCGGCACACTCGACGACTTCCTCGCCGGCAAGAAAGGCGTGAAGCGCCTCGGCGGATCGGATGTCAGTTGCGTGCCCGGTTCACTCCCCACCGCCCGCGAGTACTGGGTCTTGGACCCGGCCCTGTAAGCCATGGCCGAAACGACCGCCAAGTCTCCCTCCCGCCGACACACCTTGCGCACGGTGTTGCGGCTCTTCCTTCTCGTGTTCGTCGTCGTGCTCGCGGTCGGCGCGCTGTGGGACCTCGGTTACGCCCGCCAACTGAACGACCTGCAGACCGGCGTGTTGATGGAAGTGCCCATCGCCGACCTCCAGCGCGGCGACCCGCTGGCCATAGCCACCGCCTCCGTCCAGCTGGAGGAGGGCCCGCCCGACCGGGCGGCGGGAATGCAGCAATTCGAGCGCGTCCATCCGCCCTTCTGGAAGGCCGCAATCCACCAACAACTCCTCGACTCACTTCGCCACTGGCAGGAACTGGACAGCACCGTGCTGTGGGCACGCCTCGGGAAGAATACCGACGAGGTGATGCAGAAATTCATCGAACCCAATCTCGATGAAATCCTGCAATTGAGCGGACAGGCCTTCGGCGTGCTGCCCGATAAGGGCGACCCGCGGCAGTTCGCCCGTGAGTATTGCCTGGACTTCGTCGGCCAGGCCTTCGCCCGCCTGCCGGACTACCAGCGTGGCCGCGCCGAGTCCGAACTGCTGTACAAACGCGCCCGGCGCATCTACTTTCTCTTCTGACGATGGACGCCGGCACGCTGACTCGCATCCAGGTTCCCCTCACCGTCCTGCCCGAGGGCGAGGGCTTGCCGCTGCCCGACTACATGAGCCCCCTCGCCGCGGGGATGGATCTGCGCGCCGCCATCACGGATGACCTGACGCTGCCGCCCGGCGCGCGGACCCTGGTGCCCTGCGGCTTCCGCATCGCGCTCCCCGAGGGCTTCGAAGCGCAAATCCGCCCGCGCAGCGGCCTGGCCCTGCGCCACGGCATCACCCTCATCAATGCCCCCGGCACCGTTGACGCCGATTACCGCGGCCCCATTCAGCTCCCCGTCATCAACCTCGGGCAAGAGCCCTACACCATCCGCCGCGGCGACCGCCTGGCGCAGATGATTGTGGCGCCTGTCGTCCGCGTCGAGTGGGAAGTGCACGAGAACCTCGAGGACACCGCGCGCGGCGAGGGCGGGTTCGGTCACACCGGCCGCTAGCGTTGGCGCGGCGCGGTGTTTCCGGTAGAGTGCCGTCATCCCGTTGAGCGCCGCCCTCTCTCGCATCGACTTGCACACGCACACCACCGCCTCCGACGGCACCTGGACGCCGGAGGAACTGGTAGCCACCGCCTGCGCCCGCGGCGTGACCACCATCGCCGTCACCGACCACGACACCACGGACGGCATCGCGCCGGCGCAAGCCGCCGCGCAGGGCACTGCACTCGAAGTCATCCCCGGCGTCGAAATCAACACCGATTACGAAGGCCGCGAGGTGCATCTGCTCGGCTACTTCATTGACCACCGCGACGCCGCTTTCGCCGAACTGACCAGCAGTCAGCGCCGCCACCGCCTCGACCGCGCCCGCCGCATCGTCGCCAAACTCGGCGCCCTCGGCGCTTCCATTTCCGAGGCGGATGTCCTGCGTGAAGCGGACGACGCTTCGGTCGGCCGCCCCCACATCGCCCGTGCGCTCATCGCCGCCGGCCATGTCGGGTCGGTGCAGGAGGCCTTCAACCGCTACCTGAAGCACGGCGCGCCCGCCTATGAACCCCGCTCGCACCTTTCCCCGGCCGCGGCCATCGCGGCCGTCCGTCGCGCCGGCGGTGTGCCCGTCCTCGCCCACCCGTCGAAGGTCAAGCGCGACGAGCTCATCCCGCAGTTCGTGCGCGACGGCCTGCGCGGCCTCGAGGTCTGGCACTCCGACCACACCCCCGCCGATGAACTCCGCTTCCTGCGCCTGGCGCACGACTTGGGCTTGCTCGTCACCGGCGGCACCGACACCCACGGCCCCTCGAGCGGCCGCCCCATCGAGGTCGGCAGCGTGCGGGTGCCGGAGGAGATTCTCGACCCGCTGCGCGCCGAAGCGGGCCGCATCGCCGCGGCCCGCGCCTAGACCCCGTGCGCGCACTGCTGGAACGCGTCCTCACCTGGTTCGCGGCGTTCGGCTTGCCCGGCTTCTTCGTGGCGTCGATGGCCGACGCCATGGGCATCCCACTGTCGAGTGAACTCATCCTGCTGTTCACCGGCTATCTGGTCTCGCGCGGAGAGTTGCAGCCGATCCCGGCCTACCTCATCAATCTGTCCGGCTCGATCGTCGGCGCCTCGATCGCGTATTGGATCGGGCGCCGCTTTGGGCGTCCGTTCATCCTGCGGTACGGGCGCTATGCGTTCATCACGGAACGCCACTTCGCCCGCATCGAGCGCTGGATTGAAAAGCACGGCGCGCCGGCGCTGCTCTTCGCGCGGTTCATTCCGGGCGTGCGCGTGCTCATTTCGTATCCGGCGGGGATTTGGCGCGTGCCCTTCCGGCTCTTTGTCATTTACACCACTGTCGGCTACGCCTTGTGGTGCGCCGCCGGCATCTTTGCGGGATATCTCGCAGGCGAGCATTGGGAACAACTCGCGGCGCTGGCGGAACGGGCGGGCACGGCGACCATCATCGGGTTGGTGCTGCTGGTTCTCGGCGGCGCTGCCTGGCTGCGCTTCCGCCCGGAGCGCGCCGCGCGCACTACGGAGCCGTCTTCGCCCCCGCCGCCGGCGCTTTAGGAGTCCGCGCCGCCCACTTCACCTCCGGCACCGACCGCGCCACGCGCTGCAACTCCACCTCGGCAATGTCGCCCGTCAGCAGATAGCGGAACCGCCCATCGTCCCACGACACGACGGCGCGCGTGTCGGACGGCCCATCGCGTTCTGGGCGTTCGCCCGCCGGCTTCCCTTCGGGCTTCGCGCCGGCGCGCGCCGTGCCCTGCGAGTCCGTGTCGTGCCCCGGCTTCACGGGATGCGCCGCGTCCCACTGCGCGCGATCCGCTTCGGTTTCGATCGGTTTGACATGCAGCGCGAAGATCGCCATCCCGTCGCTGTAGAGCGCCGAGGACCCAATCTGCCCGTGCCGTTCCCAGGTGCGGGCTGACACCAGTCGGAACCCCTGGGGCACCCACACCGGCTGCACCGGCGGGAAGTCGGCTTCCAACCGCTTCGGTTCCGGCTCGCCGGCCACAACATCGGGCACGCGGAATCGCGCCGCGTCCAGGCGCACCCCGAATTGAATCGAGGCGAATGCCTTGCTCCGCATCCGCCGCCCCTGACAATCCCAGCGTTCCGACTTCAGAACAAACGGCGGCGCTTCTGCGATCCAACGCACTTCACGCGGCCGGCCCGGCCAGCGCGCGTCGAGCGACACCATTCGTGCCGGCAACCCGGCGACCGTCCCCCGCTCTCCGAATGACGCCCGGTAGTTGCGGCACAATTGGTCAGCGTCGGCGTCGCGGTCCATCGAACGGCCGCGCATCCACCGACCGTCGGATGGCTTAGAGACATACCGCGCGCCGTCGCGCACCACGATCACCATCCCGCGCACCGGCTCGCCGCGCAGCGCTTCCGGCTCGCGGAACTCCATGTGGAGCCAGTCGCTGGGATGATGTTGCACGAACACACGCCAGTGGTGCGCCTCGCCGTCCCACGACTCCTCGCCCGCCAGGTCTCCCTCGTAGGCCAGCGTGCGCTCGTTCGCCGCGGCTTGCCGGACCAGCAACTCCGCCGCCGAGTCCGACTGCGGCTCCGTCGCCATCAACGCGACGAAAGTCCCCAGGCCGAGCAAGAGACTGCTGCCCGCGGCGGTTCCACGCGCAACACGCCGGGTCAGGCGATGCCGGAGTGTAATGCCCATCGGGCGCCTAATCGCCCTGCGTCGGGGCGAAGGCCGCCAGCAGCGGTTCGCTGGCCGAGGTGTAGGTCAATTCGAGGAGCACCGGGTCGCCCGGCAGCACCGACGCGAACTGCGGGGCCCGCCCGCCATGCGGCCACGCCAGCATCACCAGCAGGATGGCGCCGACCGCCACCAGCGGCAGCAACCGCGCCAGCGGATGCACCGTGTGCCCCGCCAGCGCCAGCGGTGACGCCTCCGGCAGGGCAGCCAGCACGCGTGCGCGCAGCCCGTCCGGCGCCCGGTATTGCAGGCGCGGCGCCCACTGGCGCCACTGCCGGACATTCTCTGCCGCCGCCGCGCAGGCCGGACAACGCCGGGTGTGCTGCGCAACGAGCCACGCCGCCATCCCGCGTTCTGCAGCGCTGCCGTCGAGCGTGCGCAACACCCAGTCGCAGTAGGCGCGCATCACACCCACTCCGCCATGCGCTCGCGCAGCAGGCGCCGTCCGCGTGACAGCCGCGCCCGCGCCGTCCCCGGCGCGCAGCCCAGCACCTGGGCGATTTCGGCGTGCGACAAACCGTCCACATCGTGCAGGACCACCGCCGACCGGTAAATGGCCGGCAGCGTTCCCAGCGCCGTCCGCAGCGCCGCCACCAGCACCCGTCCGCCCGCCAGCGCCGCCGTGTCGTCCGGCCCCGCGCGCTCTTCGAGCGCTTCGGTGCCGCTGGCGTGGAAGGGCGCCCGCCGGTACTCGCGCCGCAGCCATTCCGAGGCGCGGTTCACCGCGATGCGATAGAGCCAGGTGTAGAAGGCCGAGTCGCCGCGGAAACTCGCCAGTCGCGTGTAGGCGCGGACGAATGCGTCCTGCGCCAGGTCGAGCGCATCATCGTGACTGCCCGTCATTCGCAACAAGGTGGCGAAAATACGGTCTTGGTAGCGGTCCACGAGGGCGCCGAATGCCTGTCGGTCGCCGCGCTGCGCCTGATGGACGAGCGCGCGCTCACTCACCGCCCCGTCCCGGGCAGCAGTCGTCAGAAAACGCGGGAGACTGATGGCCTGCGTCGTCACGCCTTGGCGGCCTTGTCCTTCAATTGCTTGAGTTGCCCTTCAAATCGCTCGACGCGCTGGACGACCATCCGCGGCAGCGCAGCCCGCTCTGCCTTCTTCGGCAAATAGAACGGATTGAAGTTCTTCATAGAGTCGAAGTCCATGCGAAAAGTTCCGCCGCCCGCGCCACCAGGTGCGCCGCCACCCGGCGGCGGGCCGCCACCGCCTGGTCCACCGGGACCGCCACCCGGTCCCCCGCCCATCATGGCGCCGCCTTGTCGCCCCTGCTGCCGCCGCTGGGCTTCCATCTTCGTCATCTGCGTGACCTGCTTCGCCGTCAGCACCGCCTGGAGTTTCTTGTGCAGCGTCCGCGCGTCGGCCTGCGACAATTTCGGCTGCTTCGTAAGAGGCGTGATGTGGTCGAGGACCTGCTTCGCCTGCTTCCCAGTCAACTTCGCGTTGTCCGTGGTCTCGAGGGCCATCAGGCCCTGAAAGAACCGATCAAGATCAATGGTGCTCTTGTGGTCGGCCTGAAACTTCTGCCACTGCGCCATCATCGGGTTGTCCGCTCCGCCCGCCTGCTGCGCGCGCGCCGGCAGCGACAGCGCCAGGACCGCCGCGAATGTCAGTGACCCCGCCAGTGTCAATCGTCGCATGAACACGCTCCGTTTCATTCTAGCACCTCATTCGTAGCGCAGCGCCTCGACCGGGTCGAGCCGCGACGCCTTCACTGCCGGATACATGCCGAAAAACACGCCCACCAGCGCCGCAAAGCCAAATGCCAGGATCACGGACTCCGGCGCCACCACCACGGTCCAGCCGGTGAACTTGCTCACCGCCTTCGACCCGCCGATGCCGACGGCCACCCCGATCAGCCCGCTCACCAGACTCAACACAATCGCTTCCACGAAGAACTGCATCCAGACATCGCGCCGCCGCGCGCCCATCGCCTTGCGCACGCCGATCTCGCGGGTGCGCTCGGTCACCGACACCAGCATGATGTTCATAATCCCGATGCCTCCCACCAGCAGCGACACGCTGGCGATCGCCGCCAGCAGCAGCGTGAAGGTGCGCGAGGTCTGCTCGGCGAGTTCCACCCAGTCGGCCTGGGCGCGGATGTTGAACGGGCTCTCGTCGCTGTCCGCCACCTTCATCGCCCGCCGCAACTCCTTCTCGATGTCATCCTGGGCCGCCGGCACCATCGCCAGCGAAGTCGCCTGTACATTGATGGCGCGCAACCGGTCGGTGCCGAAAATGCGATGCATCGCCGTCGTGATGGGGACCACCACGATGTCGTCCGGGTCCATCCAGCCCATCGCGCCCTTCTCCACCAGCGTCCCGATGATCTCGCAGGTGATGCCTTGCACGCGCAGGCGCTGGCCGAGGGGCGATCCGCCGTCGGGGAAGAGGTTTTTCGCCGTCGTGGACCCGATGACGGCCACCCGCCGGTCGCCGCGCACATCGGTATCAGCGAACATCCGGCCGGTGGCGAGTTTGTAATTGCGAATGGCCAGGTACTCGGGCGTCGTGCCGACGACATTGACTACGGTGTTCTGGTTGCCCGCCTTCAGCGTCGCCGATCGGCTCATTTCCGGCGCCACCGCCGCGATCGGGTCGCCCAGCCGGGCGATGCGCGCTGCGTGATCGAGCGTTAGGTTCTCCGCGCTGCCGCCCCCCATGAACACCATCCCTTGCCGCGCCTGTCCGGGCCGGACGGTCAAGACATTGGTGCCCATGCTCTGAATCGTCTGCATCTGCGACTGCCGCGCTCCACCGGCGATGGCCACCATCGTGATGACCGCCGCCACGCCGATGATGACGCCCAGCGCGGTCAGCGCCGAGCGCAACTTGTTGGAGGCCAGCGACCGCAGCGCGGTGGCGACGGCGTCGTCGGTCGTCATGCCGCCGCTCCCGCCGCGGCCAGGGCCGGCGCCGGTTCCGGCTCTTCCGGCGGCAGCTTTGCCAGTTCCTGCGAGGCCCGCTGCCGTTCGCGCACCGGCTCATCGCCCTGGATGACACCGTCGCGGAACCGCACGATGCGCGTTGCATGGGCGGCGATGTCGGGCTCGTGCGTCACCATCACAATCGTCTTGCCGCGGGTGTTCAGTTCCTCGAAGATCTGCATGATTTCGAGACTGGTCCGCGTGTCCAGGTTCCCCGTCGGTTCATCGCAAAGGATGATGACCGGGTCCGTGATCAGCGCCCGCGCGATGGCGACGCGCTGCTGCTCGCCGCCGGAAAGTTGCGTCGGGCGGTGCGTGCCGCGATTCGCCATGCCCACTTGTTCGAGCGCCTGCACCGCACGGGGCCGTCGGTCGGGCGCGCTGCTGTAGAGCAGGGGCAGTTCGACATTGCTCAAGGCGTTCAGCCGCGGCAGGAGGTTGAAGGTCTGAAACACAAACCCGATCTTGCGGTTGCGGATCGCCGCCAATTCGTTATCGTTCAGCGTCGCGACTTTCACGCCGTCGAGGATGTATTCGCCCTTGTCCGGCCGGTCGAGGCACCCGAGCAGGTTCAGGAAGGTGGACTTCCCCGAGCCCGACGGCCCCATAATGGCGATGAACTCCCCCGGTTCGACGAGCAGCGTCGCACTGCGCAGCGCGTGCACGAGCACCTCACCCATCTTGTAGGTGCGGCCCAACTCGCGGACATCAATGAGGGCGTTGGCCATCAGCGCCGCCCCCCGCCCCCGCCGCTTGGCGGGCGCGGCATCGGACTGAACGGATTGCCGGCGCGCGGCTGGTTCGATGTCGTCGTGGTCGAAGTGTCCACGACCGAGGTGACGATCACTTCGTCCTCTTTCAGGCCGCTCTTGATTTCCGCGTAGTCGTTGCCTTCCAGGCCGACTTCCACTTCCCGGTCTTCAATGCCCGCAATTCCGGTCTTCTCATCCTTCTGAACGCGCACCATGGTCTTGCCGTCCTTCCGCTGGATCGCCTGCACCGGCGCCCGGACGACATCTTCCTTCTTCTCGACGATGAACGCGCAAGTCGCGTTCATCTGCGGCTTCAAGAAAGACGGCGGCGTGTCGATGCCGACCGTCACCCGCACCACCGTCACATTCTGCACCAGTTGCGCGACCGGCTCGATCTTCGTCACGGTGCCGTCGAAAATCTGCATGGCGAAGGCGTCCACGGTGATTTCCACCGGCTGATCCACTTCGATGGCCCCGATGTCCGTTTCATCCACCTCGACCACGGCGAACATCTGGCTGATATCCCCCAGCACGAACAGCGTCGTCCCCGCCGAGACCGACGACATCCCGGAACTGATGAAAGTGCCCTGTTCCACCAGTTTCTGCAGAATGACCCCGTCGCGCGGCGCCACGATGGTCGTGTCGTTGAATTGCTCCTGCGCGTTGCTCAACTGCGCCCGGGCGCGTTCGATGGCGGCATCCGACGACCGCACATCCGCCTCACGGATCTTCACATTCGCTCCCCGGTCGCGCGCCGCTTGCAGCGACATCTCCGCCTGCCGCACCGCACCCTTCGCCGCCGTCAGGTCCAGTTCACGCATTTCGTTTTCCACCGCGTTGGCCTTCGTCGCTTCCAGGTTGGCCAGCGCCTGGGCATAGGACGATCGTGCCCGGTCCACATCCGCCTGCGCCGATTCCACCACCGATTCCGGCACGAACCCCTTGCCGAACAACTCCTGCTGCCGCTTCAAGTTCGCCACCGCCAGGTCATAGGACACTTTCGCCGAGTCCCGGGCGCTCTCCGACTGCTTGAGCGCCGCCTCGGTGCGCGCCGGCTGTGTCTGCGCCTCGCGCTCCGCCTGCGTCAGTCGCGCCTTGCTGGTCGCCAGCGCTTCGATGGCCTGGGCGATCTCCAGTTGCGTTGTCTTGTGTTCGCTGCTCAAGTTCACCAGCGCCTGTTCGCGGCGCGCCATCGCCCCGTCCAGGTCCGCCGTCGCCGACCGCATAGTGGCGGCACTGTCGGACGGGTCGATCTTCGCCAGCAACTGGCCGGCCGTCACCGACTCGCCGACATCGACCTTCAATTCGATCACCCGCCCGCCGGCGCGTGATTTCACTTCCACCGTCGTCAGCGGTTCCAGGACGCCGTTGGCCGTGACACTCGTCACGACATCGCCGCGGTCCACCGTGGCCGTGCGGATGATCGGCTCCGCCTTGCTGCCCGAGCGCCCCTTCACCAGCCAGCCGGCGCCGCCCAGCAGCCCGAGCGCCACGATGACAATGATCGAGAGTTTCCCTTTCACGGCGTCCTGCCTTTCACTTGCCTGTTGATTCAGACGGTTCCAGCACGCGTTCCGTTTCCCCGAGGATGCGGGCCAGCCGCGCCAGCGCCAATTGCTCGGTGTATTGCGCCCGCACCTGCACCACTTGCGAATTGAAGTAAGTCACCTGCGCATCAATCAGTTCCAGCGGCGTCGCCAGGCCGAGTTGATACCGCGCCTCGGCGGCGTCGAGCGCGACGCGCGACTGCTCTGCCGACGCCGTCGCCGCGCCCACCTGCTCGCGGGCGTTCACCAGCGCCAGATACGCCACCTCCACCGACGCCGCCGTGTCGCGCTCCAATTGCTGCTCGCGCAGCCGCGCCGACGCCAGTGACACATCAGCCTGCTTCTTCTGCGCCCGGCTGGCGCCGAAGTCCCAAATCGGCACCGTCAGCGACACCGTCGCCCCGTAGTCGTGCCCGAACGAAGTCGACACCGCGGTCGGCCCGCCCGGCGGGGTCGTGCTCACTTCCTGTCCCGGCTGCCACGACGCCTGACCGGTGAGACTGACCCGCGGGCTGGCGTTGATGTAGGAGATGCGCCGGCCTTGCACGGCGATCAGCGTGCTCTCGCGCGCCTCCAGCAACTCCGGCCGCCGCGCCAGACTGCGCGACACCAACTCCGGCACCGCCGTGCTGCCCAGGCCGTCGTCCGTCAGGCGCTCCGTGTCCATCACCACGAGCGGCGGGCCCAGTTCCAACCCCATCGCCTGCCGCAAGGCCGTCGCCGACTGTTGCTCGGCGTTGCGCGCCTGGATCTCGGCGATCTGCGCATCCGCCAGCCGGGCGCGGAATTGGTAGATGTCCGCGGGGGCCAGGACTCCGGCATTGATGCTCGCCTGCGTCGCTTCCAGGTGCCGCTGCGCCGCGGTCACCTGCTCTCGCGTCACACTGTGCAGTTTGATCGCTTCGAGATAACTGAAATAGGCCACGATGACGCCGAGCGTCACATCTTGCTTCGCCGCGTCGTAGCCGAAAGTGCTGCTGCGCACCTGCGCTTCGGCCTGTTTCAGTTGCGCCGCCGTCAAGCCGCCGTTATAGAAGGTATGTCGCAGCGACACATTGGAAGAGAGGATGTCCTGCGTCTGGTCCGCCGGCGAAGTGATCGGCGTCGGGCCGATCAGCGTCGTGCGCGACCCCGCCGACTTGCTGGCCGAATAGGATGAGGTGCCGGTGATCACCGGCAATTTCCCCGACTGTGCAATCCGCAGCCCTGCCTTGCTGCTGTCCACCTGCAGCGCCGCCAGCAACACCGCCAGGTGTTGCTCCTGCCCGATCCGCACTGCTTCCTCGAGCGTCAGCGGGGGCGGCGCCTCTTCGGCGCGTGCCACCGCCGTCAGCGCCAGGCAACCGACGCAGAGTGCCAAGCCCAGGGCTTGTCGTCTCACAGTTGGAGTCTCCCCTATCCGTTTTTTAGACGCACGACCGCCCGAATCGCTGCATCGTGCCTCACGGCTTCAACGCGACGACTATGACGCCATCACGCAGTTCCACTACCAACGCATCCGTCTGGTCCGGCCGCGGAATCCGCCGCAGACTGCGAATGTGACTGCCCATCGCCTGCCGTGCCACTTCCTCTCCCCCCGTTGTCAGCAATGCCAGCGTCCCATCATCCAGCGCCACCGCAATTTCTTCATCCCGCCCCGGACGAAAACGCCCCGTCGCCATCGGCACCACCCCGTGCATATACGACCCCACGCGCCCGAGTGGGACACGCCACGCCATCGAGCCCGACTCGTCGAGGCCGATCAGTTGGACGCTCGTCAGCCCGCGCAGGGAACTCTCCAGCGCCGCCAGCGCCACCGTCAGCCGCCCATTCGCATCGACGGCGCACACCACGCCTTTTGAATACCAGAACCGCTCCAGCCGCTTCTCCCACACCACTTCCCCCGCATTATCGAAGACCGTCAGCACCAATCCCAGCCCCATGCGCGCCTGCGCGCCGCCCGACTTCCGCCCCGTTGAAACCACGAGCAATTCCTTCCCGCGGCGGCCGTCCCACTGCGTCACCGTTGCGTCGGCCACGACGCGAAATCGCGCCTGCAGGCGCTCGCTGCCATCCATTCCCAATAAGGATACGGAGTCACGCCCTATCCCCATGAGGTCGGGCAAGTGGTCCTCGTCAATGTCCACGACCACCCAGTGCAGATCATTGGGCACGGTCATCGTCGCGCGCTGTTTGCCCCGCTCGTCGTAAATGACCAAGTCTTTCCCCCGTTGCACGGACAGGAACTCGGTCGTCCCGTCACCGTCGGCGTCAATCGGCCGCGCACCGCGCGGACCGACCTTCGACCCCAACCGCTTTCCCGCGAGCGAATAGCGGGCCCACGGCTCGTCGGCATCGGCGGGCGCCAGCCACACTTCCTGCGGCAGGTCGCCCGACGGCCACAGCGTCACCGCGGACGGAAACCGCTCCTCATCGTGGTGGTTACGGGTCACTTCGGCGCGCCACAACTGCTGGAATGGTGCCCGCCCGGACGACGTCTGTTCCGCCAGCGGCGCCGGCTCCAGCGCTTGCACGAATTGCACCCCGACCCGGAACACCACGAACCCCGCACCCGCCGAAAAGCCGAGGAACAGCACCCCGGCGATGATTCCCGCCACCGGCACCAGCCACCCGAGCCGCGTCCGGCCCGATTGCATCGCCGGCGCCGCCGTCATTGCGCCCCGCGCAGCGCCTGGTCGAGATCGGCCCACAGATCCTCGGCATCCTCGATACCGACCGACAAGCGCAGCAGCCCGTCGCGCACGCCCAGTCGCTCGCGCTCGGCGGCGGTGCAATGCCGGTGCGAAGTCCCCGCCGGATACATCACCGAAGTCGTCAGCCCGCCGAGCGACGGCAGAAACCGAATCATCTGCAAGCCCTTCACCACCCGCGCCGCGCCCACCGCGCCCCCGCGCGCCACGAAACTCACCATCGCCCCGAAGCCGCCGGCAAGGATGCGCTGCGCGCGCTCGTGATCGGGACTGGAGGGCAGCCCCGGATACAGCGTCGCCTCCACTTGCGGATGCGCGGCCAGGCGCGCCGCCAGCGCCGCCGCGTTCCGGCCGGCGCGCTCGACGCGCAACGCCAGCGTTCGCAGCCCGCGCAGCAGCAGCCACGCTTCGAACGGCGCCAGCGTCGGGCCCAAGTCCACCGCTGCGGCGCGGCAGGCGTCCACCAACTGCTGCGACCCGGCAATGATGCCGCCCATCGCGTCATCGTGCCCGCCGATGTACTTCGTCGCGCTGTGATGCACCAAGTCGGCGCCGTGCGCCAGCGGCCGGCACAGCGCCGGCGTGGCAAAAGTGTTGTCCACGATGAGCAATGCGTTTCGTTCGTGCGCCAGCCGCGCCAGCGCCGGCAAATCGGCCACGCGCATCGTCGGGTTCGTCACCGTCTCCACCCACACCGCCCGCACCCGGTCGTCGAATGCTTTGGCCACCGCCTCGAGGTCAAAGACATCCACGAACTGCGGGACGATGCCCAGCGGCGCCGCGCGCTCGGTCATCAGGCGCTGCGTCCCGCCGTAAATCTGCTCCGTCGCCAGCAGGCGGTCGCCCGGCTTGAGCAGCGCCAGCAGCAGCGTCATCGTCGCGCCCTGCCCCGACGCCAGCGCCAGCGCCGCCGGCGCCTCTTCGAGCGCCGCGATCGCGGCTTCGAGCGCGGCCTGGTTCGGGCCGCCGTAGCGCCGGTAGATGTAGCCCGGCGCATCGCCGGACCACACCGCCTCCGAATCTTCGAGAGAGTCGAATTCCCACACCGCCGTCTGATGAATGGCCGGCGCGTGGTCACGCGACCGCGACGGCGCGTGCGCGGCCGCATCGCCGGCGCGTGCCGCACGCGTGTCAAATCGCCAGGCAGTCTCGTCTGGGGGGGTGGCCATCGGGGTCTGTGAACCAGAGTACCGGCGCCCCCGCGCCCTCGCAAGGGGAACCGCCAGACACCGTGCTACACTCCCCGCAGCGGGTGGCGCTGGGCCATCGCATCGCGCCGTGTCCGCGATCGCAGCGATGACCGGCTCTCAATTCCTGACCGACCTCACGGTGGTCCTGGCGGCGGGCTTGGCCGCGGGCCTGGTGGCGCGCCTGTGCCGCCTCCCTACGATTCTCGGGTACCTGGCAGTCGGTGTCGCCATCGGCCCCGGAGGCTTGCGACTGGTCAGCGAGCCCGGCCGGCTCTCGGCCCTCGCCGACATCGGCGTCGCCCTGCTGATGTTTGCGCTCGGCACGCAACTCTCCGTCGGCGTGCTGGCCCGCGCCCGGCGCGAGGTGTTCCTCGGCGCCTCGCTGCAAATCGTCCTCTGCGTAGTCCTCGGCTGGGCGGTCGGCGGATTTCTGGGGCTCGGGGCGGAAGCGTCGGTCGTACTCGGGTTCGTGCTGGCGTTGAGCAGCACCGCCATCCTTGTGAAACAGCTGACCGACTCCGGCGAGTTGGAATCGCACGCCGGGCGCGTACTGCTCGGGTATGTGCTGCTGCAACATCTTGCCACCGTGGTCATGCTCGCCGTCCTCGGCGGATTCGGCGCCTTGAGCGCAGGCGGCATCGTGGAAATTGCCGCGCTCATCGCCCGCGCGGTCGCGCTGCTGACTGTGACGCTCGTGCTCGCCATCCTCGTCATCCCGCGGGTGCTGGCCATCGTCGCCGACCTGGGCAGCAAGGAACTCTTCCTCATCACCGCCGTCGTCGTCTGCCTCGGCTCCGCCGCCGGCGCCGCCGCCGCGGGTTTTTCGTTCGCGCTCGGCGCCTTCCTCGCCGGCCTCATCATCAGCGCCTCGCCCTACAGCCACCAAGTGCTCGCCGAGGTCATCCCGCTGCGCGATGTGCTGGCGCTACTGTTCTTCACGCTGCTCGGCACGCTCGTCGACCCCGCCGTACTGCACGGTTCTATGCCGACCATCGCCTGGCTGCTCGCCGCCATCCTCGTCGGCAAGGGCGTGCTGACCACCGCCTCCGCTTTCGCTGCCGGCAGCGACCTGCGCACCGCGCTGCGCGCCGGCCCGGCGCTCGCCAACATCGGCGAGTTTTCCTTTGTCATCGCCGGCGCCGCGCTCGCGCTTGGGCAGATTGACTCGCATCTGTACTCGCTCATCCTGGCGGCTGCGCTGCTCTCGATGCTCCTGGCGCCGGCGCTGTCGCTGGCCGGCTCGGCGCTGGCGCACCGCTTGCCGGCGGTCGTCGCGGGCGCCGGCGGCATCGGCGAAGTCCCGACGCGCGTCTTGCTCTGCGGCTATGGCCGCGTCGGCCGCCGCATCGGCAACGCGCTCGCCGCGTTCGGCATCTCTTTCACCGTCATCGACTTCGACCCGGTGCGCGTGCGGGAATTGGCCTTGCGCGGCATCCCGGCCATGTACGGCGATGCCACGACCGCCACCCTGCTCGCCCGCGCCGGCGCCGCGCACGCCGCCTATGTGGTGCTCGCTTTGCCCGACCCGGTCGATGTCCGCACCGCGCTGCGCCACCTGCGCGCGATCAATCCGAATGTGCGGGCGCTGGTGCGCGTGCACCACGACCGGCTCATCGATGACGCCTATCAGGCGGGCGCCGAGGAAGTCGTGCAGCCGGAGTTGGAAGCGAGTCTGGAGATGATGCGCCACACGCTGTTGAGTTTGAGTGTCGATCCGACCGAAGTGCAGCGGTATATCGATGGAATCCGCGCTGGGCACTACCGCCCGCTCGCCTTCCGCCCGGGGCCCGACCCCGACGACCCGGCCTAGCGCTTCAGCGCCGCCTGCACCAGCCCCGGCACATCGGCCGTGCTCTCGGCGATCGGCACACCGGCGGCCTTGAGCGCATCCACTTTCGCCTGCGCGGTGCCCCGGCCGCCGGAAATGATGGCGCCCGCGTGTCCCATCCGTTTGCCGGGCGGCGCCGTCCGCCCGGAAATGAACCCGACCACCGGCGTCTTCATCTTGGCAATCAGCCCCGCCGCCGTCTCTTCGTCCGAGCCGCCGATTTCCCCGATGAGCACAACGGCGCGCGTGTCGGGGTCCGCCTCGAAGCGCGGCAGCAGGTCGGCGAAGCGCGAGCCGAGGATCGGGTCGCCGCCGATGCCGATGATGGTGGACTGCCCCAGCCCGGCGTGCGTCAGGGCCGCCACGATTTCGTAGGTCAGCGTCCCGCTGCGCGAGAGGATGCCCACCGGTCCGGGCGTCGCCAGGTTGTTCGGAATGATGCCCATCTTCGCCTGGCCGGGCGTCATCATCCCCGGACAATTCGGGCCGATCAGCACGGGCGCGCGCTTCCCCGCGAGTCCCGGCAGCGCGTTCACCGCGCCGATCATGTCCTGCACGGGGATGCCCTCGGTGATGCACACAATCAGCTCCAACCCCGCGTCCGCTGCCTCCATGATCGAGTCGGCGGCGAACGCCGCCGGCACGAAGATGCACGACGCCGTCGCCCCGGTCTCCGCCACCGCCGCCCGCACCGTGTCGAACACCGGCACGCCAACCATCTCCGTCCCGCCCTTGCCCGGCGTCACACCGCCGACGACCTGCGTGCCATACGCAACCATCTGCTCGGTGTGGAAGTGCCCCTCGCGCCCAGTGATGCCCTGCACCAGCACCTTGGTGCTGCGATCGAGGAGAATGCTCATAGTCGGGGGGCAGGCACTTTGCCTGCCAGACTCGCCTCCGGCTGGTGCCAGCCACTCTTGTCACCAACCCAAAGGTAAGTGCCCCACTCAAGTCGCGGCCACTTCCGGTATGGATTCATCAGCAAGTACTGCCACCGTTCCTGGAGCGCTCGATCACTATCAATCACCGAATCGAAAGTCTCGCTCTGCCAGAGAGGTCCCCTGCTACCTCGCATGCGATTGATGACGCGAGCGGAAATCCCCTTCAGCTTATGGAGAATGCGCGACAGGGAATACACACTGTTTTCTTGAGACTCCGAAGGTGTCAGGAGCAGGTGAACATGGTCGTCCATCACTACCCAAGCGTGCGCGTCGTATTTCAAGCCATCTTCCTTTTCAATCAGAGCCACGATCTGTGATCGTTCTGGATGCGAGAGCCGTCGCAGGCCGGGAGCAAGTCGAAATGTAAGAAAGTACGCGCTTCCCGGTTCTTGGTAGTGCGGAAGTTGTCGGCGCGTGTGCCTGGGTTCCGTCACATTGCCAAGGGTTGAGTGTTTTGAAGTCATCCCTTGAGACATTCCAGAGCCGTTGCCTTCTGGTGGGGCTGAATCTGGCAGGCTTAGAGCCTGCCCCCCGATGCTGCGCGCCTCTGCCGGAGCGGAATCT
>CAYNSX010000001.1:97602-119131 GCA_964400165.1 uncultured bacterium
TGGCAGGCTTAGAGCCTGCCCCCCGATGCTGCGCGCCTCTGCCGGAGCGGAATCTGGCAGGCTTAGAGCCTGCCCCCCGATGCTGCGCGCCTCTGCCGGAGCGGAATCTAGCAGGCTGGAAGCCTGCCCCCCTGATTTGGATTCACCGCTCATGTCTTTGCCCTCACCAGTTGCACAATTCTCTGCGCCGCTTCCTTCATCGTTGTCGCCGGGGTGAAGGGACTGCCCTCGAGCAACTTGCGTCCCTCTTCTTCCCGCGTCCCCGTCAGGCGGATGACGATGGGGTGACGCAACTGCATCCCCGCCGCGGCATCGAGCAATCCCTTTGCCACTTCGTCGCCGCGGGTGATGCCGCCGAAGACATTGATCATCACGCCCTTCACCTGCGGGTCGGACAGCACCAACTCCAGCGCCGCCTTCACCATCTCCGCCCGGGCGCCGCCGCCGATGTCGAGGAAGCAGGCCGGCGCCGCGCCCGCCGCCTTGACGGCATCGAGCGTCGCCATCACCAGCCCAGCGCCGTTGCCGATGACGCCCACCTCGCCCGGCAGCCGCACATAGTGCAGCCCCTGCTCCATCGCCCGCAGCTCGAACGGGTCTTCCTCGGCGGGTTCCCGGAGCGCCGCCAGGTCGGGCCGGCGGTAGAGCGCGTTCTCGTCGACATCGATCTTGCCGTCGACCGCGATCAACTCGCCCGCCGGCGTCAGCGCCAGCGGATTGATTTCGGCGAGCATGGCGTCGCTGCCGAGATACGACGCGTAGAGTTGCTGCAGGATGCGAGCGGCCTTCGGCACGATGTCGCGCTGCAAGCCGCCTGCGTAACAGAGCCGCCGCGCCAGAAACGCCGGCAGCCCCAGCGCCGGCGTGACATCGGCGCGCGCAATCTTCTCCGGCGACTTGGCGGCCACTTCCTCGATGTCCACGCCGCCGAGCGCCGAAACCATCACCGCATTGGCGCGGGCGTCGCGGTTCACGGTGATGCCCAGGTAATACTCGGCCGCGAGGTCGACGGCTTTCGTCACCAGCACCTTGCGCACGGTCAGGCCCTTGATGTCCATCCCGAGGATGGCCGCGCCGTGTTGCCGTGCCTCTTCGGGGGTCTTGGCGAGTTTGACGCCGCCGGCCTTGCCGCGCCCGCCGACCAGCACTTGCGCCTTCACCACCACCGCGCCGCCGATGGCGCGCGCCGCCGCCTCGACTTCCTCCGGCGTCGTGGCGATGCGCCCCTCCTGCACCGGCGCGCCGTAGGCGCGCAGCACATCCTTCGATTGATGTTCGTGGAGTTTCATTCTCCGCCCGATGGAGGGGGAATCAGCAAATCCCTACAAATCTTTCGCGATATCCACTCACCAATTTCACTGTGCCGTGGGACCGCGGTGGCTCTTCGTGTTCCGCGGTTGATGAACAAGCTGTGTTTCGCTCCTTCACGAAGCAACTCGCAATTGTGGCGCCGAAGATGAGCGACCAACTCGCGGCGCTTCAATTCGTTCTACAAGTCGACAGCGATCGGCTCGGCTAAGGCACTGCCGCTGCGTTCTTGCCGTGCCAGTTCACGGTACCCCTCAAACACCAGTCGGATCGCTTCCTTCAGGCTCTCCCGCGCTTCCGGCAGCGTCCGTTCCTGCGCGTTGGCGCCGGGCAACTCTTCGACATAGCCCACCCACCAGTCGCCATCGTTTCGATACACGGCGGTCAGTTCGACTTTCATGGCCACATTCTAAATCCTGCGTGCTCTTCTCTCAATGCGTTGCGGCCGCCACTTTCGCCGCAATCGCCTCCGCCATTTCGCGGGTGCCGACGGCGGTCGGGTCGTCGCGGCGCGGCTTCAGGTCGTAAGTGACCGCCGTGCCCTCTTTGATGACCGCCGCCACCGCCTGCTCGACGCGATCCGCCGCAGCCTCTTCGTTCAAGTAGCGCAGCATCAGCATCCCGGACAGAATGCACGCGGTCGGGTTGACCTTGTTCATCCCCTTGTACTTCGGCGCCGAGCCGTGCGTCGCTTCGAAGACCGCCGACTGGTCGCCGATGTTGGCGCCCGGCGCCACGCCCAGCCCGCCGACCAGCCCCGCGCACAAGTCCGAGGCGATGTCACCGTACAGGTTCGCCATCACCAGCACATCGAACTCTTCGGGCCGCTGCACCAGCCCCATGCAGAGCGCATCGATGAGCCGCTCATCGAACTCCACCCGCCCTGCGTATTCTTTCGCCACTTCACGCGCCACCGCGAGGAACAGGCCGTCCGTCGCCTTCATGATGTTTGCCTTGGTCACGACCGAAACTTTGCGCCGCTGCTGCCGCACGGCGAACTCGAAGGCGTACCGCACGATACGCTCGGTGTTCTTGCGCGAGATGGCCTTGATGCTGATGGCGCTGCCCGGCTCGATTTTCTGCGGCGCCAGTTTCTGAATGTCGTCCGCTTCTTTCGTGCCGCTGTCGAACTCGACGCCCGCGTACAAGTCTTCTTTGTTCTCGCGCACCACCACCAGGTCCACATCCGCATACCGGCTGCGCACCCCCGGATACGACTTGCACGGCCGCAGGCAGGCGTAGAGGTCGAGCGCGTGCCGCAGCGCCACATTGACCGAGCGGAAGCCGGTCCCGATCGGCGTCGTGATCGGCCCCTTCCATGCCACTCCCGTCTCGCGGACGGAGTCGAGCACCTCTTCGGGCAGCGGTGTGCCGAACTTCTCCATCACATCGACCCCGGCGTCGCGCACGATCCACTCGAACTCCACGCCGGTGGCATCCAGCACCAGGCGCGCGGCCGCCATCAATTCGGGGCCGGTGCCGTCGCCTGGGATGAATGTGACGCGATGCTTCATGGGGCGTGTACTGGTTTCCACTCCCGTGCGGCGCCTTCCTGCCTGGCTTCCCCAACAGCCGAGAGCGTAGCCAGACGAGCCGACTCCACTTACAATGTGCGACACCCGGCGCGCGGGACTCGGCACGCGCCTGGGTATGGGAGAGGGACATGGTGCGTCAGCGGGCTCGGCTGCTCTTCTGCTTTGGAATTGCGGCGCTTGGACTCGCCGGCCTCGCGCCCGGCTGGGCGCAGTCGCCGCGTCCGGCCAACGGCGTCACCGTCACCATCTCGGGTGCGCCCGCCACCGCCGTCGTCGGCGACACCCTCAACCTCACCGCCACCATCGACCCACCCGCAACGCCGGGCTTCATCCAATGGACGCTCGGCCGCGAGAGCCGCGCCTTCGTGCCCGTCATTCCCGAATGCATTCAGTTCTCCGACCAGTTCGGGCTGACCACCTCGGTCATCCTCGGCTGCGAACCGCCGCTGGCGCTGACCCGCGATCCCGACACCGCCGTCTTCGAAGTCGAAGCGCAGTTCTTCCCCGACGGCTCGTTCACGCCCGTCATCGACACCGAAATGGTGATGCTCGACCTCTCGTCCCCGAGCATCCCCTACATCCGCACCATCGTCCCCAATCCGCCTCCCGCACCCGGTGCTGTTTCGTTCTTCGATGTCTTCGTCGAGCTGCCGCCCGGCTGGCAGGTGTTGCTGACCGATGTCACGCCGCCATTCGTCGCCCTCGACAACGCCTTCCAGTGGCAATTCGTCCAGCCCACCGCCACCGTCGACTTGCTCGGCCCCCAAAGTCAGTCGGTGCAGTTGCAGCGCACGATGGACTTGACCCTCATCCGCCAGGACTTGTGGGACGACACGATAACGCAGTGGATGACGCTGCTTGATTCGTGGGCCGCGCTGTATTCATCGTTCCAACCCGGAACACCCGAGCGCGACTTTGCCGACAACTGGACGCTCGGGCGCAGTTGTCTCTGCGACGGTTATCCAAAGATCGACTATGGCATCGAGGACCACGGCCTGACCGAAGGCGTCGACGGCAGCGGCGACCCGGTTGACGACATTCTCCCCAACGGTGACTTCGACCCCGCTGCCCTGGCGACGGTGGACTGCGCCCGCATCCGCATCAATCCCAGCGCGGTCTGCAACAACGAGCCATTCGAGTGGGACACCCCCGGCAGCGTCACCCAAGCCGTCCCGCGGATGGTGATGCATGTCTCCCTCAAACTGATTCTCGTGCACGAGATGCGCCATGTCGCTGAAATCTGCGCCAACAAGCAGGCCGCGATTGACGGCGACCCACTGCCCATCCCGAGTCTCAACGACTCCGAGGCGATCGCCTACGCATTCCACCAGTTGTGGGGCAAGCCGTGGCCGGAGCGATTCGATGTGCCCGACCCCGACCGCATCAAGAGCCCCGGCATCCGCTTCTTCGGCCCGACGATGACCGACGATTCGGAGGCGCTCCTCACCCTCGCCGGCGAAGAGTTTCCCGAAATCACCGACCCGGGCATCCCCGACGAGGTGCTGCTCGCCAAGTTCCACGGTCTGATCAATGCGAACGGCACGCTGCAAGGCCTCGGCATCTCGGCCGATATGTGGCCGACCAACATCCTGCGCTTCCCCGGTCTGCCGTCGGTCAACGATGTGAGCGTTTCCTCCGCCGACGACTTCCTCATCGTGAACCGCTCGCCGGAAGTGGTCTTTGCCCCGCCCCCGACCCAGGTGCAATTCGATGACACCGGCATGGCCACGATCGACTTGGACGCTTCCGGCTCCTTCGACCCCGACGGCACCATCCGACAGCGCGAATGGCTTATCAACGGCGTACCGCAGACCGGTTTCATCGACACCGAAATCGTCCAGATGCACCTGACCGGCACCGATTTCCTCGGCCAGACCTCGGTGCGCATCGGCCATGTTCTGACGGACGACGGCTTCGGCTTTCCCGTCGGGCCGGTCCTGCACGCTATCACGCCCGAAGAGGCGGAATCGCTCGGCTCGCTGGCGCGCCTGGCGACCGTGGACATCGCCCTTGACGATGTCACCGCGCCGATCGTGGATGTCGTCGAGCCCACCTCCACGGGCACCAAGCAATGCTGCGTCCAATTGACCGCCGACGCCTCCGACAATGTCGCGGTCCAGAGCGTCGAGTTTTTCATTGACGGCAGCTCGGTCGGCCAGGGTGTCGAAGACACGCCCGGCGTCTGGCTGGGCACCTGGCCCAGTTTCGATGCCTGCACGCTCGAAGGGGCGCACACCATCACCGCGACCGCCACCGATTTCTGGGGCAATACAACCGACAGCGCCACGACAAGCTTCACCATCGACAACGAGACCTTCTCCGATGTTGCCTGTTCCAGCAGCGCCTTCAACTTCATCACCACCGTCGTCTGCAACGGCATCGCCGCCGGCTTCCCCGACGGCACCTACAAGCCCGCCAACACGCTCAACCGCGCTCAGATGGCCGTCTTCATGGCGCGCTCTGCCGACGCCATCCTGCATGACTTCGCCACCTTCACGCCGCCCGCGCCCGGCAGCGAGTCCTTCAGCGATGTCCCCAGCACGCACGGGCAGTACAAGTTCATCGAGTACATCGTGGCGAAGGGGATCGCCTCGGGATTCCCCGACGGCACCTATAAACCGGCGAACTCGGTGAACCGCAATGCGATGTCGGTGTTCCTTTCGCGCGTGCGCACGCTGATTGACGGTGACTTCGCCGCCTTCACGCCGCCCGCGGCCGGCAGCGAGACCTTCAGCGATGTCCCGAGCACGCACCCGTCCTACAAGTTCATCGAGTACATCGTCAGCAAGGGCATCGCCTCCGGCTTCCCCGACGGCACCTACAAGCCCAATAACGCCGTCCGCCGCGACCAGATGGCCATTTTCGTCAGCCGGTGCATCGGCTCCGTCCTCGCCTGCCCGCTGCCGTAGGCAATTCCACCCGCTTGGAGAGCAAGCGCTTGCACGGGCGGGGTGTGTTAGAATCGGCCGGTATGGCGGCGCGTGACCACCTGCTGCTCTCGCTCGACCTCGACGACGCCCCGCGGGCGCTTGCCCTGGCGGAGGAGTGCGCCGATCTCGTCTTCGGCTTCAAGGTCGGCATCGGTCGCCCGCCGGGGTTGCTGCCCGGCCTGCTCGAGCGGGACTGGCGCGTCCTCTACGACGCGAAGCTGCACGACATCCCCAACACCGTCGAGAACGCCGCCCGCGAGATCGGGGCGATGGGCGTCTGGGGTGTCACTGCGCACGCGCTCGGCGGCCCTCAGATGATTGCCGCCGCCCGCCGCGGTCTGACCGCCGGCGCCGGGAGGAACCAAACCGCCCTCTTCGCAGTCACATTACTGACCAGTCTCGATGCCGAGCACTGGCAGGAAGTCCTGGGATGGCCGATGGACCCGGAGCAGGCGGTGGTGAACCTGGCGCGCCGGTCGTGCATCGCGGGCGCCGACGGCATCGTCGCCAGCCCGCACGAAGTGCGCGCGGTGAAGATCGCCTGCGGCGCCTCGTGCCGGGTGGTGACGCCGGGCATCCGCTCGCCCGAGCAGCCGCCCGACGACCAGCGGCGCACCGCCGCGCCCGTCGAGGCCATTCGGGCCGGGGCGGATTACTTAGTGATCGGACGGATTGTCTTACACGCGCCGGAGCCGCGCGCGGCGCTGCAAGCCATCGTCGAGCAGATCGAGAGCGCAACCGCTTCGCCGGTCGCCTGAAATCATCCATCCGTCGTCCCGTGGGATCGCATCAGATCCGAAGGGGAGAAGCCGATGGAGCGAGTGGCGCCCGACCTGCTCACGACGCAGATCGATAGTCTGGCGAAACTGGAAGTCGCGCTGCACTTTGAGGCCCACCCGGAGGCGGTGGAGACCCTCGAAGCGCTCGTGGAGCGCTTCGGCCGCGAGGCCGGCGCCGTCCGCGCCGCCGTCGAAGGCCTGGCCGCCAGCGGCGTGCTGCGGCGCGATGTCCTGGGCGGCGGCCATTATGTGCTCTATGGCCTCGCCGACGACCCGGCGGTGCGCGAGGCGCTGGGCCGCATCAACCAGGTCTATCATCACGACCCCGACGCCCGGGTCGAGATCGTCAAGCATGTGATGGGCTTGCCGGGCGGCGCCCGGCGGCGGGCGGCGCGGCCGGTGGCGTGACGAGTTTGGCAGGCAAAGTGCCTGCCCCCCAGTCAATCACGAATCTGGCAGGCAGAGTGCCTGCCCCCCAGTCAATCACGAATCTGGCAGGCAGAGTGCCTGCCCCCCAATCAAGAACGAATCTGGCAGGCAAAATGCCTGCCCCCCGTCCGCCTCTTGCCGCCGCCCCGTCATTCGGTTATATTGGCCGCCGGTTTACTCCGATGAAACCCAACATTCACCCGGCTTACGGCAACTGCATCGTCATCTGCTCGTGCGGGAACACTTTCAAGACCCGCGCGACGCAACCCAGCATTCGCGTCGAAGTCTGCGGCGCTTGCCACCCGTTCTACACCGGCGCCGGCCATCGCCTCGTGGACACGATGGGACGCATCGACCGCTTCCGGCGCAAGTACGGGCAGACCGCCAAGCCCGCTCCCTCGGCATAGCCCCGAAACCGTCACCGTACGGCGGCCAGGCCGTCCTCGAAGGCGTGATGATTCGAGGCAAGCGCGCGATGGCCACCGCCTGCCGGAAGCCCGACGGCGAGATCACCATTCGCACGGACGTCGTGCCCAGTCTGCTGCTGCGCTACCGCTGGCTGAACATTCCGTTCGTGCGCGGGCTGCCGGCGCTCGTTGACACGCTGCGGATCGGCTTCTCGGCGCTCTTCTTCTCTGCCGAGGTGCAGGGCGAGGCGGAGGGCAGCCAGCCCGTGCAGTCGTGGCACCTGGGCGTGAGTCTGGCGGTGGCGCTGTCGTTCGTGCTGGTGCTGTTCGTGTGGCTGCCGACGGGGATGGGACAGTGGCTGCTGCCGAAAACAGCAACAGCGCTTCAGCGGAACTTGCTGGAATCGAGTGTTCGCCTGGCGTTGCTGCTCGGGTACCTCTTTGCGATTTCGCGGATGAAGAACATCCAGCGCGTGTTCCAGTATCACGGGGCCGAACACATGGCGATTCATGCGCACGAAGCCGGAGCGGACCTGACGCCGGCGGGGGCGCGGCCGTTCCCAACGCTGCACCCGCGCTGCGGGACGGCATTCATCGTGTTGGTGGTGCTGATCGGCTTCGCCGTGCATCTTGCGATGGGCTGGCCGGCGGTGTGGTGGCAGCGCTTTCTGTGGCGGCTAGTTGCCGTTCCTCCCATCACGGGGATCGCCTACGAATGGATTCGATTAGCGGGGCGGATGCCGCACTCGGCGGTGCTGCGCGTGTTGAGCGCGCCGGGGCTGTGGGCGCAATATCTCACGACGCGCGTGCCCGACGACGCGCAACTCGAGGTCGCCATCGCATCGCTGCGCGCGTGTATCGCGGCGGAAGAGACCGCGGCGCCCGGGCCCGCGACTCCCTGACGGTATAATCGCGCCGTGGAACGCAAAGAGGCCTGGCTCCTGCAGCACCTGGAGGACCTCGAAACCCGCTGGGCGGAACTGGAGCGCACGGCAGCGGCACAACAGACGCTGACCGACCCGCGTGCCTGGGAGCGCATCGGCAAAGAGCGGGCCACGATGCAGGACACGCTCAATGCGCTGCGGCGCTACAAGCGGTTCCTCGACCAAGAGCAGCAGGCGCGGGAACTGATGGCCGAATCGAACGACGACGAACTGCGGCAACTCGCCGCCGCCGACCTCGAAGAAGCGAAGACGGGCAAGACGCAACTCGACGCGGTGCTGACCCGCTTGCTCATCCCCCGCGACCCGCGCGACGACAAGCCCGTCATCACCGAAATCCGGGCGGGGACGGGCGGCGAGGAAGCGGCGCTGTTCGCCGCCGACCTGGCGCGGATGTATCTGCGCTACGCCGAGCGACACCGGTGGAAAAATGAAGTCTTGAGCAGCAGCCCGAGCGCCCAGGGCGGCTACAAGGAAATCTTTCTCTCCTTTACGGCGGACGGGGCCTACGGAATGCTCAAGTATGAGAGCGGCGTGCACCGGGTGCAGCGCGTGCCGGCGACGGAGTCGGGCGGGCGCATCCACACTTCGACGGCGACAGTGGCGGTGCTGCCGGAAGCGGAGCCGGTCGAGGTGGATGTGAATTTCGAGAAGGACATCAAGATGGATACTTTCATTGCGTCGTCGGCGGGTGGGCAGCACATGCAAAAAAACGAGACGGCGGTGCGCCTGACGCACCTGCCGACGGGACTGGTGGCCACCTGCCAGGCCGAGCGCTCGCAGAAGCAGAACCGCGAGCGGGCGATGCGCATCCTGCTGGCGAAGATTCTGGAGCAGAAGCAGCAGGAGCGCGACGCCGAGCTCCTCATCGCGCGGCGGGGCCAGATCGGCACCGGCGAGCGCAGCGAAAAAATTCGCACTTACAACTTTCCGCAGAGCCGCATCACCGACCACCGGGTCGGGCTCTCGTGGCACAAACTGACGGACATCCTGGACGGCGACCTGGATGAGGTGCTGACCGCTATCCGCGACCAAGAGCAAGAGCGCCGCCTGCAGGAGATGCTGGGAGACGGGCATGCCTGACGCGACGCGCTGTCCGACGGGACTGGGCGACGCCGTGGCGTGGGCGGCGGGACTGTTCCGCGCCGCGGGCATCGACAGCCCGCAACTCGACGCCGAAGTGCTCGCCGCCTACATCCTGGACGAGGACCGCACCTTCGTCATCGCGCACCCCGAGGCGATGTTCAGCGAGCGGCAGCAGTGGTTGTTTGCAATTGCGGTGGAACGGCGGTCGGAGCGGGTGCCGCTGCCCTACCTGACCGGGCGGGTTGAGTTTCTGTCGCTGGCATTTGCCGTGACGCCGCAGTGTCTGATCCCGCGGCCGGAGACGGAGCACCTCGTCGAGACGGTGGAGGCGTGCGTGCGCTTTACAGACGACCGGCCGGTCATCGGCGCCGATGTCGGCACGGGCAGCGGGGCGGTGGCGGTGGCGCTGGCGGTGCGGCATCCGCAGTGTGTGGTGTATGCCATCGATTGCGATGTCGAGGCGCTGGCCGTGGCGGAGCGCAACATCGCCGCGCACGGAGTCGGCGACCGGGTGAAGGCGCTGGCAGGGATGCTGCTGGCGCCGCTGGCGACGGTGGGACTGACGCAGCGGCTGGACTTCATCGCCGCCAACCTGCCGTATGTCGGCGAGGCCGAATGGGGCGTGGTGGCGCCCGAGGTGCGCTACGAGCCGCGGCACGCCGTCATCGCCGGCAGGGACCCGCTGGCGCTCATCCGAGAGATGGTGGCCGACGCGGCGACCTATCTGGCGCCGGACGGCTGGCTGTGCCTGGAGATGGGCGCCGGTCAGGCGGACGCGGTAGTGACGCTCCTGAAGGACGCCGGCCACCGCGACACCCGCATCGTGCGCGACTTGGCGGGCATCGATCGCGTCGTGGCGGCGCGGGCCAAGCGGTTTGACGCCTGACCCGCGGCGGTTCGGGCTCGATCCGCAACACCCCGACGCGAACACGGTGGACTCGATTGCCGCGCTGCTGTCGGACGGCGCCGCGGCCATCGTGCCGACGGACACCGTCTACGGCCTGGTGTGCCGCGCCGACCGCCCGGATGCCATTGCTCGTGTCTTTGCCCTGAAGGGCCGGCCGCGGCGCGAGCCGCTGATTCTCTTGATCGCGGCGGCGGCGCAAATGTCCGAGTATGCCGCGGAGGTGCCGCCGGCGGCGCAGCGGCTGGCGGCCGCCGGCTGGCCGGGGCCGCTGACGATTGTGGTGCGGGCGAGCGGGACCGTGTCACCAGCCATCCTGGGCGACGGAGACACCGTGGGGCTGCGCGTTCCTGATCACGCGGCGTTGCTCGCCATTCTGCGGCGCGTGGGCGTGGCGCTCGCCAGCACCAGCGCGAACCGGCACGGCGAGCAGCCGCCCGCGGATGCGGCGTCGGCGCTCGCCGCCCTGGTAGCATCGCCCGACTTCATCGTGGACGCAGGGCCGGCGCGGCACGGCGTGCCCTCGACGGTGGTGGATTGCACGGTGACGCCGCCGCGGGTCGTGCGGGCGGGCGCACTCACCGAATCACGCATCCGGGAACTGCTCGACACCCCCTAACGCACGAGGCCCCCAGTTGGGGGCCTCGCGGTGTTGAGTCTTCAGACTGCGTGTCGTATCAGTAGCGGATCCCGAACTGCAAGCGCAGAGTCCGCAGGTCCTTTTGGGTTTCGTCGCTGTCGGGCTGCAGGATGTTGTGCACCGCCCGCGAGCCGAAGATCAGGACGAACGAAATGTCGTCGGCGAGCATCTTGTGCATTCCCGCATACCAGACAAAGTCGGCGTCGCGCCACTTCGAAGGCGCCGGGTCGCCGCTGGAGAAGCCGCCGTTGGCGAGCCACCCGAGGTATTCCTCGTCGTAGCCCTGGCCGTCGGCGATGGAGAGGAACACGGTGCAGTTCTTGCTCATGTGCCAGGAGGTGGACCACTGCCAGCCCTTGGCGATGTTGGTCGGGTCGAGGAACAACGGGCGGTCGAGCCAGTTGATGGAGTCAGGCGAGACCGCGGCGTAGGGGTAGAGCGACGAGAACGGCAAGTTGAGCGGCCCGGAGAACGGCCCGCTGTCACTGAAGAACGGGAAGACCGGGTCAAACCCGCCGAAAGTCGGCTCTTCGCCCGACACAATGGCGAGCGCGTAGCGCGGGTTGATCTGCCCCACCTGGAACGAGGCGTTCAGCGCGCTGCTCTCGATGATGTCGACATAGCCGGTCCAAGCGTCATTCTCAAACGGCGCCGGCCAGCCGGACGAGCCGCTGGCAACGCCGACCGGCATCCGCTTCAGCTGGGCGTATTCGCCGCCCCAGTTAAAGCCGAGGAAGTTGCCCTGGACATCGAAGCCCCAGCCGCCTTCCTCACCGAAGCCATTGGCGAGCCAGTTGCCCCCGAACTTCCACTCGCCCACCGGGAATTGGAAGCGGGCCGCCACATAGGCGTCCTCGCCCGGGTTCCCGAAAGTGCTGGGCGGGTCGAAAGTCGGCGGGAGCGTGGACTGCCCGAAGAACGCCTCGCGGTTGACCATGGCGCCGAAGAGCGTGACCTGGCCGCGCCCCTCTTCACCGGTGGTGAGTTTGAGGCCGTTCAGCGCCTGGACATTGTTATTCACCAAGAGGCCTTGGCCCCACTGGCCGGTGAACTGCTGGCCGATCGTGACCGTCCAGGGCACGAGCATATCGTGCTGGAAGCGGAACCAGGCCTGCCGGATGCGCACCGCGTTGAGCGCGGTGACGGAGGCGACGGTGCCGGGGCCGGAGCCGAGGCCCGGGTCACCCGAAATCAGGAAGTTGCTGACCGGGTCCATCAAGAACTCGACATAGGCGCGCGGCTTGTCGGCGTTGCCATCCGGCACATACTTCAATTCCGTGCGGACGCGCAGTGAACTGAACCGGGAGGCCTTGTAGGCATCCTTGAGGGTGTCGGTGATAGGAATGCCCGTGCCGATGACAGGGAGACCGGAGATCGGGTCAAGCACGCCGATGTTGCCGGCGGCAAACCCATCAGTGTCACCGTCGGTGATGAACTCGTTCGGGTAGCCCGTGGTGCCGCCGCCGGTGGTGAGGCGGCTGCCATAGGCGCCGCCGCGCCAGCGGATGTCGCCCGAAATCTGCAACTTGGGCGGCGTGATGCCGGAGGCCTGTTCGAGCGCCGAAACGCGCGCCGCCAGGGCCCGGTAGTCCGCCCGCACCATGGCGATCTCGTCATTGAACTCCTTTTGGAGTTTGGCGAGGAGCGCCTTGACCTCTTCATCGGTCATGTACTCGGGGTGCTGGTGCGCCCCAACGCCGGAAGTGGTCGGTCCCGCGGGGCCGGGCGTGGGCAAGCCGTTAATCTTCTGCCAGATGGCAGCAATCTCGCCGTCGGTCTCCGCCAGGCGGTCTTCGTAGTAATCGACCAACCGCGCGATCGCCATGGCGAATTCGTAGCGAGTCATCGGGATGCCGCCCTTGAAGGTGCCGTCGGGGTAGCCAATGAGGAACCCCATATCGGCGAGGCGGGCGACGGACCCGTACGCCCAGTGATCGAGCGGAACATCGCGGAAGGGAGCCTGCGCCCGAGCGGGCAGACCCCACAGTCCCAGCGCCAGCATACCGGCCAGCGCCAGTCCGATGCTTCGTCTCATCGTACTTCCTCCTTAAACTTCGGCTGTGGTTAGTGCGGCTATGGCGGGGGACGCCGCCCGGGAGTGTCCGTGTTTCCTCCGGGCCTCATCCCCCGATGGACAGCGCTCACTTCGGCCGCGAAAATCCGCAACGGACGGATGCTCGCGCCTTCTCCTCCTCGGCCCCCTTCCGGGGGCGCTCGGACGATGTGTTTGATAGCGTTGGACTCGGCTCCGCCCAGCAGGCGAAACCGCCGGAGTATAGCATGGGCGGGCGGGAGCGGACAACGGGCGCCCTTCCGTTGCAATCCTCTGCTACAATAGCGCTTGCTTGGCGACCGATCGACCATATGCGGCTTAAGCACCTGCGATTGCTCGGCTTCAAGAGCTTCGCCCAGCGGGCGACGCTGGAGTTTCCGTCCGGAGTGACCGCCATCGTCGGCCCCAACGGGGCCGGCAAGAGCAATATCGCCGACGCCATCCTCTGGGGCCTGGGCGACACCCGCCGCAAGACTTTGCGCAGCGGCCGGACGACGGACTTCATTTTCGCCGGCTCCGATGACCACAGCCCGATGGGGTTCGCCGAGGTGGCGTTGTCGCTGACGGATGATGCGGGGTGCCTGGGCTTGCCGGACGCGGTGGTGGAGATCGTGCGACGCGTCAACCGCGACGGTGAGACGGAAGTGTCGTTGAACGGGGCGACGGTGACGCTGCGCGAGGTGCGCGACCGGCTGGCGGACACGGGGCTGGGCGAACCCGGCTACTGGATTGTGACGCAGTCGCGCGTCGACGGCCTGGTGACGATGACGCCGGAAGAGCGGCGCGTGCTGATTGATGAAGCGGCGGGGGTCAACAAGTTCCGGCAGCGCAAACTGCACGCGCTGAACAAACTCGATCAGACGACGCGCAATCTGCTGCGCGTGCGCGACCTGCTCGGCGAACTGCGCAAACAGCAGGAGACGCTCGTCACGCAGGCCGACACCGCGCGCCGCCACCGCGAAGTGACCACCGAACAGGCGCGCTTGCGGCTGACGCTGTTGGCGCGACGCATTGAGCACCTGACGGAACGCATCGCGTCCGACCGCACGCGCGCGACGGACATCGAAACGCGGCGCGCGGCGCTGGCGACGGAGCGCGAACAATTGGAAGCGCAGGGCGCGACGCTGACCCGGGCTTCGGAGACGGCGGCGCAGGAACTCGAGGCGCTGCGCACCTCGGCGGGACAGTGCCGCGACGAGTTGCGGCAGTTCGAGGGGCGCTGCGACCTGCTGCGCGAGCGGTGGACGACCGCCGCCGAACAGGGCAACACGGCCCGACGCGAGAGCGAGCAGGCCGCGGCCACGGCAGACGCGGCACAGTCACAGTTGACCGCGGCACGAGCGGCGCAGGCGGAGCAGCAAGGGCTGCTGGACGAACTCGAGACGGCGCTCGGGCGGGTGCACCGGGCGCTTGAGGCGCTGCCGGCGGTGCCCGACAGCCCGCCGCAGGCGGAAGACCGCGAGGCGCTGGCGGCGCAGCGAGACGAATTGCGGGCGCACGAGGCGGAATTGGCGGGGCAGTTGCGGGCGGCGTTGGTGCAAGGCGAGCGCCTGCAAACCGAATTGGACGAACTGGGCGCGGCGCTGGAGCAGACGGAAACGCAATGCATGGCCGCCGAATCGGCGCTGGCCGAGGCGCTGGCAGCGCACGGCGACCAGCAGCGCGCGCAGGCGGCAGCGCGGTCACAGGTGCACGAGTGCGAGCAGCGGCGCGACCGGGCCGGACACGAATTGAGCGCGGTGCGGGCGCGGCAGGTGGCGCTCGATGCGCCAGTGGCGCCGCCGGAGGGGGTGCAGTCGCTCGAAGACGCCATCCACCAAGCCGTGGAAGCGACGCCGGTGGCCGTGCGCGAGGCGATTGCATCGGCGCTGGCGCCGTACCGGTCGGCGTGGGCGATCAACGGAACGCCGCCGGGCGAAGTGCTCGAGGCCGCGGCGCGGCAGGGACGGCGCGTGCGGCTGGTGCGCGAGGTGCAAGAGCTGCGGCCGCCGCAGGCGCACGGCGTGCCGGGCGCACTGGGGTGGGCGGAGGAATTGTGTCCGGTGAACGGGGCGGTGGCCATCCGGTCGCTGCTGAACGGGATTCTGGTGGTGCCGGATTTGGAGACGGCACTGCGCGCCTGGCCGCAATTGCCGGATGGCGCGCGCGGGATGGCGACGCTGCGGGGCGACCTGCTGCTGCGCGAGGCGCACCTGGAGGGCGGACAAGCGCCGACGCTGCTGGCGCTGTCCTCGGCGGCGCTGCGGGAACGCGAGACGGCGCTGGCGCGAGAATACGACGACGCGCAGGCGGCGCTGCACGCGGCGCGCGCAGCGGTCGATACCGCGGGCGGGGCGCACGGGGACACGCAAGACCGCCTGGCGCGGGCTCGGGCCGGTGTCGACTCCCGGCGGGCGCAGGCGATCGAGTGGCAGCGGCAGCGGGCGCGCATCGAGTCGGAGCGTGAGGCGAACGCCGCGCAGACGGCAGCGCTGGAGCCGCAGCTGCACGAGACCCGCGACGAAGTGGACGGGTGCGAGGCGCAGTTGGCGACGCTCGACGAGCGGATGGCGCCGCTGACCGAGCAGCAGCGGCAGCGACAGGCGGAGCGAGAGGGGTGCCTGTCGGAACTGGCAGATTTGCGAACGCAACACGCCGAGGTGACCGCGCAGCTGGCGGCGGTCGCCAAAGATGTGGAGCGGCTGGATGCCGAGATTCAAGCAGCGGGGGCGCGGCAGGCCGAACGCGCGGAGGCGGCGGCAACGCTGCTCGATCGCGCCGAACAGACGCGGCTGGCGCACCTCGAAGCAGACACGCGCCGCGCGGATTTGGCGGACCGGCTCGACGCAGCGGAGCGTGAAGCGCGCGCCGCCGAGGAGGCGGTGCTGTCCGCGGCCCGCGAGCGGCAGCAACTGGCGGAGCGGCTGCGGCAGGTGTCCTCCGAACTCGAAGAATTGGGCAACGAGTTGCAGGATGTGCGCGTCCGGCTGTCGCGGGGCGAGGCCGAATTGGAGCAGTTGGTGGAACGGCTGCGCGAGGAGCACCATCTGCAGCCGGACCAACTGGGCGGGGCCGAACTGATGGAGGGGACTCGCAAGGGACACGAAGAGCGGCTGGAAGTAGTGCAGGCGGAATTGGCGACGCTCGGCGAAATCAACTTCGCCGCCGAAGCCGAGATGAACCGGCTCACCGAGCGCATCACCTTCTTGCAGAGCCAGGCGACCGATTTGGAGCAGGCACACACCGACCTGCTGCGCGCCATCGCCGACCTGGACAGCGCCACGCGCGAGCAGTTCTTGCAGGCGATCGAGGCGGTGCAGATGGAATTCAACCGGTTGCTGGAGCGCATTTTCGAGGGCGGGTCAGGGCAATTGCTGCTGGATAATCCCGAACAGCCCGAGGACAGCGGCGTCACGCTCGATGTCACCTTGCCGGGCAAGAAGGCGAAGGGCTTGAACGCACTGTCGGGGGGCGAGCGGGCGCTGGTAGCGCTGGCGCTGACCTTTGCGCTGTTCAATGTGCGGCCGGCGCCGTTCGTGGTGCTCGACGAAGTGGATGCGCCGCTCGACCACAAGAATGTGCAGCGCTACATCCAATTGCTGCGCGACTACTGCAGCCGGATGCAGTTCATCCTCATTACCCACAACCACGAGACCATTGCCGCCGCCGACGCGCTGTACGGCATCAGCATGCCGCAGCGCGGGGTGAGCAGCGTCATCAGCCTCGACCTAAGCCGCCTGGCTCCCGCCTCGCCGGCCTAGGCAGCAGGAGTAACGCGCCCCCCGCCGGAAGAGTCTGACCGCGGTGGGAGGAGCCCCCGAATGACCCCGACGCGAGCCCGTTCGCGGCTCGTCTGCCTCGCCCGATGGCTGGCCGTCCTGCTGGTCGCGGCGGCGTGTTCGCTGCCGGCTCGCTCGGAACCGGCGAGCGACGACCCGCCCGGCCCAGCGCCGGCAAAGCCGCCCCCGTTCACCATTCTGGTGACCGAGACGAACATCACCCTGTCCGCCGAGTCCGCCGACGCGCATGAGGTGCTGATCACGCTGGGGATGCGCACCGGCACGGCAATCGTGGTGGACGACAGCGTGAACCGGCGGCTGACGGTGTTCCTGACGCTGCCGACGGCGCGGGACATCGTGGCGGCGATCGCGCGCGCGTACGGCCTTTCGGCCGTCGAGCGCGGCGGCATCATCACCGTGACCGAGGGCATCCCGAGCCGGCCGGCGATTTATCTGGCGAGCCAGATCATCTCGATCCCGACGCAATATGTGCTGGCGCCGACGGCGAAGTCGCTGCTCCCGAACTTTCTGCAAGACCATGTGAAGATCAACCCCGAGGCGAACGCGGTGATCCTGTCGGCGCCGCGGGATGTGGTGGAGAAATTCCGGCGCGATGTGGCGCAGTTCGACATTCCGTCGGCGCAGATCCGGGTGAGCGTGCTGATGGTGGAGTTCACGGAGGCGGCGCTGCAGCGCTGGGGGTTTGTCGGGTCGTGGTCGTCGAACGACGAGCAGGTCGCGGTGGTGAGCAACATCGGCGACATCCTGCACCGGGTGACGACCGAACTGACGCCGGAGTTCTTCGCCAGTCTGCAAGCGTTCGTGGAGAACGGCGACGCGCGCATCCGCGCCCGGCCGCAGATTACGACGGTGAGCGGGCGCCGGGCAGAGATTTTCATCGGCTTGCAGCGGTTCTTGTCGACGCCCATTCAGAGCGAGAGCGGTGATTTTTCGATCAACGCCGGCGTGCGACTGGAAGTCACGCCGTTCACCGGCAGCAACGACCAGGTGATCGTGGACCTGGAGACCGAGGTCAGCACCTTGAGCGCGCCCGACCCCGTCACGCGCCTGCCCGACAAGAGCACCCGGCGGGCGTCGGCCATCGTGCAGGTGCGCGACGGGGAGACCATCGTCATCGGCGGCCTGACGCAGGAAGAAGAACTGGCGACGCATACCAAGATCCCGCTGCTCGGCGACATTCCGCTGTTGGGCCAATTGTTCCGCTCGAAGGACATTCGCAAGGTGAAGACCGACTTGGTTATCTTCATCACCCCCGAGATCATCCGGGACGAGCGGGAATAGGGCGTGCGCCGGTTCTGGCGGGGGCGGGCGCTGGCGGCCGTGGGGCTGCTGTGCGCGGCGGGCGGCGCCGCCGGGCAGGAAGGCGAGGGCATCGCGACCTGGGTGAATGTCACCGGCGCGACGGTGACCCGCTACCCCAACGCGCTGCGCGTGACCATCGAATCCGACGGCGCCCTCCAGGTAGATTCCGGGTTTGCATTCGGGAGTGGCGTCATCATCTTCGGCGGCCAAGGGGACCAGCGGCGCACTCGCATTGCGCTCCCCAACGCCCGATCGCAGATGGGGAACTTCGTGTTCGTCGGCGTGTACCCGATCAGCCACCTGGAACTAGAGCCGACGGAAACCGGACGCGCGACGGGGACGGGCTTGCAAGTGACGATCGTGACCTATGTGCCGACCCTTTTCATCGGTGAATTCGAGTCGCCTCCGGGATTCTTCGGTGAATTCGGGCAGCCGCTGCTGTTTATCAGCCGATTGTCGGACGAGAGCCACTTGCACATCACGGCCTTGAGCGACCAGATGGTGCCGCCGGAGCCGCCGCGGCTGACCGACGCGCAGCGGGCGGCGCTCCCGCACTCCCTGGCTGTCGACGGCGATGCTGCGAGTGTGCGGGTGGCGGCGGTGAATATCGCGCCGAGGGAATTGTTCGAGCGGTTCACCGAAGTGACAGGGCTGTCGATTTCGGTGGCGGTGGGCGTCCCAGACCGCATCAGCGTGTTCCTGCCGGCGATGGCTCCGGACGCGGCGCTGGAGGCGCTGGCCGACCGGATGGGGCTGGGACTGGCGCAGCGGGAGCGGCAGTGGGTACTGGGGCCGGCGGAAGTGCTGGAGGCGAGCGGCTACACGGTTTCGACGACGGAGCGCATCCCCCTCACCTACTTGAGCGCCGAGCGCGCCCTCCGGCTGCTGCCGAATGTGATGCTGCCCTATCTGCGCACGGACGAGGAGCGGAACGCGCTGGTCGTGCACGCGCCGCGGGCGCTCATCGAGAAGGTGCGCGAGGACCTGGAAGCGCTCGACCGGCCGATGCCGCTGCTGGATCTGCGCGCGATGCTGGTGGAGACTTCCGACACGAGCGACCTGCAGGCGCTGCTCGACCTCACGACGCTCCACGACAAGGTGCGGCCGGCGACCGGGGACATTTCCTATCGCAATCTGGGCAGCATCACTGACTTCCCGACGCTGGAGGCGCAGTTGCACGCATTGGAAGCGCGCGACCTGGCGCACATCCGGCAGACGGCGTTGCTGCGGGTGCGCGCGGGCGAGGGGGCCTCGCTGTTTTCGGGTGACAAGAAGTTCATCACCGTGGTCTTCGGCGGGGACTCGATCACTTTCCCGGTGGACGCCGGGGTGTCGTTCGGGGTGCACTCGTTCACCGGCGGCGATGTCATTCAGATGGCGTTCGAGTTGCGGTCGGGCGACATTGTCGCCGTGGACCCCGTGGACCGGACGCCGACGATTGCGCAACGGCGGGTGAGCGCCAGCGTCTATGTCCGGCCCGGGGAGACGGTGATGATCGGCGGCATCGAGCAGGCGGAGCGAGTTACCGTCCGCCGCGGGATTCCGGTGCTGCGCGATTTGCCGCTGCTCGGGGGGCTGTTCGGCAGCGTCCAACATCGGCTGGCGACTTCGACGCTGACCATTTTCGTGACCGCCAACCTTGTCCATCCGGGCGCGGGCGAGGAGGCGCACTGATGCGATTCCTGGGCTGCCGGCTGCTGCCACTGCTGGCGATTGCAGTTGTGGGGGTCTGGCCGGCGCGCGCCGTCGTGTACACCAACATCAAAGACATCCGGGTGACCGCCTTGAGCAACGGCGTGCAGATCGTCGTGACGGCCGACGGCATCCTGGCATTCGACCAGGACTTCGGCGGCAGCAGTCCGACGGCGCCGGGCACCGTCCAGCGCGTCATCTTTCCGGGGGCGCGCAACGCGACGGGCAAGACTTTCATCAATGTCGGGGAGTTTCCCGTCAGCCACATTCAACTGGCGATTCCCGAACACGCCGACCAGGGCATCGGAGTCCTGATGACGATCACGCTGTTCGAGAATTCGAGCGTCAGCATCAATTCGAGCGACGACCAGACCAGCACCATCATCACCGTGTCCACGACGCGGACGATCGACCGCCGCCGGCCCGGCGGGGGGCCGGGCGGGCCGCCGCGCGGCCCGCGGCCGGAGGGGCCGCTCGCGGACCTGCGCGTGGAGATGAGTGAGGGGCTGATGACAATTCACGCGGTGCGCGCTGACCTGCAGCACCTGATCGCGGAACTGGCGCGGGCGTCCGGCTTGAACATCACCGTGGATGACCGGGTGGAGCGGAGAGTCAGTGTGACTTTGGAAGGGCTGCCGGCGCCGGTGGTGCTGGCAGTGATCGCCACTTCGTTCGGCCTGGCGCTGTCGGAACAGGACGGCATCTACATGGTCGCCGACGGGGTGCCGGGCGACCTGGCGACCTACAGTCTGTCGGAGACGGAATCGATCCGGATGACGAATGTGCGGGCGCAAGTGGCGTCGTCGCTGCTGCCCAACTTTCTGTTCTCGTACATCCATGTGAACCCGGAGCAGAACGCGGTGGTGGTGACGGCGCCGAGCGATCTACTGGCGAAAGTGCGGGCTGACCTGCAAGCGATTGACAACCCGGCGCCGGAAATCATGATCGATGCGCTGGCGGTGGAGTTCAGCCAAGAAGACGACTTGGCTTACGCGCTACACGCCGAGGCGCACTCGCCGCAGTCGCTGATCTCGCTTGATACGGGAACCGGGCAGATCGCCTATCGCAATATCGGGACGCTGCCGGTGGATTTCTTGCAGCGCATGCGGTTCCTGGAGACGCAGCGGCGGGCGCGGGTGCGGTCGAACCCGCGGATGGCGGCGCTGAATGGGCGCGAGGCGGACCTGTTCATCGGAGCGCAGCGGTTCATCCGGGTGCTGGTCAACATCGGCGGGAGCATCCAGCAGGAGCAGATCCGCGCCGTCGATGTCGGGGTGCGCCTGGAGATCACGCCGTGGACGGGCAGCGGTGACGAAATCACTGCCTTCGTCGAGATCGAAGTGAGCAACATCCGCGACCTCGACCCGGTGTCGGGACTGCCGGTGTTGAGCACGCGCAGCGTGCGGACGACCATCCGGCTGCGCGACGGTGAGACGCTGATGATCGGCGGGCTGACGGAAAAGTCGAAGTTTACGACGGTGCGCAAGATCCCGCTGCTGGGCGACCTGCCGCTGCTGGGGCCGCTGCTGTTCCGCAGCCGTTCGACCACGGAAATCGATTCCGACCTGACCATCTTCCTGACGCCGCGACTGCTCGGGCCGGGCGGGCACCTCAAGAACGCAGCCGAGGAAGAGAAGATCCGGCAGAAGTTCCTCGAAGAGAGTGGAGCAAACGGCGCGGCGCCGGCGGCGCCGCCGCAATCAGGCGGGCCGCACTAGTTCGGCAGAGTCGCCGACCACTTCAC
>CAYNSX010000002.1:0-58204 GCA_964400165.1 uncultured bacterium
GCCGCGTGCTGATTTCCGGGCGTGCGGAGGGGGCGGTGGTGGGTGCGGCGCAGACGCTGGCGGCGCGCGTGCGCGTGGCGGCGCCGGAGGCCAGCGTGCTCGGCCCGGCGCCGGCGCCGCGGGCGCAGGTGCGCGAGCGCACGCGCTGGCACCTGCTGGTGAAGGGGCCGGAGGCGGCGGTGCACGCGGGGCTGCGTCTCGCCGAGGCGGACGCCCCGGCGGGGGTGCGCTTCACGGTGGACATGGCGCCCCGCTCCTTGCTATAAGGGGCGCACGATGGTGCGATCGATTCTGCATTATCCGGCGGCGATATTGCGGCGGCCCACCGACCCCGTGGCGGCGGTCGACACGCGCATCCGTGCGCTCCTGCTCGACCTGCGCGACACGATGATGGCGGCGCCCGGCGTCGGCCTGGCGGCGCCGCAAATCGGCGCCGGCGCGCGGGTGTGCGTCGCCGACTGGGGCGAGGGCATCATCGAGCTCATCAACCCGCGCATCGTGACGCGCACCGGCTCCGAGGGCGGCATCGAGGGCTGCTTAAGTCTCCCGAACATCGAATGTGAAATTGTGCGCTCGACGGCCATCGGAATCGATGCCCTCGACCGCGACGGCCAGCCCTTCCATCTCGACCTGACCGGCTTCGGCGCGCGGGTGGCGCAACATGAAATCGACCACCTCGACGGCGTGCTCATCCTCGACCGCGCCGCCGGCGACCGCTTCACGCACTTCCTCGGCGACGATGCCGACGGCGAGCCGGTGAGCGAGCCGCTCGACCGCGCCGGCGTCGAAGCCCTGTTCACGGCGGCTGCGGCGCGCTGACCGTGGGCCTCTCGCTGGTGTTCTTCGGCACCGCGGAGTTTGCGGCGCCGAGTCTGCGGGCGCTGCTCGCGTCACCACATCCGGTGCGCGCGGTGGTGACCGCGCCGCCTCGCCCGGCCGGGCGCGGGCGGAAACTGCGCGCGTCGCCGATTGCCGAGGCCGCCGGTGACCGTGTGCCCGTCCTGACGCCCGAGGAAGTCAACGCGCCGACCGCGCAGGAGGCGCTGCAGGCCATCAGCGCTGAACTGTTCGTGGTGGTCGCCTACGGCCAGATCCTGTCGCCGGAGACGCTCGCCCTTGCGTCGCGCGGCGCGATCAACCTGCACGCCTCGCTGCTGCCGAAGTACCGCGGCGCGGCGCCGGTGGCGGCGGCCATCCTGGCGGGCGAACGCGAGACCGGCGTGACGACTATCTGGATGTCGCCGCAGGTGGACGCCGGCGATGCCATCCTGCAACGCCCACTGCCCATCGCCGCGACCGAGACTGCCGGGGAATTGGAAGCGCGTCTGGCCGCCGACGGCGCGCGGCTGCTCGTCGAGACGCTCGACCGCATCGCCGCCGGCACCGCGCCGCGCCAGCCGCAGACCGGCCCCGCTTCCCACGCGCCGAAACTGCACCCCGCCGATTTCCGCATTGCGTGGGATCGCCCGGCAGCGGAGATCGAGCGGCTCATCCGGGCGGGGTCTCCCCGGACACCGGCATGGACGACCTTTCGGGGCGAGCGCCTGCAAATTCTGCGCGGGCAGGCGCGGGAGTGGGGGGCGGCCGGGGAAGGGGAGGTGCTGGCGGTGGAGAAGGGTGGTATCCTCGTAGGCGCGAGGAACGGAGCGGTGTCTTTGAGCGAGGTGCGGCCCGCCGGGAAGCGGGCGATGTCCGGGTGGGAGTTCGCCAACGGGCACCGCCTGCGGGCGGGCGACCGCCTGACGCCGCCCGAGAGTGGAGACGCGTGAGTCACTCCACGGAGACCGGCCTGGACGACCGTTGCCAGCAGGCAATTGCCCTGCGCCAGGAGGGCCAGTATGACGAGGCCCGCCGGCTGCTTGATGGCATCCTGCGCGAGGCCCCGGCGCACCTGCAGGCCCGGCTGGAACTGGGGTTGGTCCTGCTCTTCACCGGCGACTTCGATTCGGGCACGGCGTCGATCGAGCAGGTCGTGCGCGAGCGGCCGGAGTGGTATGACGCCCGCGTGCACCTCGCCAAAAGCTACGCGATGCTCGGCCGCAGCGAGGACGCCTGCCGCGAGTTCCTGCGGGTCATCCGCGACGCGCCCGCCGACAGCACCCCGCACCTCGAATCCAAGAAGCAACTCACTTACTTCCCCGCCGACCTGATTTCGACGGCCCGCGCCCGGCTCGACTGACCCCTCGCTTCGCCGTGGCATAATGGAGGCGCTGCGGTAGGAGGAACCGATGCTGTTTTTTGACCCGCTGTACCTGATCATCGTCGGGCCGGCCATCCTGTTCGGGATCGTCGCCCAAATCATGGTGTCGTCGGCGTTCGGGCGCTATTCGAAGGTGCGCGCCGCGTCGGCCCTGACCGGACATGAACTGGCGGAGCGGCTGCTCCGCGATGGCAATGCGCGCGCCGCCCTGGTGGCGCCCGGTCACGAAGGCCAAGTGTCGCAAGCGCTGTCGCAAGTGCGTGTCGAGTGCGTCAGTGGGAAATTGAGCGACCATTACGACCCATCGACCCGCGTGTTGCGCCTGTCGGATCCGGTGTACGCAAGCGACTCGCTGGCGGCGCTCGGCGTCGCCGCACACGAGACCGGCCACGCGTTTCAGCATGCCGAGCGCTATGGACCGCTGGCGCTGCGGTCGGCGATCGTGCCGGCGGTCAATTTCGGCGCCAGCATCTGGCCGGTCGTGTTTATCGGCTATCTGTTCACGAAACTGCCGATTCTTATCAACCTCGGCATCGTGATTTTCGCCGGCGTTCTGGTGTTCTCGCTCATCACGCTGCCGGTCGAACTCAATGCCTCGGCGCGGGCGATGCGACTGCTAACCGCCGGCGGCTATGTGACGCCCGATGAGGCCCGGGGTGTGCGGCGCGTCCTGACAGCGGCGGCGCTGACTTATGTGGCGGCGACGGTCTCGGCGTTCCTGACCCTCGCTTGTCTGCTGTTGTTGCGCAACCGGCGCTGATCGGCCGACGGCCGCCGCGTGCCGCGTGCGGCCTGACATCGAAACCGAACACCGGAGCCGCGCAAGGGCGCTGATGCAGCACACGGTGCCAGCCGTTGCGCCGACGGACGACCCCGGGCCGCCCGCGGTCCCGGAGGCGCCGCGCTCTCTGCGCCAGCGGCTGGAGGCCATCCCGAAGTGGGCGCAACTGCTCTATGTCACGGCGGTGGTAGCGGCAGCGCTGCTGATTCGGGTGTTCCTGCTCGAGTCGAGTTATGTCATCGAACGGTCGATGGAGCCGACGCTGCACGAGGGCGACCGCCTGCTCGTGTACAAGCCCGCCTATCACGGCCACCCGCCGCGGCGCGGGGACATTGTGCTGATTGACAGCGGCGGCGAGTATTTCGTGAAGCGCGTCATCGCCGTCGGCGGCGACGAGATTGCGGTTTTTGGACCGCAACTCTGGGTGAACGGCGTGCTGTTCGACGAGCCCTACACAGAAGTGGACGGCGAGGCCGTCGTGCAACCAGAGCGCGTGCCGGAGGGAAGCGTCTGGGTGATGGGGGACAATCGGCCGATGAGCGAGGACAGCCGCGATTGGGGCGCCGTTCCGGAGACCGCGCTGCGCGGGCGGATCGTGCTGCGTTATTGGCCTTTTGCGAAGTTTGGGCCGGTGCGCTGATGGCGGCCGACCCGGCCGCCGGCGCCGCCCCCGCCTGGCACCAGCGCCGCGGTATCCGGCAGTTTGTGAAGTTTTGCATCGTCGGCGCGGCGAATACGGTCGTGCACTTCGCGGTGCTGAACTTCGCGCTGATCAAACTCGGCTTCACGGGGCTGATCCTGCATTTCGCCGGTCGTGACTGGGCGGTCGGCGCGCAGGCCGCGGCGGCGACCGCGTTCGTCGTCGCCGCCACCAACGGATTCATTTGGAACCGCGTGTGGACTTTCCGCGGGCGCGGGGTGGTGCATCACGAGTTCGCCCGGGGTTTTTCCGTATATGCCATCGGCCTCGTGCTCAATTTGGCTATCACGACTGTGCTCATTTCCGTCCTGCACCGCGTGTTCGCGGTGCCGCCGGATTCGGTGAAGGCGGCGAATATCACGCAACTGGTCGCCATCCCCGTTGTCGTGTTTTGGAATTTCTTCATGTTCCGGGCCTGGGTCTTCCAGAAAGTGGCGGGGCCGCGCAAATGACGCCGCCCGCCCGCGGCGAACGCGCCGCCAATCTGCGCGTGCTGGCGCTGTTCGCGGTGCTGGCGCTGGTGTTTTGCGGGCGCTTCCTGCTGCCGGGGCGGACGGTGATGCCGCTCGATATGCTGCTGATTATGGGGCCGTGGCGGGAACTGCGCGCGCAATACCCCGGCTTCGACCATGTCTTCAACCCAATGCTCGACCCGGTGCAGCAGTATGTCCCGTGGCAGATGTATTGGACAGAGTCGGTGCGCGCTGGGATTGTGCCGCTCTGGAACCCGTACGCGTTCGCCGGCACGCCGTTCCTCGCCAATCTGCAATCGGCGGTGTTCTATCCCGGTAAGTTGCTCTTCGCGTTTCTGCCCACCGCGGCGGCGTTCGGGTGGACGGTGTGGCTGCACCTGGTGCTCGCCTCGTGGTTCACCTTCCTCTTCGCCCGGGCGATCGGTATCGGGCGCTGGGGGGCGGTCGTGGCGGGCGTCGTGTACGTGTATTGCGGGTACGCCGTTGGCTGGATTGCGTTCCCGACGCTCGGCCAGTGGGTGAGCGTCTGGCTGCCGCTGCTGTTGCTGTGTTTCGAGCGCGCCCTGCAAACGCGGCGAGCGGCGTGGGCGCTCGGCGCCGCCGGCGCGGTGGCGGCGCAGTTCCTCGGCGGCCACTTGCAGGTGTCGCTCTATGTGCTCGGCGCATTTGCCGCGTATGCGGTCTATCGCGTCGCCGTCGCGCCGCGCGAGGTGCGGTGGTGGGGCCTGCGCGCTGCAGGCGGCGCGCTGGCGCTCGGCACGCTGCTCGCCGCCGTGCAACTGCTGCCGACGCTCGAACTGGCGCGCATCAGCGTGCGCGAAGTGCGTCCGCTCGCCGATCTGCTCGCCAATGTGCGGGTGCCGTGGTCGCATCTGGTGCTGTTCGTCGTCCCGAATTTCTTCGGCAATCCGGTGGATTTCAATTACTGGGGCAGTCTGGGGAAAGAGACGGGCTTCAACTTTCAGGAGTCCGGGATGTATGCCGGCGCCTTCACGCTTGTGCTGGCCGCGTGGGCGGTCGTGCGGCGGCGGCCGCGGAGCGGGTTCTTGGCGGGGCTGGCGATTGCCGCCGTGCTGCTGGCGACCGGCAGCCCGTTCTTTGTGCTGCTCTATCACGCGTTGCCCGGCTTCGATCAACTGGGCGGGCTGGGGCGCGTGTTGGTGCTCGCCTGTTTCGGTTTGGCGCTGCTCGCCGGCGCCGGCGTGGACGACCTGGCGCAAGCCGCGCACCGGCGCGCGGTGTTCGTGTCGCTGGCCGCGGCGGGCGCCCTGGCGATCGGCGTCGCCGCAGTGCTGGTGGTGTTCCTCGATTGGTGGCCGGCGCCGGCGCTGGCGTCCTACACCTACCGCGAAGTGGGGATCGCCGCGCTGGTGCTGGCGGCGGGCGTCGGGCTGATGGTGCTGCGACAGCGCGGCCTCGTAAGCGGGTCAGCGTTCGGCGCCGCCGCGGCGGCGGTCGTCATCGGCGACCTGTTTCTCTTCGGCGTGCGCTATCCGCCCGCCGTCAGTGCCGCGCTGGCATTCCCGCCGTCGCCGCTGACGCAACACCTGCAGTCCGTCCTCGGCGACGGGCGCATGGTTTCCACCGGCGGCAACTTCCGCGAGTGGTTTCCGCCGAACACGCCGATGGCCTATCACCTCGCCGATGTGCAGGGCTCGGACTCGCTCTGGTGGCGACCGTACGCGGAGATGCTCCGCATCGCCCATCCGCAAGCGCCGTCGCCGGCGCTCGACCCGGCGGCGCCGGTGCTCGACCGACTGTCGGTCACGCACTGGGTCACGACCGCGCAGCAGCCGCCGCAGCGCTGGCGGCCCGTGTTTCGCAGCGAGGCGATGCGGGTCTTCGAGAATGGCGAGGCGCGCCCGCGGGCGTTCATCGTGCCGTCAGCGCAGGTGGTGTCCGACGACGCGATGCCGGAATGGCTGCGGCTGGTGCCCTGGCAGCAAGTCACGGCGATTTCGCAGCCGATTACCGATCTGCCGTCCGGCCCTGGTAGGATGTTTCCCGCCACCAGTCTCCAGTTGTCCGCGCATGAAGCGGCATTCAATGTGGACGCGCCGGCGCCCGCGCTCGCCGTCCTCGCCGACCCGCTCTACCCCGGCTGGCGCGTCGCGGTAGACGGCGTGCCGGCGACACCGGTGCGGGTTGATGGCGCGCTGCGCGGCGTTGTCGTCCCAGAGGGGCGGCACTCGGTCGTCTGGAAGTTCCGCCCCGGGAGTTATGTGGTCGGCCTGTTCGGGACCGCGGTGGGGGTACTGCTGATGTCGGCGCTGCTTGTGGCAATGGGGGGACGGCGTGACTCCTGACGAGAAACGAGATTTCGCCTGCGCCTGGCTGATTGGCATCGGCGCCGCGCTGCTGGTGGCGGTGACGCTGCCGCAATACGGCGTCACCTACGACGAGCCGCTCTACCTCACCCAGGGGCAGCGCTACACGCACTGGGCCGTCGATCAGCTGCGCTTGCCCGAGTGGCACATCGACCAATTCCTGAAGGACCTGGGCGGCGCCTGGGGAGCGGAGCCGACCTGGCACCCACCGCTGGTGCCGCTGATGTCCGCGGTCTTCGGCGCGGTGTTCGGGTTCCTGCCCGGGTTGGTGGCGTTCCGGCTGTTCGGCGCGCTGCTGTTCGGGGTGATGGCGGGGGCGATGTTCAATTTCCTGCGTGTGCCGGTCGGGCGGATGGGGGCGCTCTTCGCGGTGCTGGCGCTGGTGACGCTGCCGCGCCTGTTTGCGCACGCGCACTTCGCCGCGCTCGACCTGCCGGTGACGGCGCTGGTGTTCCTGGCGACGCTGCAATTCGCCACCGCCGCGCACGCCGACGAACCGGGGGCGCGGTATGTCACCGGCACGCTCTTCGGCCTGGGCTTGCTGACGAAGTTGAGCGCGGCGCTGATGCCCCTCTATCTCATCCCCTGGGCGCTCATCGCCTATCGCAACCGGGCGCTGCGGCTGACGATCAGTCTGCTGTTCATCGGCGGGCTGGTGTTCTTCGCCGGCTGGCCGTGGCTGTGGCCGCAGCCGTTCGGGAACATCAAGTCGTACCTGAACTTCCACTTCAATCACTATCCGGTCGCCGCGTATTTCCTCGGCCAGAACTACGCCCGCCCGCCCTGGTATTACGCGCTCACCGAATTTGCGGTCACGACGCCGATCACGGTGCTGTTCCTGGCACTGCTCGGCATCGTCGCCGCCATCAAGTGGCACCCGTACCGCGCGCACCGGATGCTGCTCGTGCTCGGCGCCGCGGTGCCGATTGCGGCGGTGTCGCTGCCCAGCCAGCCCGCGTACAACGGCGAGCGGCTGCTGCTGCCGGCGCTGCCGTTCGTGGCCTGCCTGGCCGGGCTCGGGTTCCAGTGGTTCGGCGACGGCGTGCGCGCCGGGCTGACCGCGCAGCGGGCGTCGCGGGCATGGTCGCGCATCGTGCTCGGCTTCCTGGGCGCGCTGCTGTTGCTGCCGGGCGCCTACGGCCTGATTGCCACGCATCCCTACCAACTCGCGTTCTACGACATTTCGGTGCAAGGCCCGCGGGGCGCCTGGGAGCGCGGCTTCGAGACCATTTATTGGGGCCAGCCATTCATGGATGCGGCGCGCTATCTCAATACGCGCCCGGCGCAGTCGGTCTATGTCACGCCGCCGGGCGCCGCGTCGCTGCTCGACTTCTATCGCGGGCTGGGCATCCTGACCGCCAATGTCGTTGTCACCCATGACGAGCCGAACGACACGCCGCCGCAGCGCCTCGCCCGCGCCCGCGCCGCCGACCTCGTCATCTTCCAGGGGATGCAAAGTGAGTTTGACGAGACCGCCTGGGCGCTCTATCGCAACGGCGTCCCCGTCTGGGGAGTGACGGCGACGGGCGACCCCGTGGCCGCCGGCAAGCCGGTCGACGGCCCCGCCATCATCCTGGCCTATGACGCGGCGGAAGTGCGCCGCGTGCTGCCCGCCCGGTGAAGATTGCGGTCGAAGCGCGCTACCTGCTGGCGCGCGAGAAGACCGGGGTCGAGCACTACACCGCGTCGTTGCTCGACGCGCTGACCCGGCAGGGTGGGGGACATCAGTTCACTCTGGTTGTCGACCGCGCGCCGGACGACGGCGCGCCGATCTGGGCGCGGCCGAATGTGACGGTGCGCATCCTGCCCCCGCGGCGGCTGTGGCTGAAGTATCACTTCGGCCGCGCGACGCGCGAGGCCGATGTCGCGCTCTTCCCCGGCAGCATTGTGCCCTGGCTGCGGCCGTGGAAGACCGTGCCCATCGTCTACGACCTGGCGTGGCACGACTTCCCGCAGTTCTATCCGCAGCGCGAGTTGCGCATTTACCGGAGGGTGTATCCGTGGGGGCTGGCGCGCAGCGACTTGATGGTGGCCATCTCCGAGCACACGCGCCGCGACTTGCAGCGCGTGTACGGCGTCGCGCCCGAGCGGGTTGTGGTTGTGCCGCCGGGCGTGGATGCGTCCTTCGCCCCGCCGCCCGATGCCGCCGAGCAAGTGAAGGCGCGCTGGGGACTGCAACCCGGCTATGTCCTCGCCGTCGGCATCGACCGTCCGCGCAAGAACCCCGACGGCCTGCTGCGCGCCTACGCGGCCGCGGCGCGGGCCGGTCTCGACGCGCGGCTCGTCATCGCCGGCGCGATGACGCACCTCGGCGTGCGGCTCCAGCGGCTTGAACACGAACTCGGCCTGGGCGGGCGGCTGGTGTGGCTTGGCTATGTCGAACGGGCGACGCTGCCGGCGCTGTACGCGGCGGCGGGCGCGTTTGTGCTGCCGTCATGGTACGAGGGCTTCGGGATGCCGGTGCTTGAGGCGATGGCATGCGGGTGTCCAGTCGTCTGTGCGAACATGGCGGCGCTGCCCGAAGCGGCCGGCGACGCGGCGGTGCTGATCGATCCCGCGGACACGGACGCGCTGGCGCGGGCCATCGCAGAAGTGCTGAAGGATCGTGACCGTCGCGATGCATTGCGCGCCGCGGGGCTCGCACAAGCGAAGCGCTTCGACTGGGGGCGGTCGGCGCACACGCTGTTGCAGGCGTTGGAGGAGTTGCTGCGCTAGGCGGCGAGGAGGCGGTTGTACAGCCGCAGGAACTCGCCGGTGACGCGCTCCCAAGTATAGTGGGCGAGAACGCGGGCGCGGCCCGATTCTCCGACGCGGGCGCGCAGGGCGGGGTTGTCGCGCACGCGGATGAGGGCGGTGTAGAGCGCGCTGGGGTCGTCGCGCGGGATGACGAGGCCGCTCTCCTCGTTGGTCACCACTTCGGGCAGGCCGCCGCAGTCGGTGACGATGACCGGCCGCCGCGCCGCCATCGCCTCGACGGCGACGATGCCGAAGTTTTCGCCCGACCGGCTCGGCACGACGACCGCATCGGCGGCGCGGAAAGTCGCCGCCAGTTGCGGGCGCGTCACTTCGAGGAAGCGCACGCGTTCGCCGAGCGACAAGTCGCGGGCGAGCGCGCGCAGGGCGTCGCCGTCGCCGCCGTCCGGCCCGGCGATGAGCAGTGCCGCATCAGGGATGTCGGCCAGCGCGTGCAGCAGCACATCGACCCCTTTCGCGCGCACCAGCCGACCGGCGAAGAGCACGCGGAACGCTCCCGCGGGCCACTGCGCTTGCGACGCAGCAATCTGCCCGGCAGTGGGCGCGTCGAACTCGGCGGGGTCGCAACCGTTCGGGATGACGACGACGCGCTCGGCGGGCAGCCCCACTTCGGTCACCCAGAACGGCTGCTCGCGCGCCGTCGTGACGGTGAGCGCGAAGCGCGGGTTGGCACGCATCGCGTCGCGGATGCGCGCCAGCAGCGCCCGCCCGCGGCGGAGTTCCGCATACGCGCGCAGTCCCTCGATGTCGTGGTGCACGGTGATGACAACCGGCGCGCCGGTCGCGGCGCGACGCAGCGCGGTGTGCGCCTGCCAGGACGGCAGCGAGTGCGCGTGAATGAGCGTCCCGGGCCGGGCGCGGAGCGCCCGCTCGAGGCCGATCCATGTCAGGTGGTGCGGGTCGAGGACGCCGATCGGCCAGCGGACGGTGCGAAAGCGGCGGACGGGGATTGCATCGGCGAGCGCGGTGCGTTCGGTGTGTCGGGGCCCGCGGAAGGTCTGCAAGTCGGTCGCCCAGATTTCCGGCGCGTGGCCCGCGCCGCGCAGCGCGGTAGCGAGGGCGGAAACGAGGCGCTCGACGCCGCCGATGGCCGGCGGACCCAGGTACTCGAGGAGCAGCGCCTCCACACGGCTATCGTAACAGCCGCCCCGCGGCCGGTGAAGGCCGCCGGTATAATGCGGCGAGCCGGCGACACCGGAGCGCAGATGCAGGTCACGCTCGTCACCACCTTCCGCAACGAAGCCGCAGACATCGCCGGCTTTCTCGATTCCATCGCCGCGCAGACCCGCGCCCCAGATGAAATCATCCTGGTGGACGGCGGTTCGACCGACGGCACCGTCGAGCGGGTGCGCGAGCTTCTCGCTGCCCACCCGTCGCTGCCCGCACGGCTCATCGAATTCCCCGGCTCGAATCGGTCGCAGGCGCGCAATCGCGGCATCCGCGAAGCGCGCGGCGATGTCATTGCGATGACCGACGCCGGCTGCCGCCTGCGCCCCGACTGGTTGGCGCTGCTGGTCGCCGCCTTCGTGAGCGATCCCGCCTGCGAGATGGCGGGCGGGTTCTACCAGGCGGACGCGCGCAACTTCGGCGAGCGCCTGGCGGCGCTGGCGACGGTGCCCGTCGTGCACGAAATCGCCCCCGACACCTTCCTGCCGTCGAGTCGGTCGGTGGCGTTTCGGAAGGCGCTCTGGGAGCGCGTCGGCGGCTACCCCGAGCGCAACGCGTTCAGCGAGGACACGCAGTTCGATCTGGCGGCGCGCGCCGCGGGCGCAAAAATGGTGTTTGTGCCCGACGCCGTGGTGACCTGGCGCATCGACGGCGGGGCGGCGGGCATCTCCCGCCGTTTCTTCCGTTACGCGCGCGGTGATATGGCGGCGGGCATCTTCACTCCCGCGTACCGACGCGCCTGGCTCCAGGCCGGGTGGTGGGGCGCCCTCGCATTCCTCTGGTGGCGCGGCTGGTGTATCTGGCCACTCGCGGCTGTCGGCGTCTTCGTGTACTGGTGGTTCTTGGGGCGCCGGGCGCGCCGACGCGGCGGGCGCGGCGTCGAGTTGCTGCTGGCGCCGCTCGTCAACCTCTGGGTGGACCTCGCGCATGTGTTCGGCACGACCGTCGGCTTCTTCGAGCGCCGCCGGTGAGAGTCGCGCAGGTCACCTTCGGCTTCGATCGGCCGCTCGGCGGCGGCGACATCTACGCCGCGCATCTGGCGGACTACTTCCGCGACGCCGGCTGGGAGCACCGCGTTTTTCAGTTCTCGCCGTCGCACGATCCCGAAGCCACCGGTGTCGGCAGCGCGTGGCCCGGCGTGCGCGGCGCCTTCTGGGGGATGGCGCGGCGCCTGGGCCGGATGCGCGAGGCGCTCGCCGCCTTCGACCTCATCGTCGCGCATTACCCCATCTATGCGCTGGCGGTGCGGCGGGCGCTGGGCGGACGGCGGCGCCCGCGGGTCGTCGGCTTCTCGCACGGCGTCACCTGGGACGACGCGCCGCACTCGTGGCGCGGCGGGATGAAGAAGCGCTACGCGCAACGCGCCTTTGCCGCCTCCGACGGCTTCGTGGCGAACGACACTTGCTTCCTGCGCGAGATGGGCATCGCCCTCGCGCCGCGCACGCGCCGTTTCGAGCGTGTCAACGGCCGCGCCTGGTTCATTCCGAACGCGGTGGATGCGGCGCCGTTCGCCGGCGCCGCGCCGCTGGCGGAGTTGGCGCGCTTTGCGCCGGTGCTGGTGCCGCGCAACCTGTATCCGAACCGCGGCATCCACCTCGCTGTCGAGGCGTTCGCGCACTTCGTGCGCGAGAACGCGGAGTGTTTCCTCGTAATTGTGGGGCGCGACGGCCAGCGGCGCTACGCGCAGCGCGTGAAGAACCGCGTGCGCGCGCTCGGCTTGGGCAGTCGCGTCATCTTCTGGGGCTGGGCGCCGCCCGCCGATATGCCCTCCATCTACGCCGCGGCGCGGATGACGCTCATCCCGTCGGTGGCGGGCGAGGGGACTTCGCTCGCCGCGCTGGAGAGCATGGCGGCGGGCATCGCCACTATCGCCACCAACATCGGCGGCTTGCCCGACTTGCCCGCGCACCTGTGCGAGCCGACCGTGCCCGGCCTCAGTGCCGCGATGCGCGAGGTCTACGCCGACCGGCTGCCCATCGGCGCCCGCCAGCAGCGCCTCGTCATCGAGCACTACTCGCTTGAGCGCTGGCGCGCCGCCTGGGCGGAGGTGGTCGAGCAGGTGATGGCGTGACCGGGGAGTAAACTGAAGCACGAATGCCTCGGCGTCGCGGCGTTCCGTTGGGAGGGAGTGCGATGCGACGAATGAGCCGGTTTGCGGGTGTTGTGGTCTCCTTGTTGGTTCTGGGCAGCGTCGGGCGGGCGGAGGACCGGAATGTGCTGGTGCTCGATGGCAAGGTCTTTGGCGTCCGCACGCAACCGCTGACGACGGGGCTGAACATCTCGTCCTTCGTCTTCAGCCCCGATGGGCGGCAGATCGCTTTCATTAACTTGCGCATGCCGACACGCGAGCAACTTGGCGACCTGGACCGGCCGGGTCAGCCGTTCAATCCCGAATCAATGCGGGCGTTGTTCCAGATTCGCCTTGGGGTCATCTCGATGGCGTCCGCCCGGGTGCAGTTCCTCGTCACGCTCCCCGACCCGGTACCGGGTGCACAACTGGTCGTGCTGGATCCCCAAGCGATCGCGTGGTCATACGATAGCCGCTTTGTGGTCGTGCAGGCCCAAAGCGTTCCGTTTCGGCCAGCGGACGAGCGTCCGCTGGATTCACTTCTGGTGGTGGAAACAGCGACTGGCAAGTCGTCGATGTCCCTCACCTACAACTCCCTCTCCGGAGCGGCGTGGCATCCGCGCGAGCGGCTGTTGGCCTTCTCGGCGACCGCCGATGCAGTCACAGCGTCAGACGAAATCTTCCTCTGGGATCCAATGGGGAGCGGACCGTCGCGCTTGGCGCGCGGATCCATGCCCCGATGGACGGACGACGGATGGGTGACCTTGTCGAGAATGCCTGTCCTCCCCGCCGGGCGCGTCGACGCGGATGGCCCCGAGGCCGTCGAAATCAATCCGATGACGGGCGAGGAACGCCCCGGCAAGCAGTCCTTCGATGTCAGTCCACTGGTGCTCGCACGGTGGAGCGACTACGCAGTCACCCGCCGGGCCGAGGGCAAGGGCTATCGAATCCGCCAAGAAGCATCCGGGCCGAACCGAGGCGCCATTACCGTGGAGCCGGTCAGCGAAGGCGACGCGCGACCGGCGTCGGTGATCTTCCGCCAGGAAAGTGGCGCACGATTGGACCCGTTCGCGCTGTCGCCCGATGGCGTGCTGGTGGCCCCGCTGGCACGGCGCGATCAACGACAGCCCCTGAATGGCGCCTTCAAACTTGATGTGCGTGACTTGTGGGTGATGGCCCCATTGGGCCCGCCAATGAACAACATGGCTTGGCTGGCGACCTTCAAGCCGGCGGAGGAGATGCAGATCGATCCCTGGCCGATGCGGTGGGCGGCCGACAGTCGGCACCTCGCGTTCCTGGCGGACGGCAACCTGTCCATTGCGAGCATCGAGGACTGGTCAAACCGGCCGATCCAAGTCATCAATGGTGAAGTGATCGACTTCGAAGCCGATCGCCGGACGGTGATGAGCAATCTGCGACAGATTGCCCTCGCGGCGCTGATGTTTGCCGAAGACCACGACGACCGCTTGCCCGATGCCTCGCGCTTCCGTGACGACATCCGCCCGTTCTTGCGCAATGACTCTGTGTATGGCCGCCCTCGTGAAGCGGGAAGCGACTTGCTCGAATGGCTGGCGCTCTCCGGCTTTGCTCTGCATGACATCCCGCGGCCCGCGCAGACGCCGCTGGGCCTCATTGCCTGGCCGCCGGGCGAAGTCCAAGTCGCATTCGTGGACGGCCATGTGAAGACCTTCACGGCGGATGCCTGGGCGCAGTTCGTCCAGCAGGCGCGGGCCGAGGGCTGGTGGCCGACGGGGTGGTGAAAGGCCGTGGAACGGGAAAGGTGCGAGGTGCCACGGGGAAAGTTAGGAGACAGAGAGTCGAGGAGGCGCAGTAGCAAGGAGTCCCGGCAGTCCCGAAGGGACTGGACTTGAGTTCAGCCCGGAACTTCAGTTTCGGGCACTGGCCTCACCCCCTGGCCCCTCGACTTCGCTCGGGGTGAACCCCCTCTCCAACCAGTGGAGAGGGGGGAAACAATGCGCGGAGAAATGTCAGGAAGGCACTCAATGATGCGCCGGACACGGGTCATCGGCGTTCGGATTCTCGCAGCGCTCGGCGGCGGCGCCGCGCTGCTTCTGCACGCGCCCCCCGCCCACGCTCCCGGGTACTTAGCCATCGGCGACCAGGTCCTGACCGGGTCACTTCCGCGCCAACTGACCTTCACCGATGCCATCGGCGGGTTCGCGTACAGCCCCGACGGCAAGTGGATTGCGTACATAGCAGGGAAACGGGGCGCATGGCGGGGCGGTGCCTCGGCCCCGCCGCCAGAACCGGGGGCGACGAAACTCTGCCTCATTTCGCCGAAAGGCGGATATCCGATCGTCCTCGCAGCATTGCCCGCCGAGAAGCAAGATCCGCCGCTGCTATTTTCTTCCGCGGGAATCGGGAGCGGGCCGTCTATTGCATGGTCCGCAAATTCCGAGTGGGTTGCCGCCAGTGCGATGAGTCGAATTTCATCTTCGGACGGGAGGGTCACTCGGCGGCTGTTGGTGGTGAATGTCAAGACTGGAGAGACCCGATTCGTGTTGTCCGGGGCGAGCATCGGCTGGTGGGAATGGCATCCGACGCGCAGTGCGATCTTTCTCGTTGACTCGACGGAAATTCCTAAGCCACCGGGCAGCCCCGAAACGAACCTCAACTATGCGTACCATTTGGCGCTGATTGACTTGGCGACTGGGGAGCGGAAGCCTATTGTGGAACTCGGTGGAACCGGTCGGGTAATGGCGCCCCGGTGGACGAACGGGCGAACGACTCTGATCTTCAACACCTATTATCACCCCTCGCGTCCTTTCACGGACGACGAAATGCGGGTGCGCCGCATTACCGTCCACACGGAGTCAGACACGGCCGTCCAGGAAGATCTGGGGTCGCCGAATGATTACCGCCCGGAAACGCCGCCGCGCGAGTCCCCTGACGGGCTCTGGGAAGTGCGCTTCACGGAAGCCGGTACGGAGCCGATGCAACTGTTGATCAAGGAACAGGGGAGCGAGAAGACTCGCGTCGTCTCCCGCGGCGAAGGGGACTGGAATGTGCATATGAACTGGATCGCCTGGTCGCCGGACAGCACGATGTTCCTATTCGGCAAGCAGACGCGATTACGCGACGTGGCAACGAACACCACGCATGACTTCCTTCTTGCGTTCTGGGTGTATCAGCCCGCATACGGGCCGAATGGTCATGCCGCACCGGTCGCCTTCGAAGACGCCGGGACTGGCACGATGCCAGACAGTTATGTAACGGCACCTGCCTGGGCGCCGAACTCACGGGCCTTCGCTTACCTCTGGGGCGGCGCACTGTGGACGGTGGAGTTGATGTCTGTGCAAGCGCCAGTGGAGGTGCTGAAGGCGGCCGGGATCACTCTCAACCGTGAGCAGGTCGAGCGGCTGGTCTTGAGCAATCTCAATCTCGTCATGCAGGTTGCGACCCAGTATTACCAAGAGGTCCATCTGTGGCCCACCGAGACGCAGATCTATCAGCAGTTCTATGCGAAGGACTGGCAACTTTCCTGGAATGTCTTCGGCGACCCGCAGGACCCGCGCAGTCGCTTGTTCGTTTGGCTGTTCCCGCCGCAGGCGCCGTTCCCGAATTACGGACCGGATGCCCCGCATATTCCAATGTGCTACATCGCGTTCCCTCCGGGCCGCGTCTGCGTGGTGTTCTTCAACTCGACGGAGGCCATGGACCAGAAAGACTGGGACGCCCTGGTGAAGCAACTGAAGGCCAACAAGCAATGGCCGCCGGACTGGTAAGGGCCGTGTCACGGGGAAGGTGTGAGGTGTCACGGACAGCCAGGAAGGCGGGTGGTGACTGCCTCCCTGCCTTCCTGCCTCCCTGCCTGTTTCCTGGTATCCGGGGCCCAGTGAACCGAAAGGACTACTCACAATAGGTAGGGAAGCGCCTGGTTGCTGGGGAAGAATGGGTGTATCCATGAGAGGCGATTGCCTGCGTGTCCTCGACCTGCGGCTGCACGGACACCATGGCGTCACCGACGCCGAGCAGGCCGATGGCGGCCCGTATGCGGTGGATGTCGAGGTTCGGCTGGACCTCGCACCGGCGGGCCGGAGCGATGCCCTCACGGACACGCTGGATTATGGGGAGATTTGCCAGGTGGTGGAGCAGGTGAACCGAGCGCGGTTCCGGCTCATCGAGGCGTTCGCGGAGCGGGTGGCGCAGGCCGTGCTGGCGCTGCCGGGCGCGCAGGAAGTGACCGTGCGCGTCCGCAAACTGCAGCCGCCGCTGCCGCAGGCGGTGGCGTGCGCGGAAGTGGAGATCGTTCGGGGGAGAGTCAGCAGGTGAACACCGCCGACCTGACGCTGCGCGAGTTCACCGATGCCGTCGCCTCGGACGCGCCGACGCCGGGCGGCGGAAGTGCCGGGGCCGTGGCCGGCGCGCTGGCGAGCGCGCTGGTAGCGAAGGTGGCGGCGGTCTGCACGCGCCGCGCCGAGCACGCCGACCCGCTGCTCGGCGACATCAACGCGCAGGCGAACGAACACCGGAGCGCGCTGTTCACGCTCGCCGACCGCGATGCAGATTCGTATGAGGTGGTCGTCGCCGCCTACCGCCTGCCCAAAGCCACTGACGACCAGAAACGATCCCGGCGCGACGCGGTGCAGCGAGCGCTGCGCGCCGCGACCGAAGTGCCGCTGGAGAGCGCCGAGCGCTGCGCCGAGGTCATTCAGTTGGCCGAGGCGCTGACGCCGCTGGCGCACGGGCCGGTGGTGAGCGATTTGGAAGTGGCGCGGGCGCTGGCGCGCTCGTCGCTGGCGTCGGTGTCGGCGATTGCGCAGGCGAATCTGGCCGAATTGCGTGACCCCGCCTATGTCAGCGAGACGGCGGCGCGGCTCGACCGCCTGACCGCGCTCGCCCAGACCGGGGCGGCGCGATGACGCGCACCTGGGTCTTCCAGCCGTCGCCGTTCTGGATCGCGCTCGAAGGCGCGGCATTCCGCATACTCGCAATTGGCTGGGTCTTGCTCAACGCCATGGACGCGGTCGTAACCCGCCTGGCGCTGACGCACGGCGTCGCGCACGAACTGAACCCGATTTATCAGCCGCTGTCGCTGCTGCAGGCGGATGCGCTGAAACTCGTGGCCACCGGCGTCGTCCTCTATCTGCTCTCCGCCCTGCGGACGCGCAATGTGGCGCTGGGCACGGGGATGCTCTTGACGCTCGTCATCTGGATCGGCTGGATCAACCTGGCCAACCTGACGGTCGTGGGCCTGCGCTAGCCGCGGGCGGTACAATGGCCGCGTGAGCGTCGCGGCGACGACCCATCTCGTTCCCGTCATCGGTCTCGAAGTCCACACGGAACTCGCCACCCGGTCGAAGATGTTCTGCGGGTGCGCGACGGAGTGGGGGGCGGCGCCCAATCACCAGACCTGCCCCGTCTGCCTCGGACTGCCCGGCACGCTGCCGGTCATCAATCGCACCGCGGTCGAATTCGCGCTGACGGTGGCGCTGGCGCTCGATTGTCAGATTGCACGCCCGTTTATCTTCGAGCGTAAGAATTACTACTATCCCGACCTGCCGAAGAACTATCAGATTTCGCAGAAGCGGACACCGCTGGGCCACGACGGCCACATCGACCTGTTGCTCGACGGACGGACGCTGCGCGTCGGCATCCCCGATGTGCACCTCGAGGAGGATGCCGGGCGGCTGCTCCACCCGGAGAGCGACCCCCGCGGGTCGCTGGTGGATTTCAACCGCGCCGGCATGCCGCTGCTGGAGATCGTGAGCGCGCCGGACCTGTCCTCGATTGACGAGGTGGGGGCGTATATGGAGACGCTGCAGCAGTTGCTGCGCTACCTGGGTGTCTCCGAGGCGCGGATGGAGCGCGGGCAATTGCGCTTCGAGGCCAACATCTCGCTGCGCGAGCCGGGCGCGCCGCTGGGGAAGCGGGTCGAAATCAAGAACCTGAACTCGCACCGGGCGGTGCTGCGGTCGCTCGAATACGAGATGGCGCGGCAGGCGAAGGTGTTGCGCGCCGGCCAGCCGGTGGCGCAGGAGACGCGCCTGTGGGACGAGGAGCGTGAAGTCTCGGGCACGATGCGCAGCAAGGAAGAGGCACACGACTATCGGTACTTCCCGGAGCCCGACCTGGCGCCGATCGCCGTTGACGACGCGCTGCTGGCGTCGCTGCGGGCGCGCATCCCGGAACTGCCGATCGCGCGGCGCAAGCGGTTCATCGAAACGCTCGGACTGCCCGCGTACGACGCAGGCATCCTGACGGCCGACCGGGCGCTCGCCGATTACTTCGAGGCGGTGCTGCAGACTCACGACGAGCCGAAGGCGGTCAGCAACTGGGTGATCAATGATGTCTCGCGGCACCTGAACGACCGTGACGAGCGCGCCGCCGACGCACGCGTCACGCCGGATCGGCTGGGCGAGTTGCTCGGGCTGGTGGCACGCGGCGAGGTGACGACGACGGTGGCGAAGCGGGTCTTGCAGCAGATGTTCGAGACTGGCCGCGCCGCTGGCGACATCGTGAAGGCGGAGGGGCTGGGGGCGGTGCAGGATGCGTCGGCGCTGCAGGCGGCCATCGACAAGGTGCTGGCCGCGAACGCCGACGCGGTGGCGAAAGTCCGCGCCGGCAACGAGGCGCCGCTGAAGTTCCTGGTGGGGCAGGTGATGCGCGAAACGCGCGGCACCGCCGACGCGTCGGCGGTGCTGGAGTTGATACGGAAGCGGCTGGCTGTCTGAAGTCATCCTGCGCCCCCAGGCAAGGACAGACCTGCCCTGGCGGGGAACGCCAGTCCCATCTGATGCGTAGCACATCGAGCAACCTGCACCCCCTTGCGCACGCGCCCATCGCCGAATGGCGCGCGGCCATTGATGCGATCGAAGGTGGCGGCCCCCTCGCTGACTCCGTCGCCGCGCTCGATGCGGCGACCGACCCCGCACTGGGCGAGCGGGCCGACCTGGCGCCACTGGCTCGCGAACTGCTTCGGAATCCGCACGGTGAAGTCCGCTGGCTGGGCATCCGGCTGTGGCGGCGCCTGCCCGCGGTGCCGAAGCGCTGGCTCGAGACCGCGGCGCGAGACGACTTCGACCTGGTGCGTCAGGAAGTGGCGCGCTTTTTCGGCATGGCGCGGGTCGAGACAGCGCTCCGTGCGCGACTGCTGAAGCGGCTACTCCGCGACCCCGACGAATTCGTGTTCGCGCATTCGGCCACTGCTGCTGGACAACACTTCCCGGTCAGCGACCTGTCGCGCCTGCTCGCAGTGGGTGACCGCCGTCTGCTCCTCGGCCTGGCCAGCGGCCTCGTCCGCCGCAAACGGCCCGCTCTGTCCTTACTGAAGCACTGCCTCACGCACGAGGCCACCGAGGTACGCGCGGCGCTCGCCGCCGGCTTCGGTGGTGTCTCGGCCTATCTGCGGCCGGCCGCGCACCGCAACGCGCTCGAGCGCCTGTGCGGCGACCGAGCACCCGCCGTGCGCGCCGTCGCTGCAACGCATCTCGTATACCTCGTCGCAGTGGACGCCGCGCGCGCCGCTCGCCTGCTCGCCCAGGCACTCGCCGACCAAGAGCCGGTCGCCCGGCAGATTGGGAACGGCATCCGCGCACTGGCCGCGCTCGACCGCACTGCCGCCGCCGAACTGCTGATCTGCGCCGCAGGCCGCGGCCTATTTGGCACGCAGTTTGCGGAGGCGCTGGGCGCCATCCTGTCGGACGACGGCGCACAAACGCAGCGGCTCCTGCTTCGACTGCTCGATTGCGATGCTCCTTCCGATTACTTTCAGTCGGACAGCGGACATTGCGACTCGGCGGCGGCCCGCGAACTCCTCGAAGCCGCCGCTATCGTCGCCGACAAGCCCGTGCTGGGGCCGCGCCGCACAGCCGCGCTGGCCCGCTACTGGAACTCCCACCTGCGCGGCACCGAGTACGCCTGGCTCGCTGCTTGGGCCGACGGGCTGCAAACCAAGTGGCTGGTGCCGCCCGCCCCGGCAGCGCCCTTTGCCTTCCACTTCGCCTGCGGCCTTGCCGCCTGGGGCGCAGCAACCCGGAATGCCTGGCGCGCGGCGCCTGGCCGTGTGCTGCACTTCGCCGACCTGGACGCCGTTGCCGATGGCATCGCGTCGCACTGGAAACTCTTCGCCGGCGCACAACCGCGCTGGGTGCGGAATCTGTGCGGCCCAGTTGTCGAACGCACGGTGACCGAACTGCGGCACGCGGCGACCGAGGCCCGCCGCGGCCCCATCCTGTCGGTGGCGTCGGCCTCTTCGCCGGCGGTGCGGCGTCTCGGCCTGCCGCTCGCGTTCACGGTGACCAACCTCGGCGGCGCGGCCGCGCCGCCGATCACGCTCGAATCGAGAGTGGGGGACGCTGTGGCGGTCGCGCTGCTGCCCCCGCTCGCGCCGGGGCACCGCGAAGTCGTCGAACTGACACTGCCAGACGCCCCGCCAGGTAACGCGCTCTGGGTTCAGCTGTCGGTGCGTGTCCCTGATGGCCGCGCGTTGTGGGTCGGCGAGCAACGCGTCGAACTCATTGACGCCCGCCCGCTGCCGACCCCCGTCGCAAACCCCTTTGTTCCCGGCAAGCCGCTGCCCGACGGCCACCCGCTCTTCTTCGGGCGCACCGCGCTGTTCGATGACCTGGCGCGCACGCTGTGGAGCGGCGCGCAGGGAAATGTCGTCGCCCTCGTCGGCGACCGGCGCTGCGGCAAGACCAGCGTCATCAACAACCTCGCTCGAAACCTGCCGCCGGGCTGCCGGGTCCTCGCCCTCGACGCGCAGGGGCTGTTCGGCGGTCTACAGGAGGCGCTCGGCGAAGCCGCCGCCATGTCCGCGGCGGAGGGGCGAACCGTGCTCGCCATCGACGAATTCGATGACTTGGAAGCGAAAGTGCGCTCCGGCATCCTGCCGCCGCACACTTTCGACGCGCTGCGCCACACGCTCCAGCATTCCCCGCGGCTGGCGGTGCTGTTGGTCGGCACGCACCGCCTGGAAGACCTGGGCGCCGACTATTGGTCGTTCCTGTTCAATCAGGCCCTCTATCGCCGCCTGGGGCCGCTGACCGACCCGGAAGCCCGCACTCTCATCATCCAGCCCTTCGCCGCCTGCGGCGTGGCGCTGGAGGAACTGGCCGTGCGAGACCTGCTCTGGTTAAGCGGCGGCGAGCCGTACCTGCTGCAACTCTGCTGCCACACCGTTGCCGCCCAGGTCCGCTCAACCGCGGTCACCCGCGACGAGGTGCGCCGCACCGTGCGCGATTTGGTGCGCCGCGCTGAAGTGCACCTGCACTATCTCGATGAGCGCCTCGCGGGGCTGGATCGCGCCGTCGCCAGGTGCCTGGCCGACGCCACCGCCGCGGCGATGACGCCATTTGATGCGCTGCTCGAGCGACTGGCGGCCCTAGGCCACACGCCGGATGCCACCGGCGTGGCCGACGCGCTCACCGCGCTGCACGAGCAGTCGCTGGTCGAATCGCCCTGCGGCTGCTGCTGGCGGCACCGGATTGGCCTCTTCGCCGAATGGCAGCGCACGCATCAGGGGAATAGAGCCGGATCGGCGCAGCGGGAGGCGACGCTGGCAGCGGGGTAGGGGCGGCTAGTGGCTGCGCCGGGTCTCTTCACCCGGCAGCGTCGTGAGCACATCGGGCGTCCGCTCCAAGAAATAGTGAAAGTCCACCATCTCCTCGGCGGAAATCTCGCCCCATTGCTCGTAGCGGACCAGCGGCTCATCCTCGGCGCGGCGCGCGGCGTCGCCCAGGATGTCGGGCGTCCAATCTTCTTCGTCAACGACTTCCTGGCCGACGCGCCGGCACCGGCTGCACCGGTAGCGGACCAGCACATAGGCGGGCCCGTGGGGAATCAGGCAGTACGCGGTCTGTAACACATCCCGCTTAATGATCCTATGGCCGCATGAACAACGAATCGCGAACGGGCGAAAGTTGATAGCCAGTCCTCCCCAACAACCATGCAGCGTCCAGCGTAGCCGAGTACTTCGGCGGGGATTATAGCATTCCCTGCCGGGCCGTCCGAGAGGGCCAATTCAGAAGATTTCCACCCCTCGCGGGCCCGAAATCACGGTGCCGATGCGGTGCACGGTCTCATTGGGGGCGAGGGCTGCCGCCAGCCGGTCGGCTGCCGAATCCGCCACCACCAGCACCGTTCCGATGCCCAAATTGAAGGTGGAGACCATTTCGCGGTCGTCGATGCCGCCCGCCCGCTGAATGACATGGAAAATCGGCGGCCGTGCCCAGTGGGTCGGCTCGACGACCGCCGACACGCCCTCGGGCAGGACGCGCACCAGATTGCCGGGGATGCCCCCGCCGGTGATGTGCGCCATGGCGTGAATGTCGGCATCCGGCAGAAGCGGCAGCAGCGACGGCCCGTAGGCGCGGTGCGGACGCAGCAGCGCGTCAGCCAGCGTCTCGCCGCCCAGGTCGGGCGGCGCGTCCTCGAGCCGATAGCCGCCCTGCTCGAAGAGCGCCCGCCGCGCCAGTGAGAAGCCGTTCGTGTGCAGGCCGACCGACGACAGCCCCAGCAGCGCATCGCCTGCGCTGACGAGGTGAGCGCCTAGCAGGTGCGGCCGGTCGACGACGCCCACCATCGCGCCGACGAGGTCGTAGACGCCGTGCTCATAGAACCCCGGCAGCTGCGCGGTCTCGCCGGAAATCACCGCGCAGTCGAGTGCCTGGCAGGCGTCGCTGACGCCGCGCAGCACTTCGGTCAGTTCGTCGGGCTTCAACTCCGCGGTGCCGAAGTAATCCAGAAAGAACAGCGGCCGCGCGCCGGACACCAGCACATCGTTCGCGCAATGGTTGACGATATCGAAGCCGGTGCCGCGCGGACGGCCCGCCTCCACCGCCAGCCGCACCTTGGTGCCGACGCTGTCGGTCGTCGCCGCCAGAATTGGATCGCTGTACCCGGGAAAATCGGCGCGAAACAGGCCGGCGAACGAGCCGTGCGCGCTGACCACTCGCGGCGTGTAGGTGGCGCGCAGGGCGCTTTCCACCTGCGTCAGCGCCGTCGAGACCGCGGCGTCATCCACGCCGCTGTCCTGGTAGGTCAGGCCACTGGGGCGGGTGTCTCTTGCCACTCGCGGTCGTGCTCCAGGATGGCTTTGCGGGCGTGCGCCTCGTTCGGGATCGGCACCCGGTAGTCGCCGGAGAAACAGGCGGTGCAGAACTTGTCGCGGTGGACGCCGACCGCTTTCACCATCCCGCGGATGCTCAAGTAGCCGAGACTGTCGGCCCCGAGGTAATCGCGGATGGCGGACACGCTCTTCTTCTGCGCGGCGAGCAGCTGGTCGCGCTCGGGCGTGTCGATGCCGTAAAAGCACGGCCACTTGAATGGCGGCGAACTGATGCGCAGGTGAATCTCCACCGCGCCCGCGTCGCGCAGCAGCTTCACGATTTGCCGCGTTGTGGTACCGCGGACGATCGAGTCCTCGACCACCACCACCCGCCGCCCGTTGAGCACCTCGCGCAGCGGCGTTAGTTTCATCCGCACGCCCAGTTCCCGCAGCCGCTGGTCGGGCTGGATGAAGGTGCGGTGGATGTAGCGGTTCTTGATCAGCCCCTCGCGGTAGTGGATGCGGCTCTCTTCCGCGTAGCCCGCCGCCGCCGGCACGCCGGTGTCGGGCACCGGGATGACGATGTCCGCCTCGACCGGATGTTCCCGCGCCAACTGCTGCCCCATCCGCCGCCGCACCTCGTAGACATTCTTGTGATACAGCGACGAATCGGGCCGCGCGAGGTAGACGAACTCGAAAATGCACAGCGAGGGCTGCTCTTCCTTCGCCACGCGACGCGACACGATGCCCTCCGGTCCCAGCGTCACCAATTCGCCCGGCTCGACTTCGCGCAAGAACTCGGCCCCCACCACCCGCAGGGCGCAGTCTTCCGAAGCCAGCAGGTGGAAACCGTTCAGCCGGCCGATGCACAGCGGCCGGATGCCGTGCGGGTCGCGCAGGCCGTAGACAGCATCCGGCCCCAGCATCACCAGCGTGAACGCCCCGCGCAAGTGCGGCACAACCGCGGCGATGGCGTCCTCGATGGAATCCGTTTCCGCGCTCTCCTTGGCAATCAGCCGCGCAATGATCTCGCTGTCGGTCGTCCCCTCGCGGTCGATGCCGTGGTCCGCCAGGCGGCGCGAGAGTTGGAGCGCATTCACCAGGTTGCCGTTGTGTCCGAGGGCAAACGGCCCGTGCGCCGTCTTGACTACGATCGGCTGCGCGTTCTCCGGATTGCTCGAGCCCATCGTCGAATAGCGGGTGTGCGCGATGGCGGCGCGGCCGGTGAGTTCTTTCAAATCGTTCTCGGTGAAGACCTGCGCCACCAACCCCATCTGGGTGTGCGCGTGGATAGCGCGGCCGGTCGAGACCGCGATGCCCGCGCTCTCCTGCCCGCGGTGCTGGAGGGCGAACAGGCCGAAGTAGGCCAGGCGCGCCACATCCTCGCCCGGCGCGTAGACGCCGAAGACCCCGCACTCTTCGGGCCCGGCCTCGAGAAACAGCGGCTCGTAGGGCTCCATCATGCCATCAGCGCCGGCAGCGCCCCCTCGTATGCGTCCCGCATTCGTTCGACACCGGCGGACAGCAGCGCATTCCCGTCGGGTCGTTCGATGACGAGTGCGTCGCCGCCCACCGTCCCCAGCATAGCGCATGGCACGCCATGCCGCGTCGCCATCTCCACAAGCGCGTCGGCCGCGTGAGTCGGAATCGTGACGAGGATGCGCGAGGGTGCTTCATTGAACAGCGCCACATCCGCGCGACCGCTCGCCGCCGGGACGGCGGCGCTACCCGGTTTGCTGTCTGGCAGGCGAATCCGCGCTCCGCGGCCGCCCGCCATCGCCATTTCCGCCAGCGCGACGGCCAGCCCACCGTCCGAGCAGTCGTGGCAGGCCGTAACCGGCAACTCCATCTGCGCAGCACGCACGCACGCGTACAGGCGCTGCGCCGCCTCGAAATCGGCTTCCGGCAGCGGCCCGGCCTCCAGGCCGTGTTGCCGCCACAGGTACACGCTGCCGCCGAGCGTGCCACCGATGGCGCCGAGCAAGAGCACCTGATCGCCGTCGTTCGCAAATGCGGGCCGGAACACGCGCCCGACATCCTCGACAACGCCGACCATCCCGATCACCGGCGTCGGCAGCACCGAGCCCTGCTCGCTCTCATTGTAGAAACTGACATTGCCGCTCACCACCGGCACCCCGAGTGCCCGGCACGCTTCCGCCAGCCCCTCGACCGCCTCCTTGAAGTACCAGAAGCGGTCGGGCTTGTCGGGGTTGCCGAAGTTCAGGCAATTGGTCACCGCTGCCGGCTCCGCGCCCGCGCAGACCAGATTGCACGCCGCCTCCAAAACCGCCAGTTGCACGCCGCGCCGCGGGTCGAGCGCGCACCAGCGCCCGTTGCCCTCGGTCGTCAGCGCCAGGCCGAGCGGCGGGCGTTCCTTCAGCCGCAGCACCGCGGCGTCGCCGCCGGCGGCGACGACGGTGTTTGCCTGCACCGTCTGGTCGTACTGGCGATGCACCCAGCGCTTCGATGCAATGTCCGGCGTACGCAGCAGGTCAAGCAGCGCCGCGCGATAATCGGTTGGCTGGGCGAGCGCATCCAAATCGAAAGTAGGGGAGGACTGCGGCGGTTGCGCCGGCAGGTCGTAGAGCGGCGCTTCCGCTAGGTCGCCGGCGCGCAAGTCGGCCACCAGGTCGCCGCCGTCATAAATGCGCACCACCGGCTCTTCGGTGATGCGCCCAATCACTTCGGCGTGCAGGTCCCACTTGCGGAACACTGCCAGCGCCTCGTCCTCGCGCCCCTCGGCGACGACCGCCAACATCCGCTCCTGCGACTCCGACAGCATCACTTCCCACGGTTCCATCCCCGCCTCGCGGCGCGGCACGCGGTCGAGATCCACCGTCATCCCGACGCCGCCAGCGGCCGACATCTCCGCCGTCGTGCAGGTCAGCCCGGCGGCGCCCATATCCTTCACTGCCACCAGCGCGCCCGTCGCCAGTGCTTCCAGCGTCGCCTCGATCAGGCACTTCTCCGCCAGCGGGTCGCCGATTTGGACGGTCGGGCGCTTTTCATCGTCGGCGCGCAGTTCCTGGCTGGCGAGCACGCTGGCGCCGCCGATGCCGTCGCGGCCCGTGCGAGCGCCGACATACACGACCGCATTCCCCGGACCCGCCGCGGCCGCGGACGCCAGTTGCGCCGTCGGCGCCACGCCGACGCACATCACATTTACCAGGCAATTGCCCGCGTAGCGCGGGTGAAAGCGCACTTCGCCGGCGATGGTCGGCACGCCGACGCAATTGCCGTACGACTGAATGCCGTCCACCACGCCGGCGAACAGGTAGCGCGCCCGCGGGTCGCGCTCGATGTCGCCGAAGCGCAGCGAGTCGGCAAGCGCCACCGGCCGCGCGCCCGAACAGAAAATGTCTCGCAAGATACCGCCGACGCCGGTCGCCGCGCCCTGCTTCGGCTCCACCTGGCTCGGGTGGTTGTGGCTCTCCATTTTGAAGAGGACCGCCAGCCCCGGCGCCACTTCGATGCCGCCCGCGTCCTGGCCGGTGATGACCGGCCACTTGCCCGCCCGCGGCAGCCGCGCCAAATGCTTGCGGGAACGCGGATAGCCGCAATGCTCCGACCACTCGACCGAGAACATCGCCAGTTCCGTCGGCCGCGGCGCGCGGCCGAGCAGGTCGCAGATGCGGTCATACTCCGCATCGCTCAATCCCAGCGCGCGCCAGATGTGCGGGTCGGTGCGCGTCGCCGTGGCCATCGGCTAGCGGCGCCCCGCGCCGGCGGGCGCCCGCCCGTCACGGGCCGCGCCCAGTAGCAAACTCTCCCACAGCACCCGCCCGTCCGCCGAGCCGAGCAGCGCCTCGCTCGCCCGCTCCGGGTGCGGCATCAGCGCCACGACATTCCCGCCGGCATTGCAGATGCCGGCGATGTTGCGCGCCGCGCCGTTGGGGTTGCTCTGCGGCGTGACCGTGCCGGCGGCGTCGCAATAGCGGAACACGACTTGGTTCTCGGCTTCGAGCGCATCGAGCGTCGCCTCGTCGGCGAAGTAGCAGCCGTCGCCGTGGGCGATGGGAATGCGCAACACTTGGCCTGGCTGCGCCGCCCGGGTGAACGGCGTGTCCGTCCGCTCGACGCGCAAATGCACCCAATCGGAAATGAAGTGCGTGCCGGCATTGCGCAGCAGCGCCCCGGGCAACAGCCCCGCCTCGCACAGCACCTGGAACCCGTTGCAGATGCCGAACACCAGTCCGCCGCGCTCGGCGTGCCGGATAACGGCGTCCATAATCGGCGAGACGCGGGCGATGGCGCCGGTGCGCAGGTAGTCGCCGTACGAGAACCCGCCGGGCAGGACGACCAAGTCGGCGTCGCCCAGGTCCGTCTCCTGATGCCACACCAGCCGGGTCGGAAAGCCCATCACCGTCCCGAGCGCGTGCACGGCGTCGTAGTCGCAGTTCGACCCCGGGAACTGCACCACCGCGACGCGCGGCGCACCCATCACTTCACCAACTCGATGTCGTACGACTCGATAATGGGATTGACGAGCAGCCGCTTGCACATCTCCTCCACCTGCGCCCGCGCCGCCTTGGAGTCGCCGTTGAGGAGCGTGAATTCGATGTGCTTGCCGATGCGCACGCCGGAAACGCCCGCGAACCCGAGCCGCTGCAAGGCGCGTTCAACGGTCGCCCCCTGTGCGTCGAGCACGGTCGGCTTCAGGTGGATGGTGACTCGCGCTCTCACTTGGCGCTCCGTGCCACTTTGCGTTTCGGCCCCGCCGCCGGCTCCAGCAGCCCAAACCTCCCGTACACTTCCTGCAGGCCGGCCACGGCGCGCTGGACATCGAAGCACTCCGCAATTTCCGCCGGCTTCAGTCGCGCTGCCAAGTCCGCGTCCGCCTCGACGAGCGCCCGGAAATCCTCGTCGTCATCCCACGCTCGCGCCGCCAGCCGCTGAATGTGGCGGTAGGCATCGCCGCGCGTCATTCCGCTACGGATGAGCGCCAGCATCAAATGCTCCGACGCCCACAGCCCGCGCGTGCGCTCCAGGTTTTCGCGCATCCGCTCGGGCCGGACGACGAGCGTGCGCATCACCTCGGTGAATTGCTTCACCATGAAGTGCGTGAGCAGGCTGGCGTCGGGCAGCGCGATACGCTCGCACGCTGAATTGGTCAGGTCGCGCTCGTGCCAGAGCGCGATCGACTCAAGGCCCGCCTGCGCGTAGCCGCGCACGAGCCGCGCCAGCCCGCAGATGCGCTCGCTGATGCGCGGGTTGCGCTTGTGCGGCATCGCCGACGACCCGATCTGCGAGCGCCCGAACGCCTCTTCGACTTCGCCGAGTTCGGTGCGCTGCAGGTTACGGATCTCGGTCGCCATTTGTTCGAGCGACCCGGCGAGCAGCGCCAGCGTCGTCAGGTAGTGCGCGTGCCGGTCGCGTTGCAGGATTTGCGTGCTGACCGGCGCCGATTTGAGGCCCAGGTTTTCGCACACCCGCCGCTCGAGCGCCGGCGGCACGGTGGCGTAGGTCCCGACCGCGCCCGAAATCTTGCCCACCGCCACCATCTCCCGCGTCCACGCCAGCCGCTGTTGCGCATTCGCCAGCGCGTCCAACCAGACGCAGAGTTTGTGCGCGAAGGTGGTCGGCTCGGCATGTACGCCGTGCGAGCGCCCGATGCAAATCGTGCCGAGATGCTCCCGCGCCCGCTCGCGCAGCACGCCTTCCAATTCCGCGACCGCGGCGCCCAGCACATCGATCGCGTCCCGCAGAATGACCCCGAGCGCGGTGTCCTCGACATCGTACGAAGTGAGACCGTAATGCAAATACTTCCGCTCTTCGCCCAGCCCCTCGCCGACGGACGCCAGGAACGCCGCCAGGTCGTGCTGCATGGCGCCGTCGCTCGACTGGCCCGGCTTCTCGCCCTCGAGTGCCTCGGCGCGCTGCGGATTGATGCGCGCCTGCGCTCGCAGTGTCCGCACCGCCTCCGCGGGAAACTTGCCCTGGTCCGCCCACGCCTCCGCCACCTGCAACTCAATCTCCAGCCATACCGCCTGCCGGTGCGCCGTCTCCCACAGCGCCTTCATTTCCGGATACGCGTAGCGGTCGATCACGCTGCCGCTCCGACCGCGGCGCGACCGATGTCGCGGCGATACTGCGCGCCGTCGAACTGAATGCGCTCCACCGCCGCATAGGCCCGCGCCCGCGCGGTGTCGAGGTCGCTCCCCGTCGCCGTCACGCCCAGCACCCGCCCGCCGGCGGTGACCACCTGTCCATCACGCTCCGCGGTGCCCGCGTGAAACACCAGCGCGCCGCGCGTCACCGCGTCATCCAAGCCGCTGATGGCATCCCCCTTGTGCGCGCCCTGCGGGTAACCGCCCGACGCCAGCACCACGCATACGCTCGCACCCGGCGCCGTGCGGACGGGCGTGGAGCGCAGCGTGCCCGTCGCCGCGGCTTGCAGCAGCGCCAGGAAGTCGCCTTCCAGCAGCGGCAGCACCGCTTGCGTCTCCGGGTCGCCGAAGCGGCAGTTGAACTCCATCACCTTCGGCCCGACTGTGGTCAGCATCAGCCCGGCATACAGCACGCCCCGATACGGCGTCCCGCGCTGCCGGAGCGCCGCCAGTGTCGGGTGAAAGACCGTGTCCACCAGCGTCTCCGCCAGCGCCGCGTCGACGCCCGGATGCGGCGCATAGGCGCCCATGCCGCCCGTGTTCGGGCCTTGGTCGTCGTCGAGCAGCCGCTTGTAATCGCGCGCCGCGGGCAGCAGCGACACGGTTTCGCCATCCGTCAGCGCCATCACCGACGCCTCGTCACCCTCCAGGTACTCCTCGACGACGATGCGCCGCCCGGCGTCGCCGAAAGTCCGGGCAATCATCAGCGCCTCGACCGCCCCCTCGGCCTCGGCGCGCTCGCGGGCGATGAGCACGCCCTTGCCCGCCGCCAAGCCGTCTGCCTTGAAGACGGCGGGCAGGTGGCACTCGCGCGCGTACGCCCGCGCTTGTTCGGCGTACTCGAACACCTCGTACATCGGGCCCGGCACACGCGCCTCGTGCACCAATTGCCGGGCGAACACCTTGCTGCTCTCGATCTGCGCCGCCGCCTGCGTCGGCCCGAAGCAGCGCAGGCCCCGGCGCTCGAATTCGTCCACCATCCCCGCGGCGAGCGGCGCTTCCGGCCCGACGACCGTCAGGGCGATCCGCTCCGCCGCGGCGAATTCCGCCAGCCCCAGGATGTCCGCCGGCGCCAGGTCCACATTCGTCGCCAGCGCCGCGGTGCCCGGATTGCCCGGCGCGCAGAAGAGGTGGGGTTGCTGCGGACTGCGGCTCAATGCCCAGACGAGCGCGTGCTCGCGCCCGCCACTGCCAATGACCAATACTTTCGGCGGCTGGCCGTTACGCATCGCCGTCTCCCGCGGCGCTGTCCCGCGCTTTCACTTCGGCCTTCGAGGTGGTCAGCAGCATCTCCGCCAGCGCCGCCTCGCGCTCGGCCCGGCCTGCCTGATACTCCTGAATGCGGGCGCGGGTGGTGAGCACGACGGAAATCACCGAGAGGAGAAACGACCCGACCGCCGCCACTTGCACCGCCGTCGCGCCGGCCCGCCAGGGCGTCACCATCAGCACAAACGACGCCGCCAGCAACACGAATGACAAGCCCAGCCAGGCGAGGAAGGTGTTGCGGAGGTTGTCCCACCAGCGGAACAGCAGGTAGGTTGCGATGAGGCCGCAGACCGCGGCGAAGAACAGCGTCAGGATTGTGGCTTCGCGTGCCTGAATGGCGGCGAGCCTCCCGTCTATTATGCCGGGTCTTCGTGGTAAATGTCGAGGTCGGTAAATCGCGTGTAGCGGCCCTGCCACATCAGCCGCGCCGTGCCCGTCGGCCCGTTGCGCTGCTTGGCGACCGAGACTTCGACAATGTTCTCCAGGTTTTGCGGGTCCAGCCCCTGCCGGATGACATCTTCGGGCCGGAACGCCCGGTCGATTTCCTCCTGCCCGTAGATGCCCGGGCGGTAGAGCATCAGCACCAGGTCGGCCTCGGCCTCGATCGAGCCCGATTCCCGCAGGTCGGAAAGATACGGCCGCCGCGGCGTGCGCGCCTCGACGGCGCGGCTCAATTGCGACAGCGCAATCACCGGCACCCGCAGTTCCCGCGCCATCGCCTTCAGCGCCCGGGCGATCACCGAGATTTCCTGCTGGCGGTTCTCGAAGCGCCCGTGCCCCTGAATCAGTTGCAGATAGTCCACGATCACCAGCCCCAGCCCGTGCTCCGCCTTCAGCCGCCGCGCCTTGCCCATCATCTGGAGCGCCGTCAGCGACGACGCATCGTCCACATAAATCGGCAACTGATAGAGCCGGTCGGCGGCGCTCGCCAACTTTTCCATTTCGCCTTCTTGGAGAAACGCTTCGCGCAGGTTCTGCATGTCCACCAGCCCCTCGCTGCACAGCCAGCGCAGGGCCAGTTGCGCTCCCGCCATTTCGAGACTGTAGAGCGCCACCGGCTTGTTCATCTGCCGGGCGAAGCGCGTGGCGATGTTGAGCGCCAGCGCCGTCTTGCCCACCGACGGCCGCGAGGCGATGACGATGAACTCCGACTCTTGCAGGCCCGAAATGATGGTGTCGAGTTCGCGGAAGCCGGTCCTCGCGCCCATCGCCTGGTCCGGTGCGTTCTGGATGCGCTCGATGTCGAGCAGCGCGTCCTGGAGCAAGTCCTTCAGACTGCGGAAGACCGGCACCACCAGCCGCTGCGACACCGAGAACAGCATCTGCTCGCAGGTGCCGATGACTTCGTCGGCGGGGCGGTCGCCGGCGTCGTAGCACTCCTTGATGATGCGGTGCGACGCCACAATCAGCCCGCGCAGCAGCGAGTGGTTGCGCACAATCTTGGCATAGTGCTCGATGGCCGCTGCCGTGGGCACGCTCTCGATGAGTTCCGCCAGGTAGAGTTGCCCGCCGACCAAGTCATACTCGCCGCGGGTCCGGAGCCGCTCGGTCATCGTCACCAAATCGATGGGCGCGCCCTCAGCAAACAGCTCCGTCGCGGTTTCAAAGACCTTGGCGTGGCGCTCGTCGTAGAAATCGGCGGCGATCAGCGCATCGATGGCGTGCGCGGCGGCGCTGCGCTCGAGCAAGACGGCGCCCAGCGTCGCCTGCTCGGCCTCATACGAGTGGGGCGGGACCTTCTCCAGCAACGGGTCGGTGCGGATCATGCGCTGCGCCTTATTGCTTGCTTCACACGCAGGGGGTCGGTGTCAGAAAGCATCGCGCATGCAGCATGACACTTCCGCGTGCCGAGTTGTGCCTGTGCCATCCCCGCCAATGCCACCGGCAGGCCACAGTTTGCGAACAGGGTGCGGGGGAGTGCCGGGCTTGACGCGCCGCGCTTGACGGCGGCGCGTGGGGGAGTGCTAGTCGGCCATCTCGCCGTTCGAGGTCTCGGAGCCATCGTCGTCTCCCGATGACTCGGATTGTACCTCAAACGCTTGTTCGCTTTCAACCGCCTCCGGTTCGGCCATCTCGCCCTTCTTCGGGTCGTAGCCGGCCACGGCCTCGACGACGGGCACCGTAGCATCGGAGGTGACCACCACCAACACTTCGGTGGCGATGTCGGGGTACAGGGCGATCCGCACCTTGTGCTCGCCCAGCACCCGGATGGGCGACTTGAGCTCGATCTTGCGCCGGTCGACGAACATGTGATGCGTCCGCTCGATGGCCTTGGCGATGTCGGCGGTGGTGATGGAGCCGTATAGGCGCCCGGTCTCGCCGGCGCGGCCGCTCAAGGCGAGCGGGGCGCTCGCCAGGCGGGCGACGGTCTTCTTGGCCTCGTCGCGCAAGTGCTCTTCGCGGTTGGTCCGGGCGGTGCGCAGGTGCTCGAACTGTTTCAGGTTCCCCTTGGTGGCGGGCACGGCGAAGCCCTGCGGCATCAAGTAATTCCGCGCGTAGCCGTCCTTCACATCGAGCAGGTCGCCCTGATAGCCGACCCGCGGCACATCCGAAGTCAGGATGACTTTCATCGGGAGCCTCCCGCCGGGGATGCGGACGCCGTGTGCGCCAGCGTCGCGCCGAAGAGCAGAATGGACGCCGAATAATAGACCCAGAGCAGCAGTAAGACAACCGCGCCCAGCCCGCCGTACAGCGGGCTGCTCGGCGCGATCCGCACCGCATACCAAGCGAACAGCCACTTGGCGACATCGAATAGCACCGCTGCCGCCAGCGCCGCCAGCGCCCGGTGGCGGAAGGCGACCTTCGCCGTCGGCGCCGATGAGTACACCAGGAAGAACATCACGAACCCCAGCCCGAGCGAGACGACTTGGCTCGTGACCCAATCCAGCCACGACCACTCGGGCAAGTGACGCCGCAGGATTTCGATGCCCGTCGTCAGGCCGAGCGAGGCCACCAAGAGCAGCCCGATGATCGCGTAGATTGCCACCGCTCGGAGGCGCAGGTGCCAGCCCGACGCCCGCTTCAGCCCCCAAGTGGCCCGCAGCGCCGCCTGCACCGCCCGCGTCACGCCCGTCGCCGTCCAGACGAGCACAATCATCATTACCGCGCTCACCGCGTTGGATTGCCGCACGGCCTGTTGCACACGTTCGCCGAGCCAGTCGCCGGGGATCGGGAGCAGTTGGTGCAGATAACCGGAAATCGTCTCCATCGCCCGGGCGTCGCTGCCCATCACGCGTGCGGTCACGGAAGTGCCGAGAATCAGCAGCGGCGTCAGCGACAGCAGCGCGAAGAATGCAATGGCGGCCGCGGACAGCCAGCAGTGCCGTTCATCGTAAGTCTTCAGCGCGGTGTTCACGAACGCCGCGGCGCGGCGCAGGCGCTTCACAACCTACGGCTGCCCCGCGGGGGCGTAGGGCGTCCCCCCCAGCATCTCGATGCGCCAGGCGCCGCCGGTCAGCAGCAGGCGGAAGCCGTGCTCGGCGGGGTCCTCGAAGAGTTGCACGGAAACGAGCACATGACTTTCATCAATGCGCTCGACCCGCGTCTTGTCCTCGGCGTAGTCGGTCTTCCCCGCCTTCGCCGCGGCGCTGAATTGCGCGAAGGTCACGGACTGGCGCGACGCCGTAGTTAGCAACGAATAGGCGCGCTCGACATCGTTCTGGTCGAGGGCGGCGAGATAGGTGAGGACGGTGTCCCGTGCCGCAGCCAGGTCCGCCGGCAGCGGGGCCGGCGGGGGAGCGGGGGGCGGCGCCTTGCGACAGCCGCCAGCGGCCGCCAGGGCGGCCAGTAGCAGGCCCGCCAGCGCACCGCGTCGCAGCCGGAGTGAGGGGTTCACCGTCGCGGCGGAGCGTAGCAAGGCGGGCAGGCAAGCGTCAACGCCACGGGCGCGGCGTCAGAACGGCGTCGCGATCTTGCCGCCGTCCACCACCAGGGTGGTGCCGGTGACATAACTCGCCCGCGCCGACGCCAGATACACCACCGCGTCCGCCAGTTCCCGCACTTCGCCGTAGCGCCCGAGCGGAATGCTGCCGCGCGAGGCCTTCTCCACCTCGGCCAGCGGCTTGCCGCTGCGCTGGGCGTGCAGTTCGTCGAGTTCGCGCACCCGGTCGGTGGCGATGCGCCCCGGGGCGATGTTGTTGACCAGGATGCCATGTGGCGCCAGTTCGTTCGCCAGCGTCTTCGCCAGCCCGACCACCGCGGGACGGAAGGTGTTCGACAGCAGCAGACTGGCGATCGGTTCTTTCAGCGAGGTCGAGATGATATTGATGACCCGCGGCTGCTTCGATGCCTTGAGATGCGGCAGTGCGGCGCGCACGAGACGCACGACGCTCATCAGCGTCAGGTTGAAGGCGACCGTCCACTTGTCGTCGCCGGTCGTCTCGAAGGTGCCCGGCGGCGGCCCGCCCGCGTTCGTGACTAGAATGTCCAATCCGCCGAACGCTGCGACCGTCTGCGCGACGAACGCATTGCAGCCCTCCACGGTTGCCACATCGGCGGCGACTGGCACCACTTGATTGCCGGTCTCCTTGCTGATGGCCGCGGCGGCCTCTTTGACCCGCGCCGCGTCGCGGCTGCAAATGGCCACCTGGCAATCCTCGGCCGACAGCGCCTCGGCGATGGCGCGGCCCAGCCCGCCGCTGGCGGCGGCGACGGCGGCGATGCGGCCCTGCAGTCCCATGTCCATCGTTAGGCCTCCACCAGCAGGCCGACGCGCTCGCACACCCGCGTCAGCGCTTCCTGCGTTCCGGGGTCCAACCCGCGGCCCGGCGCCCGCACCGCCGCGTGCGCAATCACGCCGCGGCGGCGCAGCAATTCCTTGCGGATTGCGACGCCGAGCACCGGCTGCGCCTCAAAGACAATCAGCGGCAGCACCCGGTCGAACGCCCGCGCCGCAGCGTCCGCATCGCCCGCCCAGAAGGCCTCCAGCACCTCGCAGAGCGACTCGGGGTAGGGGAAGCCGGTCATCACGCCCGCGGCGCCGCGCGCCAATTCTTCTAGCAGGTACAGCCCGCTCAAACCGCCGAAGACGCCGACGCGGTCGCCGAGCCGAGCGACGATTTCGCCGACTTTCTGCGGCGTCGGCGGATCTTCGAGCTTCACATATTGCGCCAACGGCGCTTTTTCCAGAATGGTTACGTGCAGCTCCGCCGTCAGCGTCACGCCGCTGACCGGCGGGTAATCCTGCACGACGATCGGCAGGCCGCCCTCGCCGACACGCCGGTAATGTTCGACGACCGCCGCCGGGTTCGGCTTCTCCAACCGCGGCGGCGTCACCAGCACTGCCTGCGCGCCGAGGCGTGCTGCTTCGCGGGTACGCTGCAGCGCGCCGTCGGTCCCGCCGTGGCTGGCGCCGGCAATCACCGGCACGCGCCCGCGCGCCTGCGCCACCACCGCCTCAAGCACCGCCCGGCGCTCATCGTCCACCAGCCGGTCGGCCTCGCCCGTCACGCCCAGCGCCACAACCGACCGCGCCCCCGCCTCGATGGCGAAATCCGTCACGCGCCGCGCGCTGGCGAGGTCGATTGTGCCGTTCGCATCGAACGGCGTCACCAGCACATAACTCAAGCCCCGCAGGTCGAGTGGCACGGTTATCCCGGCGGCCAGGTCAGCGGGCGCCCGGCGAGCAGGTGGAAGTGGATGTGAAAGACGGACTGCCCGGCGCCGCGGTTGGTGTTCGTCACCACCCGATAGCCCTCGGGCGCGACGCCCAGCCGCCGCGCCAGTTCCGCCGCTACCAAATTGCACTTCCCGATCAGCGCGGCATCATCCGGCGCGGCGGAGTCAAGGTTGATGATGTGCCGCCGCGGGACGATGAGCAGGTGGTGCGGCGCCATCGGATTGAGGTCGCGGAAGGCGACGACCTCGTCGTCCTCGTATTCGATCGTCGAAGGGATGGTCTTGTTGGCGATCTTGCAGAAGATGCAGTCCGCGCTCATTGCGGCTCCAGGTCGAGGCGCATCCGCCAGCCGTGCCGGCCGGTCCCGTAATAGTTCGTCAGGTGCTCGTGCAGGACGAAGCCGAGCGAGCGATAGAGCATCTGGGCCGGCGCGTTCGTCACCGCCACTTCGAGCGTCAGGTCCCGCATCCGTTTCGTTCGCATGAACGCAATCGTTTCCTCCATCAGCCGGCGCCCGTGACCCTTGCCGCGCGCATCGGCGCGCACCGCCACCGCCACCACCTCGCCGCGGCTGCGCCACCACAGCGACCGCGTCAGGCAATAGGCGACGACTTCGCCCGCGTGCTGCATCACCCAGAAGCCGCCGCCGCTCGTCAGCGCCCGCCAGGCGAGCAAGTCCATCCCGAACGCGTCGCGCCCGAAGGCGTGCCGGGTGAGCGTGTAGACGGCCCAGAAGTCGCTCCACCGGAAGCGCCGCAGCGCCGCCGCGTCGGAATGCGCCGCCGTGTTGAGCACACTAACCATCGCTGTCCTTCCGCAATTGCGCAATGCCCGCGAAGCAGGGGATGACGGCCCCGCTCCGGGTCTCCACCAGCAATGCGCCGCGCGGGTCGATTCCCCTGGCGATGCCCTCTGTCCTCCCCGCGGGCGTGTCGATGGTCACCGGCCGCCCGCGCAGCGCATCCCGTGCCGCCACCGCCGCAATCACCGCCTCCGGCTCCGCGTGCAACCGCTCAATCCACCGCTGCACCGCCGCCAGTTCCGCCGCCAGCACTACCTCTCGTTCTATTCGCCCCTCCCCGCAAGCGGCGACGGGTGGGGTTGTAGTTGTTTCTGCCCCTCCCCGTGCACGGGGAGGGGTTACTCCACCGCTCCCCTCTCCGCTCGTCGAAGAGGGGGCGGGGAGGAGAGGGTCTTCTTTCCCTCTCCCAGTCCGGGAGAGGGTGGCCGAGTGCAACGAGGCCGGGTGAGGACGGTTCGCTGGAATGGGGACAAGCGGGAGAGTTCCCGCCTCCCCGCCTCCCTGCCTCCCTACTACCTGGTGTAAAGACACCGCATGATCCGCCAGTCCCGGCGGCAGTTCCGCGCAGACATCCACGCCGATCCCCAGGATCGCCCAGCCGCGGGTCGCATCGCTCTCCGCCAGGATTCCGGCGCACTTCTTCCCTTCGACGAGCACATCGTTCGGCCACTTGATGGCGGCTGCGGCGCCGGTCACTTCTTCGACGGCCTCGGCGATCGCCACGCCTGCCGCCAGCGTCAGCAGCGGGTAGCGCGCCGGGTCGAGGTCGGGGTACAGGACCAGCGTCAGCCAGTTGCCGCCCCCCGCCGGCGAATACCATGTCCGCCCGCGCTGCCCGCGGCCGCGCTTCTGCTGCTCGGCGAAGACGACCGTCTCCGGCGCGCCGGCGAGCGCCAGTTCGCGGGCGCGGTCCTGCGTCGAGCCGATGCTGGCGTGATACTCGATCGGCCACGGCACGCCCCGCGCCGCGCAGAGCGCGCGGGCGCGGTCGACATCAAGCGGCCGGAGCGCTGCCGGGGCTGGTGACACGCGTCACCTCGAGCGAGAGGTCGAGCGACGGCGCCGAATGCGTCAGCCGACCAATCGAAATGTAGTCCACGCCGGTCTCGGCGACGGCGCGTACATTCTCCAGCGTCACGCCGCCGGACGCTTCCAGTTCCGCACGCCCGTTCACCAATTCCACCGCGCGGCGCAGGTCGTCCGCGCCAAAATTATCCAGCAGCAGCATCGCCGCGCCGGCGGCGAGCGCCTCTTCGATCTGGTCGAGCGCCTCCACTTCCACTTCGATTGGCAGTGGGCGCTTGCCCTGCGACGCCCGCATCCGCCGCACCGCCTCGCCGAGGCCGCCGGCGGCGTCAATGTGGTTGTCCTTGATCAGGATGCCGTCATCGAGGCCGAAGCGGTGATTGCGCCCGCCCCCGCAGCGCACCGCATACTTCTCGAACAGTCGCAGCCCGGGCGTCGTCTTGCGGGTGTCAAGAATGACCGCCTGCGTGCCCTGCACCCGCTCGACGAACTGCGCCGTCAGCGTGGCGATGCCCGACAGCCGCTGCAGAAAATTGAGCGCCGTCCGCTCCGCCGTCAGGATGGGCCGCAACCGGCCCGTGATCTCCGCCACCGTCGCGACCGGAGCGACGGCAGCGCCATCTTCCGCCTTCACGGTGAATTCGAGGTCCGGGTCGAGCGTGCGAAAACACGCCTCGCACGGCGACAGCCCGCAAATGACCCCCGCGGCTTTGGCGACGATGACCGCCGCGCCCACCGCGTCTTTCGGGACAATCGCCTCGGTCGTGACATCGCCGCGGCCGGCGTCCTCTTGCAGCGCCCGGTGGACGGCGCCCTGCAAGTGCTCGGGCGGGATGCCTACTTGCCGGTCACGCACCGATGACGAGCGGCTTCAGGATTTGCCGCAGCGCCGCGATCGCCGAATAGGCGGCGAGCTGGCTGGTCTTCGGGTTCGACGACGGCACATTCTCGGTGCGCGACAGGATGCGCCCGCAGTCGCCGATGATTTCGAGTTCGTGGATGTTCTTGTCCACGGTCGGGTCGGCGATAATGCGCACCTGCACGAAATCCGCCCCGCCGCACGCCAGCGACAGCGTCGCCGCCACATTGACATTGAGCGGGAACCCGCGGATCGCCTCCCGCGCTGTGCCCTCGAAGACGACCGTCGGCTCGGTCACTTTCAGCGGGTCGATTCCCTTCGCAATCAACTCCGGCGCGCCGGCCAGCGCCCGCGGCGGCTTGCGCGTGCTCAAGATGACCGACTCGACGGTGCCCACATTGGCGGCACGGGCGGCGTCGATCCCCGCCAGGGCGCCGGCAGGCAGGTAAATTTTGCGCTCGAAACGCTCCGCCATCTCGAACAGGTCCTCACGATCGAGCAACCCCGCCACGCTCATCGCCAGGATGTCGCGCCCGCCTTGCAGCGCCTGTTCGACGATGCCGCCGACCGCCTGCGGCGTCGTCGCCTCGACGATGAAATCGCAGGTGGCGATCATCCCGGCCAGCGTCATCGCAGTCGGCTGGCGCTGCAAACTCCAGATCAGTTGCTCGGCGCGGGTGTGGTTGATGTCGTTGACGGCGAGGAGTTTCGCGGGCACCTGCCCCGTGTCGAGCGCCCGGGCGATGATGGTGCCGATCGCCCCGCACCCGATCAGCCCGATGGAAGTCCGAAGCGCCTCGTCCTGCGGCGGCGGAGTTTCGCTCACCGCACCGCCAGCATGCGCTCGATGGTGGTGCGCGCCTTGGCCGCGACCGCCTCGGGAATCTCGACGCGCGGCTCCAAGTCCTCCAGACACCAGGCCAGCCGCTCGAGCGTGTTCTTCTTCATGTGCTCGCAAAAAGCGCCCTCGCAGCAGAAGCCCGGCGGCTGCGCCACATAGAAGCGCTTGTGCGGGTTTTCCTTCTGCATCCGGTGCACGATGCCGACTTCGGTGCCGATGATGAACTCGGTCGCCGCCGCCTCGCGCACATATGTCATCATCCCGCCGGTGCTGAACACTTTGTCGGCCACCGCGATGACATCGGCGGGGCATTCCGGGTGGACGACGACCTCGGCCGCTGGATGCTCCGCCTTCAGCCGCACCACATCCTCGGGGAAGATGCGCTGGTGGACGGGGCAATAGCCGTCCCAGGCGATGACTTCGACATCGGTGTGCTGCGCCACCCAGTGCGCCAGGTGCTTGTCGGGGACGAACAGCACCTTCGGCACGCCAAGACTCTTTACCACTTCGACCGCGTTCGACGAAGTGCAGCAGATGTCGCTCTCCGCTTTCACCTCGGCGCTGGTGTTCACATAGCACACCACGGGCACGCCCGGGTGCTTCGCCTTGAAGGCGACGAGTTGCTCACGGGTGAGCATATCGGAAAGGCCGCAGCCGGCGGTGACATCGGGCAGCACCACAATCTTGTCGGGGTTGAGAAGTTTCGCCGTCTCCGCCATAAAGTGCACCCCGCAGAAGACGATGACGGCGGCGTCCGTCTCGGCGGCGCGGCGGCTCAACTCCAGCGAGTCGCCGACGAAGTCCGCCAGGTCCTGAATGTCGCCGACCTGATAGTTGTGCGCCAGGATGACCGCGTTGCGGACGCGCCGCAGGTCATTGATGCGCGCAATCAGTTCCGCCCGCGGGGTCGTCGGTTCCAGGTAGGGTTGCAGTTTTTCGATGACAGCCGAGGGCATTGCTACTCCTGGTCGCGGCGCGTGCTTCTGCCCCTCTTCAGGCGACAGAATGCCGGGTTGAAAAGTTTGTGAAACATTTCACAATCTCCGCCACACACATTGTGCCACTTTGCGGTGCAGAATCAAAGCGTTTCAGGCGTCGGGCTGCAGCACGAGGTTGTCAATCAGCCGCACTTCGCCGACGAACGCCGCCAGCGCCAGCAGCGTCGGGCCGTCAATCCGCTCAACGCTCTGCAGGGTCTCCGGATTCCGCAGTTCGGCGTATTGCAAGCGGGCCGCCGGCTCGGCGGTAAAAGTGCCATGGACGACTTTGAGGATGGCTGCGGCATCTCTCGCGCCGCGGGTGACCGCCGCCTGCGCCGTCTGCAAGGCCCGCCAGAGCGTCAGCGCCGCCTGGCGGTCGCTGGGCGACAGGTAGGCGTTGCGCGAACTCAACGCCAGGCCGTCATCATCGCGCACGGTGGGGCAGGGGATGATGGCGAGCGGCATCTGCAGGTCCGCCACCATCCGCTCGACGACCTTGAGTTGCTGGTAGTCCTTCTCGCCGAAATAGGCGGCGTCGGGCAGCACGATGTTGAACAGCCGGGCGCAGACGGTCGTGACGCCCCGGAAATGCCCGGGCCGGAACGCGCCGCACATTCCATCGGTCAGCCCCGCCACCTCGACACGCGTCTTGTCGCCCGGCGGGTAAATGGCCTCGACCTCCGGCGCAAAGACGACATCAGCGCACTCGCGCTTGCAGAGCGCAGAGTCGGCGTCGAGGTCGCGCGGGTACTTTGTGTAGTCCTCACGCGGGCCGAACTGCGCCGGGTTGACGAAAATGCTCACCACCACGAAATCGCACTCGGCGCGCGCGCGGCACATCAGCGACGCATGGCCTGCGTGCAGGCCGCCCATCGTCGGCACGAACCCGATGCGCCCGCCCGCGGCGCGTGGCGCGGCCACAGCCGCACGGATGTCGGGGACGGTGCGCAGCACCGCCAGACGCTGGGTGGCCGCGGGCACCGGCGTTCCCGTTAGTCCGGGAACATTTGGAAGAGCTGGTTGTAGTAGCCCGTGTAGAAGCCGATCACCATAAAGCCGACCACCACCGCCGCCGCGAGCAGCAGCAGCACGAAAATCAGCATTGTGCTCTGCCGGGCGGCGACTTTCGTCTCGCCCTCGTAAAACTCCGCAATCTTATTGAGCAGCACATCCATCGAGCCGGTGCGCTCGCCTGTCATCGCCATCCGCAGCGCCGCCGGCGGCAGCGTGTGACTGGCGCGCAGCACCTCGTGGAAAGGCATGCCTTTGTCGGCCAGCGGCGCCACCCGCAGGAGGTCGGACGCCATGGCGGCATTGCCGACCGCGTCGGAACTCGCCTCCATCGCCAGGCGCAGCGGTACACCCGCCGAATACAGCAGCGCCATCGCCCGCGCCCAGCGTGCCGTCGCCGACCGCCGGATGACGCCGCCGACCCAGGGCAACAGCAACTTGAACCGGTCGACGCCGCGCCGCCACGGCTCCCAAGTCATCAGCGCCTTCCAAGTGAGATACACGGCGAATACGGACGCCACGAGCGCCCAGATAGCCGAGAGCGACATGATCGGCTGCAGGAACTGCGCTGCGGGCGGGAAGGCCGTCACCACCGCCAGCGGCAGGCCGAGTATGACCACGATCAGCACCTTCGGATAGAAGGTCTGCATCTTGAATTCAAGTTCAATTTCGTAGGCGAGGTCGAGGAAGTCCGAAATCTGACGCAGCGTCTGTTCGAGCGACCCGCCGGTCTCGCCGGTCTTGATGAGTGAGATGATGTGCCGGGCGAAGACGCCCGGGTACTCGACCAACACCGACGAAATCGTCTCACCGCGCCGGCCGGCGTCGCCGATTTCCAGCGCCACGCGCCGCAGCGTGCGGTTTGTGGTGCTTTCGGCGAGCGCCTCGCCGAGTTCCTGCATCCCCATCCCCGTGCCGAGCAGGACGGCGAACGACCGGAAGAACGCCGCCTTGGCCTTCGTCCCCGCCGGGTAGATGAACGGCGCCAGGTAAGTGCGCGTCAGCCATTTCCAGACGGACGGCACCTGGGGCTTCTGTTCGTGGCGCACCGCCGTCGGCATATGGCCGAGGGCGCGCAGTTTGGTGACGGCCTCGCGCTCCGTCGTGGCCTCGATTCGGCCGCTGACTTGCTGGCCTTCGCGGGAACGGGCGGTGTAGGTATAGGTCGCCATGCGGTATCCGACTGCTACGGTGATTCTACCACCGAAGTCCGCTGTCTAGCCGCCGGGCGGTTTGCCGCTTTGCAGCGCAAGCAGTTGCTCGCGCACCGTCCGGCCCGTCGGTAGCGGCAGGTCAGGCGCAATCTCGGCGAGCGGCGCCAGGACGAACTCCCGCTCGGTCAGGTGCCGGTGCGGCAGGTGCAGCGTCTCGTCGTCCATCGTGACGCCCTCGATGAGCAGCAAATCGATGTCGATGACCCGCGGCCCCCAGCGCGTGCCCGGCTCGCGCCCGCATTTCTGCTCGATCGCCTTCACCGTGCCCAACAAGTCGAGGGGCGCTTGATCGGATTCGCAGAGCAGGCACTGATTGAGGTACTTCGGCTGGCCGGTGACACCCCAGGGCTCGGTTTCGTGGACACTGGATGCCCGCACGACGGGAATGCCCGCCGCCTCCAGCCCCCGCCGGGCGCATTCGAGGCGGGCCTCCCGGTCACCGAGGTTGCTGCCCAGTGACAGATACACGCGCCGCGGCGCCGTCACGGCGGCGGCGCGCCGCGCACGATGGCGTCGGCGACAACGCGCACCCGGTGCGCCGCCGCCACATCGTGGACGCGCACGAAGTCGGCGCCGTGCGCGATGGCGACCGCCACCGCGGCGAGCGTGCCTTCGAGACGCTGCTCGACCGGCTCGCCGAGCAGTTGGCCGATGAACGCCTTGCGGCTCGGCCCCACCAGCACCGGAAATCCGAGCGATGCGAGGTCCGAAAGCCGCCGTAGCAGTTCCAGGTTGTGTTCGAGCCGCTTGCCGAATCCGATGCCCGGATCGAGGATGATCTGGTCGTCGCCGATGCCCGCCTTGCGCGCTTTCGTGATGCCCTCCATCAGGTAGGACTTCACCTCGGCCAGCACATCGCCGTATTCGGGGTCCACCTGCATCGTGCGCGGCGTGCCCTTGATGTGCATGAGGACGACCGCGGCGCCCGCCTTCGCCGCGGCCTCGGGCATCTCCCGGTCGAAGTGCAGGCCGGAAATGTCATTGATGATGGTGGCGCCCGCCTTCAGCGCGGTGCGCGCCACTTCGGCCTTCCAGGTGTCAACCGAGAGCGGCGCCGGCGTCCGCTGCGCTAGCCCCTCGATGACGGGGATGATGCGTTTGAGTTCATCGCCGGCGCTCACCGGCTCGGCGCCGGGCCGCGTCGACTCCCCACCGATGTCGAGCAGGTCGGTGCCCTCGCTCACCATCCGCAGCCCGGCCTCGATGGCCTCCCGCGGGCGGCCGGCGAAGCCGTCGCCGGAAAAGCTGTCGGGCGTGCAATTGAGAATGCCCATCAAGTAAGTCTTGGCGCCGAGCGGCAGGCGGTGGCGCCCGGCGCGCAAGACGCGCGACGCTCCCGCAGGGGCCGCGTCACCGGCGCGCATCGGGCGTCTGGCTCCCGGGCGGACTAGCGGCTCGCCCGCGTGGGCTTGTGCGCGTCCACGATGGCGACCAATTCCCGCGCCGCCCGCTCCACCTGCGGGTCGCGCCCGGCGAGGATGGCCACCGGGTCGTAAGCGACTTCGATGTCGGGCTTGCGGGCGCTCAACTCCAAGTTGTCGCCCTGCTGGGTCAGGATCCCCAGCACGGGTGTGCGGATGAACCCGCCGTCAATCAGGCCGCGCCCGCCGGTCGAAATGACGGAGCCGGAGGTCGGCCAGCCGACAACCGGGCCGATGCCCAGTTGCCGGAAGCCCTCGGCGAAAACCTCCGAGTTGCTGAAGCACCACTGATTGATGAGGCAGGCGGACGGCCGCTCGTAACTGTAGCCGCGCAAAATCGAGTCCGAGACGGGGTAGGGGAGACCCTGGTAGGTGTGCACCACCCACGGCCTCACTTGCAGGATGGCGAGCAGGTCGTTCGCCGTCGAGCCGCCGCCGTTGAAGCGCACATCGACCACCGCGGCCTCGGTGCCGGAGAGTTTGGTTGTCAGCTCCATCTTGAAGCGGGTGAGCGAAGCCGCGTCCATGGCGGCGATGTGCACATAGCCGACGCGCCCGCCGCTCGCTTCGCTGACCAGTCGGCGGCAGTTCTCGATCCACGCCTCGTATTCGAGGACGAACTGCGCCTGCCGGCTGATCGGGTTGAGCGCCACGGTGCGCTCCTCGCCGCCCGGCGCCGCGGCGACGGAGAGCGTCGTCCGCCGCCCGATCGTGCGGTTGAGCACCGCGTCAATGCTTTCACTGCCGACGGGTTCGCCGTTCACTGCCAGCACAAAGTCGCCGGCCTTCAGTTGCGTGTTGGGATTGGCCGCCGGGCCGTCGGGGATGACGCGGGCAACGCGGTAGCGACCGCTGCGCTCGAGTTCCGCCCAGTCCCATTCGACGCCGAGATAGCCGGTCGCCTCGCTGCCGAAGCCGGCCCGCGCCGGCGCGGTGACGCCGAGGTGCGAGGCGTCGAGCCGGTGCACCATCTCGAGCAGCATGTCGTAGAGGTCATCTTTGTCGAGGATGTGCGGCAGCAGCGTCGCGTACTCGCGCCGCACCGCGCCCCAGTCGGCGCCGTGATGGTTGGGGTCGTAGAACATCCGGTCGAGCGTCCACCACGCCTCATCGAACACGGCGCGGTTCTCGGCGAACTCATCGCGCAACTGCCGGGCGGTGAAGTCCACCGGCGCCGGCGTGCCGCCCGCCACCGCGACGCGCTGCAAGCGCCCGCCGCTCACAAAGTAGGCGTTGCGTCCCTGGCGGTCGATGGTGAGGCCGGCCTTGCCGCCCGGCGCGGTGGTGAGTTGCTTGAATTCGAAGGGCTTGTCGGGGTCGGTCGGGAAGGACGCCAGTTGCGCGCCGGCGCGCCCGATGGTCACGATGACGAGCATCGTCTCGCCGTCAGGCGTCACCGCGATGTCGCCGACCGACGCGCCGAGTGCCGTCACGCGCCGCAGGCGCTCCTCGATGCGATTGAAGTCGATGGCGACGCCCGTCGCGGACTTCGCCGGCTCGCCCGCTGCGGGCGGCGCGGCGGGCTTCTGCTCGTACCCGGCGAGGAGTTTGTTCAGTTTCTCGTCTTCGAAGGTCGGCGTGCGCGGCTGCAAGTCCACGATGTACGGGTCAGCATCACCCGACTGCGCATTGCTGAAGTACACGAACTTGCCGGTGCCCGCGAAAGCCGGGTGGCCGGTGCCCTTCGACAGCCAGGCCACCTGCTTCGGCGCGCCGCCCGCGCTCGGCACCACCCAGACATCGCCCTGCCAGTCCTTGCCCGGCTCCGAGTAAGCGAGCCACTGTCCGTCGGGCGACCAGGCGACGACGCCCGTCGTCTCTTCGTACGCGTCGGGGTAGTGCCCCGCCGTGATCGTGCGCGTCTTGGTGCCGTCCGGCGCCGCGGCGCGAATGTCGGAGCGACCCCACAGGTAAGCGATGTCGGAGTCGTCCTTCGGCCCCCAGGCAGGGCCGGAGACATCGCTCGGGCCGGAGGTCAGCCGCTTCTCGCTGCCGTCGCGCAGGTCGGCGACGAACAGGTCGCGCGTCGTGTAGCGCATCGAGCAATACGCCAGCCGCCGGCTGTCGGGCGCCCAGGTGATTTGCTCCTCGCGCTGTGGCGTGCTGGTGATTTGGCGGGCGGTCCCGCCGCCGTCGGCGGCCGCGACGAAGACATCGCCGTGCAGAATCAGCCCCACCAGTTTGCTGTCGGGCGAGAGCGCATACTCATCCACGCCCGTCCCGGCAAATGCGTACTCATTCACGGCATTGAAGCGATAGTCTGCGGCGATCCGGATCGGCACGACTTCCGTCTCACCGCTGGCGACATCGTAGCGCCAGATGGCGTGCAGATACTCGTAGGCGATGGCGGAGCCGTCCGCGGCCATATGCATCAGCCGGGCGCCGTCCTCGAAGTGAAAGGTGAGTTGCTTCTTGCCAGTGCCGTCGGGGCGCATCCGCCACAGATTGGGCGTGCCGGTCTCCGAGCCGATGTAGTAGAGCCACTGGCCGTCGGGCGACCACTCGGGGTTGAAGTCCTGCCAGGTGTTCGTCGTGATTTGGCGCAGGTTGGAGAGCGGCGTGGTGAAGTCCGCCGTCCAGATGTCGGCGCTGTTCGGGGTGCGGTGGCCGTGCCGCCGCCAGGAGCCGGGCGAACTGTTCAGGTCAAAAGCGATGCGCTTACCGTCCGGCGAGACGGAACCGAAGTACTCGAACTCCCAGTAATCCCATGTCAGCCGGATGGGCGGCCCGCCCGCCAGCGCCACCTTGAAGAGGTCCAGCCGCCCGAACGCGTTCGAGCGGAAGAGGACCCACTTGTCGTCGCGCGTCACGAACTCGGGCGTGTCGTCGTGACTGCCGGTGGTGAGCCGCCGCGGCGTCCCGCCGTCAGCGGACATCACATACAGATTGATGTTGCCACCGCGGTCGGAGGCGAAGACGATGCTCTGCCCGTCGGGCGTCGCCACCGGGCTCGAGTCGCGCGCCGGGTGCACCGTCAGGCGCACCGCGTCGCCGCCCGTCGCCGGCGCGCGCCAGATGTCGCCCATGTAAGTGAAGTAGAGCGTCTTGCCGTCCGGCGACAGCGCCGGCGTGCGCGTCTGCAACGCGGTGGCGGGCGCCGCCGCGGAGGCGAACAACGGACAGACGGCGGCGATGGCGATGACGAGCAGCAAGCGGCGCATTGAACCCTCCCGAACAAGCCGATACCGATACGGTTCGACGCGGCGGGCGCCGCTCCTGGGGATTACGGGACGGGCACGACCTCGTCCGGCAGCAGTATGGCGCGGCGGTGCTGCGCGCCGGCGGGGATATCCGTGTCGGGCCACACCACGCAGTCCTCGAGGACCGCTTCGGCGCCGACGGTCACCCGGGCGCCAATGACGCTGTCGCACACCCGCGCGCCCGCTTCTACCGCCGCGCCCTCGCCGATAAGCGACGCGCCCTCGATGACGGCGGTGGCGGCAATACGGGCGCCGGGCTCGACACGGAAGGTTCCGCGTGCTTCACCGGGCGCGGCGATGCCGGGAATGCCGCGCACGAGTTCCTGATTGGCCGCCAGGTACTCACCCAGGTGGCCGATGTCGCGCCAGTAGCCGGCGGCCTGATGCACGAAGAACCGCTCGCCGCGCGCCAGAATGGTTGGGAAGACCTGGCGGGCGAAATCGTAGACCGAGTCGGCGGGGATGTCGGCGAAGATGCGCGGGTGAAAGCAGTAGATGCCGGCGCTCACCCAGCCGCCGCCCGCGGGATAATGCTGCGGCTTCTCGACGAAGCCGGTGATGCGGAAGTCGTCGTCGAACTGCACCAGCCCGTACTCGGACGGGTCGGCCGCGTGCCGCACCAGGATGCTGGCGAGGGCCTCGTGCGCGCGGTGCGCGTCGGCGAAGGCGCGCAAGTCGGCGGTCGTCAGGTCATCACCGCCGACAACAAGAAACGAATCGCTGTCGAGGAACGGCTGCAGTTTCTTCACGCCGCCCGCCGTGCCCAGCACCTCGCCCGCTTCGAGCGAATACATGATGTGCACCCCCCAGCGCGATCCGTCGCCGAAGTAGGCGGTGATGGGGTCGGGGAGGTAATTGAGGTTGACGGCGAGGTCTGAAAAACCCTGCGCGGCGAGGTGGCGGACGAGGTATTCGAGGACAGGCCGGTTGGCGACCGGCACCATCACTTTCGGCAAGCGCAGCGTCAGGGGGCGGAGGCGCGTCCCCGCGCCCGCCGCCAGCAGCATCGCCTTCATTCGGCGGCGTCGGGCTCCGAGTCGCCCGCATCCTTGCGGGGCGCCCGCCGGCCGCGGAAGCGTTCCCAAGCCCCCTGCAAGCCGGCCACGATGGAGGAGAACTGATTGGCGGGCTGCAAGACGATGGACTCATAGCGGCCGGAAACATAGTCGACACGCTCCGCCAGGCGGCGGGCGGTGGCTTCGGCTTCCTCGGTCACACGGTCGACGCGGGTGGCGACCGTGTCTACAGTTTTCTCGGCGCGGTCAAGGATGCGGTTCACCTTCTCGCCCGCCGGCACGACAATGCCCTCCACCTTGTCGAAGAATCGGTCCACCCGCGCCTTGATCGTGAAGAACGCAAAGATGAGCGCGAGAAAGGTCAGCGTGCCCAGGACATAGAACACGCCGCTGACAATCAACCACCACATCGGAACGCCGCTGTCGGCCGGCATGACGGCTCCCCCTCGCTAATTCCAGGCGCGGCGATTATAAGCGGCGCTCCGCTGGGGTCAAGGTTGCTCGGGCGTCGGGCCCCACTGGAATTCGCGGGTGCGATAGGTGATGACCTTCGTGTCGCCGGCCTTCAGCGTGACGGCAAACTGGATGGTGTTGGCGTCGATAACTTTGTATTCATCGCTCGCCTTCTCCACCTTGCCCTGATAGTACTGGCGGACTTCGACATTCGACGCCTCGGCGCGGCGGTTGCGCACCGTTACCTGGAAGTCGCGCAGGACATAATGCGCCTGCTGGCCCTGGCGCGAGGGCGCCGGCTCGTAACTCAAGGCCATCTGCTTGGCTTCAATGACCACATCGCGCGAGAACCCGAAGAACAGACGCACCTCTTCGCCGATCGGCCGGTAGTCGAGCAAATCTTCGCCGACGAGATTGAGCACGCCCGCGGCATCGCTGCGGAAGGCACGGACGATGCCGGGCGGCAGCGCGCGGCCGAGGCCCATCTCTTCTTTGTTGTCGAAGCGGAAGTGCACCATCGGCCACTGGCCGTTCACGCGCGGGTCGTAGCGGTAGACCCGCTTGAATTCGATGACTTTGCTTTCCAATAGCGGCAAGCGGCGGGTTTCGCCGTTGATCAGGTCGACCGGCTTCGGCAGCGCGAAGAGGTTGTAGTCAGCCAGTTGCTCCTGTTCGAAGGCAGGCGCCGAGGGCATCGCCTCCATGGCGTCCATCGCCCGCCCGGCCATCTGCGATGCCTGGGCCGTGATGGCCTTCGCTTGCGCCACCATCCCCGGCGACATGAAGCGCAGGTCGCCGAGCAGCAGCCGGACCGCCACGCCGCGGAAGTCCTCGCCCGAACGGTTCGTCATCACCGCATCTGCGGTCAGCGTCAGGTGCTTCTCATCGGCGTCGAGCCAGGCGGTGTATTCGGTGCTCCACGACAGCCCGCGCAGGTAATACGAGACCGACAGCGGCACTTCTTTCGCCGCCAACGCGGCCACCGTCCAGTGAACGGCCTGGGCATTGTCGGCGAGCGCGGTGTCGGTGAGCGTCAGGCCGCTGCCGGGCGGCGTCGTCAAGCGCAGCGACATCGGGTCGATGTTCACGCCCGCCCAGTCGAGTTGCAGGACATTGTCGCCGCGGCGCAAGCCGACCGTCCGCCACTCTTGCACCAGACTGACATCCGGGCGATAGATGGTGAGCGTCGCCCGTTCGCGCTCCATTACGCCGCTCAAGGTCACGCGCGCCTGCGCCGGCCGCGCGCTCACTGCAACAAAACCGATCAGGACTCCCGCCAGCCAGATGCCTCGCATCGCATTCCCTCCCATGTGTCACCGCTCGTTCGAATGCTCGTCCTTCGCGTCCCGGCGCGCCAGCGCCGGCAACAGCAGTTCATGGAACGGCACGCTCAATGCCGCCACCACCGGCACCGCCAACACCGCGCCGACCAGCCCCAGCAGCATCCCGCCCCCCAGAAATGCCAGGACGGTCACCAGCGGGTGGAGGCCCACCTCCTGCCGCATGATGCGCGGCACCAGGTAGTAATTCTCCAGCCCCTGCATCACCAGCGACAAGATTATCACGGCCAGCGCCTGATTGACGCCGCCCGTCAGCACCGCGACCAACGCCGCGGTGGCGGCGGCGATCGTCGGCCCCAGCATCGGCACGAATTCGCCCAGCCCGACCAGCACCGCCAGCAGGAACGCATATTTCACGCCGATGATGGTGAGCCAAATCCAGGCCAGTCCGCCCATCACGATCGCCAGGATGAGCTGCGCCCGCACCCAGCCGCCGAGTTGGCGCGACATGCGGTGCAGCATGCCGCGCGTCCCCTCCCGGTGCTGCTCCGGCACCATATTCAACAGCGCCTCGGTGATGTTCTCGCGAGACAGCAGCAGGTTGAAGGCGATGAACACCACCAGCGCGGCCGAGGCCACGCCGCCCAGCACTCCGAAGACGGCGCTGATGCCGGAAGTGGAGAGTTGCGCCAACTGACCCAGCGAGCCGCGCAGGCGTTCAAACACCTGACTCTGGTCGGGCAGCCAGGGGTAGCGCGCCGACATCGCATCGAACCAATCGCGGGCGCGGCCTTCGTATTCCGGCCAGCGGGCGGAGAATTCCTGCGCTTCGCGGCCCACCACCTGCACGACCATCGACCCGAAGCCGATGACGAGGAGGACGACGATCAGCAGCGGCAGCGCGATCGCCAGCGCGCGCGGGAGCCGCCGCCCGCCGATGCGGACGCCTTCCACGGCGCGCACCAGCGGCGCCAGACCGGAGGCGATGATGACGCCGAGAAACAGCATCACGAACAGTCCGATCAGTTTGACGAACAGCCAGCCCGCCACCACCAGCGCCGCGACGCCGGCGCCGAAGAACAATCCGTGCGCGAACCGGTCGCGGACCATCAGTCGCGCCCCAGCGCTTCGCGCAGGCGCTCAAAGAAGCCCTTGGTGTCCTCGTCGTCGCTGATGCGGTCGCCGCCCGCGTCGCGGAATTGTTGCAGGATGCGCTTCTGCTCCTTGGTCAGCCGGCGCGGCACCGAGACATAGATGACGACATGCAAATCGCCGCGGCGGCCGGTGTGCGGGTCGGGCATTCCCTTCACCGGCACGCGGATGGTGGTGCCGGATTGCGTGCCGGTAGGGATGTCGACCGTCGTAAGACCGTCGACGGTTTCAACTTCGAGTGTCCCGCCCAGCGCCGCGACGGTAAACGGCAGCGCGGCAGTCGTGATGAGTTCCGTGCCGCGGCGGCGGAAGCGCGGGTCGGAACGCACATGCAGCACCACAATCAGGTCGCCGGGCGGGCCGTTGCGCGGGCCGGTGTCGCCCTCGCCTTCGACGCGCAGGCGCTCGCCGTTCTCGACGCCGGCGGGAATCTCGACTGTGACCGTCTCTCGCACCCGCTGCAGGCCGCTGCCGTCACAGGTGCGGCACGGGTCGGCGACGACCCACCCGTCGCCGCCGCAGCGCGTGCAGGGAAAGACGGTGGACATCTGCATCCCGAACGGCCCGCGCGTGACGCTCTGCACCTGACCGGCGCCGCCGCAAGTGACGCACGCGACCGGCGCCGCGCCGGAAGCGCTCCCGCGGCCGTCGCAGGTCTTGCACGGGCGGCGGCGCGTCACTTGGAGCACGCGCTCGGCGCCGAGGTAGGCCTCTTCGAAAGTCAGGTCGGCATCAGCGCGCAGCGAATCGCCCGGGTGGACCTGCGGCCCGCGCGGCCGGGCCCGGCCGCCGAAGACGGCGCCGAAGAAGTCGGCCAGGTCGGGGAAGTCGGTGAAGATTGCGGAGAAGGGGTCGCCGTCCGCTGCCGCGCCGCCGCGCACACCAGCGACGCCGTAGGCGTCGTAGCGGGCGCGCTTGTCGGGGTCGCGCAGGACGGCGTAGGCCTCGGAGACGGACTTGAAGCGCTCGGCGGCCTCGGGATCGGGGTTGACATCAGGATGCAACTCACGCGCCAGCCGGCGATAGGCGGACTTCAATTCATCGGAGGAGGCGCTGCGACCGACCCCCAACTGTTCGTAATAGTCGGCCGGCGGCGTCACACTCTATTCGTCCTCGGCTGGAGGCTCCTCGACGCGGATGGCGCCGCCCGCCAGTTCCAGCATCGCACGCTGCAAGAGGCCGGCCATGCGGGGTTCATTGAGCAGTTCCGGCCGGTCGCGCAACTGCCGGCCGCGCTTGGCCAGAATCATCACCAGGCCGTGGCGGCCGTAGCGCTTGGTCAGCCATTCGAGAATGCGAAAATCACGGGCGTGCCGGTCGTCGCTGCGTCGTGGGTCCATCGTGACCTCTGGAAGTGACTGCGGATTCGAGCGGGGGCATTGTCGCAGCCCCGTCGCGGGCGGTCAAGCGACCGGTTCGATGTATGGCCGAAATCGCTCCAATAACTCGCCCGGCACTTCGACGGAGACCGCCACGCCGTTCATTCCGTACTCCTCGGCGAGTACCCGGCCGCGTTCGTGCGCCAAGTTGATGAGTTCACCGTGATTGTAAGGGATCATGACTTGCAGCCGCTCCCAGCGCAGGCGCAGCGCGTGACTGATGGCGAGCCGGAGCGCGTCGAGGCCCTCCCGGTCGCGCGCGGAAATGGCGACCGACGCCGCGATGCCGTCGAGCACGGGCAGCCGGCCCGAATACTCGACCTGATCCATCTTGTTGAAGGCGGCGACGGTCGGCTTGCCGACCGCGCCCAGGTCGGCGAGGACGCGGTTGACCGCCTCCACCTGGTCGCGCCAGAGCGGGTTGGCGAAATCGATGACATGCACCAGCACATCGGACTCGACCACCTCTTCGAGCGTGGCGCGGAACGCCGCGACCAGTTGCGGCGGCAGGTCGCGGATGAAGCCGACCGTATCCGTCAGCAGCGCCTCGGCGCCGCCGGGGAGCGCCACTTTGCGCGTCGTCGGGTCGAGCGTGGCGAACAGGCGGTCCTCGACGAACACCTCGGCGCCCGACAGCGCGTTGAGCAGCGTGGACTTGCCGGCGTTGGTATAGCCCACCAGCGCGGCGACCGGCATTCGCAGCCGCTCGCGCCCGGCGCGCAGCCGGGCGCGGTGCGACTGCACCTTCTTCAGTTCCGTGCGCAGGTGGCGGATGCGCTCACGCAGCCGGCGGCGGTCGACTTCGAGTTTCGTTTCGCCGGGGCCGCGGGTGCCGATGCCGCCGCCGAGGCGGGAGAGCATCGTCCCGTGCCCGACCAGCCGCGGCAGCAAGTATTCGAGTTGCGCCAGTTCGACCTGGATTTTCCCTTCGTTCGACTTGGCGCGGCGGGCAAAGATGTCGAGGATGAGCCCGGGGCGGTCGATAACCGGCATATCGGCCTGCAACTCGAGGTTGCGCTGCTGCCGGGGCGTCAGGTCGGCATCGACGATGATCAACTCGGCGCCGAGCGTTTTCGCCACTTCACTCACTTCGTGCGACTTGCCGCGCCCGACGAAGAACGAAGGGTCGTGACGATCGCGGCGCTGGGTGACCACGGTGAGCAGTTCGACGCGCGCCGTAACGGCGAGGGCGCGCAGTTCCTCAAGCGACTCTTCGTAATCGCGGTGCGGCGTGTCGAGCGTCAGGACGACCGCGCGCTGCGACGGGCCCGCCCACTGCGACAACCCCTGCGCTAACTGCGGCATATCACCGGCAATTTGTCCGTGATGCGCTGCATCGCCTCGCGCACGCGCTCGGTCCCGCCCGTGCACGACAGCGCGACGCGGAACCAGCCCTCGCCCTGGGCGCCGAACGCCGCGCCCGGCGTGAACACCACCGCCGCCTCGCGCAGCGCCCGCTCGCAGAACTCGGCGGAGGTCAGTCCCTTCGGCGTCGGCGCCCAGACATACATCGCCCCGCGCGGCGCTTCCAACTTCCAGCCCGCCGCATTGAGCGCGCTGACGATGATGTCGCGCCGCTCGCGGTAAACGCGGCGGTTTTCGTCGAGGCAGTCCTGCGGGCCGGTGAGCGCCGTCACCGCCGCCCGCTGAATGGCCAGGAACACCCCCGAGTCGATGTTCGACTTCAGTTTCCACAGCGCCGCGATGATGTCTGCGCCGCCGCATGCCCAGCCGATGCGCCAGCCGGTCATCCGGTAGCCCTTCGACAGCGAATGGAACTCGATGGTGCAGTCGCGCGCCTCGGGATTCTGCAGCGGCGACGGGGCCAGATAGCCGTCGTAGGTGATTTCGGAATAGGCGTGGTCGTAAGCGAGCACCAGGTCGTGCTGCCGGGCGAACGCGACCATCTCGCGCAGCCCCGCCTCGTCAATCACCGCGCCCGTCGGCATATGCGGATAGCACATCAGCAACACGCGGGCGCGTTTCGCCACATCGGACGGAATGGCAGCAAAGTCGGGCCGCCAGCCGTTCGCCGCGGTGAGCGGCACCGGGTAGCCCTCGGCGCCCGCCAGCGACGCATTGACGCGGTAGACGGGATAGCCCGGGTCGGGATAGAGAACCACATCGCCCGGCCCCGCCAGCGCCCAGAGCAGGTGCGCCAGCCCTTCCTTCGAGCCGATCAGCCGCAGCACTTCTGTGTCGACATCGAGGGCGATGCCGAAGCGCCGCTGCATCCACTGCGCGACCGCCTGCCGGAATTCGGGCAGGCCCGAGCCGGTCTCGTCGTAGCGGTGCGTGCGCTTGTCGTCGACCGCCGTCTTCAGCGCCGCGACGATGTGCGCCGGCGTGCCGAGGTCGGGGTCGCCGATGGAGAGGTCGATGATGTCGGCGCCGGCGGCCAGCGCCGCCATCTTCGCCCGGGCGATGGCGGCGAAGGGGTAGGGGGGGATGGTTTCGAGTCGGGCGGCGGGTTTCACGGTTGAAAGTCGGCAGGCAGGATGCCTGCCCCCCTGGGAAGTACTCGGGGTTTCACGCCCGCGCTCCGACAGCGGCTTTCGACTTCGTGACCACCAACTCAAACCCGCGCTTGCGCAATTCGGCAAGGAAGACTTCCGCAGGCACGCCGACTTCGGGCCGGTGCGCGCCGGGCGCGATGAGGCCGCGCGCCTGCATCGCGGCGACGATGCCGACGGAGAAACCGGTGCAGCGCTCCATCGCGGAAAAGCCCCCCGGCTTGGCAGGCAAAGTGCCTGCCCCCCGGGCAGGTGGCTCCAGCCAGTCGATGGTCAACCCGCCCTCCGGCCCCTCGCACTCGACCCGCATCACGCACAGGTCGGGCTCATCGCGGAAAGTGAGATGCTTCTCGAAGAGCGCGCCGGTGAACAGCCGAGGCACTACCGGCCTGGAGGCCGGCGCTACCGACACCGGCTCGTTCGACAGCAGCCCCAGCGCGCGCAGGACGCGGATTTGCTCGCAGTGGCCGGGGTAGCGCAGCGTCTTCACTTCGAACGCCTGCAAGCGCCCCTCGTATGTCCACGGGTTCGTGGACGAACTCCCTGAAGTCAAAAACGCCTCCAGCGTCCCGACGCCCGGCAGGTCGAGCGTCTCGAGTTCGGTCAGCGGTTCCACTTTCGTGATCACGCCGCCGCGCAGGATGGTCACCGGCTCGGCGTACTCCTTCAACAGCCCGTGCGCGCTGAACACCATCTGATAATTGAGCGGAGAGCGCGGCTGCTGCGGCAGCCCGCCGACCAGAATGCGCACCCGCTCCGTCCGCGGCACTTGCGCCACTGCATACGCCGCCAGCGTGTTGCCGGCGCCGGGCTGGTAGCCGCAATCAGGGACGACCGACACGCCCGCCTCTTGCGCGGCGCCGTCCAATTCCAATTCCTGAAAGACGCGCTCGGTCGAGCCGCCCATATCGCAGAAGTGCGTGCCCGCCCGCACCGCCGCCGCTGCGACTGACGGGTTGAAGAAGTAGGGGAGACCGCTGACGGTCGCCGTCGAGCCGGTGATGGCGCGCTCGACCGCGGCGATGTCGCCGGCGTCGAGCGTTGCCGCGGTCGCCACCGGGCGCCTGGCCAGCCGGTTAACGAGCGCCGCGCCCTGCTCGGCGCGGGCGCGGTCGGCGTCGAACAGTAGCACCGCCTCCGCGTCGCCGTGCGCGGCGACATCGTAGGCCGCCGCCACGCCCTGCCGTCCCGCCCCCAGGATGGCGTACCGGAACCCCATCAAATGATGCCGTCGATCACGCCAAGTTGCAGCGCCTCTTCGGGAGTCCAGTAGCGGTCCTGGTTGGCGAGCGCCCGCAGTTCCTCGGCGGGCTTGCCGATGCGCTGTGACAGGAACGCATACAACCGTTCGTTGATCGCCTCGCGCTGGTGGACAAGTTCGAGGCCGTCCACATACGAGCCGGTGAAGTCGATGTGCCCGGCGTGGAAAAGGAAGTGCGCCGTCGGCATCGCCAGCCGCTCGTCGCCGACTTGCATGATGAACAGCGCAGCCGAATACGCGATGCCGAACGCCACCGTGACCAGGTGCACGCCCGCCAGCGCCTTGGCGTCCTGCAACGCGAACACCTGATACAAATCGCCGCCGTCGGAATTGATGAACAGGTAGATCGGGCGCTTCGGAAACCGCTCCGCGGCTTCGAACATCTCGAAGATGACCTGCCCCACGGAGTTCGAATCGATGGTTCCGGACAACCGCAGCATCTGGCCGCGGTCGATATCGAGTTGCCGGTGCTCCCCGTGCAGTCGCATTACGCCTCCGTCATCAGCCGTCGAGTGCCGCCTCCCCCGTATACACGATTTCGGCGGGGCCTGTCATTAGCACCGGCCCGGCCTCCGTCCACTCGATGGCCAGCGTCCCGCCGGGGAGGTGTACTTGCGCCCGCCGGTCGGCGAAGCCCGCCATGTGCGCGGCGACCACCGCCGCGCAGGCGCCCGTCCCGCAGGCCAGCGTCGCGCCGGCGCCGCGCTCCCAGGAGTCGACGCGCAATTCGTTGGGGCGCAGCACTTCGGTGAACTGCACATTCGTGCGCGCCGGGAAGGCGGGCAGGCGCTCGATGCGCGACCCGAGGTCGCGCACTTGCTCACGGTCCCAACTCTGCCCGAAGACCACCACATGCGGGTTGCCCATCGAGACGACGGTGATGCTGACATCGCGGCCGTTGACCGTCAGTGGTTCCTGAATGACCGCGTCGGTGTCCGGGCCCGCCATCGGAATCTCCGAGCGGCGCAGCCGCGGCGCGCCCATGTCCACCGTGACAGAGACGACTTTCCCTTCGACGACATTCACCCGTGGCTTCATGATGCCGGCCAGCGTCTCGACGGTCTGCTCGCGCCCGGCGAAGCCGTCCTCATAGGCGAGGCGCGCCACGCAGCGGATGCCGTTGCCGCACATTTCGGCTTCGGAGCCGTCGGCGTTGATCAGGCGCATGGTGTAGTCGGCCTTGTCCGAGGGCGCGATCAGCAGCAGCCCGTGCTCCTGCGCATAGCGCCAGACTTCGCTGTCGGGGGAGTTGTCCGCCAGACCGCACTCACGCAGCCTGACGAACTCGATCTCCAGCAGTTGATCCCATCCGGTCTCCGCCAGCC
>CAYNSX010000002.1:58214-91044 GCA_964400165.1 uncultured bacterium
AGTCGGCCTTGTCGGACGGGGCGATCAGCAGCAGGCCGTCGGCGCCGATGCCGGTGCGCCGGTCACACCAGCGCGCGGCCAGCCGCGGCAGCGCCTCTTCCGGCAGCGGGTTGGCGCGCACATCCACGACGACGAAGTCGTTGCCCAGGCCCTGCACTTTGGTGAAGGGGAGAATCACGCCGCCATTTTACTCTGCGCTCGTGCGCGCCGGCCCCGCCACACTGCGGCGAGAAGGATGAGCACGCCGAGCACTTGCAACACCCTCGGAAACAGCCACCCGCCGCGCACATAGGGTGACCGCTCCGTCATCAGCTCCGCGTTACCTTGCAAAGTTAGCCCCTCGCCAAACACCGGAAGTGACTGATCGATGCGCCCCCAGGGGTCGACAATCTGCGACGCGCCGGAACTGGCGGCCCGCACGATCCAGCGCCGCAGTTCCACCGCCCGCATCGCCGTCATCGCCGTATGCTGCACATGCTGCAGGCGGCCCCAACTCATCGCATCGAAGTTGGGCACGACAAGCAACTCCCCGCCGTTCGCCACCACCCGCCGCGCCGGCTTCTCGAAATCGAGGTCGAAGCAGATGACGATGCCGAAGCGCCCCCACGGGGCGTCGAAGACCGGATACTCGCGCCCGGGTGTGCCGTCGTCAAAAAAATGCACCGGGTTGATCTTGTGATAGGCACCGATCGGCTCGCCGGTAGGCGCCAGGATGAGCGCGGTGTTCCACCACGGATGGTCGGCGGGCGGCTTGATGTATTCCTGCGTGCCGAACACGAGGTACACCTGCCGCGCCCGCACCAGCTTCTGAATGTCCTCGAGAACGAGCGGATTTTGCTTCACATCAAGCGGGATCGCATATTCGGGCCACACGACCAGACTCCCCGGCGGCGGGTTGGCGGCCTCGGTCAGTTCGATCATTCCGTCCCAGGTGCGCGTCTCGAGTTGGACGAGGGTGACAGGAACGGTGCGCCGATCCTCACTGTGGGGGACAGACATGAACGGCCAGAGGAGAACCCCATAAACCGACAATGCGAGGAGCCACGACTTCGGCCAGGGAGCACGCTGCGTTTTCAGCCGCAGGGCCGCCGCCACCAGCCCGTTCGCACAGGCGATAACACCCGACAAGCCGTAGCATCCAACGATGGCCGCCCATTGCAGCGGCCCGAGGCGCTCGGCGAGCGAGTAGCCGAGACTCATCCAGGTGAAGCGCAGCGGCCAGTCTTCTGCGCGCAGCAATTCGGTCAGCACCCAGAAACAGGGGATGGTGAGCGGCCACCAGCGCGGCCCCGGCCAGCGGTCGGTCGCCGCCACGCACGCGGCAAAGATTCCGAAGAACAGACCGAAGATGAAGAAGAGCGAGATGGCGCCGGCGTGGAAGATGTTGAACAGCCACGGCAGCGTGATTGCCGCGAACACGATCCCGCCCACCACGCCGACATAGAACGCGTGCCGGGCGCGTAGCCCGGGCGCGGCGTTGATCAGCGGCACGAGCCCCACCCAGGCGAGCCACCACAGGCGGTACGGCGGGAACGCGAGCGCGAGCAGCGCGCCGGACAGCGCCGCGGCCGCCAGACGCCACCCGATGCGCCCGCCCTCCGCCGCCGGGACGGTGGCGCTACCCGGTCGGCTGTGCAGCAGACGCCCCTTCCGTTCGCAGGCCGTGCGCGATGTCTGCAATCTGCGTCACCGCCGCCTCCCAGCCGGCGAGCGACCAGTCCAGCCACTCGACCGCCGGCATCCGCCGAAACCAGGTGAACTGCCGCCGCGCAAAGTGCCGCGTGTCACGCTGTAGAGTATAGACCGCCGTTTCGAGCGGCACTTCGCCGCGCACCACCGGAATCAGTTGCCGGTAGCCGAGCGCATGCATCGCTTGGGATTCGGGCGGCACGCCCGCATCGAGCAGGCGCTTCACCTCATCGAGCAGCCCCTTCGCCAACTCTGCGTGCACGCGCTCGTCGATGCGCCGATACAGCAGTTCGCGCGGCAGCGTCAACCCGATGAGGCGCGCCTGATAGCGCGGCGGGCGTTCGGCATCGAGGCGCTTCCAATGGCTCAATGGCTGCCCCGTCAGTTCGTACACTTCGAGGGCGCGCACGACCCGCTTGAGATTGTTCGGATGGATGGCCGCCGCGCTCTCGGCGTCCACTGCGGCCAGCCGGGCGTGGACAGCCGCCTTGCCCTCCTGCGCGGCGAGGACGTAATAGCGGGCGCGCAGCGCCTCGTCCGGCGCCGTGCGGGCGAACCCCCACGGCGCCAGCACCCCCTGAATGTAGAGGCCGGTCCCGCCCGACAGGATGGGCGCCCGCCCGCGGGCGTGAATGTCGGCGAGCGCCTGTTCGGCATGCGCCACATATTCGGCGACGGTGAAGGGCGAGCGCGGGTCGGCGATGTCGAGACCGTAGTGGGTGATGCCGCGGCGCTCGGCGAGCGTCGGCTTGTCGGTGCCGATGTCGCAGCCGCGATAGACCTGCGTCGAGTCGGCGGTGACGATTTCGCCGCCGGCCCGCTCCGCCACCGCGATCGCCATCGCCGACTTGCCGGCGCCCGTCGGCCCGACGATGACCAGGATGGGGAAGGGGAGCGCGTTCATCACAGCTAGTCTATCGCGGCGGGACAGAACCTTACCCGGGGCTGTAAGCCCCGGGCTCACAAAGTGCGCCCGCTGAACCGGGCGCGACTGCAACTGCCACCATTCTTTCGCGCCCCATTCATGGGGCGCTTTCTGTTAGCCCGGCCCTCCCGCCCTGAGCGAAGCCGAAGGGTTCAGGGCCGGGTGACCCACGCGGCCTCCCCCCCTGCCCCCTCTCCTGTGAGGAGAGGGGGATTGACTTTGGGGGGGCAGGCACATTGCCTGCCAGAATCGCCGATGTTGGAAGTGAACCCTGAACTTGGCCCGATGTTTACGCGCCCCATTCATGGGGCGCTTTCTGTTAGCCCGGCCCTCCCGCCCTGAGCGAAGCCGAAGGGTTCAGGGCCGGGTGTCAGTTGCCCTCACCCGCCCCTCGGCTTCGCTCGGGGCACCCTCTCCCGGTAGGGAGAGGGACAACACATCATCCTTCGCCCATTGTTCTCCCCCTCTCCGCTTGTCGGAGAGGGGGTCGGGGGGTGAGGGCGCTCACCGCTGAAACCGCCGATCCAGTTCCGCCTGCGTGATGGCGAATATGACCGGCTGCCCGTGCGGGCAGATGGCGGGCGTGGCGCAGCGCTCCAGGTCGCCGAGCAGGTGGCGCATCTCTTCGATGGTCAGCGCGTCGCCCGCTTTGACCGCCGAGCGGCACGCCATCGTTTCGAGCAAATGCTCACGCGCCCGCCGGGCGCCTGTGGGCGCGTCGCCGTCGCCGGCCGGCGAGCCCATCAGTTCTTCGAGCAGGTCGCGCACCAGTTGCGCGGCGTCGAGCTTCGCCAGCGCCACCGGCACTGTGCGCAGCAGGAACGAGTTGGCGCCGAACGGCTCCAGCGTGAACCCGAGCGACGCGAAAACATCCAGCCGCGCTTCCAGCGCCGCGGCCTCGTCGGGCGCAAAATGCAGCGTCGGCGGCAGTGCCAGCGCCTGCTGCGCGCCCGGCCGGTCGAGTTCGGTCGCAATCAGGCGGTCGTAGAGGACCCGCTCGTGCGCGCGGTGCTGATTGACGATGAGCAACCCTTCGCCGCTCTCGACCAGCAGGTAGGTGCTGCGCAACTGCGCCAGCGGCCGCAAGTGCAGCGCTTCGCCGTTCTCGTCGCCGTCGGTCGCCGGCAACGGCGGCTGCACGCGGAAGCCCGCCGGCACCGCGTCGAGCGCCGGCAGCGCCGCCGACGGCAGCGCGTACCGTGCGGCGAGCGGCAGCGCCGGCATCTGCTGCGCGCCGGCCAGAGCTTCCTGCACCGCCCGCCGCACCGCGGCGAACACCTCGCGCTCGCGCACGAACCGCACTTCGGCCTTCGCCGGGTGCACATTCACATCCACTTCGTCGTGCGGCAGCGCCAGGTGCAACACGAACACCGGGAACCGCGCGCCGTGCAGCAGCCCGCCGTACGCCTCCTCGGCGGCGATGGTCAGCGCCCGGCTGCGGATGGCGCGGCGATTGGCGAACAGGTATTGCTGCGCCCGCGCCGCCCGGCTCAAGTCCGGCCGGCCGACGAAGCCCGTCACCCGCGCCGCGGGCGCGTGCAAGTCCACCGGCGCCAGCGCATCGGCGAACTCGCCGCCGAGGACGCGCAGCGCCGCCGCCAGCGGGTCGGTCGCCGGGCGCACGAACACCTCGCGGCCCTCGATGTGCAGCGACCAGTCGCACTCGGGGTGCGAGAGCGTGAAGCGGCTCACCACTTCAGCGATGTGGCGCACTTCCGTGTGGTCGGTCTTCAGAAACTTCCAGCGCGCCGGCGTGTTGTAGAACAGCCGCGATACGCTCACCTCGGTGCCCGGCGGCGCGCCCGCCGGTGTGACCGACACCACCGTCCCGCCCTCGGCGCGCACCAGCGTGCCGGTGTCTTCGTCCGGCTGCCGGGTCAGGATTTGCAGGTGCGACACCGCCCCGATGCTGGGCAGCGCCTCGCCGCGGAAGCCGAGCGTGGCGATGGCACGCAAGTCCTCGAGCGCGGCGATCTTGCTGGTGGCGTGGCGTTGCAGGGCGAGCACCGCATCTTCGCGGTCCATTCCGCAGCCGTTGTCGCGGACGCGCAGTCTCTGCCGCCCGGCGCCCTCTACCGTCACTTCGATGCGCGTGGCGCCGGCGTCGAGTGCGTTCTCGATCAGTTCCTTGACAACCGACGCCGGACGCTCGATGACCTCGCCGGCGGCGATGTGGTTGGCGACGCGCTCATCGAGCAGTCGGACGCGCGCCACGCTTACTCCACGCGCACTTCGATCGGCATGCTGCGCAGTTTCTCGCGCACCATCCAGTCCGCGGTGATTTCATAAGTGCCCGGCGGGACGGGCTTGGCATCGTTGTCTACCATGTCCCACTGCGCGGTGAAGTCTTCCGACCACCCGACGGGAATGGGCGCCATCTTGATGGCCTGCGTGAAGAAGCGCCCGAATGACCACTGCCAGATGTCCTGCCCGTCGCGGGCGACGCGGAATTCGAAGGACTGGCCGGTCAGATACTGCGCTTCCGTGGGCTGCTCGCCGGTGTATTCGACATGCAGCGTCAGGTGCGCCGCGCCGTCCGTGTGGTAGACGGCCTGATCGGCGCGCAGGACCAGTTTCATCGAGCCGTATGCGATATCGGCGGCGGGCGGGCCGCCGGTGCAACTCGGCATCAGCGCCAATCCGACCACCCCCAGGCAGGCAACGAGTGTCCGCATCGCAAGGCCTCCGTCACGCGGTGTATGGCATTGTACCTGCGGGAGCCGCCGCTTCGCGACAGTGGTTGAGGATAAGGAGCAGCCAGAGGGTGGCGAAGAGCGCGAGGGCCATCTCGGCACCATAGTAGGGATACAGCGTGATTGCTTGGATGAGCGTGTAGGTCGCGTTGCTCGATGAGTCGCCGAAAGCAAAACTCGGCAGGAACCAGAGCAAGTGCCCGGCAGTCCCCGTCGCAACAGAAATCAGCGCCAGGCTGGGTAAGTTCCGCCACACCGCGCGGGGCAGCGTGCGCAATCCAGCCCAGTATCCTGTGCCGCTGACCAGCCACCAATACAGGGCAAGCCAGCCCAGCATTGAGAACACACGCACGCCCATCCCAGCGATCCAGAGGGTCTCTACCGGCGTCCTATCAAGATTTCCATGCATCGCGCCATACAACGAAGTGCGAAGCCAGCCAAGACCAATCGCTGGGGTGCTTGTGATGAGCATGACGAGAAACACCGGCACGCCCCAACGGCGCAACGCGACCAGCAACGGCCTCGCGGCGAACGCGGCGTGCAGTGCAACGGCACGAACCCAGCCAAGCGCCAGCCCAGCGAGCGCGCTCCAGAACGCGAGTGACAGAACCGCCGACATCACGGTCAAGAAGACGATGCTCGCTGTGCTGGGGAATTCCTCATCGGGAGGTGAGGATGCCCTGCGGTGCGACATCATTAGCCACTGCGTGGCGACAGTCGACGCCCCCGCACCTCTCGGCCACACTTCCGGCAGCACAAACGCCGGCCAAAGTCCATGCGCACGCGAGAAGTCCACAACTTGACGAAGCGCACTCGCTTCGCCGGTCATCGGAACCTGGACTGCATCCGACCTGGCCTTGTCGCCCAGGTCACCAACTATCGCGGCCCGCGACCGCGACACGACCAGGATTGAGGCCACCGACTCCGTCGTGCCGACAACGCTCAATGCGAGAATGAAGAGAATCAGCCCACGCTCGCGCCGAAGCAGACGCCAAGCCCGCACTGCCGCGTCGCGGGTCAGCGTCCACTGTTCCCGCGCGCCCGGAATGATGCGTCCCCAAAGTGCCCTCACCCGATCCGCCAATGGGTTCGTAACCATCGCCCGGCCGGATTATACGCCGCCGCGGCGCCCGTCGGCGCGATACGCCCACTGCCAGTCGGGGCGGGAATGCCCCTCCTACGAGCACCGTAGGAGCCGCATTCCTGCGGCGACCGCAAAGACCCCTGCCGAGTAATTCACCCGGCCCTGAAAGGGCCGGGCTAACAAAAAGCGCCCCATCAATGGGGCGCGCACTGAACCCCGGCGAATGTCGCCGCGGCGGTGACTGTTTCATCGAGACCGAATCTGGCCCCGGCACGCCGGGGCCCCCTAAAGTATCTCCCCCTCTCCGCTCGTCGGAGAGGGGGATCAAGGGGGAGAGGGAACTCCCCTCATCTCTCCCCGCCTTTGTGCTATCATTCGCGCTCCCCATGGCCGTCCGCATTCGATTGGCACGAGAAGGCCGACGCAACCGCCCGAGTTTTCGCGTGGTGGCGATGGAGTCGCGTGACCCGCAAAGCGGGCGCGCGCTCGAAATCCTCGGCTGGTATGACCCCCTGCCCAACCCGCCGCGCATCGAAGTGAACCGCGAGCGCGCCCTGCACTGGCTCCGCCACGGCGCGCTGCCGACCGAGGCCGCCCAGTGGGTGCTCGAAACCCAGGGCATCTGGCAGGAACACACCGGCAAGCCGGGCACGATGACCGTCGCCCCAACCGAGGCCGTCAAGGCCGAGACCCCGGCAAGTTCTGCCGGGGCGCCTTCCGACGCGTAATTCCGCCCCGGTGCAAGCCCTCCTCGAATCCCTCCTGAAAGCCCTGGTGAGCAAACCTGAGGCCGTCGTCGTCACCGTCGAAGACGCCGCAGAAAGCCGCGTGTACAAGGTGCTGGTGGACCAGGAGGACCTGGGGCGCGTCATCGGCAAGAACGGACGCGTCGTCGGCGCCCTTCGGCGCATCTTCCGCGCCGGCACCGCCCGCGAGGGCAAGACGGTGTGGATCGAAGTGACCGCCGAAGGCGCCGCGCCCGCCGCTGCCGCCGAGCCCGTCACCCATGAGTGACGCGCTGCGCGTCAAGCGGCAGGTGAATGTGAAGGTGGTCGTCACGCCCGCGTTCAAGGCGGAGTTGGTTGCTGAACTTGACGACGCCGCCCAGCAAACACAGAAACAACTCGAGCAACTCGAATACGCCGCCCGCCACTACCTCGCCGAATTGCAGCGCCAGGACCTGAACAAGGCCCTCGAAGCGCGCCGCGAGATCGACGCCGAGCGCCAGCGTCTCGAACGCTTGCAGAAGGAAGTGATCGAGCGCAAGGAGCAAGTCGCGCTGCTGGCCGACGGCGGCGAATACCTGCGCGGCACCATCGAGAGTTACGCCGACCTCAAGCCCGGCGACAACTTCGACCAGGTCCTCGGCGGCGCCACCCTCCTCGTCAAAGACGGCATCGTCCAGGAGATAAGGAACGGACAGTAGGGAGTCTGTTGTGCGTTTCGCGTCTCGCCTGCCAATTCCGTTTCCGAATCGACTCGTGACAGGCATAATTCTCGAGCGGAAGCGATACTGGTGTAGGGGCAATTCATGAATTGCCCCGACAAACTGATAGACCCTTCACGATTGTCATCGCACACCGATTGCGCGCCCCATTCATGGGGCGCGTTTTGTTAGCCCGGCCCTTTCAGGGCCGGGTCATGCAGCCTCCCGCCCAACCCCTCTCTCATGTACATGGGAGAGGGGACGGGGGAGAGGGTTAGGAAAGTGCGCGGGTTGTGTGAGAATATTGAATCCATGCGCATTGACATCCTCACCATCTTTCCGGAAATGTTCGCCGGCCCGCTCGACGCCAGCATCCTCAAGCGGGCGCAGGCGGCGGGAGTGGTGGATTTCCGCGTTCACGATCTGCGGCTGTGGGGCGTGGGCAAGCACCGCGTCACCGACGACGAGCCTTTCGGTGGCGGCCCCGGAATGGTGATGAAGCCGGAGCCGTTCTTCGATGCCGTCGCCGCGCTGCGCTGCGCGGACGGCAGCGGCTGCAAAGAGCAAGTCATCCTGCTCGACCCGGCGGGGCAGGTCTTCGACCACGCCGCGGCTGAACGGCTGGCGGCCTGCGACCACCTCCTCCTGCTCTGCGGGCGCTACGAGGGCGTCGACGACCGAGTGCGCACCCTCGCTGACTTGGAACTCTCCATCGGGGATTTCATCCTGACTGGCGGCGAACTGGCGGCGCTGGTGGTGGCCGACGCCGTCGCCCGGCTGCGGCCGGGCGCGCTTGGCGACCCGGAGTCGGCCCGCCAGGAGTCGTTTGCGGAAAACGGGCTGCTCGATTATCCTCACTTCACCCGCCCCGCCGAGTTTCGCGGGATGAGCGTGCCGGAAGTGCTGCGCTCCGGAAATCACGAGGACATCGCCCGCTGGCGCCGGGAGCAGGCCGAAGCCCGGACGCGGGAGCGGCGCCCCGACATCTGGGCGCGCCGCGGCACGAAGGAGCCCCAATGAAGCACCCGCTGCTCGAAGCCGTGGAGAAGGACTATAAGCGCGCCGATCTGCCGGACTTTCGCGCCGGCGACTCGTTGCGCGTCCACTACCGCATCACCGAGGCGGGGCGCGACCGCATCCAGGTCTTCGAGGGCCTGTGCCTCGCCCGGCACGGCAACGGCGGCGGCAGCACCTTCACCGTGCGCCGCATCGCGCACGGCGTCGGCGTCGAGCGCATCTTCCCGCTGCACTCGCCGCGCATCGCGAATTTGGAAGTCGTCCGCCGCGGGCGCGTCCGCCGGGCGCGGCTCTACTACTTGCGCGGGCTGGTCGGCAAGCACGCCCGCATCAAGGAAAAGCGCGACCAGTAGCGCGCTGCCGCGATGAGCATCGAGTCCTTCTGGGACGTCGCGGCCATTTTCATCACCGTCGGGGGTCTGCGTCTCGTCTTCACCGCGATGCGCGCCGACGACGCCACCGTCAAGTGGCTGCGCTCGATCATGATCGAGACCTCCGACACGGTCCTGATCGCCCTCGTCATCATCCTGGCCGTCGTGCGGCCGTATGTGCTCTCTGCGTTCTACATCCCCTCGCAATCAATGGAGCCCACACTCCGCAAGGACGACCGGATTCTCGTCAATCAATTTGTGTATCGCCTCAACCCGCCGCAGCGCCGCGACATCATCGTCTTCGTGGCGCCGCCCGCGGCACTCAACGGCGGCCCCCAGCAAGACTTCATCAAGCGCGTCATTGCCACCCCTGGGGATACGGTGGAAGTGCGCCGCGGCATCGGCGTCTACATCAACGGCGAGAAGATCAACGAGCCCGGCATCCTGGGCCCGCCGCCTCGGGACTTCGGCCCCGCCGTCGTCCCGCCCCGCATGCTGTTCGTCATGGGCGACAACCGGCGCAACAGCGAAGACAGCACCGCCTGGACTGACGAGTTTGGGCGCCACGCCCCCTGGGTGCCCTATGAGAATGTGCTCGGGCGCGCGCTGGTGACCTTCTGGCCAATCCGCACGAACGACATCGGGCCTGACGGCCTGCCGCACACCGGCACCCGCCTCCGGATCTTGCGATGACGCCGCGTCCAGCCCGCCCGGGTTGGACGCACGAACGAGCATTGGCCGCCGGCGGCGCTTGCCGCATCGCCGGCGTGGATGAGGCGGGGAGGGGGCCGCTCGCTGGCCCCGTCGTCGCCGCCGCCGTCATCCTGCCCCTCGGCGCCCGCATCCGCGGCCTGCGCGATTCCAAAGAACTGACCGCCGCACAACGCGAGGCGCTCGCGCAGACGATCACGCGCCGCGCCCTCGGCGTTGCCGTCGCCCACGCCGACGCCGCCGAGATCGACCGCCTGAACATTCTGCGCGCCGCGATGCTGGCGATGCGCCGCGCCCTCGCCGCGCTGCAACCGGCGCCCGACGCGGTCCTGGTCGACGGCCCGGTCTCGCCGCAGTGCGGGTGCCGCACCGAGTGCGTCGTGGACGGCGACGCGCTCTGCGCGTCGGTCGCGGCCGCCTCCATCATTGCCAAGGTCACCCGCGACGCCTGGATGGCGCGCCTCGATTCCGAATACCCCGGCTACGGCTTCGCGCGGCACAAGGGCTACGGCACCGACGAACACCACGCCGCGCTCCGCGCGCTGGGGCCCTGCCCGGAACACCGCCGCCGGTTCTTGAGCGGGGTGGAACAGCAGCCGTTGGTGTTTGCGGAAGAGGGAATCGCGTCTCTTGGTAGCCCGGCAATTCCCATTGCCGGGGCTTCTCGTGCCCCGGATTAGGAAATCCGGGGCTGCCGAATCTCCTTGCGACGGATGACTGAACCGGCCTGTCGGCCTGCGGTACACAAGGCGGCCCCCGGTAGGATTTGCCCTGAATGGGGAAAAACGGTACTAGTTGGGAGCGGAAACGGCCGAGGAGGCCGCGGGAGACTTGAGGATGCGGAAGCGCACGCACGCCCTGGTCTGGGCGTGGGCCGTGATGCTGGGCATTGCCATTGCGCCGGCGTCGGCGACCGAACAGGATGTCGCCGACTACCGGGCGCTCAAGGATTCGCTCGCCACCCTCGAATTCGAGTCGACCGCTGACCTCAAGGACCAGATCGCGCTTATCCCGGCGCGGGCGGTCGAATTGCGCGGGCGAGTCGCCGGCGAGATTTCGGGTCCGCAGGGCGACTTCTACATCTTCAAGCCCGAAGGCGGCCCGACGCTGCTCCTGCACGACCTCGGCGACTCGGAAACCCTGAAGCACGGACACCCCGCTCGCGTCCTCTTCTGGATCCCCGCCGACACGCCCACGCTCGAAGCGCTCCTCCCGCTCGGCTACATTTGGGAGAGCCAGATTGCGCCGCTCGAAGAGGCGGAGCGCGCCGAACAGGAGCGCCTGCAAAAAGAGTGGGAAGAGCGGATGGCCAATGTCCGCGTGCCCACGCTCCCGCACTTCCGGCAGAGTTCGGGCGTCGAGCGCGAGGGGCTGGCGATGGTTGTGCAGGGCTTCAACCCCCGCGTGACCGACAAGGAAGCGCTCGCCATCGCCGACTCGATTTTGCGCCATTGCCGCCGCTATCAGGTGAACGAACTGCTCGCCTGTTCGCTCGTCGCCGCCGAATCACGGTTCAACCGCTGGGCGGTCTCGCGCACCGGCGCCCAGGGTCTGGGGCAGTTGATGCCCGGCACGGCGCGCGGCCTCGGCGTGCGCGATTCGTTCGACCCCGACGAGAACCTGCGGGGCGCATTGCAGTACTTGAGCATCCAGTTCGACCGTTTCAACGACCCGATCCTGGCGCTCGCCGCCTACAATGCCGGGCCGGGCGCGGTGCAGCGTTATCGGGGCGTGCCGCCGTACCGTGAGACACGCAATTATGTCAGCAAAGTCTGGAACACTTTCTACGCGCTGGCCAACCGCCCCGCCAGTTAGTCCCAGCAGCCAAGCAACCGCCTCCTTTTCAAGCCATTCTTCGCTTGCCGAATCGCCCCCGTTTCGGTACAATTCCGACAGCAGTTTCTGCCTTGCATTTCCTAGCGAAAACAGCCATTGCCCGCGGCCGGAGGCCTTGTGTGACGCCGAAGCAACGCGCAGCCGCCTCGAACGACTACGAAGCCCGTCATATTCGGGTTCTCAAGGGCCTCGAAGCCGTCCGGAAGCGCCCCGCGATGTACATCGGCAGCACCGGCAGCCGGGGGCTCCATCACCTGTTCAACGAGGTCGTCGACAACGCCATTGACGAGGCCCTGGCGGGCTTCTGCACCGACATTGAGGCCACACTGCACGCCGACCAGTCCATCAGCGTTCACGACAACGGCCGCGGCATTCCGGTGGACATTCACCCCGAAGAAAAAAAGCCCGGCGTCGAGATTGCGATGACCGTCCTGCACGCCGGCAGCAAATTCGGTGGCGGGGGCTACAAGGTGTCGGGCGGCCTGCACGGGGTCGGCGTCTCCGTGGTGAACGCGCTGTCGGAGTGGCTCGAAGTCGAAGTGCACCGCGGGAAGAAGGCCTACACGCAGCGCTTCGCCCGCGGCAAGCCCACCACCGGCCTGAAAGAGATCGGCAAGGCCAATGACACCGGCACGCGCGTCACCTTTATGCCCGACCGGGAAGTGTTCGAAGAAGTGAAGTTCGACCCCGCCATCCTCGCGCACCGGCTGCGCGAACTCGCCTACCTGAACAAGAATGTCGTCATCAAGTTCACTGACGAAGCGACCGGCGAGACGCAGACCTTCCACGAAGAGACCGGCATCAAGGGGCTGGTCGAAGACCTCAACAAAGCGAAGACGCAACTGCACCCGGCGCTCTTCTTCTTCAACGAGCGCGACGGCACCGCCGTCGAGGTGGCGATGCAGTACACCGACGGGCTGCAGGAGTCCATCCTCACCTACGCCAACAACATCCACACCGCCGAGGGCGGGACGCACCTCTCCGGCTTCAAGACGGCGCTGACCCGCGTCATCAACTCGCACGCGCGCAAGGCCGGCCTGCTCAAGGAGAAGGACTCGAATTTCCAGGGCGATGAAGTGCGGGAGGGGCTGACTTCGGTCATCAGCGTCAAACTGCTCAATCCGCAATTCGAGGGTCAGACCAAGACCAAACTTGGCAACACCGAGCTGGAGGGGCTGGTCAACTCGCTGGTCGGCGAGGCGCTCGCCGAATACCTGGAGAAAAACCCCGGCAACGGCCGCAAGATCATCACTAAGGCCCTGACTGCCCAGCGGGCCCGCGAGGCGGCCCGCAAAGCCGCCGACCTTATCCGGCGCAAGGGGGCGCTCGACGGCGGCGGGCTGCCGGGCACGCTGTCGGACTGCCGCGAGCGTGACCGCGACAAGTGCGAGTTGTTCATCGTCGAAGGCAAATCGGCGGGCGGCAACGCCAAGACCGGTCGCGACTCGCAATACCAGGCCATCCTGCCGCTGCGGGGCAAGATCATCAATGTCGAGAAGGCGCGGCTCGACAAGATTCTCGAACATTCGGAAATCGCCACGCTCATCAGCGCGCTCGGCACCGGCATCATGACCAACCACACCGAGAACGGGTCCGCCGAGACCACCAGCCAGTTCAACCTCGACGAACTCCGCTACGGCCGCGTCATCATCATGACCGATGCCGATGTGGACGGCGCGCACATCCGCACGCTGCTGCTCACCTTCTTCTACCGCTACATGCGCGGACTGATCGAGGGCGGGCACCTGTTTGTCGCGCAGCCGCCGCTGTACAGCGTGCGCGTCAAGAACGACCGGCATTATGTCCGCAATGACAAAGAACTGCAGAAGTTCCTCAAGACCCTGAAGGGCAAGCCCGATGAAGTCACGCGCTTCAAAGGCCTGGGGGAAATGAACGCCGACGAACTGGCCATCACTACGATGGACCGCGACAAGCGCACCCTGCAACTGGTGACGCTCGACGATGCCGCGGAAGCCGAGAAACTCTTCTCGATCCTCATGGGCGACCAGGTGGAGCCGCGCCGCGACTACATTATGAAACACGCGATGACCGTCAAGGATTTGGATGTCTAAGACCAGCACCCCCGGCGACGGGGACCGCATCGCTGTCGAAGTGCATCTGCAGCCCATCGAGCGGGAGATGCACGAGTCGTATCTCCTCTACTCGATGTCGGTCATCGTCGCGCGGGCGCTGCCCGATGTCCGCGACGGTCTCAAGCCCAGCCAGCGCCGCATTCTTTTCGCCATGCACGATATGGGGCTGACGCCCGGTTCGTCGTTCCGCAAGTGCGCCAAGATCGTCGGCGACACGATGGGCAACTTCCACCCGCACGGTGAGGAAGCCATCTATCCGACGCTGGTGCGGATGGCGCAGCCGTTCAACGCCCGCTACCCGCTCGTCGAAGGGCACGGCAACTTCGGCTCCGTCGACGGCGACCCGCCCGCGGCGATGCGCTACACCGAGGCGCGGATGTCGCACCTCGGCGCCGAGATGCTGGTGGACATCAACAAGGACACGGTGGAGTTCGTCCCCAACTTCGACGGGCGGATGCAGGAGCCGGTGCTGCTGCCGTCACGCTTCCCCAACCTGATTTGCAACGGCTCGTCCGGCATCGCGGTCGGCATGGCGACCGAAATGCCGCCGCACAACCTGACCGAAGTCTGCAACGCGCTCGCCCTGCTGATCGACAACGACGACGCCACGCTCGACGAAGTGATGGAAGTCATGCACGGCCCCGACTTCCCCAGCGGCGGCATCCTGCTCGGCGCCACGGGCGTGCGCGACGCCTTCGAGAAGGGGCGGGGGAGCTTCACGCTCCGCTGCGTCAGCGACATCGAGAGCGACAAGAACCGCAACCGCATCGTCATCACCGAGTTGCCCTATCAGGTGAACAAGGCGCGCCTGCTCGAGCACATCGCCGACCTGGTGCGCAAAGGGACGATGGAGGGCATCAGCGACCTGCGCGACGAGTCCGACCGCCACGGAATGCGCGTCGTCATCGAACTGAAGCGCGACGCCAATCCGAATGTCGTCCTCAACCGCCTCTACAAACACACGCCCATCCAGACCACCTACGGCGTCATCAACCTGGCGCTCGTCAACGGCCAGCCGCGCGAACTCGGCATCATCGCCCTGCTCAAGGCCTTCCTCGACCACCGGCGCGAAATCACGCGGCGCCGCTTGCAGTTCGAACTGATCAAGGCGCAGGAGCGGGCGCACATCCTCGAGGGCTATCGCATTGCGCTGAAGCACATCGACGACATCATCGAACTGATCAAGAAGTCCGCCAGCCCCGCCGATGCCCGCGAGCGACTGATCAAGCAATTCAAATTGAGCGAGCGGCAGGCGCAGGCCATCCTGGAATTGATGCTCCAGCGCCTGACCAGTCTCGAACAGAAGAAGATCGAGGACGAATACAAGGCGCTCATCAAGGAAATTGCCCGCCTCGAAGACCTGCTCGCCCATCAGCGCAAGCAGGACGCCCTGATCAAGGACGAGACCATTGCGCTGCGCGACAAGCACGGCGACAAGCGGCTGACGCAGATCGTCTCCGCAGGCCCCGAGGACTTGAGCGCCGAGCAGCTGATCGCGGCGCGCGATGTCATCGTCACGATGACTACCGACGGTTACATCAAGCGCCTACCCGTCGAGACCTATCAGACGCAGGGCCGCGGCGGCAGGGGCATCATCGCCGCCACCACCCGCACCGAGGATTCGCTGGCGCATGTCCATGTCGCCAACACGCACGACGACCTGCTCTTCTTCACCGACCGGGGGCGCGTCTTCAAGTGCCGAGTCTATGAAGTCCCGCAGGCGTCGCGCCAAGCGCGCGGCACCGCCGTCATCAACCTGATCCCGATCACGCCCGACGAGCGCGTCACTTCGACGCGGCCCGTCTCCCGCTTCCGCAAGGACCGGTTCCTGTTCATGGTGACCGAGCGCGGCGTCATCAAGAAGTGCAGTCTCGACCTGTTCGCCAACCTGCGGAAGAGCGGCATCATCGCCTGCGGCCTGCGCAAGGGCGACTCGCTGCGCTGGGTGTTGATGACGGACGGCAAGCAGTCCATCATCCTCGTCACCGAGAAGGGCTACTCCATCCACTTCGACGAGAACGATGTCCGCCCGATGGGGCGGCAAGCCGCCGGCGTGCGCGGCATCCGGCTCACCAAGGGCGACCGCGTGATCGGCTGCGCGCTGGGCAAGGCGGACGACGAACTGCTCGTCGCCAGCACGCATGGCTACGGCAAGTGCACGCTCATCAGCGAATACCGCATACAGGGCCGCGGCGGCAAGGGCATCAAGACTTTCGAAGTGACCGCCAAGACCGGGCCGGTCGTGGACTGCAAGCGCGTCAAGCGCAGCGACGAATTGCTCGGCTTGAGCGCCAACGGCCAGATCATCCGCCAGGAAGTGAAGACCATCCGGCGCACCGGCCGCGTCGCCCAGGGCGTGCGGCTCATCCGCCTCGATGAGGGCGACACGCTCGCCCGCATCGCCCGCGTCGCCACCGAAGAAGAGAAGGAAGACAAAGAAGGCGCCACGGAGTAAGTGGCTCGCCGCGCCATGCTCCCGCTGCATCGCCCGCCAAGCGTCCTCCGTTCCCTCTCCCAGTTCGGGAGATGGGGGACCGCCCGAAGCTCGTTGTTCGAGCGAAGGGTGGTGGGTGAGGACGGCCTCCCCGCCTCCCCATGTCACTAGACTTCGAATTCCTCGAGCACACCGCCGACACGCGCTTCCTTGCCCGCGGCTCCACCCTGGAAGCTGTCTTCGTTCACGCCGCCCAAGCAATGTTCGCCGTGATGTACCCCTGGGAAGACCTGCAGCGCCTGCCGCCGACGCGCACCCTGCCGCCCATCATTGTCACCGGCGATGACCTCGAAGCGCTGCTGGTCAACTGGCTCGGCGAACTCCTCTGGCGTTGGGAAGTCGAGCGGTTCGTCCCGACCCGCATCGCGGTCACTTTGCGAAACGAACCCAATTCCGGAAGCCCCGGCACTCTCACCGGCGAAGTGGCGGGCGTCTCGTGGAGCGACGCGCCCGAGCGCATCGGCCCGGGCGTCAAAGCCGTGACGCACCAGGACATCCGCTTCGAGCGCACCGCCGCCGGCTGGCAAGTCGGCGTGACGCTGGACATTTAGGCGGCTTTGGGCGCCGCGGCCTCGTCCGCGGCGCGGCGCTGCTGTTCGACGAAGTTGAGTTTCAGGGTGGCGACAGTCTGCTGCAACGCGGCAAGCGTTTCGCCGGGCAGGTGGCCTGTAAGGCGGGCGGTGATGAAGTCGCACAAGTCGATCGCCAAGCGGGCCTCGTCGAGGCGGCGCTCGGTCTTGCCGGTCGCCGGGTCGGGCACCAGCCCGAGGGCTGGCCAGGCGGCGCCGGCGAGGACGGTCACCATCGTGGCGAGCAGGCCGTAGAGGCCGGCGTCGGGAACCGAGCCCTCGGTTGCTTCGGCGGCGGGGTCGTGTTCGTCGGACATTGCCGCGCGCCAGTTCCGCCGAAATCGCCGGAATCCTGCCGGTTTGCCGCAGAAAGTGGCGGCGTGTTATCATTCGTCGCCTCGCAATATGAGGACCCAGGAAAGAGTGGGGGCAACTCCACTCTTTTGTGTTCTAGGAGCGTGCGCTGGTGATCGACCAAGAATTCTTTCGCGTGCTGCGGGCGCTCGAGCGGGAGAAGGACATCCCGCTCGAGGACCTGTCGGCTATCCTCAAAGAGGCGCTGGAGCATGCTTATCGCAAGCACTTCGGCGCCCGCGGGGAGATTCAGGTCGAAATCAACTGGGATGAGGCCCGCGTCGCCTTTTTCCAGCGGAAACTGGTGGTCGAAGAGGTGCAGGACGACCACCTGGAGATGCCCGTCGCCGAGGCGCGCACTCTCGACCCGACCCTGCAGGCCGGCTCCAGCGTCGACCTGGAGGTGACGCCGCGGGACTTCGGCCGCGTCGCGGCGCAAACCGCCAAGCAGATCCTCGTCCAGCGCATCCGGGAGAAGGAGCGCGACATCGTCTTCGGCGAGTACGCGCACCGGGTGGGCGAGGTGTTGAGCGGGCAGGTGAGCCGGGTGGACGGGCGCACCGTCTTCGTCAACCTGGGCCGCTCCGAGGCGATCCTGCCGTACAGCGAGCAGGTGCCAAGCGAGCGCTACCGCGTCGGCGACCGGGTGAAGGTGTATCTGCTCAAAGTCGAAGAGACGCAGCGGATGCCGCACATCGTCGTCTCCCGCGCCCACCCGCAGATCGTGGTGAGACTCTTCGCGCTCGAGGTGCCGGAAGTGAAGGAGAAGGTGGTGGAAATCCGCTCGCTGGCGCGGGAGCCGGGGACGCGGACCAAGATTGCGGTGATTTCGCATCAGGACAATGTGGACCCGGTCGGGGCCTGCGTCGGCCACCGGGGCAGCCGCGTGCAGGCGGTGGTGGACGAACTGCGCGGCGAAAAGATTGACATCATCCGCTGGAGCGAAGACTCGGAAAAGATGATCGCGTCGGCATTGCAGCCGGCGCGCGTCTCGCGGGTGATCCTCGTCGAGAAGCCCGACCAGGCCTCGGCCGAAGGCCGGCGCCCGGCGGCGACGGTGGTAGTGCTGGACGACCAGTTGTCGCTGGCCATCGGGCGCGAGGGGAAGAATGTGCGGCTGGCGGCGAACCTGACCGGCTGGCGCATCGACATCCGCACCGAGTCGCAGCTGCGCGAGGCGGAAGCGCTTGCCGCGCGCGGCCCGCTCCCGCCGGCGCCCGCCGAAGAGCCGAAGGCCGAGACCATTGAAGTGGAGGCGAGCGCCGAAGCGCCGGCAGCCGCACCGCCGGAAACAGAAGTCGTCGCGGAGACTGAAGCGCCAGCCCCTGACGAGTCGGAGGACGCGGTCGAAGATGCGCCGGCGCCGGCGGACGATCCCGCCGCCGAGGCGCGCAACGGCCAGGACGCGTCGGTCCCGCTCGAAGATCCGTCTGACGAACGCGTTGCGTAAGGCCGCGTGCCCAAGACTGCGCACATCCCCATTCGCCGCTGTGTCGTCTGCGGCGTCCGGTCACCTCAAGCCGCGCTGCTGCGCCTGGCGCGCGGGGCGGCCGGCGTGACCGCTGACCCGCGCCGCCGGATGCCCGGCCGCGGCGCCTACATCTGTGCCGCGGGCGACTGCCTACAGCGCCTGGCGACCAAGCGCGGCAGCGAGAAGCGGCTCGCTCACGCGCTGCGGCTGCCGGCCGACGCCGTGACGCGCGCAGAGGTGGAGACGCTGGTGACGCGGTATCTAGAGTCGCAGGAGAGCGTGAACTGATGGCGCGTATCCGCGTCCGCGATCTGGCCAAAGAACTCGAAGTCACGAGCAAGGACTTGCGCGAGCACTTGGCGGCGATGGGCATCGAAGTCGTCAACCCCGCCAGTTCGCTCGACGACGACACCGCCAACGCCGTGCGCGACCTGGTGCGAGAATCGCGCCGCAACGGCGGAATGGCCGCCGCGCCGGCCGCGCCCACAACGCCGGCGAAGCCCCCCGCGTTCAAGGTGGTGCGCCCCGAGATCAAGCCCGCGGCGCCGGCGGCGAAGGCCCCCGAACCCGTGGAGAAAGCGCCCGAGGCCGCTGCGCCACCGCCGCCGGCGCCGATTGAGCCGCCGCCGCCCGCTGCGGTTGAACTGCCCCCGCCGCCCGTGGCAGTCGCGGCCGAACCGGCGAAGCCGATCGAAGTGCCGCCCAGCATCACCGTGCGCGACCTGGCAGAGAAACTGCGCGTTCCGCCCGCCAAGATTCAGAAAGTGCTCCTCGACGAAGGACTGATGGCGACAGTGACGCAGTCGCTGGCGTCGGACCAGATTGAGCTCGTCGCCGGGCAGTTAGGGGTGCTCGTCACGGTCAAAGCGGCGGCGCACGCCGCCCACGAGTCGTCCGGACCGCGGATACTGACCGGCGAGCCGCGCCCGCCGGTGGTGACGGTGATGGGGCATGTCGACCACGGCAAAACGACGCTGCTGGACGCCATCCGCCGGACGAAGGTGACCGCCTCCGAAGTCGGCGCCATCACGCAGCACATCGGCGCCTATCAGACCGAGACGCACGGGCGGCTGATCACTTTCGTGGACACGCCCGGCCACCAGGCGTTCACCGCGCTGCGCGCCCGCGGCGCGCAGGTCACGGACATCGTCGTGCTCGTCGTCGCCGCGGACGATGGCGTGATGCCGCAGACGCGCGAGGCGTTCGACCACGCCAAGGCGGCGGGCGTGCCGATCATTGTCGCCATCAACAAGATTGATCTGCCGACGGCCAACCTGCTGCGCGTGCAGCAGCAGCTGATGGAACTGGGATTGATCCCGGAAGCCCTGGGAGGGGACACGGTCACCGTGGAAATTTCGGCGACCGAAGGCCGCGGCATCGACCGGCTGCTCGAGATGATTCTGCTGGTCGCCGACCTGCAGGACCTGCGGGCGCCGCGGCACGCACTGGCGCGCGGCGTCGTCATCGAAACGGAGATCGACCGCCGCCGCGGCACGATGGTGACGGTGCTGGTGCAAGAGGGGACACTGCGCATCGGCACGCCGATTGTCGTGGGCCGGACCTGGGGGAAGGTGAAGGCGATGTTCGACACCAACGGGGCGCCGGCCAAAGTGGTCACGCCGAGCACGCCGATCGTCATCATGGGCGTCGAGGCGATGCCCGAGCCGGGCGACCGGCTGGAGGCGATGAAGAGCGACAAGGAAGCGCGGGTGCTCGCCGAGCAGCGCCGGCTGGCGGCGGACGCGGCGCGTGTCGGCGCCACGGGGCGGGCGCCGCGGATGGAAGACATGCTCGCCGAATTGGTGGCGAAGGAAGTCGCCGAGTTCAACTTGATTCTGAAGTGCGATGTCCAGGGCAGCGCCGAAGCGCTGATTCATGCCCTCGGAGACCTGGACCTCCCGCGGATGCGGCTCAATTTGCTCCACATCGGCCAGGGCGACATCAACGAGTCCGATACGCTGCTGGCAGCGGCGTCGGGCGCGGTCATCATCGGCTTTCAGGTCGGCATCAGCCCGCGCGCCCGCGAGATGGCGAAACTCGAAAGCGTCGAGGTGCGCAACTACTCCATCATCTACGATGTCGTGGACGACCTGCGCAAGGCGATGGAAGGCCGGCTGGAACCCGAGTATGTGGATGTCATCACCGGCCGCGCCCAGGTGCGTGCCGTCTTCAAGATGAGCAAGGGCGGCGTCATCGCCGGCTGCTATGTGGCAGAGGGGAACCTCACCCGAGGCAACCCGCTCCGCGTTAAGCGCAACAAGGAAGTGGTGCACGAGGGGTCGCTCACTTCGCTGCGGCGGTTCAAGGACGATGTGCGCGAGGTAGCGGCGGGGATGGAGTGCGGCGCCGGTTCGGAGGGCTTCAGCGACTGGCAAGAGGGCGACGAGATTGAATTGATCACCAAGCGGGATGTGCGGCACCAGCTGGTCTGATCCGCACCAGTCCGGCGAGCCATGGTTATCGGCACCGTCATCTTTGAATTGGAAATCACCGACGCCCGCACGCTGAAGGACAAGCGCCGGGTGGTGCGGTCGCTGCTCGACCGGCTGCGCGACACTTTCAATATTTCTGCCGCCGAATTGAACCACCTCGACAATCCGCGGCTGGCGACCATCGGCGCGGCGACGCTGGCGAACGACGGCCGGTTCGTGCACGAAGTGCTGTCTGCGGTCGTCGCCGCGGTCGAAGATGAGGACCGCGCCGTCGTGCTGAATATCGAGACGGAACTGTTGTGATGGCCGCGCCCAGCCATCGCCGGCAGCAAATCGGACACTTGCTGCGCGATGCAATCATCGAAGTGCTGGGCGAGCTGAAGAACACCTGGGTGCAACTGGCAACGGTGACGGAAGTGGTGTTGGAGCCGGACGGGCACTCGGCGCAAGTGTATTTCACCGCGCAATGCGCGCCCGGGCAGCTGCCGGAAGTGGAAGAGGCGCTCAACAGCGCCGCGGGCTACATCCGGAAGTTGGTGACGGAGGCGCTGTCGCTGCGCGTGGTGCCGTCGCTGCAGTTCGTCCGCGACGAGCAGGCGGAACAAGCAGCGCGGCTGGAGGTGTTGCTGCGCCAGATTGGGAGCGGGGAGGCCGCGCATGGCGATCGCTGACACGGCGGTCGAGGCGGTGGCGCGGGCCTTGCGCGCCGCCCGGTCGCCGTGGATGGCGAGCCATGTCAACCCGGAGGGCGACGCCGTCGGCGCACTGCTCGGCCTCGGGCTGGCGCTCGAACAACTGGGCATTCGCCCGGTGATGTACCTGCGGGACGGCGTCCCGCCGAATGTCACTTTCCTGCCCGGCTCCGATCGCATCGTGCGGACGCTGCCCGAGGCGCCGTTCGATTTGGTGGTCATTGTGGACTGCGATCGGCTGTCGCGCATCGGGCCCGAAGGCGCGCAGGCGGTGCGCGGCAAAGCGCCGATGGTGCGCATCGACCATCACATCTCCGGGCCGAGCGAGGAGACGCTGGCGGAACTCGTCGACTCGAAAGCGGCGGCGGCTGCCGAACTCATCCCCGATGTCATGCGGGCGCTCGGCGCCGAAATGACACGCGACATCGCCACCTGCCTGCTGGCCGGGCTGGTGGTGGACACGGGCCGCTTTTCGTATTCGAATGTCACGCCGCACACGCTGCGCCTCGCCGCCGAGCTCGTCGACGCCGGCGCCGACCCGCACCAGGTCTTCCAGGAAATCTATGAGAACCGCACCATCGGGCAGACCTGGCTGCTCGGGCGGGCGCTGGCCAACGCGCAGCAGGCGGGTGGGGGCACGGTCGTCTACAGCGTGCTGACGCCGCAGGACTTCCGCGAGTGCGACTGCCGTTTCCGCGACACCGAGGGCATCATCGACGAACTGCGGGCGGTGAGCGCCGCCGAGGTGACCGTCCTCTTCTCCGACCACGGCGACGGCGATGTCAAAGTCAGTCTCCGTTCACGCGGGGCGGTGAATGTCGCCGAGGTGGCGGAATCGTTCGGCGGCGGCGGCCACGCGCAAGCGAGCGGGCTGCGGTCGGCGAAGCCGCTCGACGAGGTCGTCAAGATGGTGATCGCTGCGGTCGCGCACTGAACGCGGTGTCCGATACGCCCCCCGCCGGGTTCCTCAATCTGCTGAAGCCGCCTGGTCTCACCTCCTCCGACGCGGTGCAGCGTGTCCGGCGGCTGCTGGGCGTGAAGCGCATCGGGCACGGCGGGACGCTCGACCCGGAGGCGGCGGGCGTGCTGCCGGTTGCGTTCGGCGGCGCGACGCGGCTGCTGCCGTATGTAACGCCCGACACCAAACACTATGTCGCCGAGTTCACGCTCGGCATCGCCACCGACACCGGCGACGCCTGGGGCCAGGTGACCGGTGAGGCGGACGCGTCGGCCATCACCGACGCGGAAGTGAGCGCCGTCGTGGCGGGGCTGGCCGGGACGCACCAGATTCCGCCGCCCGCCTATTCGGCGGTGGTCATCGGCGGGCGGCGGGCCTATTCGATGGCACGGGCGGGTATCGCCGTGGAAGCCGCGCCGCGAGCGATGACGGTACATGCCGCGACGCTGCAGGAGTTCCGCGCAGGAGCGCGGGCGACGCTGATTGTGGACATCGAGTGCGAGGTGGGGACTTATGTGCGGAGTCTGTGCACGCTGGCGGGCGAGCGACTCGGCGTGCCGGCGACGATGAGCGCGCTGGTGCGGACGCAATCGGGGCCGTTTCGCATCGAGGAGAGCCGAACATTTGAAGAACTCGAACGCGCGGCACGAGAGGACGGATTGGCTGGCACGCTGCTGCCGCCCGATGCGCCGCTGCACGGCTACCCGCGCTGCGACCTCGACGCCGCAGGGGCGGCGGCGTTCCGGCACGGGCAGCGCGCGACCGCAGCGGACACTGCTGACGGGCTGGTGCGCGTGTATGGCGTGGGCGCGTTGCTTGGCATGGGGCGTGTTGAAGGCGGGCAAGTGGCGCCGGTGACGGTGATGGCCCAGCAATGAAGGTCTCGCACGGGCTGGACGAGTTCGCGGGCACGAAGCGCACAGCCGTGACGCTCGGGGTCTTCGACGGCGTTCACCGCGGCCATCAGGCACTGCTTCGAGCGACCGCGGAGCAGGCGCGGATCCACGGCGCGCAGTCCGTGGCGCTGCTGCTGCACCCGCACCCGGAACTGACACTGCGCGGCGCAGCGCCGCTGCTGCTGACGACGCTCGACGAGCGCCTGGCGCTGATCGAGCGGCTGGGGCTGCTCGACTGGCTGGTGGTGCTGCGCTTCGACGCGGCTCTCGCCGCAACGACCGCGGAGCAGTTCGCCGAGCAAGTGCTGCGGAAGCGGCTGCGGGCGCGGGCAGTGGTGCTGGGGCCGCACGCGCGATTCGGACAGGGCGCCCGCGGCGACGCCGGCCTGCTGCGCCGCTTGGCGCCGGAGGCGGGCTGGGAAGTTTCGACGCTGCCAGTACAGCAGTTCGGCGGCCACGAGGCGCGCAGCGACGAGGCGCGCCGCCTGATTGCGGCGGGCGAAGTCGCCGCAGCGGGGCTGTTGCTCGGGCGCTGGCATCATGTGTCGGGCACGGTGGAGCGGGGGCGGGCGGTGGGGAAGCGCCTCGGCTTCCCGACGGCAAACCTGCGCCCGCCCGCCGGGCACGCGCTGCCGCCGTTCGGCATCTACGCGGCCTGGACGATGGTGGATGAGCGAAAGATCAAGGCGGCGGTCAGTTTCGGTGTCCGCCCGACCTACGACCTGACCGAGCCGTGGATCGAGGCGCATCTGCTCGATGTCGGCGCAGTGGGGGATTTGGCAGGCAAACCGCTGCGGGTCGCATTCGTGGAGCGATTGCGGAACGAGGAGCGGTTCGAGAGCGAATCGGCACTGCAGGCGCAGATTGCGTCGGATTGCGACGCGGCGCGGGCGGCGCTGGCAGGCGCTTCCTTGCCAGTCTTCCCCGAGGTGCTACAATAGATACGGTAGGTGGGGGCGTGGTGTGAAGTGTAAAGGGTGGGCCGCAGGCCGGCCTAGTTTTTACACTTTCCACTAACGCCCTCACGCCCACACCAGGAGTCGTGGTTTCTGGGCGCCACCACCGACCAGGAGCGTGAGGCGAGTCTGTTGCCGGTAGAGTCTCCAGCGAAGCAGTCCATCATCGAATCCTATGGCGTCCATGGTACCGATACGGGGTCGCCGGTGGTGCAGGTGGCCCTGCTGACGGAGCGGATTACCCGGCTCACAGACCACCTGCGGACCCACCGCAAGGATTTCCACTCGCGGCGGGGGCTCCTGAAGATGGTGGGGCAGCGACGACGGCTCCTAGACTATATGCGGAGAACGCAACGCGCACGCTACCACGAAGTCGTTGAACGACTGGGTCTGCGCGGCTAGGAGAGTTTCATGATGCAGCAACCACATTCCGTTGGGGTGTCTCTCAACGGAACGACTTTGGAGTTGAGCACCGGGTTACTGGCCAAGCAGGCGACTGCCGCCGTCACCGTCACCGCGGGCGAAACCGTCCTGCTGGCGACGATCGTCGTGAGCAAGAACACCCGCGAGGGCATCGACTACCTGCCCCTGATGGTGGATTACGAAGAGAAGATGTACTCGGCGGGCAAGATTCCGGGCAGCCGTTACATCAAGCGTGAGGGCCGCCCGTCGGAGCGCGCGGTCGTCACCGGCCGGCAGATCGACCGGCCGCTGCGCCCCCTGTTCCCGCAGGACATCCGCAACGACATTCAGATCATCGTGACCATCCTGTCGGCGGACCCGAATTCGCCGCCGGATGTGTACGCGCTGAATGCGGCGGCGACCGCGGTGTTGCTGTCGGGCGCGCCGTTTGACGGCCCGGTGGCCGCGGTGCGCGTCGGGCGCGTGGACGGGCAGTTCGTCCTGAACCCGACCTACGAACAGATTGCGGCGGGCGACCTCGACATCGTCGTCGCCGGCGACCGCAAGGGCGTCGTGATGCTCGAGGGCCTGATGAAGGAAGTGCCGGAAGCGGAAGCGCTGGCGGCAATCGACTTCGCCCGCGGGCCGCTCAACGACATTCTCAAGGCGCAGGAAGAACTGCGGGCGCAAGTGACGCCGAACGCACCGGTCATCGTGCGGGCGCCGGAGGCCAGCCCCGAAGCGAAGAAGGCGCTGGAGCCGTTTACCGCGCAAGTGCGTGAGACGCTGCACAACCCCGACAAGCTGGCGCGCGAGACGGCCGTCTCGGACCTGGTCACGGAACTCGAGACGAAACTGGCGGAGCAGTTCCCCGATGACCCGGCGCTGCATGGGGCGATCGAGGACTTCGTCAAGAAGCAGGTGAAGTACATGATCCTGCACGACGGCAAGCGCCCCGACGGCCGCGGCTATGAGGATGTCCGGCCGATTTCGGCGGAAGTCAACCTGCTGCCGCGGACGCACGGCTCGGCGCTCTTCACCCGCGGACAGACACAGGTGCTGACTTCGTGCACGCTCGGCGGCCTCGGCGAAGAGCAGTTGTATGACACGCTGACCGCGGAAGAGGGCACGAAGCGCTTCCTGCACCACTACAACTTCCCGCCGTATTCGGTGGGCGAGGTGAAGCCGCTGCGCGGCGCCAGTCGGCGCGACATCGGGCACGGCAACCTCGTCGAGCGGGCACTGACGCCGCTCGTCCCGATTGAGACCGAGTTCCCGTACACCATCCGGCTCGTGTCCGAAGTGCTCGAGTCGAACGGTTCCAGTTCGATGGCCAGCACCTGCGGCGCCACGCTGGCGCTGATGGACGCGGGGGTGCCGATCCCGCGGCCGGTGGCCGGCATTTCGATCGGGCTGGTGCGCGACGAAGGCAAGTGGCAGATGCTGACGGACATCCAGGGCGTCGAGGACTCGTCCGGCGACCTGGACCTCAAGATCGCCGGCACCCGCACGGGCATCACCGCCATTCAGATGGATGTGAAAGGCGGGTCGCTGACGCCGGAGCAGTTGCAGAAGGGCTTCAGCCAGGCGCTCCGGGCGCGGGAATTCATCCTCGACAAGATGGCTGAAGTGCTGCCGGCGCCGCGGGCCGACCTGAAGCCGCACGCACCGCGCGTGTTGAGCATCCAGATCAACCCGGAACGCATCGGCGAACTGATCGGTCCCGGCGGGAAGGTCATCAAGCGCCTGGAAGCCGATTACGGCGTCAAGGTGGATGTCGAGCAAGATGGGCGCGTGTACATCGTGTCCAGCAACCTCGAATCCGGCCAGCAGTGCCTGCAAGTCGTGACGGACATGATGCGCGACATTCAGCCCGGCGAAATCTACACGGGCAAGGTGACGCGGGTGGCGCCGTTCGGGGCCATCGTGGAATTCCTGCCCGGCCGCGACGGGATGGTGCACATCTCGGAACTGGATGTCAGCCGCGTGGAGCAGGTGGAGGACATCTGCAAGCTCGGCGACGAGATGACCGTCAAGGTGATCAGCGTCGAGGACGGCAAGATCCGCCTCTCGCGCCGCGCATTGCTGCCCGGCGGCGAGCGGGAACGCGAGCGCAGCGGTTACAGCGGCGGGCGCCCGCGGCGCAACGACCATGACCGCGGGGGCCGCAGCAGCGGACCGCGCCGCGGGCCGTCGCGCGACCGCACGCACTAACCACCATGCCGTTTGCGTTGCCGGAGGAGGCGTTCCGCGTCACGACGCTGGACAGCGGCGCGCGCATCGCCTCGGAGAACATTCCCGGCATCGCGTCTATTTCGCTCGGCGTGTGGGTGCGCACCGGCATTGCGTCGGAAGCACCCACACTGGCGGGCATCACCCATTTCCTCGAGCACATGCTCTTCAAGGGGACGGAGCGCCGCACGGCGCGCCAGATCGCCGAGGAGGTGGACCAGGTCGGCGGCATGATGAACGCCTTCACGGAACGCGAATTCACCGCGTTCTTCGTGCGACTGCTCGGCGACCACTGGCCGCTGGGCGTGGACTTGCTGACCGACCTCCTGCGCCACCCGCGGCTTGCCGCCGATGATGTGCTGCGCGAGCGGCAAGTGGTTCTCGAGGAAATCAACCAATACGAGGACTCGCCCGACGAACTGGTGCACGACCTCTTCACGCAGACGCTCTGGGAGGGGCATCCGCTCGGGCGCTCGCTGCTCGGGACGAAGGAATCGATCCTGGCAATGGAGCAGCCGAGCGTGCGCGGCTACTTCGAGGAGCGCTATCGGCCGGCGAATATGGTCGTCGCCGCGGCGGGGATGGTGGACCACGATGCGCTGGTGGCGGCCTTTGCGCCACACTTGGGCGGCAACGCGCCGGCCAACCCCGAGGACGGCGCCTGGCTGCCGAAGAACGGCCGCAAAGAGCGCTACGAGTCGCGCGACACCGAGCAGGTGCACTTCTGCATCGGGTCGAGCGGCTACGCCTACGATGACCCGAAGCGCTACACGCTGGCCGTGCTCGACACCGCGCTCGGCGGCGGGATGAGTTCGCGGCTCTTCCAGGAAATTCGCGAGAACCGCGGGCTGGTGTATTCGATCGGCTCGTTCTCGGCGTCGTATCGGCGGGGCGGGTACTTCGTCGTCAGCGGCGGGACCAGCCCGAAGCATTGGGGGCAGGTGCGCGGGCTGATCCACGAAGAGATCGTGAAGGCGCGGTCGCAGGGGCTGACGCCGGTGGAACTGGCGCGGGTCAAGGAGCACATCAAGGGCAGTCTGGCGCTGGCGATGGAGAGCACCAGTTACCGGATGCGGCGGCTGGCGTCGTCGATGATTTATTACGACCGAGCGATCAGCATGAAGGAGATTTTCGACGAAGTGGACGCCGTAACCGACGAGTCGCTGCGCGCGGTCGCCGACGAGGTGTTGAGTGACGAGGCGCTGACCGTGGCGGCCATCGGGCCGAAGCAGTAGGAGCCGTCGTGCTGCGGGTGGCGCTGGCGGGGGCGGTCGGGAAGACGGGGCGGGAAGTGGCGCGCGGCATCCTGGCCGCGGCCGACCTGACGCTCGTCGCTGCCGTTGACCACCACGCCGCCGGCCAAGACCTGGCGCAGTCGCTCGGATTACCCGAGCCCTCCGGCGTCACTATCACGGACAACCTCGGCGGCGCGCTCGACGCAGAGAAACCCGAAGTGTTCGTCGATTTCACGAAGCCCGACAGCGTGATGGACAACCTGCAGGCCGCGCTGTCGCGGCGCATTGCGTGCGTCGTCGGCACGACCGGCTTCACGCCCGAACGGCTGGCGCAAGTGCAGGCGTGGTGCGCCGAGCACCGGACGCCATGCCTGATTGCGCCGAACTTTTCCGTCGGCGCCGTGTTGATGATGCGCTTCGCGGCGGAGGCGGCGGCGCATTTCGCGGACGCCGAAATCATCGAGATGCACCCGCCGACAAAGAAAGATGCGCCGTCAGGGACGGCGCGGCTGACGGCGGAGCGCATCGCCGAGGCGCGGAGTGGGGGAGCGGCGCCGATTCACAGCGTCCGGTTACCGGGGCTGGTGGCGCATCAGGCAGTGCTCTTCGGCGGGCCGGGCGAGACGCTCACCATCCGTCACGACACCACCAGCCGCGAGGCATTCGTGCCCGGCGTGCTGCTGGCGATTCGGACGGTGCGGTCGCTGACGGGGCTCACGATTGGGATCGACGCTCTCTTGAGCCGGTAGCCCCGGAATTCCCGCTGGTAGCCCCGGAATTCCCATTCCGGGGAGAGCGAACTGGCGGCATTAGGAAGTGCCGCCCCACCGGGGTGGATAGCTACTGTGGCGGCGGTTTCGGCGGCGGCAGGGTTTTAATGTAGCGGAGGACTTGCGCGCGCTCATTGCCCGTCAGGACGGCGCGCCAGGCGGGCATGCGGCCCTTGCCGTCGCGGATGACGGTGGTCAATTGCGCGTCGGTGCGCTTCGGAACCACCTTCGTCAGATCGGCGGCCTTGATGTTGCGCCCCATCGGAGTGCTGGCAGTGCCGTCGGGGCCGTGGCAAGTGATGCAACGCTGCTTGAACACGGCGTAGCCGGCGCCGATGTCGCCCATCGTTCGGAGAAACTCCAGCAGGCGGTCTATTTCGAGCGCGGCAAAGTCATAGCCGCGCATTCCGATGGCGCCGTTGACGATGGTATTGCGGATCTGGTCATCGGTGCGCTTCGGTAGGACGGTGGTCAGGTTGACGATGGCGAGGCGCTTGCCCTCGTCGGTGTCGCCGCGACCGTCGGGGCCGTGACAAGTGACGCAGTTGCGGACGAAGAGCGCCCGGCCGGCCTCCCAGTCCTTCTCGGTGTCTTTCGGCTTCGCTGGGGCCATTGCCGCCAACCCGACGACCAGCAGCGCCACGCCGACCGGCAGCGCGGCGGCCAGCAGCCAGAGGCGGGCGGGAAAGCGGGGCATGGAGGGAGTCTACACGAACTGGGCGCCCCGGCTTCAGCCGAGGGCGCAAGACCGCTGAACTGGCAGTTTGAGATTAGCCCGGCACTTCAGTGCCGGGAGAATGAGCCCTCTCCCCCGGCCCTCATTCTTCGCCGAGGCTACGAAGGACGGGGCTCTCTGAGGAGCGAAGGGGAGAGACTTCGAGCGTGGGCAGTTTCGAGGACACAAATGCGGAAGGCCCTCGGCGCCCGGAGATGAATCCCCGGGCTGACATTGAACCGACACTGCTAGTGGACTTGCGCCCTGGGCTGAAGCCCGGCGCCCAATGGAAATGTGGGCAAGGCGGGCGGATTGGGGGAGCCCAAAAAAGAGGAAGGCCCTCCTGGCGGCACTGCTTGGGAAGGCCCTCCACCCTCATCGAGCTATTGAGTCATTGAATGGGGCGGCGGGGCGAAAAGTTCCAGGACAGGGCGAGAGCCACTGCACCCCGCCCCCGCCCCCGCCCCGTACACGGAGAGGGGAATTGAGGAAGCAGGTGGTAAATTGGCGGGCAAGCGAGGAGGCCGCCCGTGGGAAATGCCGCCATCCGGCTGGGGTGTGCGGGGTGGAGTTACAAGGACTGGGACGGGACCTTCTATCCAAAGGGGCTGCCGGCGGCGCAGCAACTCGGGTTTTACGCCCGGGAGTTTGACTGCGTCGAGATCGACAGCACCTTCTACGCCATCCCGGCAGTGGCGATGGTGAACGGCTGGGCGGCGAAGACGCCGGAGGAGTTCCTGTTCTGCCCGAAGTTCCCGCGGGTGGTGACGCACGACAAGGAACTGCACGGCGCCGACGCCGAAGTCGGGCTGTATCTGGAGCGGATGTGCCTGCTCGGCGAGAAACTGGGGCCGATGCTGATTCAGCTGGCGCCGTCGTTCCGGGCGGCGCACTTCGAGCGGACGGCGGAGTTCCTGGCGCACCTGCCGCGGCAGCGGCCGGACGGGGGGCGGCTGGAGTATGCGATCGAATTCCGGCACCAGTCGTGGGCAACAGAGGAAACACCGGCGATGCTGCGGGAGCGGAAAGTGTGCCTGGCGGCGGTGGCGACGGATGTGAAGGGGCAGCAGGACGAGCCGGTCGTGACGACGGATTTCGCCTATGTGCGGTTCCTGGGGCGCCGCGACCGCATCAGCGCCTTCGGCGAAATCCAAATCGACCGCTCGCACGAACATTCCGAGTGGCTGGAAAGCATCCGCAATCTGGTGCGCAACACCGGGCGGGTGTTCGCGTTTTGGAACAACCACTGGGCGGGGCACAGCCCACAGAGCGTGCGGGACTTCCGGCAGTTGCTCGGCGCCTGACCGCGCGGCCGCCGGAGCGCCGACGACGCGCGATCACGCGGCCGGCTTGGACGCCTGGTGTTGGCGAAGCAGTTCCTCGATGCGCGGCATCGTAAACGAGCACAGGCACACCACCTTCGCTTCCGATCGGAAGGCGGGCGGCACAATGCCGAGCGCTTCCCGCTTGCTGTCGACCTCGACGATCATCCACGCCGAGTGGACGCCGTCCTCGCATCCCCAGTGCGCATGCGTGAGGAAGTGGGACCACGACTTCAGGAACACTTCCACGACGCGTACGCAGGCGAGAAATTCCCCCGAATGCGGGACTTCGATCAGGTATTGCGGCATGTCAAGGGTCTCCTGTTCCGTACTGTGATCGAAACGAACTGGCGCCGCCCCAATGGTTCTCCGGTGCCCGGCGCAATCCCTTTGGGATTGCGCCGGCGGGGGGCGGGACTTCCGGCAGTTGTTACACTCAACGCCGTAACGCTCAACCGGGAGAGCGCGATGGCCGACGCAATTACGCCGCAGAGCGAGGACTACGCACGCTGGTATACGGATGTCATCCAGCGGGCGGAACTGGCCGACTATGCGCCGGTGCGCGGGTGCATGGTCATCCGGCCGTACGGCTTCGCGCTGTGGGAGAACATCCAGGCGGCGCTCGACCGGCGCTTCAAGGCGACGGGGCACCAGAACGCCTACTTCCCGCTCTTCATCCCGCTCTCATTCATCAAGAAGGAAGCGGAGCATGTGCAGGGCTTTTCGCCGCAATTGGCGGTGGTGACGCACGCCGGCGGCGAGGAACTGGAGGAGCCGCTGGTGGTGCGGCCGACGAGCGAGGCCGTCATCGGCCACATGTACGCGAAGTGGATCAAGTCCTACCGCGACCTGCCGCTGCTCTACAACCAATGGTGCAATGTGGTGCGCTGGGAACTGCGCACGCGCCTGTTCCTGCGGACGACGGAGTTCCTCTGGCAGGAGGGCCACACCGCGCACGCGACGGAAGAGGAGGCGCGGCGCGAGGCACGGCTGATTCTCGACCTCTACGCCGACTTCGCGGAGAACGAGGCGGCGATCCCTGTCATCCCCGGGCGGAAGAGCGACCTGGAACGCTTCCCGGGCGCGCAGTCGAGCAGCAGTATCGAGGGAATGATGCGCGACCGGCGGGCATTGCAGATGGGGACCACGCACTACTTCGGCCAGAACTTTTCCAAGGCGTTCGACATTCAGTACCTCGACGCGAATAACCAATTGCAGTATTGCTGGACGACGAGTTGGGGCGTGAGCACCCGGATGGTCGGCGCCATCATTATGGCGCACGGCGACGACCAGGGGCTGATCCTGCCGCCGCGGCTGGCGCCGACGCAGGCGGTGATCGTGCCGATTTACAAGGACGACGCCGAGCGCGCCAAAGTAACGGCGGCGACCGACGCGCTCAAAGCCGCGCTCGGCACAGCCGTGCGCTGGCATTGCGACGACCGCGACGAGTTCAAGCCCGGGTGGAAGTTCAACGAGTGGGAACTGCG
>CAYNSX010000003.1:0-62519 GCA_964400165.1 uncultured bacterium
GTGCCGAGAATCATCAGCGCCATGTCATCGCCTCCTCAAATGCCGAATGGGTTGATCGGCCGGCTGCCGTGATAGATGAGCACATTCTTCGTCTCGGTGTACGAACGAATCGTCTCGAGCGCATGTTCGCGCCCGAAGCCGGAGTGTTTGTAGCCGCCGAAGGGCATGCCCGGCATCGTGGTGAACGGGGTGTTGAGACCGATGGTGCCCGCCTGAAGCGCGGCGGCGACGCGGTGGCCGCGGCGCAGGTCGTTCGTCCAGACGCTGGCGGCGAGGCCGTAGCGCGAGTCATTGGCGAGCGCGATGGCTTCATCCTCGGACTCGAAGCGCTGGAAGACGGCGACCGGACCGAAGATTTCTTCCTGCGCCACCGTCATCTTGGGGTTGACGCCGTCGAGGGCTGTCGGCGCGTAAAAATTGCCCTTGCCCGGGAGCGCCATTCCGCCGCAGGCGACGCGTGCGCCCTCCTTCACGCCGGCCTTCACATAGCCGTCGACCCGCTCGAGGTGACCAGGGGAGATGAGTGCGCCGACATGCGTGCTCTCGTCGAGGGGGTCGCCGACTTTGAGCGCCTGTGCCCGCTCGATGAACAGGGTGACCACTTGATCGTAGACGCTCGCCTCGATGAGCACGCGGGAGCGCGCCTCGCACGATTGCCCCGCCGAGTAATAGATGCTCCACACCGCGGCCGAGACGGCCTCGTCCAGACTCGCGTCGGCGAAAATGAGGTTCGGCGACTTGCCGCCGAGTTCGAGCGTGACGCGCTTGATGGTGCCGGCGGCGTGCTGCATCACGCGCTGGCCGGTGGTCGTCTCGCCGGTGAAACTGACCTTGTTCACATCGGGGTGCGCGACGAGATAGTCCCCCACGACGCCGCCGGAGCCAGTGATGACATTGACAACGCCCGCGGGAATGCCGGCTTCGAGCGTCAATTCACCGAGCACCAGTGCGGTGAGCGGCGTGAGCGAGGCGGGCTTGAGCACGACCGTGTTGCCCGCGGCGAGGGCGGGAGCAAGTTTCCACGAGGCGAGCATCAGCGGGTAGTTCCAGGGGATGATGAGCGCGCAGACTCCGACGGGCTCACGCAGCGTGTAATCGAGGAAGCCCTTGGGCGCCGGGATGGTAGCGCCGGACAATTCACTCATGGCGCCGGCGTAGAGTTCGAAATCTTCGATGGACTGGTTGAGTTCGAGTTTGACAGATGAGATGGCCTTGCCGTTGTTGAGCGTTTCGAGGCGGGCGAGGTCGTTGAACCGGTCGCGCATCAACCCGGCGAGTTTGAACAGCGCCCGGCTGCGGGCGAGCGGCGCGAAGCGCGCCCACTTGCCGGTCAGCGCGGCCTTGGCGCTGGAGACCGCATGCTCGGCGTCTTCGGCGACCGCCCGCGAGACGCGCGCCAGCGGCTCGTTGGTAGCGGGATTGTGCACCTCATAGGTCTCGCCGGCGGCGCTGGGCTTCGATTCGCCGTTGATGAACAGGTGGTAGTCGGTGCGTTCGAGCGATGCGGCGGCCATCCCGGTCTCCGATGCTTGATGGTATTACGACGCGCGGTCGGTGAGTCCTGTCCGGGACTGCCCGAACCGTCCTCACCCGGCCCCGGCGTTGCCGGGGCCACCCTCTCCCGAACTGGGAGAGGGAACTGATGCGACTATCTCTGTTGGTTCCCCCTCTCCCAGTTCGGGAGGGGGGTCAGGGGGTGAGGACGGACAGAATCACGGCCCCGCCAGGTTCTCGAACACCGCGGCGATGCCCTGGCCGACGCCGATGCACATGGTGACGAGGCCGTAGCGGCCCTGGCGGCGGCGCAGTTCGTGCAGCAGCGTCGTCGTCAGGCGGGCGCCGGTGCTGCCGAGCGGGTGGCCAAGCGCGATGGCGCCGCCGCTGACATTCAGGCGCGCCCGGTCGAGGTCGAGTTCCTGCACGCACGCCAGCACCTGCACCGCAAAGGCCTCGTTGAGTTCGATGAGGTCCATGTCTTCGATTTTCAGTCCGGCGCGCCGGAGCGCCTTGCGTGTCGCGGGCACGGGGCCGATGCCCATGCACGCCGGATCGACACCGGCGACCGCGGAGGCGACTACGCGCGCCAGCGGCTGCATTCCGAGCGCCTTGGCCTTCTCCGCGCTCATCAGCAAGAGCGCGGCGGCGCCGTCGTTCAGGCCGGCGGAGTTGCCGGCGGTGACGGAGCCGCTCTCGCGGAAGACCGGCTTCAGTTTCGCCAGTTTCTCAAGCGAGGTGTCGCGGCGCGGGCCCTCGTCGGCGGTGACGGTGGTCTTCTCGCCGCGGGCGTCCTTTACTTCGACGGGCACGATCTCGTCCGCGAAGCGGCCCGCGTCCTGCGCGGCGACGGCGCGTCGGTGGCTTTCGAGCGCGTACTCGTCCTGCGCCTCGCGCGCAATCTTCCAGCGCTCCGCCACATTCTCCGCGGTCTCGCCCATCGAATACGGGTAGTACTGCGCCGCCAGCGCCGGGTTGGTGAAGCGCCAGCCGAGCGCGGTGTCATATACGGGCACCTGCCCGCGGGGGAACGGCGTCTCTGCCTTCGGCATCGCCCACGGCGCCCTGGTCATGCTCTCGGTGCCGCCGGCGATGAAGCAGTCGCCGTTGCCGGTCTGGATGGCCTGCGCCGCCCGGATGACGGCGTCGAGACCGCTGCCGCACAGGCGGTTGACCGTCAGCCCGGCGACTTCGACGGGCAGCCCGGCGAGCAGAATGCACATCCGGGCGACATTGCGGTTGTCTTCGCCCGCCTGATTGGCGCAGCCGAGGATGACATCCTCGATGTCGGCGGGCGGAACCTTCGTGCGGGCGACAAGTTCCCGAATGACAAGGGCGCCAAGGTCGTCGGGGCGCACATCCTTGAGTACGCCGCCGTATTTTCCCACCGGCGTGCGCACGGCCCCCACGATGACGGCATCGGGCATACGGGGCAGTCTAGCCGCCGCGGGCGGGGCTCGCCAGCGCGGGCTCGGCCACGGGCGTGAAACGCACCGCCTGTTCGTCGCCGAAGCGGCGCGGGAAGACTTCGGGGTGGAGGATTTGCGCGAGAAGTTCGAGCCCGTCGACGAGCCGCGGGCCCGGTCGTGAGAAATAGGCGGAGCCGTGCGTCACCCAGATGTCGCCGCGCTGGACCGCGGGTAGTCCTTTCCACTCTGGTCTTTGCGCGAGTTGGCGCACATCGTCGAGCGAGCGCGGCACATCGAAGCCGCAAAACATACACACGAGGACTTCCGGCTGCGCGGCGACGACCTGCTCCCACTTGACGCGCCGCGAATCGACGCCGGGTGCGCCGAGCGCTTCGACGCCGCCCGCCATTTCGACCATCCCCGGCACCCAGTGACCGGCGCAGAAGGGCGGGTCAGCCCACTCGAGGCAGACGACCCCCGGGCGGTGAGTGCCGCCCCAGGCGCCGACGCGCACCGCCTCGATGCGCGCTTGCAACGCGGCGACGACCGGCTCGGCGCGCTCCGGCGCGCCGACCGCCTGCGCCACTTGTTCGATGGATGAGACGACATCTTCGAGCGAAGTCGGTTCCAGGTTGACGACGAGCGGCCGGGGGTTCAGGCGCTCGGCGACGGCGGCCACTTCGTCGTAGGGCACCGCGCAGACATCACACAGGCGCTGCGTCAAAATGACGGTCGGCTTCAGTTCGGCGAGCGCGGCCTCGTCGATGGCGTAGAGGCGGCCCTGGTGCTCGCTGACCAGATGGTCGATGGTGGCGCTGTCGCTGCCGTCGGGGATGTAACTCTTCGTGACCGCCCGCTTGCTGCGCGCCGCGGGCGGGAAGTCGCATTCGTGCGTGACGCCGACCAACGCCTCGCCCAGCCCGAGCGCGAACACGATTTCGGTGGCGGAGGGGAGGAGGGAGACGATGCGCGAAGTTGACATCGTCCGCATTGTATCCCGGCGCTGAAAGCGCCGGGCTACAAGAACATCGCCCCATGAATGGGGCGGCACCGCGGATTAGTTGCAAGAACGGGATCGCATCAAGTGTTGAGCCGGCTTCAGCCGGCGTTGTTTTGTTAGCCCGGCCCTTTCAGGGCCGGGTCGGACGATGCGCCGATTCATCCCCGGCGCTGAAAGCGCCGGGCTACAAGAACATCGCCCCATGAATGGGGCGGCACCGCGGATTAGTTGCAAGAACGGGATCGCATCAAGTGTTGAGCCGGCTTCAGCCGGCGTTGTTTTGTTAGCCCGGCCCTTTCAGGGCCGGGACACTGCGCGTCAACTGATTACGCCTCCCACTCCCAAGGGCTCTCCGGCCAGTTGGCGCCGAGGCGCATCGCGGTGGCGATGTCGTCGCGGGTGGCGATGCCTTCGTCGGCGACGCGGGTCGCTTCGGCGACCAGTGCGGCGCGGATGCGCTGCTGGATGTGGCGGGCGTCGAGCGATGTGCTCCCCTCCCCCACCAGCCCAGGCGGCAGCGGCGCGGGGCCGATCGGCTTCTCGCTCTGGTCGTATTGATAGAAGCCGATGCGCGTCTTGCGGCCCAGCCGGCTCTCCGCAACGAGGCGCCGCTGGATGGGGTGCGGCGCAAAATCGGCGCGGCCGGTGGCGTCGTTGACGGTCTTCGTCACCGCCAAATTGACATCGAGGCCGATCAGGTCCATCAATTCGAACGGGCCCATCTTGAAGCCGAGGGCGCGCACCGCGGCGTCAATCTCCGCGATGCCGGCGCCGCCCTCGGCGAGGATGCGCATTGCTTCGAGGTAGAACGGGCGCATCACCCGGTTGACGATGAAGCCGGGCGTGTCCTTGACCACCACCGGCGTCTTCTGCAGCGCCCGCACGACGGCGAGCGCGGCGGCGATGCTCTCATCGCTCGTCTGCGGCGCCCGCACCACTTCGACGAGCGGCATCAGGGCGGGCGGGTTGAAGAAGTGCAGGCCGAGTACGCGCTGCGGCTTCTTGCAGACACCCGCGATCTTCGTCACCGAGAGCGCCGAAGTGTTCGTGGCGAGCAGGCCGGCGGCGTTGACGCTATCGAGTTCGCGGAAGACCGCCCGCTTTAGTTCCAGGTCTTCGAAGACGGCCTCGATGACGACCGCGCATTCCGCCAGGTCTTTGACTTCAAGCGCGGGCTGCAGCCGCCCGTAGGCGGCGTCGGCGTCCTCTTGCGTCAACATCCCCCGCTCCACCAACCGCGCCAAGCGGGCGCGGATGTGCTCGACGCCCTGCGCGGCGAGCGTCGGGTTGGCATCGCGCACCAGCACATCGAAGCCGCACTGCGCCGCCCACTGGGCGATGCCGCCGCCCATCGTGCCGGTGCCGATGACGGCGATGGGATGAGTTTCGATCATGGCGAGGTGAGTCTAGCAGAGGGCGATGAATGATGATTGATGAATGATGATTCACGAGCGACCCGGCGCTGAAAGCGCCGGGCTAGGAAAACACCGCCCCATGAATGGGGCGGAACTGAACCACCTTATGTGACCCGCTCTGTGAGTCGTCACGCCGGCTTCAGCCGGCGTTGTTCTGTTAGCCTGGCCACTTCATGGCCGGGTTGCTCGTTTCGTCCTCACCCGCCCTGCGCTGCGCTCCGGGCACCCTCTCCCGAACTGGGAGAGGGAACAGATGTCTTTGCCTCCGTTGGTTCCCCCTCTCCCTGTTCGGGAGAGGGGGTCAGGGGGTGAGGACGGAGGCATCCGGCGCTGAAAGCGCCGGGCTAGGAAAACACCGCCCCATGAATGGGGCGAAACTGCACTCCCCTACGCGACACGCGGTTTGAGTCGTCGAGCCGGCTTCAGCCAGCGTTGTCTTACTAGCCCGGCACTTCAGGGCCGGGCTCATTCGCCCCGAAACTTCGGCTCTCGCTTTTCGAAGAAGGCCTGCACGCCTTCGTGGTGGTCGTGCGAGCGGCCGGCGATCTCCTGCAGGTAGGCCTCGTATTCGAGTTGGGCGGCGAGGTCGTTGGCGAAGGCAGCGTTCATCGCCCGCTTGACGAGGCCGAAGGCCTTGGTGGGGCCTCTCGCCAGCGTCGCGGCCATCTGCTGCGCGGCGGGCAGCACTTCGGCGGCGGGCACGACTTTATTGACGAACCCCCAGGCCAGCGCCTGCTCGGCGCTGATGCGCCCGCCGAAGAAAGCGACTTCGAGCGCCCGCGACAGCCCCAGTTGCCGCAGCCAATGGAAGGTGCTGCCCGAATCGGGGACGAGCGCGACTTTGTCGAAGGCGGGCACGAGCGACGCTTCGGCGGCCATCACCTTCAGGTCGCAGGCGAGCGCGGTGGCGAAGCCGGCGCCTGCGGCGACGCCGTTGATGGCGGCGATGACGGGCTTCTCCATCGTGCGGAGGCCGAGAATCATCGGGTGATAGCGGCCGCGCAGGGCGGCGCCGAGCGTCAGTTCCGCTTCGCCGGCGTGCGAGGAGAGGTCCTCGCCGGCGCTGAAGGCGCGCCCGGCGCCGGTGAGTACCAAGCAGCGCACGGCGCGGTCCTTGGCGGCGTCGCGCAGGGCGGCGTTCACCTCACCGCCCATCTGGTCGTTGAAGGAATTGAGTTTGTCGGGGCGGTTGAGCGTCAGCGTGGCGACGCCGTCGGTGACTTCATAGAGGATCACTTCGAATTTCATTTCTTTCCCGCCTTTTCAATGAACTTTCGGAGACTCGAAAGTCGATAGTGTCCCTTTCGTTGCAATTCTTTCTTCGCCGCAACCGTCAAGTTCAGGTCTCCCCATTTTTTAATTGCGGCACCGAACCGCTCTAGAGCCTCCACTCCACCGATCCACAGAATCCGTGGCGCAGATGAGATGCGGCCGAAGCGCTCCACGCAGACCAGGATCCATTCTTCGGGACATTCACTGATGCGTTTGTAGTTGAAGCCCGTTGGATAGTGTCCCTTTCCTCCTACGAGCCCTTTCACCTGAACCTGGTAATAGCGGCGAGACCTCCCGCTGCTCACTGAAATCAAGAAATCGACTCCCTCGTCATCGACCATCGGGCGAAACACCCGAAGCCCCGCGTCCAAGAGTGCCGCGGCGACATAACTCTCCGCCAAAGCACCCTTCCACTGTGAACTCGGTTCCGGCTTGCGCATGGTCACCAAAGGCTCAGAACACCCTTTGCAGCCAGCCGCGCTCCCACCAGTCGGCGGCGGCGAGCAGGTGCGGCGTCGGCTCGAGGAGTTGCACCGCCGGGCCGCCGTCGGCGAAGAAATCGCCCGCGACGGCGCCCGCGTCGCGCCAGCTGGTCTGGACATAACACAGCCCACTGGCGTCGAAACGCGCTTCGGGCTGCTTGCCGGTGATTTCGGCGGCGATGTTCTCGGCGACGGTTGTGCCGGCAGCCGCGGCGAAGACCGCCGACTTCGGCAGCGGCTTCGGGCCGCTGGTTGGGATGCTGGTGCAGTCGCCGATGGCGTAGACGCGTTCGAAGTCGGTCGCCAGCGTGCGCTGCTGCACCTTGATCCAGCCGCCCTCGCAGCCGAAGGCGTCGCGCACGACCGGCGGCGCGGCGTGCGGCGGGATGAGCAGCAAGAAGTGAAACTTGAACGACGCGCCGTTCTCGAAGTTCACATACTTGCGGGTGATGTCGATGTCCTTGATGGCGTGGCCGGGATGGAAGGCGATGCCAACCTCGCTCAACATCGCCTGCATGCGCTCGCTCCCCGCATCGGGCAGCGTCGGGAGCGCCCGCGCTTCTGGCGTGAACAGGTGCATCCGCACGCGCACGCGATGGTCGCGCCACTTGAACAGCCAGTGCAGCATCATCCCGATTTCGTACGGCGCGGGCGGGCACTGGTAGGGCGTGCCGGCGATGATGATGAGTAGTTCGCCGCCATCGAAGGTGTCGAGGAACGCGCCGGTGGCGATGGCGCCGTCGAGCGAATACGGCGTGTGAATGGGCAGCGGGTCGCCGCCTTCTTTGTGCACATCGAGGCCGGGGATGCGCTGCGGCTCCAGCGCTGCGCCGAGCGACACGACCAGGTAATCGGCGCGCAGTTCCTCGTCGCCGAGGCGGATGGCGCGCGCCTTCGGGTCGATCGCCGTCACCTCGGCCTGGCGGAAGTCGATGTTGCGCTTCGCCAGGTCATTGAGATCGCGCACGATGTCGGCGGGGCGCTTGGTGCCGAGCATCACGCCCACCTTTGAGTGGCCGAGGTTGTGGCGCTTGTCCTTAGCGACGAGCGTGATGTTGTGTTCCGCGCCGAGGAGCGCTCGCAGGCGCGTCGCCGCGGTGACGCCGCCCGGTCCGCCGCCGAGCACGAGGATGTTGGCGCCCATCAGTCCCCCGTGAACTCCGGCTTGCGCTTCTCGAAGAAGGCGTCCATGCCCTCTTTCTGGTCGCTCGTCGAGAAGAGGAGATAGAACATCCGGCGCTCGTAGTCGAGGCCCGCTTCGAGACTGGTATCGAAGGCCTTGAGCACCGACTCTTTCGCCGCCCGGATGGCGACGGGCGACTTGGCCGCAATCTCCTCCGCCAGTTTGCGCGCCTCCAGCATCAGCACTTCTTTCGGCACGACGCGCGTCACCAGCCCGCGCGCCCAGGCCTCTTTCGCCGGCAGGCGGACGCCGGTCATCACCATCTCCATCGCCTTTGCCTTGCCGATGGCGCGGGTCAGGCGCTGCGTCCCGCCGGCGCCGGGGATAACGCCGATGTTGATCTCCGGCTGGGCGAAGAAGGCGTCCTCGGCGGCGACTATGAGGTCGCAGGCCATCGCCAGTTCGCAGCCGCCGCCCACCGCATAGCCGGCGACTGCGGCGATGATGGGCTTGCCGATCTTGCGCAGCCGCTCCCAGCGCATCCCGAACGGCCCGCGCAGGAACTCGGCGGGCGTGTGGTGGTGCATCTCCTTGATGTCGGCGCCGGCGGAAAAGAAGTCGGGCCCGCCGGTGACGATCATCACGCGGATAGCCGGGTCCCGGTCGAAGCGTTCGAGCGCCGCCACCAGCGCCTCCATCGTCTCGCCGTTGATGGCGTTGCGCACCTGCGGGCGGTTGATGGTGACGAGGCCGAGGCGGCCCTCGGCGGCGGTCAGGATGACATCAGCGGGTGCGGCGGCGGCGGGCATAGGCGCTCCTTCGCTATCGAAGGCAGATTCCGTAGAGGCTGGCAGATTCCTGCGAATCGGGGAGATGAGCGAGGAGAGATGAGAGAGAAAAGCGGGGCTAGTCGGTCTCGATCACAGCGACTTTGGTGGAAGGCCGGGGAATCGGTTGTCCGTCCTCTTTGAGCCCATCGATGTGCATCGCAAGAGCCGACCGAATGCGACGCAGGACATCGGCCTTGGTGGGTGCGGTTGCGACGCACCCAGGTACATCGGGCAGGTAGGCCGAGAAATTTCGTTCGGCTCTCTCAATGACGACGGCGTATTTGGTTTTCCTGCCTCCCCGCCTCCCTGCCTTCCTTTGTCCCTTCCCTTTCACAGCGGCTTCATCGCCTCGAAGGGCTGGCGGCAGGCGTCGCAGATGGCAATCATCCGGCAGAGCGTCGGGCCGAAGGGCGTGTCGAGGCGGGTCTGCTGCGAGCCGCAGTGCGGGCAGGTGAGCGGCTGCGCCAGCGCTTCCTGCGCGGTCGGCGCGGCGGGGTTGGGCGGGGCGATGCCGATGTCGCGCAGTTTGCGGCGTGCGGGTTCCTCGAGCCAATCCGACGACCAGGGCGGCGAGTAAGTCACCTCGATGGTCACTTCGCGGAAGCCGGCGCGCTCGAGCGCGACGCGCGTGTCGCGCTGCATCATCTCGAACGCCGGACAACCGATGAAGGTGGGCGTCAGCACGACGCGCACACTGTCACCCGTCACCTCGACTTCGCGCACCACCTTCAACTCAACAAGCGTCAGGACGGGGATTTCGGGGTCGACGACCCCGCCCAGCGCCGCCCAGGCGGCGCCTTCGTCGGGGATGGTCTGCAGCGTGGCGCTCACGCCGTCAGTGTAACCCCTACCAGGCGGCCTGGGGGATGAGCCGGCGCACCTGCTGCAGGTCGGTGAGGGCCTGCGTGAGTGCGGGCGTGTGCTGCCCGCGGCGGCCGCCGCAGCCGCTCTGCGGCTTCGGCGCCGGCGGCTGCAAGCCGGACTGCGTGAGCACCGGCACAACCAGAGCGAGCCACTGCGCGTGCAGCGCGGCGTTGCCGGCGAAGACGCCGTCGCGCACCAGGTCGCCCTCGTGTTCGAGCGGCTCGAAGATGCCGAAGGCGAGCGGGAACGCGGTGTCGAGCGCGGCGGTCATCCGCTGGTGGCTCTCCGCGGTAGCATCGCCGAGGCGCTCCACCCAACTGTGCAGGTGCATCCAGTGGTAGGACTCCTCGGGGCGCACCTTGCCCGCCGCCTCGGCGAGCGGCGTGTAACTCGAATGCACCAGCGACGCGAGGCGCACCTGCTCGGCGGCGTCGAACAGAAACTGGCGCACGATGGTGAACGCCCAGTCGCCTTTCGGCTGTTCGACGAGGTGACAGCAGCGAAACGCCTCGGGGCCGCGCAGGAATGCCAGGTGATCGGGATCCTCGCCGCCGAGGTCCTGCCGCAGTTGATACCAGAGGAGCGCGTGGCCGATTTCATCCTGCGCCAGGTTCGAGAAGGCGATGTCCTCCTCGATGATGGGGGCATGGCCGGTCCACTCGCCGTCGCGGTGGCCGAGGAGCAGTTCGTCGTCCGCCATCGCCAGCAGCAATTCCTTCAGGGCGTCATTCGCCACGCTTGGCCTTCTCGGTGCGCTTGAGCGGCGACAGGAAGCCCTGCGGTTCACGAAAACTCTTGTCCATCGAGCGGGCAAAGAACGGCTCGGACTGCGCCTGCGTGCTCGTCACGACATGGTCGGCGCGCACCACCCAGAGGCCGGTGCAGGGCTGGCGGCGGGTGAACTGGTCGCGAGCCATCTGCAGCGCCATCTCGGCGTCGGGGGCGTGCACCGCGCCGACATGGACATACGCTTCGCCGGTGCCGGGCTGATGAAAGACTTCCCACGCGGGCCACTGCGTGTCGGTCACGAGGTCTTCACCGCGCGGCGAAAGGCAACCCCTCCCCCAACCCCTCCCCGTTTACGGAGAGGGGCAGCAACAACTGCCACCCCATCCCCAGCCCTTCCCCGTGCACGGGGAAGGGTGACGAAAACAGAGGTCGTCATCGGGCGCCGTTGGATTGCGCGTGCTTCGCGGCGTGGGCGGTCAGGGCTTCGCGCACCCACTCGCCGTCGGTGTGCGCCTTGCGGCGGGCGGCCATGCGTTCGGCGTTGAGCGGGCCGTCGCCCTTCACCACCCGCCAGAACTCATCCCAATCGGGCTGGGTGTAGCGCCACTTCCCGGTGGATTCGTCGTAGCCACAGTCCGGGTCGGGAATCGTGAGGCCGATGGAGCGGATTTGCGGGACAATCTTCTCGACGAACTCGTCGCGCAACTCGTCGTTGGTGCGCGTCTTCACTTTCCACTTCATCAGCGAGGCGGTGTGCACCGACGCCTTGTCGGGCGGGCCGAAGAGCATCAGCGCCGGATACCACCAGCGGTCGATCGAGCGCTGCGCCATTGCCTTTTGGTCGGGCGTGCCGGTCGCCAGCACATAAATGAGGTCGGCGCCCTGCTTCACATGGAAGGCCTCTTCGTAGCAGATGCGTTTCATCGCCCGCGAGTACGGGCCGTAGGAGCCCTGCGCCAGCATCGTCTGATTGAGGATGGCGGCCTCGTCGATGAGCCAGCCGATGGCGCCGACATCCGCCCACTCCGCAGCGGGGTAGTTGAAGACGCACGAATACTTCGCCTTGCCGGAGAGGAATTCGTCGAGCATCTCTTCGCGTGACCGCCCCAGCGTCTCGGCGGCGCGGTAGAGGAGCTGGCCGTGGCCGGCCTCGTCCTGCACTTTGGAGATGAGCGTCAGTTTCCGTCGCAGCGACGGCGCGTACGGAATCCAACCGCCTTCCGGCAGTTCGCCGACGATTTCGCTGTGGGCGTGCTGGCTGATGATGCGCAGCAGGCCGAGGCGGTATTCGTCGGGCATCCAGTCGGTGGGCTCGATCTTCTCGCCCGCGTCGATGCGGGCCTCAAACGCGGCAAGTTTGGCGTCGTACTCCGGGTCGCGTGTCTGGTCGTCGGTAGTCTGCGTGCTCATGCCGCCTGATGATAGCAACTTTGCATCAGTTCCCACACTCTACACCCCACACCCGACACCCTATTCCAGTTTCGCTCCGCATTTCCCGCAATGGGTGAACGACTCGGGCAGCGCGTCGGCGCCGCACTGCGCGCAGGTGCGCGTGTACGGCCCCCAGGGCAGCAGGTCGCGGCCCGCAGTGACGGCGTCGTGCATCTTGGCGTAATCGGGCTGGCGCTTTTCGAGGAACGCCGACATCCCTTCGGCGGTCTCGGGCATCGCGGAGTTGAGCGTCAGCCACTCGCGGGCGTGGCCGATGGTCAGCCCCCAGGCCAGGTGGCGCCAGAAGTTCATCTGTTCCTTCGTGTAGCGGATGGCGTTGGGCAGTTTCGCGTACACCATCTCGGCCATCTGCTGCACGGCGGCGTCGAGGTCTTTGCGGGGCACGACCTCATTGACCAGCCCCCACTCGAGCGCCTTCTGCGCCGGGATTTCCTCGCACAGGAAGAGAATCTCGCGCGCCCGGCGGTCGCCGACGATGAGCGGCAGGAACTGCGTCGCCCCCGCCGCGGCGACGGAGCCGCGGGCGGCGCCGATTTGGCGGATGTAAGTGTCGTCGGCCATCACGGCCAGGTCGCAGCCGATGTTGAATTCGTTGCCGCCGCCGACGACGATGCCGTTGATGCGGGCGATGGTGGGCTTGCCGATGTTGCGCAGGCGGTCTTGCGCATCGAAGAACGCGCCAACCCACTTCCAGTAATCGTGCGGGTGGCGGGTCAGGCCCTCCATATCGTCCACATCGCCGCCGGTGGAAAATGCCTGGTCACCGGCGCCCGTCATCACCACGACCGCGACGGCATCATCCCAGGCGGCGTCGAGATAGGCGCGTTCGAGTTCGCGCAGCGTCTGATAGGCGAGCGCGTTGTGCTTCTCGGGCCGGTTGATGGTGACGCGCGCCAGCCAGCCCGACTTCTCGTAGCGGATGTGCGTAAAGCCGAACGACTCCGGCGCCTGCGCGGCGAAGCCGGTGCGGAAGGCGTCGGTCATCGGCGGCGCACTCGCCTACTTCGCGTCGGGGCTGACGCGCTGGTAGACCTCGATGGCGAAATCGAACGCGGACGCCACGGCCGGATCGGCCTTCTCGCCCGCGGCCAGCAGCCAGTCGGCGGCGGCCCGGTGCGGGGCGCTGCCATAGAAACTCATCAGCGCCCGGCGGTCCTGCCAAAAGGCGATGAGATATTGCCTGGTGGTGTCGCCGACTTGCGCGCTCACCGCGTCGAGGTGCAGCAGCCCCGGGTCTTTCACCAGCCCTTGCAGGAACGGCTGGATTACCGAGTTGAGTTCGGCGAGGCCGGGGGGCGGTCCGGCAGCGCTCATGCCGCCGCCACCGCCGCCCATCTTGATTTGCAGTTTGGCGATGGTCATCACCGGGTTGGTGGCGAGCGGAATGCGGAACTGGTCGGAGCCGACATAACTGGGCAGGCCGTCGGCGCCAATTTCAATGCCGCCGGAGACGCGCTGGTATTGCTGCACCGCGTGACCGATCTTGAGGCCCGAATCTTTGAGCGCCTTCTCGACGGTCGTGTGCGCGGCGCCCTTCTCGTAGGCCTCGAGCGCGGCCTCGCTCTCCCAAGTCGAGATGAGCAGAACATAGTAGGCGGAGGGCGGCAGTTGGCCAAGGATGCGCGCCTTCTCAAGATCGACCGTGATGCCGGTGAAGAGGTCGGCGCTCGAGCAGCCCTTCTGTGACTTGAGCGCATCGGCCGCCTGTTTGCCGAGGTCGCCGACGCGGCCGAGGTCCTGCGGGCCGCTCTCGGCGGTCAGCCACACCAGCACGACAATTGGCTGCTTCTTTTCGATGGGCACCGTCTGGTCGGGAATCTTGGCGCTGCTCACTGTGACACACAGCGCCGTCAGCGCCGCGGCAACCGCCGCGCGACCGACATGGTGCGTGCGCACTCGAATCATCCCTGCACCTCCGCGAAGACGAATGTGACCAGCCCTTTGGCGAAGCCCATCAGGTTGGCGCCCGCCGCCTTGCCTTCCTCGGACACCATCGCCGCCTGCATCTCCTGCGCCGACTCGAAATACAGTTCCGCCATCCGATAATACGGCGCCGGGTGGCCGGTGGGCGTGCCGGTGAAGCGCGTCGTCTCCAGCCGCACCAGGCCGGGCATCAGCCGCGCCAGGGGCACATGCGTCTCGGTGTACTGGCGGTCGAAGCCGGCGGGGTCGTCGGGGCGGGTGAAGAGGGCGACGAGTTTGACCATGCGCGTGCCTGTGGAGTTCGCCCTGCGTCCATCACTTCCTGTGGACGAGCCGCGCGGCAAACGATGGTGCGACAATTACAGCGCGCCAGCAGCAATTTTGGGATTTGCCCACTTGAACCGGGGCAAGGGATACCGATAGGTCTCGTCCAGTTGTGGGACGCCGTTCGCATCAAAGATGGTCAGGCGAAGTCGGTCGCGAGCCTCAGGCAGCAACACCAGGCCAATTCCGACAAGGTTTGCCCGACGCGCCACTTCGTCAGGAGCCGACTGAAAACGCGTGTCAATCGGCTTGAGACGCTTCGGCGCGCCCTTGGACCCAGCAGCAAACACCCCGTCCGCGTCGTATTCCGCTTCATACAACAGCAGGGACGATGCGCCTTCGCCCACGACGCCAAACACGTCGTCCGGCAACCCTACCTCCGGGTCAAACCGTCCATGTTCCAACCAGAAGAGAAATACTGGGCCAGCACCGGGTGGCTCCCCGTCAACACGAGTGGGCTTGCACCCCCCAAAGTGAATCCCGCCGGACTCTTGGAGGATGATGGGGCCGGAATGCCCGATACCCCGCTTCTCGTCATCATCCCACTCCCAAAAGTGGGCAAGTCCGGCGTCTCCCCACGGCAGTTCCGGCAACTGCCATGTGCGGTCCCATTGATAGATGGTTCCTGTGCGCTTTCCGATCATGACGCTGTCGGCGAGGCGCCCATCTAGGAAGTGCGACAGTGCGCGCAGATCTTCGCCACCGCCCTGGTCGGTTGATCCCTGCATGCCAAGATTCTCCGACCAGAACTCCATTCCAGGCAGATCGTGCTCATTCACACTGCCGAGCGTGGCTCTGCCGGTCGACTCGTCCAACATTACCGACCGAAAGATTCGAATCTCACCGGCATCCCGCTCGCGGGCAATGTCTCGTTGCCGAGCTTCACCCGCGGGGTCCAAGGAATCGACCAACTCCGGTGTCCCGGGCGGGACTTCCGCGCGGAGTGCATCTAGTTCTTCTGACGAGAATTGCAGCCAACGGCTTTGCCGCAACTGTCCTGCATCAGAGTACTCACCCACCCAGACTGTCGAGTCGCCGTAGAGCTGCACCAGATACACGGTCCGCAGCGCAGAGGACGCAAACCAGTCTCCCACAGGAATCGAATTGGTGCCGGAACGCAGGAACTCGCCAGAGACTCTCCTCGGGACCTTCAGTCCAGGGATGTCGTTCGACGCGAACGCGACGCCGCGCGCGTCGAACGTTGCACTCGCAAAGCCGTAGTACTCGTCCACCGCAGGAACGGCCACGAGGATCGTCAGACTGGCAGCTCGAGTTCCTGCAACCTGACTCGGCGGCGGGATTATGTTGCCGATGGCGCCCAGCGCTCCATCATTCTGTGTCCCAATCTGCACCCACGCCTCCGTGCGTCGAATGGGGTCGAACCACTCCGTGAGGCAGAGTTCCTCGCCACCAGGGGCGGAAAGGGAACGAAAGCGCACCCACGAGAAGATGGAAGTCGCACTCGTTGCGTCGACCGAACCTACCGTCACATCACTCGTTACGCGCCCGTCTGCCACTCGGCGAAATCCTTCCTGACTTGGCAGTCCTGGGAATGGCTGGTAACGGTAGTGGTACCAAAAAATGCCGGTCGCGGGTCGCTGTGCGAATGGATCCTCAAAGCTAATTCGGCGATCATGGGAAGCGACAGAAGCCTTCGCAAAGTATTGCCGCAGGTCTTCCGTCTGGCCGACCCCAATTGGCGGCTCGGCTGCTCCGCCGACCGGGAAAAGTGTGCTCTGTCCCCCGCTGGTGCTGCAGCCAAGCACGATAACAGCGCCGACTGGGACGAAGCGCCATTGCTTCCGCAGGCAACACGGCTGAAATTGCTTGACCCTCATAGAAATCTCCACGGCCACTATACTCCGACATGAGGCGGGGGCGACTTGCGCTTGTGTCCCGCGCAGCAAGGGATTTCCCCGCGGCGTCGAATGAAGAGGCGACGCCCCGCCGACGGGGCGACGCCCTGGGAGGGTGGTCATGCGTCGTGTTATCGCCTTGCTGGTCTTCGCCGTCGTTGCGCGGGTGGTGGTCGCCGCGCCGGCGCCGAACCCGTTCATCTACACCGTGCGCCCGCTGGCGCCGAACACGCACCTGTTGAGTGTCACCATCGAGGTGCCCGATGTGCGTGGCGACACGCTCGAATTCGCCATGCCGGCGTGGACGCCCGGCGCGTATGACATTCAGGATTTCGGCCGCAATGTCGAGGGCTTCGCCGCGTATGACGGCCGCGGACACACCATCCCCTCCCGGCGTCTCGACAAGCAGACTTGGCGCGTCTGGTCGCGCGGCGTGGACAAAGTCGTCGCCACCTACCGGGTGTATGTGAACCAGATGGGCATCATCACCAGTCAGTACAACGATGTGCACTGCTGGATCAACGGCGCGTCGGTATACCTGTATGTCGTCGGCCAGGTGCTGCACCCGATCGAATTGCGTCTTGAAGGGTTCCCGCCGGCCTGGCGGACCTCGACCGCGCTCGACCCCGGGCCCGGCGCGTGGAAGTTCACCGCGCCCGATTACGACTACCTGGTGGACTGCCCGATCGACATTGCGAACCACACCACGATGCAGTTCGTCGCCGACGGCAAGCAGCACTATATCGTCACGCACTCCGACGCGAAGTATGACCCCGCCGAACTGACGAACTTGATCAAGCGCATCGTGGACCAGCAGATTGCCCTCTTCGGCAGCGCCCCGTATCCCCGCTATGTCTTTTTCATCCATGTCGGCGGCGGGGGTGGCGGCCTCGAGCACCTCTCCTCCACCGCGCTGGGCACCAATCCCGAATTCGCGCGCACGGAGGAGACCCGGCGGCGCTTCGGCGGGCTGGTGTCGCACGAGTTCTTCCACCTGTGGAATGTGAAGCGCATCCGGCCGCTGCCCCTGGGCCCGTTCGACTACTCGCGTGAAGTCTACACGCAGTACCTGTGGGAGAGCGAGGGCTGGACGAGTTACTTTGGCGACATCTCGCTGCGCCGCGCCGGCATCACCAGCAAGCAGCAGTATTACGAGGCGATGGCGCGGCTGATGCAGTCGTACGACGAGAACCCGGCGGCGAAGACCGTCTCGGCCGCCGACGCCTCGATGATGACTTGGGTGAACCCGGACAAACCGTTCTCGTCCATCTCGTATTACGGCAAGGGGCAACTGCTGGCGTTCTGCCTCGACCTCGAAATGCGCGGGCGGACACAAAACGCCAAGTCGCTCGACGACCTGATGCGCTACCTCTACGCCGAATACGCGGCGAAGGGTGTCGGCTATCCCGACGGCGCCGTGCAGAAAGCGGCGGAAGTGCTGACCGGCACCAGCTTCCAGGACTTCTTCGATACCTATGTCTTCGCGCCGACGCGCCCGCCGTATGACGACTTCCTCAAGCATGCCGGCCTGCGCCTCGACATCCGTTCGTCGGAGACCGGGCCGACGCTCGGCATTCGCACCGGCGCCGGTGGCGGCGGGGGTGGTGGATTCGCGGCAGCGGCCGCGGCGGCGGCCGCAGCCGCAACAGCAGCGGCGAGCGTGGACTTGGTGACAGTGCAGTCGTGCCTGCCAGGCGGCGCCGGCGACAAGGCCGGCCTCGACCAGGGCGACATTCTGGTGGCGATGGATGGCCGGCGGCTGCGCGCCTCGACGCTTGACCAGACGCTGCGCGACTACTTCGCCGCCGGGCAGGAAGTGACGCTGACGGTGCTGCGCGGCGACCGCCTGCTGTCCGTGAAGGCGACGCTGGACGCCAACAAGGCGTCGCAGTACGCGCTCGTGGAGATCGAGAGCCCGACCGAGTTGCAGGTGCGCATCCGCGACACTTACCTCGGCATCGCGCAGTAACGACGACGCGCTAGGCGAACAGTTCCGGGTGCTTTAGCCCGGTGCCCGTGTTGAGCAGCACGACCGAGGCATCGGCGCCGACCCAGCCGTTAGCCCGCAGGGCGCGCAGCGCCGCCAGCGTCGCGGCGCCTTCCGGGCAGACCAGCAGCCCTTCGCTCGCGGCGAGGTCGCGGGCGGCGGTGCGGATGTCGTCATCGGCGACGGCGATGGCCGTGCCATTCGACTCGCGCAGGATGCGCAAGAGCAGGAAATCGCCGGCGCTGCGCGGGACGCGCAGGCCGGGCGCGATGGTGTCCGGCTGTTCTACCGCTATGCACTCGCTTGCGCCCGCCTCGAAGGCACGCACCAGCGGCGCGCACCCGACCGGCTGCACCGCCACCATCCGCGGCGGCACATCGCTCACCCACCCGGCCGCGCGCAGTTCCTCGAACGCCTTCCACAGTCCGATCAGTCCGGTGCCCCCACCAGTGGGATAGATGATGACATCGGGCACCTGCCAGCCGAGTTGCTCGGCCAGTTCCAGGCCCATCGTCTTCTTGCCCTCGACGCGGTAGGGCTCCAGCAGCGTGGACAAGCCGAACCACTTCTCTGCCGCGGCGCCCTCGCGGGTCTTGGCGCCGCCGTCGGGCAGCGAGGCGCACTCGCGGATCTCCGCGCCCGCGGCGCGGGCTTCTGCGATGGTGACAGCAGGCACATCGGGCGGGAAGAACACCGTTGCCGGCAGCCCGGCGCGACGGGCATACGCGGCGAGCGCGGCGCCGGCGTTCCCCGCCGACGGCGCGGCCAGCGCCCGGGCGCCCAGCCGCTTTGCCATGTTCACCGCCATTGCCATCCCGCGCGCCTTGAAGGTGCCGGTTGGCAAGCGGCCTTCGTCCTTCAACCACAGCGAGTCCATGCCGAGCGTCCGACCGAGCGTGGGCAGAAGAATCAGCGGCGTCATCATCTCGCCGAGCGTGACGGGGCCGCCCGGCATCGGCGGCAGGTACTCGCCATAGCGCCACATCGTCGGCGCACGGTCGCGCAGCGCGTCACTGTCAAATGGCGCGTCCTCCAGGTCATAGCGCGCCAGCAGCATCTTCCCGCACGCCGGGCAGACATTGATGAGTTGCCGCCACTCGGCACGCGCGCCGCAGGCAGCGCATTCGAGGTGGGTCATTCGGCTGTCGGCAGGCACGGTCTTTCCGACTACGCCGCGCCCGATGCCGGTTCCTGTGTGAGCAGGAGCGGCGCGCCCGTCGCCGAACCCGAAGAGTATGCCCCGGCGTCTCGCATTCGGTGCGCTGCTGCTCGTCTGCGCGGTCTCCGCGCTGCCCGCCCGCGCCGACGAGACGCCGTCCCGGCCCGAGGGCATCGTGACGCTCCCCGACGGGCGCATCCTGGTCTCCGACACCGGGCACGACCGCCTGCTGATGTACGACGCGGTCTTCGCCAATCCCCGCGAGTTCACATTCCCCGGCCTGTCGGTGAAGGACCCCGCCGGACTGTCGCTCGCCGGCGACACCGTGCTGCTCGCCGATCGCGGTAATCACCGCATCCTGCGCATCAACCCGAACAAGCGCACGGTCGAGGTTTTGGGCGAATCGGATCTGACTACACCGTCCAAGGCGCTGGCGCTTCCCAGCGGTGACATCATCGTCAGTGACACCGCGAAGGGCGAGTTCGTCGTATTCAATTCCAAAGGGAAGTGGCTGATCTTCGGCGGCAAGGGGGACCGACCGGGTCTCTTCATTGACCCTCGCGGGATGGCGGTCGTGGGGGATTTGCTCTTCGTCGCCGATTCCGGCAACGGTCGGATACAGGCATTCCGCATTGCTCCCATTCGCGACATCGCGCTCGTAACGGAGCGCACCATCGGCGACTTGAACGACCCGCGCGATGTCGTGGCGGTCGGCGACCGCCTCGCTGTGCTCGACAGCGGGAATGGGCGCATCCGCCTCTACTCGGCGACTGGCGACCTCATCACCGAAACGACGCTGCCGGTCCTCGATGCGCTGCGCAATCCGTCAGCAATTGCCATCGGGGCGCGCGATACGCTGCTCATCGCCGACACCGGCAACGACCGCCTGCTGCAACTCCCGGCGACCCTCGAAGTGCCGGCGCGGCCCGCGGTGCTCGAAGTCCACGACACCGGCGCACACATCCGCTGGGACAGCCCCCGTGCCGGCAAGGCGGAACTTCGCCATCACCTCGCCGACGCCGGCACCCCCTATCCGACCGACAGCGAGGACGATGTGCCCGTCTCCAGCGGCGGGCAGAGGCACGAAGTCACCATCAACGGCCTCGAGCCGGGCACGCGCTACCTGTTCCGCGTCACCTTTCCGGGACTGACGGTCGTGCCGGGGCCGGCGCGCTCGCGGCTCTACGCGTTCACGACACTGCCGGTGCCGCGGCTGAAAACCTTTGTCCGCCTGCCGGTGGCGGTGCTGGTGTATCTGAATGTCGTGAACACGAGCAGCGTCACGCCCGACGCGCCGCCGCAGCCCCTCGAAGGCGACCCGCGCTTGCAGTACTACAAAGACCAGGTCGCCCGCGGCGTCTTTTTCTATTGGCTCAATTCACGGATGAACCTGTGGCTCGATTGCGAGTTCTTCGTCGTCCCGGAGAAGCGCGAGGTGCCCGATTCCGAATTCGTGTACTGGCCCCTGCCTTTTGACTCGGACTGGGACAAGGCGCTCGCCGCAAAGGGAAAGAAGCGCGGCGATTACGCGATGCTGGTGGAAATCGTCGGCGAGCGCCGCTGGAACAAAGACACCAAGCAGTACACCTACAAGACGACGGGCGGGGGCACTTGGGGCATCGACTTCCCGGCGCCCGGCGACCCGGCGCGCTCACGCTTCGGCGGCGGCGGCGACACGGCCTGGCTCTTCACGCACGAGACGCACCACGCCGTCGATTCCATCTTCGAGCACAGCGGCTACGAGGAGTACTTGTTCAATCACCCGTCGCCGAGCATCGACTCGGCGCGCAAAACGGGCGAGCACTGGGATTGCAACGCCTACATCCTGCGCCACTGGAGCGCGCGGCAGTACCAGTCCTGCGCGTACGGCGACATTCAGACCGTGGTGGACGGCGACCAGGACGGCATCCCCGATGACGAGAACTGGCTGCCGCTCGACGAGGCGCGCTTCGGCTCGACGCCGCTCGCCGTCGAGAGTTGTGGTTGCGGGATGAGTGACATGGAGGCGGCGCTCACGCGCATTTGGGTGAATGACACGCTGCCGGCGCCGCCGGATGTGCACGCCCGCTACCTCGACCCAGACCCGATGAACCCCGACATGGACGGCGACGGCCTGCCGAACGCGCTCGACCCCTACCCGCTGTACGCCGCCAACACGCGCATTCGTCGCGTGACACCGGGCATCGACGGACACATCAGCGGGGGCGAGTGGGAGGCGTGGCACACGGTCGCGGGCGCCGACGCGGCGGCGGGCTTCGATGCGAAAGTGTACGCGCATTGGGACGCGGACGCCCTCTACTTCGCCTTTGATCTCTCCCGCCCGATCGCGCAACTGTACGCGCAGATGGACGCCGGCGACGACGGCTGGTATGTGGGCGGCGACAACTATTACATTCCCATCCGCATCGCCGACGGCAAGGCGGCGCTCGACGCCGCCGGCCTGCATATCGTGGATGCCTCCGACCCCGACCAATGGCCGCACGATGTCCGTGAAAAACTCGGCCCAGCCGAGTTCACTGTCGCCGGCAGCGCGGCCGGACCGCGCTATCACATCGAAGTGCGCATCCCGCGCCAAGACAACACAGGGCTGACTTTGCACCCGGGACAGCGGGTCGGCGTCGGCTTCTATTTCCTGGTGCACGAGCCGGATGGATGGATTTCCGCTTTCGAGCCGTATGCATTGTTCGAGATGGAACTGGTCGCCGAGCGCTGGAAGGGACTTCCCCGATGAGCATCTTCGGCCCCGATCCAGTAACCATCACGCTGCGCATCAACGGGCGCGAGCAGCACGTCGCCGCCGGTCCGACGACCTCGCTCCTCTCGGTGCTGCGCGACCAGTTGCTGCTGACCGGCGCCAAGGAGGCCTGCGGACAGGGTGAGTGTGGCGCCTGCACGGTGCTGGTGGACGGCAAGGCCGTGTATGCGTGTCTGCTCTTCGCATTGCAGGCGCAGGGTCGTGCAATCACGACGGTGGAGGGCTTGAGCACGAACGGCACGCTGCACCCGGTGCAGCAGGCGTTCATCGAAGAGGACGCGCTGCAGTGCGGCTTCTGCATCCCCGGGCAAGTGGTGTCGGCGGTGGCGCTGTTGCAAGAGAACCCGGCACCGACGCTGGATGAGATCAAGTCGGCGCTGACCGGCAACATTTGCCGGTGCAGCGCCTATCCGCACATCTTCACCGCAGTGCAGACCGCGGCGGCACGGATGCGAGAGGGAAAGCGCAATGGCTGACCGCCGCGTGACCCGCGTCGAGGCCGCCGACAAGGTCTCCGGCCGCGCCCAGTACACCGCCGACCTGCACTTGCCGGGAATGCTGTACGGGCGTTTCGTCCGCTCGCCGCACGCGCACGCCCGCGTCACGAAAGTCGACCTGCGCCCGGCGCTCGCCATCCCCGGCGTAGTCGCCGTCCTCAGCGCTGCGGATGTCCCCGAGGTGAAGTTCTACGGCGGCAAGAGTCTGCTGTTCGAGCAGACAGTGCGCTACGAGGGCGACGAGGTCGCTGCGGTCGCCGCCGAGACCCCGGAGGCCGCGCGGCGCGCCGCAGCGGTCGTGCGCGTCGAATATGAGCCGCTCCCGTTCACCAGCGCGCTCGACGGCGCGCTGGCGCCCGACGCGCCGCGCCTGCACGATGGCGAGCCGTTCTGGACGCCGTCCTGGGCGACGCGCGAGCGCGGCGATGTCGCGCGCGGCTTCAAAGACGCGGCGCTCACGCACGAGGCCACATACCACACGGGCACCGAAGTGCACGCCTGCATGGAGACGCACGGCTCCGTCGTCCAGTGGGAGCGCGACCTGGTCACGGTCTGGGTGTCGACGCAATCCGTGCACGAAACGCGCGCCGCGATGGCGGAACGAATGGGCATCCCGCTCAACCGCCTGCGCGTCATCTGCGAACACATGGGCGGCGGTTTCGGCTCGAAACTGGAACTGGGCAAGGACACCGTTGCCGCGGCGCTGCTCTCGAAAGCGACGGGCAAGCCGGTGCGGATGATGCTCGACCGCTACGAAGATTTCATCGCCACCGGCAACCGCTGCGAGAGCATTCAAAACTACCGCGCCGCGCTGACGAAGGACGGACGCCTGACCGCCATCACGCTCGACGGCTTCGCCGCCAGCGGCGCCTATCCGGCCAACGACAGTCTCATCGGCCCTGCCTGGCACTATTACGCTTGCCCGAATGTGCGGGCGCAGTCGCAGATGGCGTATGTGAACGCCGGCCGCGCCCGCGCCACCCGCGGCGTCGGGATGGTGATGGGCACCGCGGGGTTCGAGGGGTTTGTCGATGAATTCGCCGCGCTGGCCGGCCTCGATCCCATCGAGTTCCGCCTCCGAAACTACGCCGAGCAGGGCGCCAGCGGCAAACAGTATTCCGTGAAGCACCTGCGCCAATGCTATGAGCAGGGCGCCGCGGCCATCGGCTGGGAACGGCGGCGCGAAGGCGGCATTGCCGAGGGGCACCTGCGCCGCGGCTTCGGCATGAACACGGTGATGTGGTGGGGCAACGGCTGGCCGCCCTGTCACGCCGAGGTGCAAATCAACACTGACGGCACCGCCCAGGTCAGTTGCGGCGTGCAGGACATTGGCACCGGCACGCGCACGGTCATCGCCCTGGTCGCATCCGAGACGCTTGGCATCGCACCCGAGGCGGTGCGCGTCATCATCGGCGACACCGAAAAGACGCCCTACGGCCCCGGCAGCCACGGCAGCGGTACGCTCGCCGGCGCCGGCCCGGCGGTGCGCCAGGCGGCGGAAGCGGCGCTGGCGCAGGTGCTGGCTGCCGCGGCCAAGTCGCTGGAAGCGAAGCCCGCCGACCTCGAACGGCACAACGGCGCCTTTGCGCACCGGGACGGGCGCACGGTGGAGTGGAAGGCCGCGTGTACTGCGCTGCCCGGCGTCGCGGTCGGGACCGGCGCGGTGTTGGCGACAAACGAAGAAGTCGAAGTCGCGCAGTTCGGTGCGCACTTCGCGGAAGTGACCGTGGACACGGAGACCGGCCTGATCGAGGTGCAGAAGGTCGTTGCCGTGCACGACTTCGGGCGCGTGCTCAACCCGATGGCGGCGCGCAATCAGATTTACGGCGGCGTCATCCAAGCGGTGGGCTGGGCGCTGCGCGAGGAGCGGCTGATCGACCGCACCACCGGCCGCGTGCTGAACGCCCGCCTCGGCGACTACAAGGTGATGACCGCCGGCGATGTCTTCCCGATCGAAGTGATTATGCTCGACATCCCCGACTTGCAAGCGAACACCCTCGGCGCCAAGGGGCTGGGCGAGCCGCCGCGCATCGGCGCCGCGGCGGCGATGCTCAACGCGGTGTCGAACGCCCTGGGACGCCGCGTCCGCTTCCTGCCGATGACGCCCGACCGGATTCTGGCGCTGCTGGAACAGCCGCAGTGACCGGCAACGGCTGCCGCTATCTGCGCCCCGGTTCGCTCACAGAAGCCATCGCCGCGCTCGCCGAGATGCCCGACGCCCGCCCCTTCGCCGGGGGCACCGACCTGATGAGCGAGATAGCCGAGGGCATCATCCACCCGCCGCTGGTGGTGGACTTGGGCGGCGTCGCCGACTTGCGCGGCGTCGAGACCACGCGTGACGGCACGCTGTCGCTCGGCGCGGGGATGACGCTTTCGGAATTGCACCGCCTGCCGGAAGTGCGCACGCACTACCGCGCGCTCGCCGACGCGGCGCGTTCCGTCGGCACCGCGCAACTGCGCAACCAGGGCACGCTGGGCGGCAACCTCTGCCAGCGGCCGCGCTGCCCGTATTACCGCAACCCGCTGTTCAAGTGTCTCAAGCGCGGCGGCGATGCCTGTTATGCGGCGACGGGCGAGAACCGCTACAACGCCATCCTCGGCGGAGAGCCGAGTTTCATCGTGCATCCGAGCGATTGCGCGCCGGCGCTCGTCGCGCTCGACGCGCAACTGCTCGTCACCGGCCCCGAGGGGGAAGTGGAAGTCGGGATCGCGGACTTCTTCATCCTGCCGCGGCACTTGGTGGAGCGCGAGAACCGCCTGCAGCCCGGCGAACTCGTCACGCGCATTCTCCTCCCGCCGCCCGATGCGACGAAACGGACGATGTATCTCAAGTTCACCGAGCGCGCTTGGGACTTCGCGCTCGTCAGCGTGGCGGCATCCCTCACCATCACCGGCGGCGTCTGCGCCGACTCTCGTGTCGTCCTGGGGGGCGTGGCCCCCTCGCCTTGGCGGGCTTACACCGCCGAACAGGCCCTCAACGGCCAGCGCCTGACGCCCGCCGCTATCGCCGAAGCCGCCCAGCGGGCCACTGACGGCGCCGTCCCACTTGAGCACAACGCCTACAAGGTCCGCCTCGCTCAAACCGCCGTCCGGCGCTGCCTGACGGCACTCGCCAACTAGCCAATTCCGGCGATTTCTATGGAATAAGCGAGTAGCGCGGGTATCCCCATTCTCTGCCTGCGCCCGCCGGATTTCGGCGCTGACCCACCCGACACTCTGAAAAAGGACTGCGGCCATCCGCCCATTGCTCTTGGGCACGGTCGAAACATGGTGATCAAGAACACGGAGACTCGGCGGCTGATGGAGGCGCGCAGCCGGCCCGGGCCGCGGCAGCGCACCCTGGCCGGGCTGGCGCATCGCCTCATCTACTCGCCGCGGGACGGCAAGGCCGTCGCACCGCGGGCGCAGCCGCTCATCCCCGAGCCGGACCACCTGCAACCGATTCGCCCCACTTCGCTCTACCTCTCCACGGCGCTTGAACTGTATGTGTTTGTCGTCATCGTCGTCGGGTTCCTGACCCTGGCGGTGTTGTGGTGGAATGAGATGGCGGTGCAGCCGCTGATGTTGTCGGCGTTGGTGCTGGTGGCGTTGAGCGTCGCGGTGTGCGGCGCGCAATTCTCGCCGCGGCTCGGCACGCTGCCGCTGAACTTCGCCTTCGCCACGCTGGGGCTGCTGACACTGGGCATCCCTGAAGCGATGCTCATCGGCGCGGTCACCGGCGCCGCCGGTCACTTCCGGCCGCGTGAGTTGGTGTACCCGGGTCTCTTCAAGGCCGCGGTCTTCGCCGTCTCTATGGCCGTCACCGGCGCTCTGTATATGTGGATGGGGAGTACTGCCGGTGTGTTCCGCGCCCCACACGACATTGCCGCGCTGGCGGTGGCGCTGGGCGGCGGCTTCGCGGTACACACGGTGGCCGTCTCGACTTCCTTCGCCTTGTCGGGGGAAGGCAGTCTCCTCAATGTTTGGCGCCGGCATTTCTTGTGGACCCTGCCGGGACTGGCGCTGGCCGGCGTCTCCGTGGTGGCCTACATCATGATGGCGAAGCAGCTGTCGCCGCCGGCTTCGATCGCGCTGATTGTGCCGTTCCTGCTCCTGTTCTTCTACGGTGTGCAGAACCACGACCGGCACCTGCGGCGGCACATTCACCGTGTCACCGAAGCGCACGAGCAGGTCCACGCGCTCTATTGGAACACGCTCGACTCCCTGGCGGGCGCCATCGACGCCAAAGACCCCGACAGCCACGGCCCGCGGCTCTCCCGCCTGGTCCGGTACGCACAGGAAATCGGCCACGAACTCGGCCTGTCCAACGATTCCAACCAGGGCGTGCGGGTCGCCGCCCTGTTGCATGACATCGGCAAGCTCGGCGTCCCCGACCACTTGCTGCACAAGACTTCGGCCCTGACCGACGAAGAGGAGAAGCGCGTGCGCGAACATGCCGACATCGGCGCGCGCATCCTCGAAGCCGTGGAATTCCCCTGGCCGGTCGCGGAATTGGTGCGAGCGCACCATGAGCAATATGACGGCAGCGGCTATCCACAGGGCTTGCAAGGCGAGGCCATCCCCATCGGCGCGCGCATTCTGGCGGTCGCCGACGCGTACAGCGACATGACCGACCCGCGCCCGGACCGCCCGCCCCTGGGCGCCGAACAGGCGCGCGCCGTCATTCTGGAACGCAGCGGCAAGCAGTTCGACCCGGTCGTGGTGGCGGCATTCAACCGCGTTTGGCCGACACTTGAGACGGAGTTGCAGCGCGCCGAAGGCATGCGCAATGTCTCCGACGGCGCGGTGCGGCCGCTCTCGGCTGGGTTCCGCGACATCGCCGAAGCCAACCGCGAACTCCTGGCACTTTACGAATTGGCGCAGACCATCGGCAGTTCGCTGACCACCGACGAAACGGTCTCGGTGGTGCTGGGCAAACTGAAGCGCATCCTCGACTTCACCACCGCCGTCCTCTACATCGATGATGGCAAGGGCGGCTTGGTGGCTCGCGGCGCGGAGGGCGAATTCGCCGAGGTCTTCAAGGACCGGCGCCTCGGCCCCGAGTCCGGTGTGTCGTTCCAAGTGTTCAAGTCCGGCGAGGGGCAACTCGTGGACGACCCGGGGACCGAAGGCGAATTCAACCCCCAAACCGGCACGCGCTTCTCGGCGGCGCTGGCGGCGCCCGTCATCGGCAACGATGGGCGGCCCGTCGGGACGCTGACGCTCTACGACCGGCATGCCGGCTATTTCACGCTGGACTATCTGCGCCTGCTGAACATCATCGCCCACCAGGCCGCGGTGGCACTGGAGAACTCGCGCCTCTTCGAAGAGACGCGCACCTCGGCGCTGACCGACCCGCTGACCGGCTTGCCGAATGCGCGCTACCTGGCGACGCACCTCGACCAGGAACTGGTGATGTGCCGGCGCACCAACCGGCCGTTCGCCGTCCTCTATCTCGACCTCGACCATTTCAAGCCGATCAACGACACTTTCGGCCACACCACCGGCGACCTCGTCCTGCAACGCGTGGCGCACCTGCTCAAGAGCCAGATGCGCGAATACGACATTTGCACGCGCTACGCGGGCGACGAATTCATCGCCGTGCTTCGGGAAACCGGCCGGGCAGCCGCCGAAGATGCGGCCTATCGCATCAAGACTGCCATCCGGCAACTCGACCTCGGCTTGCCGCAGCCGCTCAAACTGGGCATCAGCGTCGGCATCGCCTACTTCCCGCAAGACGGCAACTCGCTGCGCGAGTTGATTGACGCCGCCGACGCCTCGATGTACCGCGACAAGCGCGAGCGGCACGCCGGCCGCACCTAGTCCGTCGACTCGCGGTCCCCGTTCCGGACGCCTGGCTTGATTCCAGGCCCCTCTCCGCGGAGCGGAGAGGGCTGGCGACTTGTCCTTCGTAGCCCAATGGGCGAAGGAGGAAGCCGGGGTAAGGTTGTCCCCACGCTTCGCACAGGACAGCCCCCGCGCGCAGGCGAACCCCCTCTGCATCCCGCAGTTCGTCCGGAGGGTGTATGCGCCGTCTGGTCGCGCTCGTTGCAGTGTGCTGGCCGGTGTTCCTCGCGGTGCAGGTGCAGGCCGCGCCTGCGCTGTCCCCGCCGTTGCGGCTGCCCTACGGCGGCGGACGCGCGCTTCTCTTCCGTGACGACTACGGCGTGCCGCACCTCCTCGCCGACACCGACGGCGCCCTCTACTTCGGCGACGGGTATGCCATCGCCGAAGACCGGCTCATCCAAATGGCACAGTTTCGGGCGATGGCGCTCGGGGAACTCGCCGCCGCGCTCGGCGCCGAGTACATCGAAGACGACATCCGCACGCGGACGGTGGGCTACACCGCGGAGGAACTCGCCGATGCCGTCGCCGCCTTGCCGGCGGAAGTCCGTGAATCGCTGACCGCCTACGCGGCGGGCGTCAACCACTATGTCGAAACACTGCAGGGAGCCGGCGGACTCGCCGCGCGACTCGGGCCGTTCGCCGCCACCTGGCGGGCGTGGACGCCGACCGATTCCGCCGCGGTCGACATTGCGATGTCTCGGCGTTTCGGCCTCGGCGGCACCGAAGAACTGCCGCAACTCCGCTTCTATCAGACGCTGCACGCCGCGCTCGGCGACGGCGCCGCCGCCGTGTTCGATGATTTCGTTTGGTGGGATGACCCCGCAGCGCCGACCACCATTCGGCGCCGTGACGACAACGGACGCCTCCCCGCCCCACCCGCGGTTGCGGCCAACCGCGACGCGCTGCTGACGCTGCCGGCCACGCTGCTGTCGGGCGCGCAAGACGCGCTCCAGATGCCGATGCCGGGCAGCCCGCAGCGTCTGGCGCGGCTCGGCGACTTGCGCGCCAGTTACGCGATTCTGCTGGCGCCCGAGCGCACCGCCAGCCGGGCGCCGATCCTGCTCGGCGGACCGCAGATGGGATTCGAGTCGCCGGCGGTGGCGCACGAAGTGCACCTGATGGGGCCGGGCGTCAATGTCATCGGGATGTCGTTCGCCGGCGTGCCAGGCGTGCTGCTCGGACACAACGACCACCTCGCCTGGACCGCGACCTCGGGCGTCGGCAACCTGGTGGACTTCTTCATCGAGACGCTCGACCGCAACGACCCGTCGCGCTACCGCTTCCGCGGGTCTGTGCAGCCCATGCTCCAGCGCACCGAAACGATTGCCGTCGCGGGTGGGCGGCCGGTGACGGTGACTGTACGCCGCAGCGTCCACGGGCCGATCATCAATGCCGATGCGGCCGCCGGACTTGCCACCGCGCTCGCCTTCCCCGCCTGGGGCAAAGAACTCGACACCCTCACCGCGCTCTACCGTTCGAATCGTGCGCGCTCGCTGACCGAACTGGGCGACCTGCTCCCGCTCATCGGCTACTCGTTCAACTTCTTCGCCGCGTCGACGACGGGCGACATCGCGTATTGGTATGTCGGCCAGTACCCGGTGCGCGCGGACAATGTCGACCCGCGCTTCCCCGTCCCCGGCACCGGCGAATTCGAATGGCGCGGCGTGATGCCGTCCAGAGACTTGCCGCACTTGGTCAACCCCCGCGACGGCTATCTGGTCAACTGGAACAACCGCCCCTCTCCGTCGTGGCCGAGTTCGGTGTGGGGCGCGTCGCACCACATGCGCTCCATCGAGCGTGCGGCGCAGAGCCGCGACATCTGGACCCCCGAACAACTCGCCGACCTGCAGCGCACCTTCGGGCTGACCGATCCGCTCGCGGTGACCTTCCGGCCCGCGCTGCTCGATGCGGTCAAGAGCCGCCACCTCGACCGCAATCCCGAGTTCGCCGGCGTCATCCGGGCGCTCGAGGCCTGGGACGAACGCGTGCTCGAAGGCAGTTTGGGCCCGACCGCGATGCGCTACTGGCTCCGGCAGGCGCTCGACGACACTTTCGGCGACGACCTGGCCGGGCTGGCGACCGCCTGGCGCTTTGATGTCCGCACGATGGACTTCCCCGACCCCTTCACCGATGTCCTGGCGCACGCGCTCAACGCGCCCGTCGATCGGGCGCGCAAGTTATCGTGGGACTACTTGAACGCGGCGAAGTGGCAGGATGTGATGGCGGGTTCGTTCGAGCGCGGGATGCACCGGATGCTCGAAGAGACCGGCAGCACACTCGACGCCGTCCGCCAGCCCCGCCGGATGATCAATTTCGAAGGCCTGGCGCCCATTCCGTACACGAGCCGCGGCACCTTCATTCAAGTGGTGGAATTGCGCCCCGATGGACCGCACGGCATGAGCGTGCTGCCGCCCGGGCAGTCGGAACTCCCCGGCCATCCGCACCAGGCCGACCAGCGTGACCTCGCCGGATTCTGGCAATACAAACCGATGCGGCTCGGGCGCGCCGAATGGGAGCGCCGCGCGACGGACTTGCCCCCATCACCGAATTGACCGTTGGTAGCGCCCCCGCGACGGCGCGACTACAATGGCCGCCGGAGACGCTGATGATTTCGGTGGATGAGGCGCTCGACCGCATCCTGCAGGACGCAATTGCTCTGCCGGCGGAACGCGTCGCGCTGCCGGACGCGCAGTGGCGCGTCCTGGCCGAAGACATCACAGCCGCCGAGCCCCTGCCCCACTTCGACAACGCCGCCATGGATGGCTTCGCCGTCCGCGCCGCTGACACGCTGCCCGCATCCCCCGAGTCGCCTGTTTCGCTGACCGTCGCCGGCACGGCGCCGGTGGGCCGCCCGACGGCGGCGGCGCTCGGGTCCGGACAGTGCGTGCGCGTCTTCACGGGAGGCCCGCTGCCGACGGGCGCCGACGCGGTCCTGATTCAGGAACTCGCCCACACGAAACAGAACGGCACGATTTCGCTGACCCGGCCGGTTGAGCGCGGCGCCAACATTCGGCGTGCCGGCGACGACTTGGCCGCCGGCGCCGCCGCCTTGTCGAAGGGCGCGCTGCTCACCGCGCCGCGCATCGGCCTGCTCGCCGCCCTTGGCCGCACCGATGTCGCCGTGACGCAGCGCCCGCGCGCCGCGCTCCTGACCACGGGGAGCGAGGTGATCGAACCGGACCAGCCGCTCACGCCCGGCACGATTCGCAACAGCAACCGCTTCACGCTCACCGGACTGTTGCAGGATGCCGGCGCGGACCTGGCAATAGTCCGGCACCTGCCTGACGACCGCGCCGCCACCGAGCGCGCGCTGCGAGAGGCGCTCGCCTGCGATGTCGTCGTCACGACGGGCGGCGTCTCCGTCGGCCAGGCCGACTGGGTGCGGCCCACCATCGAAGCGCTGGGCACGCTCGAATTCTCGCAGGTCAATGTGCGCCCGGGGCGCCCGGTCACTTTCGGGCGCGTCGGCGCGACGCGCCTGTTCGGGCTGCCGGGCAACCCGGTGTCGGCGTTGGTGTGTTTTGTGGTGTTCGTGCGCCCGTACTTGCACGCGCTGCTCGGCCTGCCGACCGCGCAACAGGTCTTCCCCGCGACGCTGACCGCCGCGGTGCCGCACACCCCCGGCCGCCGCGAATATGTGCGCGGGCGCGTCGCGCCCAGCGGCGACGGCTTCGCCGTCACGCCGAGCGCGAAGCGCGGCTCGCATATGCTCGGCGCGTTCGCCGACGCCAATTCGCTGATTGTCATTCCCGATAGTGCGGAAGGGCTGGCGGCTGGGGCCCGCGTCGAGGTCATCGCCCTCGCCCCGTGGTGGGCGCCGTGAGCGACGACACCACTCGCATTGCGATGGTGGACATCTCCGGCAAGCCCGCGACCGCCCGGCGAGCGGTCGCCGAGGCCCGCGTCACGCTGAACGCCGACACCGCCGCACGCATCCGGGCGGGCACGGTGCCGAAGGGCGATGTCCTCGCCGTCGCCCGCCTCGCCGGCATTCTGGCGGCGAAGCGCACCGCCGAATTGCTGCCGCTTTGCCACCCGCTGCCGATCGACCACATCGCCGTCGACGCGGCGCTGGATGATGATTCCGTCATCCTCACTGCCACCGTGACCACCCGCGCCGCCACCGGCCCCGAAATGGAAGCGCTGACCGCCGCCGCCTGCGCGGCGCTGACCGTATACGACCTGTGCAAGGGCCTGCAACCCGGCATCGTGATTGGCCCCGTCCGCCTGCTGGAAAAGGATGGCGGCAAGAGCGGCCACTGGACGCGCGATGGCCATTAGCGTCGCCATCCTCACCATCAGCGACCGCTGCGCCCGCGGGGAACAGGAAGACCGCTCCGGCGCGGCGCTGCGCGCCGCGGTCGAGGGGCGCGGCTGGGCGGTCGCCGCCGCAGCGATAGTCCCCGACGAAGTGCCCGCCATCGAGGCCGCGTTGCGCGCCTGGGTGAGCGCGGGGCATCAGGTCATCCTGACGACCGGCGGCACCGGCCTCACCGCGCGGGATGTCACGCCGGAAGCGACGCGCGCGGTCGTCACGCGCGAAGTGCCCGGGCTCGCCGAGACGATGCGCGCGGTCAGCCGCGCCGCAACGCCGGGCGCACTGCTCTCGCGCGCACTCGCCGGCACCGCGGGTGAAACCCTTATCATCAATCTGCCCGGCAGCCCCGTCGGCGCCATCGAATGTCTCGATGCCATTGCCGACGCCATCCCGCACGCCGTCGCGCTGCTCATCGACCCGCACCATGCCCCGCATCCCGCCGCGGCGCCGCCCGCCGCTCGCCTTGCCCCGGCGCGGGGCCGGGACTATAATCCCCCGCCGTCCACCGGGCGGCCTCCACAATGAAAATCCTCATCCTCGGTTGCGGGCGCGTCGGCTCCACGCTGGCCGGCCTGTTGAGCGAAGACGGCCACGAGGTCACGGTGCTCGACCGAGACCCCGAAGCGTTTCGCCGCCTGCCCAAGGGCTTCACCGGCCGCAAGGTGCTCGGCATCGGGATCGATGAGGACATTTTGCGCAAGGCGGGCGTGACGGAAGCGGACTGCTTCATCGCCGTCACCAACGGCGACAACACCAACCTGATGGCGACCCAGATCGCGCGCCGCCATTTCAACATCAAGCGCACCATCACCCGCGTCTACGACCCGATCCGCGCCGAAGTGTACGAAGAGGAATTCGGCCTCGAAACCCTCTGCCCGACCACCATCAGCGCCGGCATCATCCGCGACCTGATCGCCGAACGCGCGCTCGGCTCGCTCGAACGCTACCGGGAACTGCGCAACCTCGTCGCGCAGGAATGGCTGGCGGCGGCGGCGTCCGGGAAGGAATAGCGTGTACATCCTCATCGCCGGCGGCGGCAAAGTCGGCTATCACCTCACCCGCCATTTCCTCGACCTGGGCACGCACGAAGTGCTGCTGCTCGAAAAGAACGCCAACCGCGTCCGGCGTCTCACAGATGATCTGGGCGACATGGTGATGCTCGGCGACGCCTCCGAAGTGCGCACCCTGGCACGGGCGGGCGTGGCGCGCGCCGACGCCGTCGTCGCCGTCACCGGCGACGATGAGGACAACCTCATCATCTGCCAGCTCGCGCATCGCCGCTTCAATGTCCCGCGCACGCTGGCCCGCGTGAACAACCCGAAGAACGAGCAGATTTTCAAGGACCTCGGCATCGGCGAAACTTTGAGCAGCACCCGCCTCATTCACAGTCTGCTCGAGCAGGAGGTCGAGGTCGGAGAAATCCTGCCCATCGCCACGCTCGACCGCGGCAATGTCGAAGTCATCGCCGCGGAACTGACGCCCGACACGCCCGTGGTCGGCCGGAAACTGAAAGACCTCGCCATCCCCGGCTCCTGCGTCATCTCGGCCATTGTCCGTGACGGCGTCATTCTCGACCCGAGCGGCACCACCGAACTCCTCGCCGGCGACACCTTGGTCGCTCTCGTTCGCACAGCGGACGCGCCGCAACTGCGCTCTCTGCTGGCGCCGCCGGTCGCCGCGCCGACCTAGCCCCGCGTGCCCCGGTCCCGGCGGAACACAGCGCACGCATGAATCGCATTGCGGTTGTCACCAGCGGCGGCGACGCGCCCGGCATGAACGCCGCAGTGCGGGCGGTGACGCGCATCGCGCTCGGCGCCAGCGTCGAGGTCCTCGGCGTGCATCACGGCTACCAGGGCTTGATCGAGGGGCACTTCGAACACCTCTCCTCTCTCTCGGTCAGCGACATCATTCATCGCGGCGGCACCATTCTCGGCACGGCGCGCTCGGAGAACTTCAAGACCCCCGAAGGGCTGCGGCGCGCCGCCGGCAACTTGAAGGCGCGCAATGTGGACGGGCTGGTTGTCATCGGTGGCGACGGCAGTCTCGCCGGCAGCCACGACCTGCATGTGCACGGGCCCTTCCCCGTCAATCATGTCCCCAGTTCGATTGACGGCGATGTGCCGGGCACCGACCACAGCATCGGGTTCGACTCGGCGGTCAACACCGCCATCGAGGCCATCGACCGCATCCGCGACACCGCCGAATCGCTCGACCGCGTCTTCGTCGTCGAGGTAATGGGCCGCGACCACGGCTTCCTCGCCCTCCAGACTGGCCTCGCCGCTGGCGCCGAGGAAATCCTGGTGCCCGAGATTCCCTGGGACCTCCAGGCCATCGCCCGCGACCTGCTCGCCTCGGCCGAGCGCGGCAAGCGCTCCTTCATCATCGTCGTCGCCGAAGGCGCCGCCTCGGCCGCCGAGATTGCGCCCGCCATTCAAGGGCTGACGCAGTTCGAGACGCGCCACACGGTCCTCGGCCACATCCAGCGCGGCGGCTCGCCGTCGGCCTTCGACCGCATCCTCGCCACGCGGCTCGGCGCCGCCGCCTGCCACCTGCTTCTGGCGGGCACTGCCGGCGTGATGACCGGCGATTCGGCGGACGCCATCCTCCACACGCCCATCGCCGAAGTGGTGAGCCGTCCGAAGCCCTTCGATGTCGAGCGCCACCGCCTCGCCCGCCAGGTCTCCCGTTAGGGCGCGTTGACTCCGCCGCGGGCGCTCGGCTATGCTCTCGCCGACCGGCCCCGCGGCGACCGTGTGGGGCGTTCCGGGCGGCGAGGGCGGTACCTTGCCCGCGCCCGCCCGCCGACAAGACTGCATGAGGAGGGCACTCCCATTCTTCGGACTGCGCGCCCGCGTCGCGTGCCGTTTGCATCATCGCTCATGGCAATTCCTTTGTTGAGCACATCGGCGGGCTTTGGCGGCCACTCGATTGCACTCCCCCCGTTCGGCCCCACCGAATTGCTCCTGCTCTACTTGGTGCTGGGGGCGTCGGTGCTGGCCCTGCTCTATGGCGTCTACCTGACGCTGAAGGTGAAAGCCGCCTCGCCCGGCTCGGCGGGAATGCAGGCGGTGCAGTCCGCCATCCGCGAGGGCGCGACGGCGTATCTGAACAAGCAGTTCGGCACGCTGGTTTGGTTCATCCTGGCGCTCGCCACCGGGCTGTATTCGCTCTACTTCTTCTCGCTCCACCGCAGCGATCCCGACCGTACTTTCCTCTCCATAGGTATCGCCGTCGCCTTCCTGGCGGGGTCACTGCTCTCCTACGCCGCCGGGCGCGTCGGGATGTCGGTGGCGATTATGGCCAACGCCCGCGTCGCCAACGCCGCGCTCTCGTCCTTCAAGCGCGCGTTGGAAATCGCCTTCTGGGCAGGCACGGTGTCGGGGATGTTCGTCGTCGGATTCGGGTTGATCGGGGCCACGGTCATCTTCCTGGTCTACCGCGAACAGGCGATGCTGGTGTTGGTCGGGTTCGGGTTCGGCGGGTCACTGGCGGCGCTGTTTATGCGCGTCGGCGGCGGCATCTACACGAAGGCCGCCGACATCGGCGCCGACCTGGTCGGCAAAGTCGAACTCGGCATCCCGGAGGACGACCCGCGCAACGCCGCCGTCATCGCCGACAATGTCGGCGACAATGTCGGCGACTGCGCCGGCATGGCGGCGGATGTCTTCGAGTCGTATGAGGTGACGCTGGTCGCCGCCATCATCCTCGGCGCGTTCGCGACGCTCGACCCCGGCTTTGTCGCCCTCTACGGCGGCGCCGAGGGCGCCAGCGCCTTCGCCGTCAAACTCATCATTTTCGCCATTTTGGTGCGCGCCGTCGGCATCGTCTCGTCCATCATCGGGACCATGAGCGTGCGCGGCAAGGACGACCCGAATCTCGACCCGATGAAGCCGATCAACACCGGCTTCTACACTGCGTCGCTGGTCTCGGTCATTGGGTTTGGCATTGTCGCCGCGGTCTATCTGCGGCCGCCCGCCAACGCGCCCGGCGCTCCGGCGTGGTGGCAATTCTTCCTCGCCTGCAGTTTGGGCATCGTGCTGGCGCTGGTGATTGGACGGCTGACGGAATACTTCACCTCCACCGAAAGGCCGCCCGTTGTCGAGATCGCCGATCAGGCGCCAATGGGCCCAGCGCCGATGCTCATCACCGGCCTGTCCTTCGGCATGGAAAGCAGCGTCTGGGCGATCGTGGCGATTATGCTCACCATCGCCGGGGCGATGGCGATTTTCGCCGGCAACCTGGCGTTGAGTTTCTACGGCGTCGCCCTCGCCGGCCTCGGGCTGCTCACCACCACCGGCTTCATTCTGGCGATGGACACTTATGGCCCCATCACCGACAACGCCAACGGCATCTTCGAAATGTCGGGCGTGCTGCGAGAAAAAGATGAAAAGGGCGAGAAGGCGCAAGCGCACCTCTTCATCGCCCGCCTCGACGCGGTCGGCAACACGACGAAAGCGCTTACCAAGGGCTTCGCCATCGCCACCGCGGTCATTGCCGCCGTGTCGCTCTTCCGTTCGTTCGTCGATTCGGCGGGGTTGTCCGGTCACGGCGACACCGGCCAGACGCTCGTCGGCATTCAGGTGGATGTGCCCGAAGTCTTCATCGGCCTGATGGCGGGCGGCGCCGTAATTATGCTGTTCGCGGCATTCCTCATCCGCGCCGTCGGGCGCGCCGGCTCGCTGCTCGTCGAGGAAGTGCGGCGGCAGTTCCGCGAAATCCCGGGCCTAATGGAGGGCACGGCGAAGCCCGACTACGCCCGCTGCGTCAGCATCAGCACCGCCGCGGCCCAGAAGGAATTGCTCGGCCCCGGCCTGCTGGCGGTGTTTAGCCCGGTGCTGGTGACTTTCGCGCTCGGCTTCGTCAATCCGCTGGCCGGCGCCGCCGCGCTCGGAGGCTTCCTGGCGGGCGCCATCGTCGTCGGGCAACTGATGGCGGTCTTCATGGCCAATACCGGCGGCGCCTGGGACAACGCCAAGAAGAAGATTGAGGACGGCTACCTCGGCGGCAAAGGCACCGACGCCCACAAGGCGGGCGTCATCGGCGACACCGTCGGCGACCCGCTCAAAGACACTGCCGGCCCGGCGCTCAACCCGATGATCAAGGTCATCAACCTGGTTGCCATCCTGGTGATGCCGCTGGCCATCTCACCGGACCTGACCACCACGACCCGGGCCGCGGTCGTCATCGGCTGCCTGGTGGTGCTGATAGCGGCGGTGAGTTTCAGCCGCCGGCCGATGAAGCGGGCGACGGCCAAATAATCGCAGCGGGAACCCTTCGCGCCGCGGCGAATAAGACACAGACTCTGCATCTCGGAGGCGAACGATGCCCGATGTCGAGGCGTTCATCCTGATTGAAGCGAAGCCGGGCCAGGCGCTGGAACTGGTGCGGAGCGTCCGCGGCTTCCCCGGCGTCAAGGCCGTCTACGCCGTCACGGGGCCGTTCGACCTCATCGCCCATGTCGGCGCGCCGTCGGTGCCGGAACTCGGGCGGATGGTGGTGGCGAAAATCCAGTCGGCCGCGGCAGTGAACCGCACGCTCACCTGCCTGGTGGTGGAAGAGAGCTAACCGGCGAAGCGCAGAAGCGCGGGGTGAACGAGACTGTTTTCCTGCCTCCCTGCGTTCCCGCCTCCCTGTTTTCCTGTTTTCACATCCCCATCACCCACATCGCCAGCGAGAAGTAAATCACCAGGCCGACGGCATCGATGAAGGTTGCCATCAACGGGCCGGAGACCAGCGCCGGGTCCAAACCGAGACGCTTTGCCGCCAGCGGCATGAGGCCGCCCAGGCCCGTCGCCCACACCAGCACACACGCCTGTCCGACGCCGACCGCCACCCCCATCCGCGGCGTCTGCGTGAGCACCAGCCCCCATAACGCGCCGACGCCGCCGAGTAACACCGCCACGATCAACCCGATGGCCAGTTCCTTGCTCAAGACCTTGAGCGTGTCGGTCACTTCCACTTCACCGACTGCCATCGCCCGCACGACCGTCGTCACCGCTTGGGTCGCCGCGTTCCCGCCGGTCCCCAGCACCAGGGGCACGAACCACACCAACTGCGTCAGTTGCTGAATGACCGGATCGAAGTGACGCACCACCCCACCGGTGAAGAAGTTGGCCACAAAGAGAAACAGCAACCACGGCCACCGTTTCCACACGATTTGCATCACGCCGGCGCGCAGGTAGGGGTACTCGAGCGGCTGCGCCCCGCCCAACCGCTCGACATCTTCTGTCGCCTCCTCTTCGAGGACATCGGCAACATCGTCAATGGTGATGATGCCGAGCAGGCGATGTTGGTCATCCACCACCGGCAGGGCCAAGAGATTGGCATCGAGTACGGAGCGCGCGGCGGCTTCCTGGTCGGTGGTGGCGGACAAACTCTTCACCTCGCGCCGCATCACCTCGGCGACCTTCGTCGCCGGCAACGATTTCACTAGGGCGTACAGCGGAAGGACACCGACCAACCGGCCGCCCGGGTCGAGCACATAGATGTATGAGGAGGTGGCGGTGTCAGGCGTCAGGGCCCGCAGGTGCTGTAACGCGTCCTCGATGGTGGCGTCCTCGCGGACCGCGATAAACTCGGGCGTCATCAGCCCGCCGGCGGTCTCGGGCGGATAGGTCAGCAGATGGCGGACATCCTTCGCTTCGTCCGGCTCCATCGCCGTGAGGATGCGCTCCGCTGCTTCGTGCGTGAGTTCGCCGACGACATCCGCGGCGTCGTCGGGGTTCATTTCTTCGATGATGTCGGCGCCGTGCGCGTGCGAGAGGCGCAGCACAATGCGGGCGGTCTCGACATCGTCGAGGCGCGACAGCATCACGGCGACGCGGTCGTCGCCGACGGCCTCGAGGTAGCGCGCCAGCGCCGCGTCCGACACCCGGTTGAGCGCGTCGCCGAGCGCGTCGTGGTCGAGCGCCTCGGTGAGCGCCGCGGCGCGGTCCCAGCGGCCGCCCTCGACGGCCGCGACCAGCGCCTCCGCCGCCGCGGCCGGCGGTGCGCCGTGGCCGGTGTAGCCGGGGCTGTCGGTCATCGCGCTACCTCGCCCAGTAGATCAGTCCCGCCCCGCCAACGAGAAAGCAGTATACGGCGAACACCCAGAGCCGTCCCCGCACCACGGTCCGAATCGCCAGTCCAACCGCCAGATAGCCGGTCACCGCAGCCGCGACAAACGCCGCCAGCCATGCCACATTCGGCGACGCCACTTCGGGGTGGCGCACGAGAGAAACCAATTCGAAGAGGGCCGAGCCGGCGATGATGGGAATGCTCAACAGGAACGAGAACCGCGCCGCGTCCTCGCGGCGCACCCCGAAGATGAGGGCCGCGGCAATCGTGCCGCCGGAGCGCGAGACGCCCGGAATGATGCCGGCGGCCTGGCCAATGCCGACGGCGATCGCCGTTCCCGGCTTCATGCCGGACAGCGTGACCCGCCCGCTCGACAGCGCCTGCCCGACCAGGAGCAGCGCTCCCGTCGCAATCAACTGCCACGACACCGCCACCGGGTCACTCATCTCCCCTTCAAGGGACTTGTGCAGGAATACGCCGGCCACGGCGCCCGGGATGGTGGCGAGGACCAGCAGCCACGCCAGCCGCGCGTCGGAATTGCGCACCACCAGCGTCGGCTGCCGCAGACTGTGCAGGAACGCCCGCACCAGGCGCGTCACCTCCGCCTTGAAATAGGCGAGCACCGCCAGGAGAGTCCCGACATGCACCCAGACATCAAAGGCCAGCCCGGGGTCCCGCCACCCCAGCACCGCAGGCACCAGAATCAAATGGCCGGTGCTGCTGACCGGCAGGAATTCCGTCAGCCCTTGCACCATGCCCAACACCAGCGCTTCGACCCACCCCATCGCGGTTAGGCCGCGGGCGCGGGCTTCGGCTGCGCCGCCTCTGCTTGTTTGCCTTCCCGGTAATACTCAATGAGCAGCCGCGCCACGGCAAGCGTCGGCGGGCCCATAAACATCCCGACCACACCGAGCAACTGCAGCCCGACCAGCAGCGACAGCACGATCAACACCGGGTGCATCCGCAGCTGGTAGCCGATGACCATCGGCATCAGGTACTTGCTTTCGATGACATGCAGCGCCGTCAGCGCGATGCTCAACCCGACGCCGAGACCGAAGTTCTGAAAGACCGCGATAAGCACAATCGGCAGACTGCCGAAGAGCGGACCGACCACGGGGATCAGTCGCGTCAGGCCCGCCCAGATACCCAGCGTCAGCCAAAACGGCATGTCATAACTGGAAAACTGGTCAATCCCCCACAGGCCGAGCGCCACAATCAGGAAGGCAATGACGCCGAGCGTGACCTGCCCCTGAATGTATTTCTCCACGATGAACCCGACATCGCGCCCGACGCGCAGCGCAAACGCGCGCTTGGGCGGCGGCACAAAGAACAGGAACGCTTCTTGCACCCGGGTCGGTTCCGACAAGAGATAGAAGACCAGCATCGGCAGCAAGAGCAGTTCGACAATCAACTCCAGCGCCTGCAAGACGCGCTGCGTGAAGCGTCCCAGCCAGGCGGTCGCCAATTGCCCCAGCTTCTCGGTGTCCACCTGCGCTTCCTGGAACCAGCGCTCGATCCCGTTGGCGATCGGCGCCGGCACATAGCGCCGATAGTAGTCCCAGTGCCCCTGCCACTCCGCCTGCAGCGCCGGCAGGTCGCTCTCCTGGAACACAGCGAACTTTTCCATCATGCCGGCGAGTTCCACGCGGATCGGCTTCGACAGCGCCAAGATGATGAGGCCGAATACTATGAGCGCGGCCAGCATCACCACGATGGCGCTCGACAGGCGTGTCAGCGTCGCCTTGCGCCCGGTCAGTTTCAGTTGTGACAGGCGGTCGACCCACGGCTTGAGCAGATAGGTGACCATCAGCGCCAGCAGGAACAGCCAGAGCACCGACCGCACCCGCCAGATGACGAAGGCGGTGATGGTGAAGACCAGCGCCAGAACGACGAACCGCGGCCAGAAGTGCCGCGCTTCCCAAATCCGCTGCATCAGCGCGCCCCCGCCGCGGGCGGCGCGAACGGCGCCGGCGGCCGCGGCGTCATTCCGAAGAAGTGCCGGAGCGCCTCGCGGATGCGCTCGGCCGCGTGCCCGTCGCCGTAAGGCGACACGCCGGGCCGCATCCGCTGCCACTCGGCGCGGTCATCGAGGATGCGCAGCGCTTCGGCCACAATCCGCTCCCGCCCGACACCCACCAAGCGGGCGGCGCCGGCGGCAATGACCTCGGGGCGCTCCGTCACCTCACGCGTCACCAGCACCGGCACCTGCACCGCCGGCGCTTCTTCTTGAATGCCACCGGAGTCTGTGATGATGAGGTGGCTGCGCTCCATCAGTCGCACAAAGGTCGCATACTCGGGAGGCGGAATCAAACGCACCCGCACCTGCTTGCCGAGGATTCGCTCTATCCCCTCGCGCACCACCGGGTTCGGGTGCACAGCGAATACCACGACGACATCGGCGCGCGCCGTCACGATGTCGGCGAGCGCATGGCAAATGTTGTCCAGGTCGCCGCCCCAACTCTCGCGCCGGTGCGCCGTCACCAGAATGACCCGCTGCGGGTCGTCCGCCAGGCCGGCCAGATCGGCGGGGAGCGCTGTCGGCGCGTGCGCCTGCACATAGCGCAGCGCATCAATCACCGTGTTGCCGGTGAGCAGGATGTGTGCCTCGCCAACGCCCTCACGGCGCAGGACATCCACCGCCACCTGGGTGGGCGCGAAGTGCAGTTCCGCGACTGTGCTGACGACCCGGCGATTCACCTCTTCGGGAAACGGGCGGAAGCGGTCGCCGCTGCGCAGCCCCGCCTCGACATGCCCGACCGGCACCTTGTGATAGAAGCCGACCAGCCCCGCCGCCATCACGGTGGTCGTGTCGCCCTGCACCAGCAGGAAGTCGGGGCGCTCCGCGGCGAGCAGCCGCTCCATCCCCTCCAGCGCCCGCACGGTGATGTCGGTCAGCGTCTGCGTGCGCTGCATGATTTCTAGGTCGGCGTCGGGGGCGAGATCGAAGGCCTTGAGCGCGCCGGTCACCAACTCGCGGTGCTGGCCGGTCGAAACGAGACGGGTCTCGAAATTAGGTTCGTTTCGCAAAGCATGCACGACCGGGGCGAGTTTGATGGCTTCGGGCCGAGTCCCGAGGGCGACGACGATGCGGCGGGCCATCGGTTAGCCGAGCCGGGCGACCAGCGCGGCCAGCACGGTGCACACGCCGCAGACCAGGTACAGAAACAGCACGGTCGCCCGTTGCGACCAGCCCAGCCCGAGCAGCCGGTGATGCACATGGCCGCGGTCGGCGCTGAAAATCGGCCGGCGGCGGATGAGCCGCCGCACCACCGCAAAAGTGACATCGAGCAGCGGCAACAGCAGCACAATGAACGGCACCACCAACGCGAAAGCCGTAGCGGTCTTGAAGCCGCCGAGAATGGAGGCGGTGGCGATCCAGTAGCCGAGGAACATACTGCCCAAGTCGCCCATAATCACCCGGGCCGGATTGAAGTTGTAAGGCAGGAAGCCGAGACACCCGCCCGCCAGCGCCGCCGACAGGACCGCCGCCGCCGCCGCCGCGCTGCCGCCGCGCGAGAGCGCCAAATAGACAAAGCCGGCGGCGAAAATCGCCCCCGCGCCCGCGGCCAGTCCGTCGAGGCCGTCGAGCAGGTTCATCGCGTTCATCACCAGCACTACCCACAACACCGTCACCACGGCGCTGGCGCCGGCGCCGAGGAGGATGAAGTCGGGGTTGAAACTCACGCCCAGCGGCGCCAGCGCGTGCAGGATGGGATGCCCGTGCGGGAATGGATTCGAGACCGCGTCGATGCGCACGCCCCACAACGGCAGCAGCATCGCAACGCCGACCTGTCCGGCGAGTTTTGCCAGCGGACGCAGTTTGTAACGGTCATCCACCGCGCCGACGATGGCGATGAGCACGCCGCCGCCCAGGAGCGCGTAGACGATCGGGCGCGTCGTCGCGGGCAGCGTGCCCGCCACGGCCAACACCGCGGTCGCCACGCCGGCCACGACCGCCAGCCCGCCCCAGGTCGGCAAAGGCTTGGTGTGGACGCCGCGGGCAGTTGGCTGCGCGATGGCGCCGACGCGAGTCGCCAGCGCGATCGCGGCAGGCGTCAGCGCCGCCGTCATTCCGGCGGCCACCAGCAGCGACACGATCACCGTCAGCAGCATCGTGTCCCAGAGCGGCGCATCGATGCCGATGGCGGCGAACATCAGCGGGCTGTCCCGTCGGCGCCGAGTTGGTGCAAGGCCACACCGGCTTCTTCCAGCATCCGGCGGCCGAGTTCATCGGGATACTCCCCGGCGAAGACGATGCGGTTGACGCCGGAATTGATGATGAGTTTGGCGCAGTTGCTGCACGGGCTGTCCGTGCAATACACCGTCGAAACGTTCGTGGAAACGCCGTGGAGCGCGGCTTGGGCGATGGCATTGGCTTCGGCGTGGGCAGCGCGCTGGCAGCTCTCCCGTGCCGGCTGGTCGCCGAGTTTGAGGGTCATCAGCAGACAGCCCTCATCCGTGCAGTGCGGCAGGCCGCTGGGGGCGCCGTTGTAGCCACTGGAAAGGAGCCGCTTGTTGCGCACGATGACGGCGCCGACATTGCGCCGCGGGCAGGTGGAGCGTTCGGCGACCACGCGGGCGATCTTCATGAAGTACTCGTCCCAGGAGGGACGGTCTTTCGGGACGCTCAAGCCCGGCCCCCGGAGGGACGCCCGGCCCCGCGCGCGCCACGGCGCGCACACGGTCTCGCGGAGCGATTCGAGCGGATGTCGTGCGCCATCGACGACCTCGCGTGCAGTGTAGCACGCCCCTGCGGGCGTGCCGTTACGCCGGCGCGGCCGCCGGCGCCTTCTTCGGCAGTTCGACGCGGAAGGCGGACCCCTGACCCAGTTTGCTCTGCACGGTGATGTCGCCGCCGTGCGCCTTCACCAGCGCCTGCACCAGGTACAGGCCGATGCCGGCGCCGCCCGCCCGCATCGTCATGTGGTCTTCAACGCGGTGGAACTGCAAGAAAATCTTGTCGAGGTGCTCCTCGGGAATGCCGATGCCCTGGTCGGATACCCAGAAAGCGATCCGGTCGGCGGACTCTTCCAGCCCGACGCTGATCGTGCCGCCGTCGGGGCTGTACTTGACCGCGTTGCTCAACAGGTTGTTGATGACCTGCTCGATCTTGTCGGCGTCGCAGTCGATTTTCACCGCGTGGTCGGGCAGTTTCTTGACGAACACATGCCGCTGCGTCGTGGATTGATAGACCTGCGTGATGCGGCCCAGCGTGGCGGTCAGATCCACTTCGCTGTAATCCACCTGCAGCGCCCGGCCCGACTCGATGCGCGCCACATTGAGCAGGTCGCCGATGAGCCGCACCAGGCGGTCACACTCGCTGTCGATGACCTGGTAGAACTCCCGCTGCGTCTCGCGGTCGTAATAGCCCTCTTCGTCTTCGAGCAGCGTGCGGATGAACCCCTTGATCGAGGTCAGCGGCGTGCGCAGTTCGTGCGAGACGCTGGAGACGAATTCGGTCTTCATCCGCTCGACATTGCGCAATTCGGTGATGTCCATCAGCGTGGCGACGACGCCGACGAGCGCCCCGTCGTTGCCCTTCACCGGGCCGGTCTGCACCTGATAGATGCGCTGCTGCGGGTGGAAGAGCGTCACTTCGGCGCGCTGCTCTTCGCGCTGTTGCAGCGTCTGCGTGAGCAACTGCGCCACTTCGTGCTCTTGCACGACCTCGGCCACGGTGCGCCCTTCGTAGCCGTCGGCCGACAGCCCGAACATCCCCCGGGCCGAATGGTTGATGAGCATAATTTTGCCGTCGGCGTCGAGCACGACGACGCCCGCCATCATGCTGTGCAGCGTCTCTTCGAGGCGCCGCTTCTCCTCCGACACCCGAATCATCAGGCGCGCGTTGGAGATAACCGCGGCGGCGCTGCGCGCCAGCACCGTCAGCAGGCGGATGTCGTCCTCGTTGAACGCCTCGTTGCGGCGCTTGTTGAACGCGTGCAGGACGCCGATGCGCTTGCGGATGGTCGCCGATTCATCGGCGCCGCGCCGTTCGAGCACCAGCGGCACCGACACCGCGTTGTGCAACTTCAGCAGCGCCACCGGCTCGGTGACGATCGGGTCCGCAATGCAATCCGCCACGATGCGCGCCTTGCCCGACTGGAAGACCTCGCCCGACAGCCCCTCGGCGGATGGGATGCGGAGTTGGCGCGCTTCGTCGTCGGTGATGCCGTGCGCGGGCGTCTCGGCGACGAGTTCGCCCCGCTCCTCGTTGATGAGCATGATGACGCACTTGTCGGCCTGCAGAATCATCGCCACCTTCTTGACGAAGGTGCGCAGCGTCGCTTCGAGCTCGGCGGGGGTGCTGATGGGCGGCGGTGGCTCTGACGCCGAAGAGAGCCGGTCCTCGAGCTGGCGCCGGTGCCGTTCCAAACGGCTGATCTCCGCCCGCAAACGGCGGAGTTCGGCTTCTACGCGGTCGCGTTCCGGCGTTGAACCGGCCAATTCAGGCACGATGCGCCCCCCTGGCGGCGCGCTTGGCACCGCCCGGAGGAACATCCGGCCTGGCGGTGGCTGCGCTTAGTACCCGGTGCTGCCGGCGCGGACGGACGAGGCGTCGGTCGGTTGCTGCACGACGCGCTCGATCGCCCAGCGCACGGAACCCCCGATATTGTACCGTCCGAGCACATAGGTTACACGCACCGCCTGTCGATAGCCCTGGTTGTCTGTAAAGACATGCAGGGCGTCGGCCTCGACGACCCCATCCGAGACGCTCGGCCGGACCGAGACATACTCGAAGTATTCGGTCTGCATCCAGGCCAGCCCGTCCTCGGTCATCCGGATGAAGGCGGCGGCGGAAATCCGCTCCTCACGGCCATCGGCGTCGGTGAGCGTGACACCCCGGGTGGGGTGCAGATGGGGCGCCAGATAACTGGCGTCGCTCTGCAGCCAAGCCGAGCGGATGTCGTCCAGGACGGCGTCATACGGCACCGGCCGGGCGCTGGTGTAGGCGGCCCCGCCACCATAGTGGTTCGCCGAGCTGATGGAGATGACCAATGGCCGGAAGATGAAGGCGACTCCATAGCTATAACCCCAGGGGGTGGCGCAGTAGGGCGCGTAGCCCCAGTAGTCCCACGGAGAATAGGCACCGTAGGATGGCGGGTAATAGCCGCTGCTCCACCAGAACGGGTCATACCAGCAGTTGAGGCGGGTGAACCAGACCACCCGCGGGTTGTAGGGATAGACGCAGTAGTTCTGCGGCCACCAAGTCGGCGGGCACGAGGGCACAAAGAAGGCCGTGCAGAACCGTCCCGGCGTGCTGTGGTTCCAGCCGTGGTGGAATGGATCGGTAAGCGAGCCCTGAATGGCGATGCCTGAACGCTCGCCGAGACTGCCGCGCGGCAATTGCGGCCGCACCATTTCCGGCGCTGCCGGCCTGCCGACGCGGGGGTCGACCTTCTGCTCCGGCTGCCCGCGGATGAAATAGAATCCGCTGCCCTGCTGCCCGCCCGGGTTCGGCTTGCCCAGGTCGGGGCGCGTCTGTCCCGGTCCCGTGATCGGTTTCCCATCGGGGCCTCGGGGGTCAACCCAAATCATTCCGCGGCTCTCCGGCGCGCGGGGCTGCACACCCAGGCGCGGGTCGCCTTGCGGCGCGCGCGCTTGCGGCGGCTGATACGGCCCGTAGCGCACATCGCCGCGCAGCGGCTCGCGTGCCTCGGGCAGCGACGGCGTTGGGCGGCCGTAAACGCTGCCGGGCGCGGTGCGCTGGTCGCCGAGGCGCGGGTCGGTCACGCGCGGGGCGGTGGCGACGGAGCGCCCGTCGCTGATTCGTGGGGAGCGCGGGTCAGCGCCGCGCGACGGCGGAGCGACTGCGGTGCGACCGCTGCTTCGAACCGGGCCGACGGTCGTCGCGCCGCGCGCGGGCGCTCGCGGCGCAGGCGCGCTGCGCGCTTCGACCTTCTTGGGCGGTGCCGGCGGGCTGGACTTCTCGGAACTCTTGGAGTCGTCCTTCGCGCGCGCCATCGTGGAGAGGAGGACGAGGGCCAGGAACGCCGCGCACGCAGTCAGCCACGCGGACTTGCGGTACCGCGGTCGGGCCACTGAAATCGCTCGCATCGTTCACCTCCCGCTCCCCGTGGGGAGCCGGATTGCCATGCTGTGCTGCTATTACATTAGACACATCCTACAGGAAAGTGTTTCCCGTAATCGGCGGCCTATAACCAGCCGTCAGGCGTGGAAGCGCACTATTACGACATCCCCGTCGTGGATGGCGTAACCGGCGCCCTCGGAACGCACCTGGCCGTGGTCGTGCGCCGCCTTCCACGACCCGGCGGCGACGAGCGTATCGAACGGCAGCACTTCCGCCCGGACGAACCCCGCCGCCATATCCGTGTGGATGCGCGCCGCCGCGTCCTTGGCCGTTGTGCCGGCGGCGACGCTCCACGCCCGAGCTTCGCGGCCGACGATGGTGTAGAAAGTGACCCGCCCCAGCGCCCGCCCGCACGCCGCCAGCACCGCGCCGACGGCGTCGCCGGTGTCGCCGCCCTCGCTTTCGAAGGCGACGCGCTCGTCGGGTGAAAGGTCAGCCAAGTCCGCCACCAGCCGGGCGCGCAGCGGGATGACTTCCGCCGGCGTCACACACTCGCGCAGTGCGGCAAGCCAGGCGTCCTCTTGTGGGTCGCCGGCATCACCCAGGTTGGCGAGATAGAGCAGCGGCGGGCGCGTCACCAGCGCCACCGTGTCACGCGGTATGTCGGCGATGCCTGTCCAGGTGCGCGCCGCGTGTCCGGCGTCCAGATGCGCTCGCAAAGAGTTCAGCCCGTCGGCGTGCCCGGCCTGCGCCTGCTGCCCGATGCGCTCCAGGTGCTTCACTTTCTTCAGTGCTCGATCGATGGCTGCCAGATCGGCGAGCAGCATCTCCGTCTCGATGACGCCAACATCGCGCGCCGGGTCGACGGCATCGAGCGGGTGCGCCACCTGCTCGTTCGCAAAACAGCGCACCACATGCAGCACGGCATCGACATCACGCAGATGCCCGAGGAATTCCGACCCCAGCCCGGCGCCGGTGCTGGCGCCCGGCACCAGTCCCGCCAGGTCCACGATCTCCAGCGAGTCGGGGACGATGCGCTCCTGGCCGGCGAGCGCGGCAAGCCGCTCCAGGCGCGGGTCCGCGATGCGGACGATGCCGCGCGCGGCGTCCACCGTCGTGAACGCATACGGCCCGACGCGCCCACCGGCGTGCGTCAGCGCGTTGAAAACGGTGGTCTTGCCCGCGTTCGGCAGTCCGACCAACCCGACCGACAGCACCCCTATGCTCCGAGCCGATAGCCGATGTGGCGGACGGTCTGCAGGAACGCGCCGTATTCCGCGCCGAGTTTCCGGCGTAAACGGTAGATGTGCACATCCACCGTCTTCGTGCTGCCGAAATAGTCGCGCCCCCAGACTTCCTGCAACAGGCGCTCACGGCTGATGGCGCGCCCGGGCCGCTCGACGAAATGCCGCAGCAGTTCGAATTCGCGGTGCGACATCGGCACCGCCGTCCCACTGATTTCAACGCGGCGCGCATCGAGGTCGAGACGCAGGTCGCGCCATTGCAGGAATCCGATCGGCCCGAGTTCGCTCAAGATGCGGTGGAGCGCGGCCCGGCCGGCGTCGGAGAGTCCCAGACTCGCCGGGTTCTGGTCAATCGTCTGCGCCAGTTGGGCGCGCTCGGTCGGCGACAGCGCTCGCAGCGCCGTCACCACCTGCTCGGCGAGCGCAGCGATGCCCTCCGGGGTGCCCGGCGCATCAGCCATTACGCCCGTCGCTCTCCAGCAAGCGGCGCACCCACGCCTCCTCGTCGGCGCGGGTGCTCACTTCGCTGTCGAGTTTCGCCGCACGCAACGCGCGCAGCGCCTCGCCCAGGCGCGGGCCGCGTTCGATGCCGAGGCGCTGCAAATCGTCGCCGGTCAGTTCCGGCTTCACATGCCGCCACACGCGCAAGTACCGTTCCGCTGTAGGCCGCGCAGTCTCATTGGTCATAGCGCCCGCCAGCAGCACCACTTCCGGCGGCAGGCGGTCGACGCGCGCTGCGATTTCGCTCGGGCGCTTGTCCGCGGTCAACAACACGGAGACCTCATCTACCTGTGAGAGCGCCTCGAACACCGCCCGCGTCTCGCGTTCCAGTCCCCAGCCCGAGCCGAGGGCCGCCCGCTTCTCCGGTGGCAATCCCGCGACCAGCGCCGCGAGGCGAAAGCGCACCACATTCACTTCCGCCATCGCCTCCGACGCCTCCGCGGCGCGCAGCCAACTGACGGGCTCCGCGCCGCCCGCCCATCCCACTGCCTGCCACACCCCGAGGTCATCGAGCCGCTCGACGACAGTCGCGCCGCCCTCTCCCAGCACGCGCAGAACAGCGGCGCCGAGGCGCTCGCCGGACAGCGTCGCCAGCGCCCCGCGTGCGATGGCGTCCTTCGCCTGCGCCTCGGTTTCGGCGTCCATCCGAAAGCCGAGGCGGACTTCCAATTGCACGGCGCGGAAGATGCGGGTCGGGTCGTCATCGAAACTGGCCCCGTGCAGGATGCGAATGGTGCGCGCCGCCAAGTCGGCGGCGCCGCCGAACGGGTCGGCGATGGCGCCGAGGCCGTCGGGCGCTAAACGCGCCGCCATTGCGTTGATGGAGAAGTCGCGCCGGCGCAGGTCTTCGTCCAGCGCCGCCGGTTCGACGACCGGCAGCGCGCCGGGCCGCGGGTAGCGTTCACGCCGCGCCGTCGCCAGGTCGATTTCGAGCGCGCCCGCTGAATTGGTGAGAGTGACTGTCACGGTGCCGAACGCCTCGTGAATGCGTCGCGGTGTGCCCGACGCAGCCAGCCGCTCGGCGACCGCCAACGCATCGCCCTCGATCACGCAGTCCAGTTCCGCGGGCGCGCGGCCGAGCAACAGGTCGCGCACCGGCCCGCCCACCAGATGCGCCGGCATCCCGAGCGCGGCTGCGGCGTCGGCGACCTGGCGCAGCGCTTCGCGCTGCGCCTCGGTGAGCAAAGCCGCGGCGCCGTTCAGCGACTGTGCCGATTGGGCTGGTGCAGGCGCCCGATGCGTGGCCAAATACGAATCGAGCAGCAGCGCCGCCGCCACCGCGTGTTCGCGTTCGCGCCGCTCATCGCCCGACACGCCGACTGCCGCCAGTTGCCGCGTCGCCTCCTGGCTGGTGTGGCGCTCGTCCCACAGGTCCACCGGCAGCCCGGCGATGCGCTCCAACCCCTTGGCGAACGCCGCAATCGACTCCGCTTGCTTCGTCCGGGTGCCGTCCTTCATAAGCGGCACACCCACCACAATCCGCTCGGCGCCGCGCTCGCGGGCCAGCGCCGCCACCTCCTCGAAGTCCTCGCGCCCGCCGCGGCGCGTGATCGTGAAGAGCGGCTGCGCCATCGCCGCCGGGCCGTCGCAGGCGGCGAGCCCGAGGTAGCGGTCGCCGACATCCACGGCGAGCACCTTCATGCCGCCGTCCGCCGGCGCTGCTTCACGGGCTCGCGCGCCGCGACATCGAACACCATCCCGTCCCGCGCCGCGGTGACGGGCAGCCCGAGCCGCTCGCTCATCTGCGCGGCAAGCAGCGACGGCTTGGCGCGCCAGACGGTCAGGCCGAAGTGTGTTAGGACGGCGGCCTCGGGCCGCACTGCGCGCAAAATCTCCTCCGCTTCCGGGATCGCCAAGTGCTGGATGTGGTCGCGCGGCTCGAGCAGGACGACATTGATGACCAGCACCGCGCACCCGCGGTACTGGTCGGCGAGTCCGTCGAACGCCGCCGTGTCGGTGAGCAGCCCGACGGTCCCGTCGCGCGTGTGAAATCGCACACCGTAAGTCTCGACGCCGTGTTTGTGCGCGGCCGTCGTGCTGAAGCGCAGCGCGCCGAGCGCATAGTCGGACGCCGCTTCCAGCGTCACGACTTGCGCCGGGTGCTCGCGCAAGTAGTGCAGCACCGCGCCGTCGGGCGCCAGCGCGTCGCCCGGACAGAAGAGCGCCCCGCGCTTGCGCGAGCCGCCAAGTGTCATCGCCTCGATGAGCGCATTGACATCGGCGGAGTGGTCGAGGTGCTGGTGCGTGAGCAGGATGCCGTCGAGCAGCGTCGGGTCGAGGCGCCGCCGGACGGCATGCACCAGCGCACCCGGGCCCGGGTCGATGCTCAATCGTTGACCTTCGAGTTCCGCCCACAGGCCGGCGGTGGCGAGGTGCTGATAGGCGAGCATAAAGCGGGCGCCGCCGGTTCCAAGGAAAACCAGGCGGTTGGCGGACGGCGTGGGCGGCGGTTGGTCGGACAGGGAACCCATCGGGCGGCCTGCGCGTCAGAGGGAGTGACCGGCGCCCGGTCGCGTTGACCCGTCGCCCCGGCGCACCTATGATACCCGACGGACGCGCGCCGAACGGGCGCAGCGTGCCTCGCGGAAGGACGAAATGGCAGACGAACAGCCGCAAATCCCCGCCCCGCGCACCACCGGCCCGATGACCTTCTTGTGGGTGGTGTTTGCGGTCGTCGGCCTCGGCCTCGTCGGCTATTACGGCTTCCGCCCGAGCGCCGGCAGCGGTGGCAAGCCGGTTCCCCGGCAGACCGCGCCGGACTTCACGCTGCCGGCGGCGGACGGCTCGACGGTCACGCTCGCCACATTCAAGGGCAAGCCGGTGTTCATCAATTTCTGGGCGACTTGGTGCGGGCCGTGCCTGCAGGAACTGCCGATGCTGGCGAAGATGCAGCAGGCGCACAAAGGCGACATGCAATTCCTCTTCATCTCCATCGACAACAATTGGGATGTGGTGAACCGGTATTTGAAAGCATCCAAGTTGCAAATCCCCGTCGTGCTCGACAAGGGCTCCAAAGTGGCGATGGCCTTCGGCGCCAACGCCTGGCCGACCACCATCACGCTCGACAAGGATTTGGGCATCATCCGCAAAGTCGAGGGGTCGCTCGACGAGACGCTTGCCAAAGAAATCGTCGATGAAGCGCTCGGCACGACGCCCACGGATTCCTCCACCGCCCCGCGGTGACAGACCCGCTCTACCTCGACCACGCTGCCACCACCCCGCTCGACCCGCGTGTCGCCGCTGTCATGGCGGGCGTCATCGAGTCCGCGTTCGGCAACCCGTCCAGTCTGCACACCTGGGGCCGCGCCGCGAAGGCGTTGCGCGAAACAGCGCGTGCACAAGTCGCCGCGTTGCTCAACGCCGACCCCGAAGAGGTGTACTTCACCGCCAGCGGCTCCGAATCGTGCGCGCTCGCTATCCGTGGCATCGCGGAAGCGAATGCGCGCCGCGGCCGTCAACTCATCAGCACCCCGATCGAACACCACGCCGTCTTGCACACGCACCAGGCGCTCGAACGCGACGGCTGGCGCGTCACCTACCTGCCGGTGGACCGCTTCGGCCGCGTCGCTCCCGAACAACTGGCCGCGGCGCTGACCGACGACACCGCTCTCGTGTCCGTAATGCACGCCAATAATGAAATCGGCACGGTGCAGCCCATCGTGGAACTCGGCGCGCTGTGCCGCGCCCGCGGCGTACTTTTCTTCACGGATGCGGTGCAGACCGTCGGCCATCTGCCGGTGGATGTGCGGGCGCTGCCAGTCGACGCGGTCGCTTGCGCCGGCCACAAGTTTTATGGCCCGAAGGGGGGCGCCGGGCTGTGGGTGCGACGCGGTGTCCGCTGCGCGCCGCTGTTCCACGGCGGCGGGCACGAACACGGGCTGCGCTCGGGCACGGAGAATGTGCCTGCCATCGCCGGCCTCGGCGCCGCCGCCGACATCGCGCGCACCGAGATGACCGCTGATGCGGCGCGCCTGCTGCCGCTCCGCGACCGCCTGACTGCCGGCCTGTTGCGCAGCGTGCCGGGCACGCATCTGAACGGACACCCGACCGAGCGGCTTGCCAACAATGTGAATGTCTCATTCGAAGGTGTGGACGCCGAGTCGCTGCTCATCGCGCTCGACCTCGAAGGCATCGCCGCGTCCTCGGGGTCTGCATGCACTTCGGGGTCGCTCGAACCGAGCCATGTGCTGCTCGCTTGCGGACAAGAGCGGGCGCTGGCGCGCGGATCGCTGCGGCTGACGCTTGGGCGCGTGACGGCCGCCACCGACATCGACCGCGTCCTCGAGGTCGTCCCGCGACTGGTGGCGCGCGTCCGACGGATGCCGGCGCGCGTCTAGGGGCCGGCGTCGGCGACGCCGACCGGCGGCTCCGCCAGCGCCTTCAGTGACTCCGCCACGCTGCGCAGCGCCACTGACTCCGCGGCGGACTCGGCCGCATCCCGCAAGTACCACCAGCAGCGCCGCTTGGCGTCGTCATCGGCGAACTTCTCGAAGAAGTGCGCGGCCGAGCCGGCGTAGAACAAACTCTTGAAGACATTGGCGGCGGCGAAGACCGTGCCGTCAATCTCCGGATCCTGATGCGCGGCGAGCAATTCGTCGATGGCGGCCGGGTCGAGGTCGGCTTCGGGCGAGTGCAGTAGCGTGGCGTAATCGATTTCGCGTGGGCCGAGCGTCGCCTGTTCGAAGTCCACGGCGTGGACGCCGTCGTCGTGGAACAGCAGATTGCGCGGGATGAACTCGTTGTGAATGAAGGTGCGCGGCGCTTGCGCCAGGATGTCGATCAGCGGCCCCGCCGCAGCAGTGAACTCGCCGAGCAGCGCGTCCTCCTCCCGCCCCTGGAAGCGCAGGACGCGGCGGGCGGCGATGCGGAGCGTGTCGCGGTAATACTGCGGCGTCAGGCGCTCCTTGTGCACCTTCTCGACTTCGCGGCTCAACTCCGAGAGGTGCGCGTTCGCCCGGCGATGCAGATCCACCAGCGCCGCCAGACACAAGTCCATCATGACGCGGCGCTCGGCGGGCGTCGCCTGCGCCAGGCGGTCCGACAGCGTGTCCTCGCCCAAGTCTTCGAGGAACAACAGCGACCGCTCGACGCCCTCAAGGCCGCCCAGCACTTTCGGCACCGGGGCGCTGAACCGCCCGAGTAATGTCAGAATGCCCTGCTCGCGGCGATAGCAGGCCGTCGAAAACTTGACCCGCTCTTCTTCGTATTGCTTGACCACCACGCCGACGGGCGGCTCATCGCCCCACCCCACCTGCAAGCGGAACAGCCGGTTGCGCGACGGCGTCGGCTCGATCGTCTGTTCGTAGACCAGCGGCTCCTGCCCTTTCTTGCGCCCGAGCGCCTGGCTCAATTCGTCGGGCGCGATGCCGAGGTCGCGGCACGCCTCGCGCGTGCGGACCACCAAATCGCGCGGCGCCGCCGCCAGCGACGCGGGCGTGCCGGGCAGCAGCGGATGCTCGCCGCCCCAGCGCCGCAGCGCGTCATCGAGGCGCGCCAAGCGCATCTTGATGTCGCGCTCCATCCGGTTGAGCGTCCCGCGCGCCTTCTCATAGTCCTCGCGTTGCACGGCATTGAAGGCCGCGGGCAGCCGCCGCCGCTCGATGGCGAGCAGGTCGAGCGCCTGTTCGTTCAGCCGGTAGGCCTCCTGCAAGCGGCGGTGGACATCGTTCGCCTGAATGGCGAAATCGGAGCGCCGCGCCTGCGTCTGGGCGGCGCGCAGCGCCTGTTGATGCGAGCGGCGCGCCAGCGACACCAGCCGCAGCTTCACATCGCCCAGCGTCTCGCGCAGGCCGGCGATGGCGTCGGCCTTGCTCTTCGGCACCCGCTCCCACAACTGGATGGCCTTGATCAGGTCGCCGCGGGCGACATACATCCGCCCCAGTTCCCATACCACCTGTTCGCGCAGCACCAGGTTGCGCAGCGGCACCGCCTCCCATTCGCGCAAGGCGGCGTCGAGGTTGCGCCGCTCGGCGTGAATCTTGCCGAGCAGCAGGCGCACCTCGAACTCGCCCAGCGCGCGCCACAGGAGCGATTCGCTCGCCATGTTGGTCAGGTCGGCGAGCGTCAGGTCGGTCTCACGCGCCGGCGCGTAGAGCGGCCGCCCCAGGACGCCGAGCGGCAGTCCCTGATACACCCAGATGCGGTCACTATCGTCGCCCGTGCCGAGGAAGTAGTAGACGCGCCGCGCCTTCGTCAGCCCCGCCCAGAACAGAAACGCCGCCATCACCACAACCCCGGTGATCCAGATGTCGTGGCTCAACAGCGACAGTCCCGCCAGCACCGAAAACGCCAACCCGCCGCCCAGGAACAACACCAGCACTTGCTCGTCGGGCCAGCCCATCCACTGGAAGTGATGATGCACCGGTGCGACGAAGAACGGACGGAAGACCTCGCCAGTGCGGTGCCGCAGCACCTGCACCACCCGCCGCCCAGCGCGCACCATCCCCGTCTGAATGATCACCGACAGCGTGTCGACGACGAACATCCCGCCGATGAGCACGAGCAGCCATTCAGTTTTGGTGAGCAGCGCCAGTATGGCCAGCGTCGCGCCCGCCCCCATGGCGCCGGTGTCACCCATCAGCAGCCGGGCGGGTGGCCGGTTGTAGAAGAGGAATCCGAGCGTGGCGCCGGCGAGACTGACGCCGATGGGCACAGACAGTGACCCGGAATGGACGCCCGTCAGGACGGCGTAGGTGAGCGCGGCGAGCACCAGCAGACTGCCCGCCAGCCCATCCACGCCGTCGGTCAGGTTGACCGCGTTCGCCGTCCCGATCAGCACGAGCGCGGCGAAAATCACATAGCCATAACCGAGCGCGACTTCGACATCGAACACTGGGATATACACTGTCCCGACATCGAAACGCAGGTACAGCAGCAGCCCGATCATCAGGCCGAGGACGGCCTGGCCGAGGAGTTTCTCGCGCTCCTGCAGGCCCTGTCCGCGCGTCTTGCCGAGATCGTCGAGCAGCCCGAGCGCGCCGAACCCGCCAGCGACCAAGATCACCAGCAACGCGGTGGCGCCGTCGATGTCATCCCGTTGAAACGCCAGCACGATGCCGAGGCCCACCGCCAGCCCGGCGATGATGCCGACGCCGCCGCCGAGCGGCTTCTTGCGTCCGGTGCGCCCGGGGCGGTCCTTCCCCTCTTTCACTTCACCGGACCGAAACGCACCCCAGCGAGTCAGGACGCCGCGGCACACCAGCAGCGAAACGAGTCCCGACCCGAGGAAGGCGAGGAACGCCGGCACCGGCTAAGTCACCCGGAAGATGAGCTTGTAGGTGCCGATGCAGATTTCATCGCGGTCTTGCAACGGCTCCTCTTTGATGAGCGGCTCGTCATTGAGGAGGGTGCCGTTGGTGCTGCCCTCATCGGCAATGAAGTAGCGGTCGCCCTCGCGGCGGATGCGGGCGTGCTGGCGCGAGACGGCGTTGTCGGGCAGGACGATGTGACAGCCCCGCCGCCGCCCAACGATCGTCAGGTCGCCGAGGTCCACGATGTTGTCCACCTGCTCGCCCTGCGGGTCGATGAGCCAGACACGCGCGGTCCCCGGCGGGGCGTGCGTCTCGGCGCTCAAGAAGCGGAGCAGCATCGTCTCCTCTTCGTCGGGCGGGGGCGGCGGGTCGCCGAGCGCCAGGCCGCACTGATGGCAAAAGCGGCTGTCGTCGGGGTTGTCGGAACCGCATCGGGGGCAGGGGCGCATACTTTCGTTCCTCGTCTCCCAGCAAGCGCGATTGTGGAATGCGGAACGGCCGGTGTCAACGCAACCTCCCCGAGCGGCCCGAGAGACCCAGTCGGATCCGCCCCATCTCTTGTCCACTAGGAATGCGAACGCTGTAAGTTGTATGCTGCTCTCAGATGATCCACCGTCTGGAAATCGAGGGATTTAAGAGTTTCGGGACACCAGGAGTCAGTCTCCAATTCACTGACTTGAACTTTCTGGTTGGCGCGAACTCGTCCGGCAAATCGAATCTCATCTCCGCGCTCCGGTTTGTACAAGACTGCGTCAACCAGAATGTTGAATACGCAGTCAACGAGCTCGGTGGTGGCGCAGAAGTAAGGAATAAGATTCTTCGTCAGCGGACCGATCCAAAGCCCGTTCGATTCAAGATCATTGGCACCCCAAGCGGGACCTTAGGGCGCAGGTCGCGTTCTGTCCCCTTTGCTATCGGCCGCTGGCATTCGATGTCGTTCACATATGAAGTCAAACTTGATCTTCGATCAGAAGACGGCATCCCAGTGATCGAATCCGAAGTTTTCACCGCGGAGTCGAAAGATAAGAACACGAGCCGGAAGCAAGAGTATCTACTCGCGCGGGACGAAAAGTTTATTGAGATCAAAGATCCAACGCGACCGGACTACTTTCCTGGGAAGATAGCCATTGATGAGCCTGAAAGCACAAGGCTCGCTCTTGGGAAAGGATTCTTTGGCACACCACCTACACTTTTGCGCAGAGAAATTGAGAGTTGGCGATTCTACAATGTCAGCCCGTCTGTCGCGAGACAGCCATCGAAGGAAACGGGCGATGTGGAATTGGGACCAGCTGGAGAAAATCTGGCGGTAATTCTGCATCGAATTGAGAAAGAGAATTCCGTGCATCTCCAGGCCATCTTGCACGGTTTGAGAGGTGTAGTCCCGGGTTTCAAAGGGATTCGAACAAGACAACTGCCCGTGGAAACCAAATGGGCGTTTCAAGTTCTTGAAGATAAGATCCGTGGGGCAATCAATCCATCATCTGTTTCTGATGGCACAATCAGGCTCCTGACACTCCTAGTGATCACCACCTGGTCGTCGCGCTATTCAGCTTTGGTGGCAGTCGAAGAACCAGAAAACGGGCTGCATCCCCATCTCTATGATCATGTTGTCAATCTTTTCAGGGAAGCAAGCCAACATAGGCAATTCATAGTGGCCACTCATAATCCCTCTTTTCTCGACCAATTATCTCCAGAAGAAGTATTCCTGTGCGACAAGCTCGAAGGTTTCACCCAGATTCGCGTTGCATCAAGCCTCAAAATGATTCAGAGTTTTAAGAAGCATTTTCAGTTGGGTGAACTGTGGATCCAGGGGGTCCTCGGGGCCAACCCATGACGATCGGCGTAGGCGTGGAAGGTCCGTCTGACAGGGATTTCTGGAACAAAGTGCTCCATAAACACTTCCGGCGATTTCAATTTGACATTCGCAACATGAAGAGTCGCGCAAAGTTAATCGAAAGCACTCCGACACTGTTGGAATCCTTCAAGAATCTTCATTACCGTGCTGGGTTCATTCTGGTCGACAGAAACGACAGTCGATGTCCAACCGAGGTGCTGGGAGAGTTTGACGCGCATGTTCAGCTGGAGGCCAAACGGCCGATCAATCAGAGATATTTGCACATCTGCATTGCGATTAGAGAATTGGAGGCTTGGTTTTTGGCCGACGAAGCTGGAATCAATGCCGTGTTGACGAAATCGGAATACGGCGCGTCGAGCGAGACGGGCTTGGTCAGCGCGGAAGGAATGCTCAAAACTCTTTGGCAGAAGAATTTCGGCAAGGGAGTCGCAATCAACAAGATTGAATTCGCGAGAATGATGGCGCCAAAGTTTGATCCTGGTTGCGCTTTGAACCGTTCGAGCTCATTCAAGCACTTCTGGGGCAGACTCAGAGCTGCATGCAGATAGAGCGCTTAATGCCGGGTCGCCCTGGGTGCCCACATGGTAACAGCGCAGGAACAGCGGGCCCGCCCGCCGAACTCTGCGCCCATGGCCGACGCGCAGACGACGGAACCCTCGGAACCGAAGGAGCGCACCTTTTGCTTCCGCTGCTCGATTGTCAGCAGCCAGCGGCTGCTGCTGCGCGCCGAATTCGAGGGCGAACTGGTCTGGATTTGCGTCACTTGTCTGCGGCAGATGCTGCAGTCGCGCTGAACGCGCGCTGCGTCGCAACACACACGATTTCCTTGCCGCCCTGCGCGGGCGGTGCTATGCTCCGCGTGAGAGAGGCCGGCATGAGTGAGCCCCGCAGTCCGCAGCGCTTTGGCCGCCCGCGACCGCGGCGCCCTGACCCCCGCGGCAGCCAGCGCCCCCGCCTGTAATCCCCGCGGTCCCGTGCTCGGCTCTGTGTTTCTGAACACTTTCTGCCGTCTGCCTGCTGCCCACCGCCGGAGTCCCTATGGCCATCCGCATCCGCGACTATCACCCTGACGACGCTGGCGGCATCGCCGACCTGTGGCGCGCCAGTGATGCGGCTTGGCCCGGCGGGCTGACCGGCGGCGCGCCCGTCTCGGCCGACAAGGTGCGCGAGCGCGAAGGCCGCGAAACATATGAGGCCTTCATGGTCGCCGAAGACGATCACCAGATTGTCGGCTATTGGAAAGTGAAGGCCTCGCCCGACCGCAAGGCGCTCATCGGCGATTTCATCAATGTCCACCCGGCCTATCACGGCAAAGGCATCGGCAAAGCGTTTCAGATGAAGTTTCTCGAAATCGCCCTCGCCCGCGGGTTCGAGCGCATGGAACTCGGCACCTGGGCAGGCAACCTGAAGGCGGTGCCGCTCTACAAACGCACCGGCTTCTTTTGGATTCCCGAGTCCAGCGTTGAGATGCGCAGTTACCTGCCGCAAGTGCTGCGGCTCTCGGGCGCGCAGGGATTCTTCAACCGGCACCCGTGGTATGACACTTTCGACCGCTCCATCGAGGTCAAGCCCGACGACGAGAAGTGGGAGGGCGTGCCCGCTTTCCGCTATCGCTGGCATGCTGACGGCGAGGTCATCGAAGTCATCGCCGACCCGCGCTCCGACGGCCTGACCGCATACGAGGACAGCCGCATCGCCATCGCCTGCGTGCTCGGCAAAGAGGAACTCACCGGCGGCGTCGCACAGCGATTCGAAGTGCGCTTGCGCAATGCGGGCCCGGCGCCGGTCCCCGTCACGCTGTTCATCGAGGGGGATGAAGGCGCGACCTTCAGCGCCGTCGAATCGTTCACGCTCGGCGACACGCGGACACTCTCGTACGACATCACGCCGAATCCGGAGGCGCCCGCCACGCCGCCCGGCCGCCGCGGCTATGCGCTGACCACCCGCGCGGTCATCGGCGATCAGGCGCTCACCTTGCGCACCGGGTTCACCATTCAGCAGCCCGTCGACATCGAGTGGGCGCTGCCGCCGGCGCCGGCGCGTCCCGGCACAACCGTGGAACGCGACCTGGTCATTCTGAATCACCTCGACGAGCCGCTTACTGGTGTCGTGGAGCTGCCCTCGTCGGAGTCGGTTCACCTCTCCCCGACGCACACCAACATCACGCTGCCGCCGCGCGGCCGGGTGAGTGTGCGGGTCACGCTGCGCGCCGAGGCGCCGGGCGGCTATGTGCTGCGGCCGCGGCTGCGCTGGCAGCGGCCGGCGGGCGAGGTCTCCACGCGGCGCTTCCCGCTCCCATTCCACTCTTCGCTGCCCGACCAGCCGACGGTCTCGCTCGACGAAGAGCGCGCCTCGCTGCGCAATGACTGGCTGCACCTCGAGAATCACCACGCCGGCGGGCGCTGGGAACGCTCCGGCTTCCGGCTCGAGGACGCCGTGACCGGCGAAGCGGCGCTCTTCTTCCCCTTCCCCGCCGCCGGGCCGCCGTTCGACGATCCGGAAAACCTGCCGGCGCCGGTCGTCCGCGTCGGCACGGACGACCGCACCGCGTGGGCCGAGTTCGACATCGCCGGTCGCAGCCGACCCGAGACACGGCTCGTCTGCCGCTACACCCTCGGCGCCGAGCCGTTCGTGCGCATTGATTGCACCGTCCTCGGCGCCGCGCCGGGTGAAGAAGTGCTGGTGCACCAGACGCTGCGGCGCGGGTGGGAATCCGCGCCGGGGCAGCGGGCGCTGTGGGCGCCGCTGCGCGAGGGCGTCGTCTCGCGGCGCGGCTCGCCCATCGTGGACTTCCCCGGCGGTGAGAGCGACTTGCCGCGCGAGCCGGATGCCTACGCGCAAGGATGGTTCGCATGGGGCGACCGGCGGGGCACGGTACTGGCCTGGCTTTTCGATGACGCCACCGAGTGCACGCCTGGGCGCGTGACGCTGCGCACGCCCGACCACCCGGAAGCGACCGTCGCGCGCACTCGCCCGCTCCACCTGGCGCTCTGCCCTGGCGACCACCGCGTGATCGCCCGCCTCCACGAACGCCTCTATGCATTGGGCGCTGCGCCCGACCCCGCGCCCGTCTTCGAAGTGACAACCGGCATGCCGGTGCCCGCCACCGCCACCAGCGAATGGCGGTTCCCGGTCGTCGTGCACAACCGCCGCGAGCAGCCGCTCGACGGGACGCTCGCCTTCACTCCGCCCGACGGCCTGCAATGCGATCCGCCGGTGGTGGCGCTGGCAGGCGTGACGCGCACCGCGCCGCACGAGACGGCGCTGCATGTCGAGGGGACTGGCGCGCCGGGCGTCGTGCTCTTGCCGGCGAGCGTCACCACTCCGCTGTTCACCGAAGACCTGGAACTCCCCGTCTGGCGAACGGGCGATGCTGCGCATCCGGTTCGCATTTCACACGACGGCGACTCGCATTGGCTCGATAGCGGCCGGGCGCGCGTCCGCGTGTCGCCCGGCTTTCAGGCGAGCGTCACCGCGTTTGAGGCGCTTGGAGCCAGTCACCTGGACACCGCATATCCCACGGGCCGCGCCTGGGGCTGGCGCAACCCGTGGTTCGGCGGCATCGCCGTGAACCTCGGCGAATGGGGCGATTGGCCGCTGCAAAACCAGGCATTCGACGCCGAAGAAGTCACGCGGCGCGGCGCGCAGGGCATCCCGTGGGGCGGGCTGTGTCTGGGAGCGGAGCTGGAGCATAAGTCCTGCCGCGGCCTGCGCGTCGAAGTGGAGTACTTGCTTCCGGCCGGCGGCGAGACCTTGGCGCTCGTCTACCGGCTCATCAACCTGACAGATGGGCATTGGCCGGTGGTCGGGCCCATTGTGGAATGCTTCCCCGCCGTTGGCGGCACGATTGAAGGCACGCGCGCGTATGT
>CAYNSX010000003.1:62529-78569 GCA_964400165.1 uncultured bacterium
AGACGACCGCATCCGCCACCGCACCGCCGGCGCCTTCGATGCCGGCTATGGGCTGACGAGCGGGTGGGCGGTGCTGGAAAACCCGGCATCGGGACACTGCCTCACCATCACCAGCGGCGACGACGAGTGGAAACTGCTCCTATTTGATGGCGGAACCGGCTTTGGCATTCACGGCTATGTGATGCGGGATGTCGTGCGATTGGCGCCGCGCGCGACGCAGGAATTGCTCGTGCTCTTCACGCCGAGCGCCGGCCGCGACGCCGCCTTCGCCGCGCGCCGTCTGGCGCGCCTCACCGAGCTGCCCTAGCCGCCGTGTCGCACTACTTCGATAACCCGCCGCCCGACCACGCGGTGCGAGAATTTGCGATCGCGATTCGAGGGCACGAGTTGCGCTTCGTCACCGACCGCGGCGTCTTCTCTCGTCAGCACATTGACCCGGGCACACTGTTGCTGGCGCAGACGATGCAGATTGCGCCTGCCGACGCCGTGCTCGACCTGGGCTGCGGCTATGGGGCGCTGGGCATCGTCGCCGCGCGCCTGGCGCCGCAGGGCCGCGTGCACTTGGTGGACCGCAACCCGCGCGCGGTCGAACTGGCGACCCAGAACCTGGCGCTCAATGCCATCACGAACGCGGCGGTGCACCTCGGCGAAGGGACAGCCCCCGTGTCCGGCGTCGCCTTCGATGTCGTCGTGATGAACCCGCCGATCCGCGCCGGACGCGAGGTCGTGCTGGCGTTGATGCGCGAGGCGCACGCCGTCCTGCGGCCCGGCGGCCGGCTGTATTTCGTCGCCCGCACCAAGCAGGGCGCGCAGACGCTCGCCGCCCGTTGCGCGGAAGTCTTCGGCAAATGCGCCGAGACCGAGAAGCAGAGCGGGTATCGGGTGCATTGCGCGACGCGTAGTTAACCCTCTCCCCCGTCCCCTCTCCCAAGTACTTGGGAGAGGGGTGACCGAAGGGCGGGGAGAGGGTCGATCGTAATGCGATCCGTCCCCTCCCCCATCCCCTCCCCCCCGGCGGGGGGAGGGGGGAAAACTTCCCCCTATCAGTCCCGAAGGGACTTCCCTTGTGTTGAGCCCGGCACTTCAGTGCCGGGCACGCAGACGGACCGCGCACCGACCTCACCCCCAGCCCCACTCCGTCTCACGGAGAGGGGAGACTTCAATGGGACAGATGACGCGTTGTCCCTCTCCCAAACGGGAGAGGGTGGCCGAAGGCCGGGTGAGGGCGTCCAACGCGGAAGGTTGATGGGTCACGCAGATGGAAACTGTGCCCCGAGGGCAGGCGAGGAGACCCCCATGTTCGACCTGGCACGCCGGGCGCTCGACCGCGCCCGCCGGCACGGCGCAGTCTATGCCGATGTGCGCGTCATCCGTTCGGCGCACGAGGCCGTGCATGTCAAGAACCAGACCGTGGACGCCGTCGATGTGGACGAAAGCGGCGGCTTCGGCGTGCGCGTGCTGGTGGACGGCGGCTGGGGTTTCGCCTCGAGCAACAATCTGACCCCGGAGGAACTCGACCGCACCGCCGACCTGGCGGTGCAGATTGCGCGCGCCAGCGCCCGCATCCAGGCGCAGCCGGTGACGCTGGCGCCGGTGACGCCGGTCACGCAGCGCTGGGAATCGACGCTGCGCGAAGACCCGTTCGCGGTCGCGATGGACGAAAAGTCGCGCATCCTGATCGAAGCCACCCGGCTGGCGCAACAGAACCCGGGCATTCGCGTCGCCGAGTGCTTCTACAACGCCTTCCGCACCCAGCAGTGGTTCGCGTCGAGCGAGGGCAGCGAGATCGAGCAGACCCGGACTGAATGCGGCGGCGGGATGGAACTGACCGCCACCGGCAACGGCGAAGTGCAGACGCGCTCCTACCCCGCCTCGCTCGAAGGGCTGCACCAACTCGCCGGCTTCGAGGTCATCCGCGGCCTCGACCTGCCCGGCCACGCCGAAGAGACCGCCCAGGAGTGCGTCGCGCTCGTCACTGCTGACCCGTGCCCATCGGGCGAATGGGACATCGTCCTCGAGTCGAGCCAAGTCGCGCTCCAAGTGCACGAGAGTTGCGGCCACCCGACCGAGGGCGACCGCGCCTTCGGCCTCGAGGCCTCGTTCGCCGGCAACACTTTCCTGACGCCCGACAAGCGCGGCGCCTTCCGCTACGGCTCCGATGCCGTCACCATCGTCGCCGACGGCGCCAGCCCGCACGGCCTCGGCACGATGGCCTTCGACGATGAAGGCGTGCCCGCGCAGTCGTATCCGCTCATCGACCGCGGCATCTTCGCCAATTACCAGTCGTCGCGCGAGATCGCCGCGCAACTGGGGCTGCCGTCGTCGTCGGGCGCAATGCGGGCGTCCGGGTGGAACCGCCTGCCGCTGATTCGCATGACCAACATCAACCTGCAGCCGGGCGATTTCACCCTCGACGAACTCATCCGCGGCGTCAAGCGCGGCCTCTACTTGAAAACGACGAAGTCGTGGTCGATCGATGATGTCCGGCTCAACTTCCAATTTGCCACCGAGGCCGGCTACGAAATCACCGACGGCTCGCTCGGGCGGTTGCTGCGCAACAGTACTTACCAGGGCATCACGCCCAATTTCTGGGGGTCGTGCGATGGCGTCGGCAAACAGAGCGAGTGGACGATGTGGGGCGTGCTGACTTGCGGCAAGGGCGAGCCGATGCAATCGGTGCATGTCGGCCACGGCGCTGCGCCCGCCCGTTTCCGCAAAGTGCGCGTCGGGATTATGGCGGGCGAGTGACGCACGCGGAGGCAGCGTGAACGAACAACTCGACCAGTTGAAGGCGCGGCTCCTCGAAGCGAGCGACCTGGAGATGGCCGGCTCGCTCCTCAATTGGGACCAGGCCACCTATATGCCGCCGGGCGGCGCGCCGGCGCGCGCCCGCCAGACGGCCACGCTCGCCCGCCTGGCGCACGAGCGGCTCACCGACCCGGCGGTCGGCACGCTGCTCGACGGCCTGCGTTCGTACGAGGAGAGTCTCCCGTTCGAGTCCGATGACGCCAGTCTGATTCGCGTGACGCGCCGCGCCTACGAGCGCGCGGTCAAAGTGCCGGCGGCGTTCCTCGGCGAGTTCTATGCACACGGGGCCGAAACTTTCGATGTGTGGACGCGCGCCCGGCCCGCAAACGACTTCAAGATGGTGGAACCCCGATTGCAGAAACAGCTGGACTACAGCCGCCGGCTCGCGGATTTCTTCCCCGGTTACGAGCACCCCGCCGACCCGCTGATCGACTATTCGGACTACGGGATGAAGGCGTCCGATGTGCGGGCGGTCTTCGGGCAATTGCGCGCGCAACTCGTTCCGCTCATCGAGGCCGTCACCGCGCAGCCGCCCGCGGACGACGCCTGCGTCCTCCAGCGCTTCCCGGCAGCGCAGCAACTCGCCTTCGGGCTCGAAGTCATCGCGAAGTACGGATACGACTTCGACCGCGGCCGCCAAGACAAGACCCATCACCCGTTCTGCACGAAGTTCTCGCTCGGCGATGTCCGCATCACCACCCGGGTCAAGGAGAACGATTTGCGCGAAGCGCTGTTCAGCACGGTCCACGAAAGCGGCCACGCCATGTACGAGCAGGGCATTGACCGCGCCTTCGAGGGGACGCCCCTCGGCGGCGGCACCTCGTCCGGCGTGCACGAGAGCCAGTCGCGGCTGTGGGAGAATCTCGTCGGGCGCAGCCGGGGATTTTGGGAGCACTTCTACCCGCGCCTGCAAGCGGCCTTCCCGACGCAACTCGGCAAGACGCCGCTCGATGCGTTCTATCGCGCCATCAACAAAGTCGAACGGTCCCTCATCCGCACCGATGCCGATGAACTGACTTACAACCTGCATGTCATTCTGCGTTTCGAGTTCGAGTGTCAGTTGCTCGAAGGCACGCTGAAAGTGAGAGATTTGCCCGAGGCGTGGCGCGAGCGCTACCGCAGCGACCTCGGCGTCGTGCCGCCCGACGACACGGACGGCGTCTTGCAGGATGTGCATTGGTATGCGGGGCAGGTCGGCGGCTCGTTCCAGGGCTACACGCTCGGCAACATCATGACGGCGCTCTGGTTCGAGCAGGCGACGAAGGCGCACCCGGGCATCCCCGGCGAAATCCGCCAGGGCAAGTTCGGCACGCTGCACGCCTGGCTGCGCGAGAACATCTACCGGCACGGGAGCAAGTTCACCGCCGCGGAACTCTTGCAGCGCGTTACCGGCGGGCCGCTGCGGATCGAGCCCTACATCGCCTACCTCAAATCGAAATACGGCGACCTCTACGGCGTGCGGTTCGCTTGAGGGGCGTGCCGCTTTGGGCGGCCGTCCCAGACGCACAAGCGGTTCTTGCCGAGCGCCTTCGCTTCGTACAGCGCGCGGTCGGCGCGGTCCACCAATTCGTCACGGGTGAGTTCATCGCCGCGCAGCGCGGCAACACCGCCGCTCAAAGTCGCCTGCGGCTCGTCGACATGCAGTGACGCGCGCAGCCGCGCCCACTCTTCGCGCACGCGGTTCGTCGTAATGACCGCGCTCTGCAAATCCGTATGGGGCAGGACCAGCAGGAACTCGTCGCCGCCGAAACGCCCGGCCAGGTCGGTGGCCCGCAGACTGCCCTTCAGGAACTCGCCGAGTTCGCGCAGCGCCGCGTCGCCCGCCTTGTGCCCAAGCGCATCGTTGACGGACTTGAAATCGTCCAAGTCGAGCATCGCCACCGCCAAGGGCAGGCCGTGGCGCGCCGCCCGCGCCAGTTCGACGCCGAGCAGCCGTTCGATCTCGCGGCGGTTCCAGATGCCGGTGGCGTAGTCTTCGGTCGCCAGCCGCTGCACTTCCTCGCGCAGGGCCACATTCTCCAGCACCACCGCGCCTTCGTGCGCCAGTTGCGCCACCGCCTCGATGTCTGCGGCGCCGGAGTCCGCGGGCCGATACACCACTTGCAGGACGCCGAACGCCCGGCTATGCACCGCAATCGGGAACGACGCGCACTGCAGGTCGCCGTGTGCGTGGAACAGCGGCTCCGGCGCGATACCCAGCCGCGCCGCTGATTGCGCGCACTCCCAGGCGTCTGCTCCGGCGCCCAGGTGCGGCTGCGTGAGATGGCCTTCGGAGGGAGCGCTCGCCGACACCACGAGGTGCTCTTCGCCCGGCGTGAGAAAGACGACGCGCTGCGCGTTCACCAATTTCGCTGTCGCTTCCACGAGCGTGGTGCACACGAACGGCACGCCGCCCGAGGGCGTGCCCGCCTTCACGACTTCGTAGGCGGCGCTCAAGGTTTTGAGCGCGCGCTCCAGTTGGTCGGTCAGCGACTTGTACTGCAGCAGCCGCCGCGCCGAGATTTCGATGATGGCCGCGACCATCGTCCCCGACACCGCAAACGCAATGACGCGTGTCACCGCCGGCGTCTGCACTGCGGCGTCGAATTGCTGGAGCGTGCCGATGAACAAGTAACACACCGTGGCGAGGATCGCCGCGCTCAACGCGTCGCGCAGTCGCAACACCAGGCCCGCTTGCAGGATGGGCAGGTAATAGAGCAGGTAGTAATCGCTGCGCAGGCCGCCCGTCAGCCAGACCATCCAGGTGATGAGCAGGATGTCGAGACTGGTCCAGAGCAGGTCGGCGCGCGTGCCGCGCAGGCCGGCCGCCGTCGCGCCGGTGCTGACCAGCAAGTAGCCGATGGTGAGCGCGGTCAGGTCGTTGAGCGCCTGGCGCGGGATGTCGATGACGGGGTCCCAGCGCAGCATCGCCAGCACCGTGAGCAGCACCACCGCGCGCAGCGACACGCCGAACCCGTAAGCGAGTTGCATGCGGGGCAGGTGTTCGGGCGCCACGGACGCGAAGGCCGCCAACGACGGCCACCGCCCGCTCGGTGACTCCACCTGGTGCCGCCCACTCGACTCCATAGGACTCCCGCCGCGGTTGGGGCACAGCAGTGCATCGCGCCCCGCTGATGATGAGCGAATCCGCTCGTCCGGTTATTCCACAGACGGGGGCCGTGAATCAGAGATGCAGTTCGTAGTAGGCGGCCCCGCCGACGGGGTTGTGGCGATAGGCCGGGATGGGCTGGAAGCCGAGCGACTGGTAGAGCGCGATCGCTTCCGTCATCGACGGCAGCGTGTCGAGCCGCATGCGTTCGTAACCGATCTCGCGGGCCGCGGCAATGACCGCCTCGGCGAGCCGCCGCCCCAGCCCGAGGCCGCGGAACGCCGGGCGCACAAACAGCCGCTTCATTTCGCAGGCGCCCGGCTCCAGCGGACGGAGCGCGATGCAACCGGCGATGTCATTCCCCACGCGCGCGATCAGCAGCCGCCCCAGCGGCGGCGCGTAGTCGCCGGGCAGCCCGGCGAGTTCCGCATCGAAGTCCTGGAAGCACAAATCGACGCCGATCGCCGCCTGGTACTCCTTGAACAGCGTGCGCGCCGCTGTCATGTCCGCGGGCATCGCGCACTCGGCGATGTCAGCCACGACGCCACTCACGATCTCGGACGGCTCTCGCCCTCATTGGGTCGCCCTACACTCTTGGTCCACCTCTGCGACCCACCAAGACATAGGCGATGAGCCCGAACAGCGGGAAGACCAGGATCGCAAGCACCCACACGACCTTCGCCAGCGGACTGATGGACTGCCGGGCAAGATCGAGGAACGCCCAAATAATCGCCACCAGGTACAAGAGCGAAATCAACGTTCCTGGAATGCCGTAACTCCATGGCCAGTATCCGGCTCTCATCGCGTTCTCCCCTCGCTTGCACGGGAGCCGATGCCCCCGTGCGAGTCGCCACCCGCTCCTTCCGTCCGCCCTTGCATCTCCCTTCCGCGGTCGTCGGGCTTGTCGAGGATCAGCGTTATCGGGTCACCCGCCGACCGTCGTCTTTCAGACGGCCGGCGCTTTGCAACGCCCGGCGCAAGAGGAACTCGATGTGCCCGTTGACGCTCCGCAGTTCATCGTCGGCCCAGCGCTGGATGGCCTCCAGCACCGCCGGGTCGATGCGCAGCAGGAACGGCTTGCGCGGCGCCATCGGGTCCTCCTATTGGTACAGCGTCCCGGTGTTCACCACCGGCTGCGCCGTCTGGTGGCCGCAGAGGACAACCAGCAGGTTGCTGACCATGGCGGCCTTGCGCTCATCATCGAGCGTCACCACATTCTTCTTCGCCAGCATGTCCAGGGCCATTTCCACCATCCCGACCGCGCCTTCGACGATGCGCGTGCGGGCAGCGATGATGGCGCCGGCCGCTTGCCGCTGCAGCATCACCGCGGCGATTTCGGGCGCGTAGGCGAGGTGCGTGATGCGCGCCTCGGTCACTTCGACACCGGCGTTGGTCAGCCGCGACTGCAGTTCGGTCTTCAAGCGCGCCGCGACCTCATCCGCGTTGCCGCGCAGTGACACGACGCCCTCTTGGTGCGTGTCGTACGGGTAGTGGACGGCTAGGCCGCGGACCGCCGCCTCGCTCTGCACATGCACATAGTTCTGATAGTCATCGACCGCAAATGACGCTTCCGCGGTCTCGATGACGCGCCAGACGACCACTGCGGCAATCTCAATCGGATTGCCTTCGATGTCGTTGACCTTGATGCGGGTCGTTTCGAAGTTGCGCACGCGCAGCGAGATGCGCCGCTTCAAGATGAACGGGTTGGTCCACCGGAAGCCGGGCACCTTCACCGTCCCGCGGTAGTCGCCAAAGAGGATCAGCACCTTGGCGTCGTTCGGATAGACGATGAAAAACCCGCCCCAGAGCAGGTTGGTGAGCGCGAACACGACGCTCGGCGCGGCGATCAGCCACGCATCATGGTCGCGGACTCCCAAGTAAAAGACATAGCCGCAGCCCCCCATAATCAGCAACATCAGCCAGAGCATCGGCCACCCGGACATCGGTACTCGTACGCGTTCCTGAACCATCGGTCCCTCCTTTAGAGATATCGGTATGATATCACTCTGCAATCATCTGTCAAGCCCCCAGAGGGCTTCCCCCTCTCCGCTCGTCGGAGAGGGGGCAAGGGGGTGAGGGGCTCCGCCGCCCCCACAACAAACGGAAATTGCGAAACGAACCCAATTTCGCTCATCCCGGCAGGGCGGCTCCACTTGCCGCCGAACCCTTTCTGCAACCCTGCTGCTGCCTGACCATCCGACGCGGCCGGGCTGGGAGAGCCATGTTCGACCTGGCACGCCGGGCGCTCGACGCCGCCCGGGCCGCCGGCGCCGATTACGCCGATGTCCGCCTGCAAGAGCGGCGCGAGCAAGCGCTGCGCTGGCGTAACGGCGCCCTGCAGGAGAGCCACGACGCCGAGGCCTTCGGCGTCGGCGTGCGCGTGTTGGTGGACGGCGCCTGGGGCTTCGCCTCCGGCAACGACCTGCGCCGCCAGGGCGTCGAGCGGGTCGCGCAGCGGGCGGTCGAAGTCGGGCGCGCCAGCGCCCAGGTGCTGCACGACCCGGTGCGCCTCGCCGCCACCGAGCCGGTGCAGGCGCGCTGGAGCAGCGCCTGCCGCGAGGACCCGTTCGCCGTCGCCCTCGATGAGAAGGTCGCCATCCTGCGCGAGGCCGACCGGCTGATGCGGCAGATCGGCGGCGTGCGCGCCTCGTCGGCGACCTACCAGGCCTTTCGCACCCATCAGTTCTTCGCCTCGAGCGAAGGCAGCGAAATCGAGCAGACCCGCACCGAGTGCGGCGGCGGCATTATGGCGACCGCCTCCGGCAACGGCGAAACCCAGCAGCGCTCCTTCCCGATGCGCTGGGAGGGCGTCTATCAACTCGGTGGGTTCGAGGTGCTGCGCGAGACCGACCTGCCCGGCAATGCCGAACAGACCGCACGCGAGGCGGTCGCGCTCGTCAACGCCGACCCCTGCCCCACCGACACCCTCGACCTCGTCATTGACGGCAGCCACATGGCGCTGCAGGTGCACGAGAGTTGCGGCCACCCGACCGAGGCCGACCGCGCCTTCGGGATGGAAGCGGCCTATGCGGGCAACACCTTCCTCACACCCGACAAGCGCGGCGCGTTCCGCTACGGCTCCGACGCGGTCACCATCGTCGCCGATGCCACCAGCGACCGCGGCCTGGGCACCTTCGCCTTCGACGACGAAGGCGTGCCAGGCCAGGCGTACCCGCTGATCGACCGGGGCATCTTCACTAACTACCTCTCCTCTCGTGAAACCGCGCCGCGGCTCGGCCTCACTGATTCGTCCGGCTCAATGCGCGCCTCGGGCTGGAACCGCCTGCCGCTCATCCGGATGACCAACATCAACCTGAACCCGGGCGACTTCACCCTCGACGAACTCATCCGCGGCGTGAAGCGGGGGCTGTTCCTGGCGACGACGAAGTCCTGGTCGATCGACGACCTGCGGCTCAACTTTCAATTCGCCACCGAAGTCGGCTACGAAATCAAGGATGGCTCGCTTGGGCGGCTGCTGCGGAACTGCACCTATCAGGGCATCACGCCCGAATTCTGGAACACCTGCGACGGCGTCGGCAACCGCGGCGAGTGGCGGATGTGGGGGACGCTGCGCTGCGGCAAGGGCGAACCGTCGCAGTCGATGCATGTCGGCCACGGCACGGCGCCGGCCCGCTTCCGCGGCGTGCGCACGGGCATTCTCGGCGAAGGACGCTAGGAGGCAGCGATGGCGAAGAGCGCAACAGCCGCGAAGAAATCGGACTTCCTGATTGGACAGAAAGACTGCCTCGCCATCGCCGAACAGGCGCTGGCGCTTTCGAAGGCCGACCAAACCGAGGTGATGGTGATGCGCGAAGACTCGTATCTGACGCGCTACGCCAACTCGGTCATCCACCAGAACACCGCGATCCAGAACGCCAGCATCTCGGTGCGCGCCATCATCAGCAAGCGGCAGGGGTCGGCGTCCACCAATCGCCTCGACGACGAGGGCATCCGCCGCGCCGTGCAGACCGCCGCCGACATCGCCCGCCAGCAGCCCGAAGACCCCGAGTTCACCACGCTGCCCGGCCCGGCGAAATACGAAGCCGTCCAGGCCTACTCGGAGCGCACCGCCTCGCTGTCGCCCGCCGACCGCGCCGCAGTCGTCGGCGAGATGGTGACGCTGGCGAAGGAGCGGGGCTGCACGCTGGCGGGCGCCTACGCCTCCGGGCAGACGGAACTCGTCATCGCCAATTCGCTGGGCGTGCGCGGCTATCTGCCGTCGGCGCAGGCGTCGCTGCGCGTCGTCGCCGTCGCGGACGCCTCCACCGGCTTCGCCCAGTGGACGGGCACCGACATCGGAAAACTCGACCACGAGGCCGTCGCCCGCCGCGCCGTCGGCAAGGCAGTGACCGGCCGCAAGCAGCAGCGCCTCGACCCGGGCGACTATGTGGTCGTCCTCGAAGACCCGGCCGTCGCCGACCTGGTCGGAATGCTCGGCTGGATGGGGCTGGGCGCGTTGAGTTTGCAGGAGGGGCGCTCGTTTATGACCGACCGCCTGGGCGAGAAACTGACGAGCGAGCAGATTACGCTGCGCGACGACGGCTTCGACTCCCGCGGCGCGCCGATGCCCTTCGACTTCGAGGGCGTGCCGAAGCAGCGGCTGCCTTTGATCGAGAAGGGCGTGGCGCGAGGCGTCGTCTACGACACCGCCACCGCTGCCAAGGACGGGAAGCCCTCCACCGGCCACGCGCTGCCGGCCCCGAACCCGTGGGGTCCGATGCCACTCAACCTGTTCCTGGACGGCGGCGACGCTTCGCTCGACGACCTGATTGCGGGCACGCCGCGCGGGCTGCTGGTCACGCGCTTCTGGTACACGAATGTCGTCCACCCGCGCAAGACCGTCATCACCGGCCTGACCCGCGACGGCACCTTCCTCATCGAGCGCGGGGAAGTTGTGAGCGGGGTGCGCAACTTCCGCTTCACGCAAAGCATCATAGATGCGTTCGCCTCGACCGAGCGGGTCGGGCGCGACCTGGCGTTGAGCGGCAACTGGCGCGGCGGCGCTTGCGTGCCCGCCCTGCGAGTGGGAAGATTCGCCATGACCAGCGTCGCACAGGAAGGGGCACCGCTCGCCGCCCCCGCCTGACCGCGTCCTGAAGGAGACTTGAAATGAACTGGCACCGCACCCTCGTCCGCCTCGCCAGCGCAACCATCGCCGTCACCGCCGTGTTCCTGATCGGCACGCTGTACGCGCAGGACGCCTCGCAGCCGCCGAAGGTTGTGGCCACCGTCAACGGCGAGCCAATCGCCTACGACTCGCTGGTCGCGCAACTGGTGGACAAACAGGGCTTTGCGGTGCTCCAAGACCTCATCACGGAGATGCTCGTCTTCCAGCAGGCGCGAGCGCAGACTATCACCGTGACCTCGGCGGAAATCGACAAGTCGCTCGGTGAATTGAAGGCGCAACTCGGCGGCGATGACGGCTACCAGAACTTCATGAAAACGCAGCACCGCAGCGAGGCCAACATCCGGCACGGCCTGCTCATCAAACTGACGCTGACGAAACTGCTGGTCGACCAGTTGAAGGTGAGCGACGACCAACTCAAGCAAGTGTATGACGCCAACACCGCGCAGTTCTTCCGCCCGGCGCGGGTGCAACTCTCGCACATCCTGCTCGACACTTCCGCGAACGCCCAGCAAGTGCTGGCGAAACTGCGCGCCGGCGAGAACTTCACCACACTCGCCAAGCAGTTCAGCACCGACAAGCGCACCGCCGACATCGGCGGACAACTGGGCATCACCGAAATTGACCGCCTGCTGCCCTCCGTCGGCGGGTGGGTGCGCACGGCGGCGGTCGGCGCGACCAGCGAGGTCTATCAGACCGCGATGGGCTTCCAAATCTTCCGGCTCGACCAGCGCTTCCCCGAGCGGCTCATCCCCTTCGATGAAGCGCGCGACCAATTGCGGCGGGACTTCATCGACACGCAACTCTTTCCCCAGGCCGTGGAGCAGTGGTTCAAGGACCACCGCACCCGCGCCCAAATCCAGATTCTGTGGGCGCCGCTGGAGTAGGAGTCCGGAAAGGCAGACAGTCGGTGCGGGCAACCGACATGAGCAATATCGCTAGAATTGTTTTCTTCTTTACTGGGCTGGCCTTGATTGCCTTGGGCGTCTACCTGCTCCTTGAGAAGATAGCTGGCCACCATCACCTTCCAACTCATCTGCTACTTGGTGTCGTAGCCTTCGGGGTGTGGTCTGCTTGGCGCGGTCTGGTGTCGCCCGAACATGTCAAGCTGGATGCGACAACTTCGCCGGTCAATCCGAGCGAGGTTTCGGGTGAGAATTACTGGCCTGAATCGAAAGAAGCAACTGCCGCTGTTTGGTTTAAGTGGGGTCGGCAGAAGGGATTCGGTGCAATCAGCATTGTCTCGGGCCGCTTGGTGTTGAAGGGATACATGGGATCCGGCATCGGCAGCGTACTCTTGGCGATGTTCTTGGTGCCCATTCTCGGTCCTCTGGCACACCTCACCGCGAGCCGTGTGGCTGAAAAGAAGTTCGCGTTCCCTCTCGCCCTCCTCCCTCACATTCGCAGAATTGTGATCCGCAGCCCCGGGAGCAAAACAATTCAGATTCACATCCCGCCCATCCACAGCGGAGAGGATGAGTTGGTTCTGAATCTTCCAAAGGCAAAGAAGACTGAACGCTTCCTCGAACTCCTCGAACTGGCATGGGGACGCGTCCACTCCCTACAGCCCATCCTCGGTTGAGTCACATTATTGCGACTTGCGATCGCGTGCCGCCTTGGAGCTCGGGGCAGACAAGCGTGTCTCTCCGCGCGCACGGGCCCTCGGCGCGCCCGCCCGCGGCCCCCGCGCCGTCCTGCCGCGGCGCGCCACAGGACGGCCTCGGCCCTTGACCGCTTGCTCTCCAAGCGAGGTGGTTCATTTCCGCCCTCCCTATGGTATGATTGATTCGGCAGCAGGATGATGGCGAACGAACGCTGGGTCTACATTGATGGCGCCTACCTGCCGAGCGCGGAGGCGAAGGTCTCCGTGTTCGACCACGGCTACCTGTATGGGGACGGCGTCTTTGAGGGCATCCGCGCCTATCACGGGCGCGTCTTCCGCCTTGACGAGCACCTGGCGCGCCTCTACCGCTCGGCGCACTACCTCCAATTGCAGATCCCGCTGCCGGTCTCCGAGATGCGCGAGGCCGTCCTGCGCACCTGTGCCCGCAATGAATTTGCGTCCTGCTACATCCGGCTCGTCGTCAGCCGCGGCTTCGGCGACCTGGGCATCGACCCGCGCAAGTGCCGCCAGGGCGCGACCGTCGTCATCATCGCCTCCGACATCGAACTGTTCCCGGCGAAGGTCTACGACGAGGGGCTGGAGATCATCACCTCGTCCTTCCGCCGCACGCCGCCCGACTCGCTCAACCCGAATGTGAAGACGCTCAACTACCTGAACTCCATCGTCGCCAAGATGGAAGCGACCCGCGCCGGCGCGCAGGAAGCCATCCTGCTCGACCACAACGGCTATGTCACCGAAGGCACCGGCGACAACATCTTCATCTACCGCGACGACGAACTGCTGACGCCGCCCCTCTACCTCGGCGTCCTGCCCGGCATCACCCGCCAGGCCATCATCGAGCTCGCGTCTGCCGACGAATTGCCGGTGCGCGAGCGGCCCTTCACGATGTTCGATGTCTACACTGCCGACGAAGTTTTCCTCACCGGCACCGGCGCCGAGATCATCCCGGTCATCCGCGCCGACGGCCGCTCCATTGGGAACGGGAAACCCGGACGGGTCACTTTGCGTCTGACTCAATGCTACCGCGAGTTGGTGAGCCGCGAAGGGGTCCCGATTCCCCTGCCTGGGGTCATGTCGCACGCCGACTAAGCCGCAGCCACCGTCGCACCACTCGCCGTAGGGAGACACCATGGCCGAAGACGATATGTGGAAACGCTTCACGAGTCCCGCGACGCGCGTCGTGCATTTCGCGCAGGAAGAAGCGCGTCGTCTCGGGCAGAGCGTGGTCGGCACGGAACATCTCCTCCTCGGTCTCGTCCGCGAGGGCGAAGGCGTCGCCGCCCGGGTGCTCGAGCGGCTCGGCGTCAGTCTCGGCCGCGTCCGCCACGAGGTGGCGCGCCAGGCCGGCACCGCGGATGCGCGCCCGGTCCCGCACGCGCCGATGTCCTTGAGCGCGAAGGCCAAGCGCGTCCTCGAATACGCCCTCGAAGAAGCGAAGGATTTGAACCCGAAGCTGGGGCTCCCCCACTATGTCGACACCGAGCACCTGCTCCTCGGCCTGGTGCGTGAGGGCTCCGGCACCGCCGCGAAGATTCTGCGCAACCTGGGCGTCGACCTCGATCGCGTCCGCCGCGAAGTGCACCAGCAACTCGGCGGCTCGCCGACGGTCAGCACCGGCGGGCGCGCCCGGTCGTCCACGCCGGTCCTCGACACCTTCGGCCGCGACCTGACGAAACTGGCGCAGATGGGCAAGCTCGACCCGGTCGTCGGGCGCCACAGCGAAATCCAGCGGGTCGTCCAGATTCTGTCGCGCCGCACCAAGAATAACCCCTGCCTGATTGGCGAGCCCGGCGTTGGCAAGACGGCCATCGCCGAAGGGCTGGCGCAGCGCATCAACCGGCGCCAGACGCCCGAGGCGCTGTTCAACAAGCGCGTTATTTCGCTCGATTTGGCGGGCCTGGTGGCGGGCACCAAGTACCGCGGCGAGTTCGAAGAGCGGATGAAGCGCGTCACCGACGAAATCCGCAAGGGCGCGGGCGACATCATCCTGTTCATTGACGAATTGCACACCCTGATCGGCGCCGGCGCCGCCGAAGGCGCCATCGACGCCTCGAACATCCTGAAGCCGGCGCTGTCGCGCGGCGAACTGCAGTGCATCGGCGCCACCACGCTGAACGAATACAAGAAGTACATCGAGCGCGACCCGGCGCTCGAACGCCGCTTCCAGCCGGTGCTGGTCGGCGAGCCGAGCGTCGAGGAAACCATCGACATCCTCAAGGGCCTGCGCGAGCGCTACGAGCAGCACCACAAGGTGCAGATCTCCGATGAAGCGCTCGCCGCGGCGGCGCGGCTCTCCAGCCGCTACATCACCGACCGCTTCCTGCCCGACAAGGCCATCGATGTGATGGATGAAGCGGCGTCGAAGGTGCGCTTGAGTCTCTCCGAGGTGCCGCCCGAGATCATGCGCAACCGCGAGCAACTCGATGAAGCGCAGCGCCGCCTGAAGGACGCGACCGCCACCAGCGGCACCGAGAAGGGCGAGCAGGAGTGGGAAAACCTGCTCCGCCTGCGCGAGCAGGTGAGCGCGCTCAAAGAGAAGGTCCGCGAATTGGAAGAGGACTGGGAGGCGATGCGCGGCAGCAAGTCCGGCATCGTCGACGGCGAAACCATCGCCGAGATCGTCTCCGTCTGGACGGGCGTGCCGGTGACCCGGCTGGCCGAAGAAGAGACCCAGCGCCTGCTCCGGATGGAGCAATCCCTGCACCGCCGCGTCGTGGCGCAGGACGAGGCCGTGCGGCTGGTGTCGCGGGCCGTCCGCCGCGGCCGCGCCGGCCTGAAGGACCCCCACCGCCCCGTCGGCTCGTTCATCTTCCTGGGCCCCACCGGGGTCGGGAAAACGCTGATGGCGAAAGCGCTGGCCGAGTTCCTGTTCGGCCAGGAAGAGGCGCTCGTTCGCATTGACATGAGCGAGTACATGGAGCGCTTCGCGGTCTCGCGCCTGATCGGCGCGCCGCCGGGTTATGTCGGCTATGAGGAAGGCGGACAATTGACCGAAGCGGTCCGCCGCCGCCCCTATTCCGTCATCCTGCTCGACGAAATCGAGAAGGCGCACCCCGAGGTCTTCAACCTGCTGTTGCAGGTGCTGGAGGACGGGCGCCTGACCGACGCGCACGGCAAGATCGCCGACTTCCGCAACGCGGTCATCATCATGACTTCGAACGCCGGCACGAGCGGCACCGATCTCGGCAAGGCCATCGGCTTCGGCGCGCAGTCGCAGGCCGACGACGAGCACTCGTACGAGCGCCTCAAGGCCCGCGTGCTCGAGAAGGTGAAAGAAACCTTCCGGCCCGAGTTCCTCAACCGCGTCGATGAGATTGTCGTCTTCCATCCGCTGACGCAAGTGGAAATCGAGCACATCGTCGACCTCGAACTCGACAAGGTGCGCCAGCAAGTGC
>CAYNSX010000004.1:0-71896 GCA_964400165.1 uncultured bacterium
GCCGTCAGCCGGTCCTGCGTCAGCCGCCCGACATCCTCACCGGCGCTGGCCATCTTGTACGACACATTCAGGTCGCGGGCGATGGTGTACACATAGGCCGCGGTGAAGGGCACATCAGTGGCGCCGAGTTGCATCAGCGGATGCCCAAAGGCGAGCAGGTGATTGCCGTTCACATAGGTGACGGTGCCGACCGCAGTGATGTCGATGTCACCGCCCACCAGGCGCACTCCGACCGCCTGCCCAGGTTCCATTTTCGGCGTCTCGAATGTCCGGCGCCCGCCCGGCGCAGAGACTACGTGCAGGGAATACGGCATCCGGTCAAAGAAGCGCTGCAAAATCTTCTCGCCCCGCTCCCCCAAGCCACTGACGAGCAGCGGCGTCGCAATCGGCTCGAGAATGCCGGTGCGGGCGCTCGTCTCGACACCGGGATTGCCCGATGGGTAGTAGAGGACGGACGCCAGGTCCTCCGCGCCCAATCGAATCGGCGACCGCGGCCGGAGTGCGGCCGTGCGCGCCACATCGGCCTTGGGTTCGACATTGGCGACCATTTCCTCGATGGGGGTGACGCCGGCGAGCAGGTTCCCCGACACCGCCCCGCCCGCAGTGAAGCGCAGCGACAGCGCGCCCGCAATCTTGCCGTTGAAGTAGATGGGACTGCCGCTCATCCCGGCGATGACGCCGGTCTTCTGGTCGACGGGGTATCCGCTGGTCACTTCAATGAGGATGACATCCCAGCCCAGGTCGTAGCCCTCGAGCACGCCGAGGACGGTGACGCCGAACTCCTCAATCTGCGTGCCGTGGAAGACGGTGCGCCCCACGCCCGTCATGCCGGCCTTCACCTCGCGCAGCGGGAAAAAGTCCGATGCCGGCGGATTGAATGCCGGCGCCGCCCAGGCCGCCGGCGCCAGCAGCGCCCCCGCCACACACGCGCCCACCCACACCGCAACACGCCGCCCCGTCATCGCTGGTCGTCCCTTTCGTTACTCGAGCAGTTGCATTTGGAGATTGAGGACCATCGCTTGCGTCATTTGCATCGCGCCCGCCCCCGACATTTCCATCCGCATTTGCAGCGGCCCGCGCGTTTCGACCGTGATGCCCTTCTCGAAATCGTGATAGGTGGTCAGGGTGCCGGTCAGCGCGCCGGAAATCTGCGCCTGTTCCATGGTGAACGAGAATGGGCCGCTCAATTTCGTCTCGATTTCGGCCACCTGGTGCCCGCGCAAGACCGCCATCCGCTTCAGCGTGGACTGCATCGTGATGTGAATGCTCTCGTCCATCCCGGGCAGCGGCAGGTCGATGACGCTGGTCCACGAGTCGCCGGGGTTGACTTCCTTTTCCGGAAACATGGTGGGCAGCGAGTCCATCAACCCGCTCATCTCTTCCATTCCGGGCAGCGCGGACTGTTCGCCGAGCACCTTCACTTCGAGCACCTTGCCCAGTCTCGTCATCTTCACCCGCGACTGCGACGGCGGGGTGTCCTGCGTTTCCTCCGGCTCGGTGCCCATCTTCATCGTCATCTTCGAGGCGCCGGTCTCGATCAGCCAGGTGATGGTGTCCTCATCCACCTTTTCGGCGGTCTGGGTCATCGCCATCGTCATCGACATCGTCATCGAGTCCATGCCGGCGGGCATCGAACTGGCGACTTCGGGCGGGTACTGCATCATGACGCGCCCGGTCAGCGACAGGTTGTACAGCAGTTTCGTGCCCTGCTTCGGGCTGTAACGGAGCGTGACGGCCCACGCCGGCGATGCCACCGCCAGCGCCATCACTGCCAGCACCACCACGCGCCAACTGCGGCCCATTGCGGGCCCCCTTTCCGGAGTGACGCCTATTCTACACGGCGGCGGCATCCGTTCCTCTTTCTCTGTGTATCCCTTTGACTCCGCGCTTGCTTGCCTGGGCGCGCCCGAACAACAAGTGACCAGGGAGGGCGGGGCGGCGGCGAGGCGGAGTGCGTGTTTCCCTATTCACCATTCACCAATCACCATTCTCCTGCTGTTATGGCGCCACCCAAGCATGCCGGAAAGCGACATACACAATCAGCCCCGGCACATTGAGCGCGAACACCACCGCTGCCCAGAGCAGCCCAACGGCGCCGTGCTCTTCGGCATCGACGAACACCAAATAGGACACGCCCAGCCACACCAGCACCGCCATCGGATACCACCCGAGCGCCGCCGTGATGAAGACATAGTGGAGGAAGAGGCTGAACGGCACCGCGACCGCCAGCACCGACCACACGACCGCGCGAGCCGAATGGCGCGCACCCCAGTGGCCTTGCAGAAACGGTTCCAGGTCGCGCAGCCAGCCCCCGGCGGGCGGCGCAGCGCGCAATGGCGGCATTTCTATGACGCCGAGCGGCGCGGCGCAGTGCGGGCAGCGCTCCGGGTCACCGGTCACCTCCCGCTCGCAGGACCGGCAGCGCATTCCTCACTGTTCCTTGCGCGCACGCTGCGCGTTCCACGCCAGATACAGGACCCCGATGCCGCCGCCGACCGTCAGCAACACCAACGCGGACGGGATCGACGAGCGCGGGAATGCGAAGTCGACGGCGACGAACACCAGTGAGGCGAGCCCGATGCCCCAAATGTACGGCCGGCCGTGCTGTTCGATCCATTCGACGAATTCGAGGAACGGCGACCCCTCGCCGGCGGTCCCCATCGGATGGCCGCACTGCGGACAGAACGGGCCCGGCGTCACCGTCTGGCGGCAGTGCAGGCATTGCACCACCGCGCCCGCCGGGCGCTGGTGCTTCTCCCGCTCGGCGATGGCGTCGTTGAGGTGCCAGCGGACGCTGGGCTGGTCGGGCATCAGCCGCAGCGCTTCCGACAGGTGATGAATGGCGGAGTCGAACAACCCGCGCTCCTTGTACAGCTTGCCCAGGAATTCGTGGGCGGCGGCGTTATTCGGATCGCGGCGGAGACTGGCCCAATACTTGCTCTCGTCCTCGGTCACGAACCGGCGCGTCAAGTAGATATTTCCGAGGTGCGCCAGCACCGACATGGACAGCCACGGCACATACATCAGGGAGAGATACAACACAAAGGAGGCGTACCTCTGACCGACAAAATGCATGACGGCCATATAGGCCATCGTCCCGATCAGCCCGATGATGGCGGCCGCCTCGACGACCGACAAGTCCTTCTCGACCAAGGCGCCGATGACTTTGAGCAACGGCACCCCCGCCGCCGGCACCACTAGCGCCGTGCACACCAGGAAGACCAGCGCGGCCCCGAGATCCATCCCCCTACCTCCCCGCGGCGGCCCCCCGGGGTGCCTGACCTGCACCTTCGGTGCCGTCGGCATCCCGCCCCGCCGGAGGCGGGGTCAGGGACCACAGCCACCGCCCCCCGTCCAGCGCGTGCAGCACGACGACGGCCATCAGGCCGAGCAGCACGCCGATCCAGATGCCGTGAATAGTGCGCGTGAAAGTCACCACCAGCGGCGAGTGCAAATGACAGAAAGTGTTCACGATGGACGCCGGCGCGATGGCGCCGGCGAGCAGGAAGAGTTTCGCCAGCCCCTTGCAGCGCCCGTGCGCCAGCGCGATGCCGATCACTAATGCCGGGTGTCCGACGAAGACTTCCTTCAGCCGCGGCCGCGCCCAGAACACATCCTCGAGCAGCGCGCGCAACTTGAGTTCCGTACCCGACACGCCGACGCCGGTCTCGTGCCCGGCGCGCGCCAGCCAGAACGCCACCGCGCCGAGCAGCACCACCGCCGCGGCCGCCTGCCACAGCAGCAGCGGCCGCTCGCCGATACTGCGCAGCGCTGCCGTGACGCGCAGCCAATACGGGCGCCACGAGTCCTCTTGCGCCCAGCCGTTCACCGCCAGCACCACCGCCATCAGCACGAACGGCGCCGCCTGCGAAATCCGCACACCCGCAAACAGGACCACCCGCGTCATCGTCAGCCGGTCGCTCATCATCCCGGCCACCAGCATCCCGCCGACGATGGCGGTTCCCGCCGCCAGCAGCGCCCCGCCGGCACTACGCGCCAGCAGGCGCCCCAGCGCCGCGTTCGCCGCCTGCCGCCAGGGCAGGCGGGTCACCACCCACAACATCGCCAACATCGGGAACACGATGGCCGCCAGCAGCGCCGCCAATTGCCGCGCTTGCCAGGGTTTCACAAAGAGCAGCAGCGCCAGCCCGCCCGCCTCGATGAGCCACAACGCCAGCAGCCACCCCGGCGGCACGGGGGCCAGCAGCCGCAGCGCATACTTCCCCGCCGCCACCGAGCCGATGAGGATGACCGCAATCGCCCACAGCGGCGGGTGCAGCGGCCCCGGCGGCTGCGGCGCGCCGACGGTCACGCCGCGGGCGCGGTCGAGCGCGTTGCGGATGGCGCGCACATAGGCAGTCGCGGCGGCGAGGTCGGTCTGCGCGCTGACGGGCAGATGCAGATAACAGACGCGGATGCCGCGCTCCGTCACCGCGCGGACGAAGCGGTCGTTGATGGTCGGCAGCGCCAGCGTCGGCAGTTCGTTCGCCGCGATGCTGTGCACGCGCAGCACCGCGCCGTCGAGCGCCCGGGCGAGCGCGTTCTCGCCGAGTTGATTGGCGAACTCGACCGTGCAGACCGGCAGTCCGGCGGCGCGCAGCGCATCCGCCGCCTCTCGAATGTGGTCGGGGTAGCCGGCGACTTGATCGCGCAAGAAAATGACACCAACTGCACCGCTGCTCTCGCCAAGCGCACGGTGAAAGAGCGCCAGATTGATTTGCGGGTCCGCCGGGTTGCCGATACGGGCGAAGACTTGCATGCCCGCGGCGCGGGCCGCCTTCAGTTCACTCAGCGCCACCGCGAACGGCTGTGCCTCGAACCATGAAACCGGCATTCCAAAAAGGAACGCCCTGTCTTGGGGCAGGCTACCTCGGTACTGGATGCCTTGCCGATTCAGGACATCGAGCCACACGCGCCTCGCCCAGAATGCGGTATCCGGCCCTTGGAACTGAACCGCTAGGGCTGATTCGCCCGAACCGGTCACCAGTGTCTGCGGCGCCACGATGGCGTAGCCGGCATTGATCAAGTCGGCGCCGGTGTACTCGGCGGGAGCAATCGCCGTGGCGCCCGCTTCCTTCAGTTGTTGCAGCGTCGCCGCCAGGCGGTCGGTCGTTTCGCTGCCGTCGAAGACCCGCGAGCGCGCCAGCGTGACGACCTCGGTGCCGTCGAGGCAGACGGCGACGGCGCGGTTGTCCTCTTCCACTTTCCCGCGCAGCACCAGCACCCAGACCGCCACCGCCAGCGAGATGACGGTCAGCCCCAGCCACCCTGCCGAGCGGTTCAGGTGCGTGTCCTCATCACTTCAGTTGCTGCTTCAGGAATTCGGGCACTTTGCCGAGCGCCTCGTCGACCCGGCTCGGGTCTTTGCCACCCGCCTGCGCCAACTCGGGCCGCCCGCCGCCGCCGCCGCCCGCCACTGCCGCGACGCCGCGGATGAGGGTGCCGGCGTGGACGCCGCGCTTGACCAGGTCGGGCGACACGCCGCTGGCGAAGAGGACGCTGCCGTCGGTGACGCTCGCCAGCACCACGACCCCCGACCCGACCGCGCGGGTCAGTTCGTCGGCGACCATGCGCAGCGCCTCGGCGCTGACGGACGGCACCCGCCCCGCCACGACGCGCACGCCGTTCACTTGCGCGGCGTTGTCAATCAGACCCCGTGCCGCCAGCGCCGCCGCCTTCGCTTCGGCGGCGAGCGCGGCGCGCTCGCTTTCGGTCAGTTGCGCTTGCAGATGCGCGACGCGTTCCGGCACTTCCTCCGGTGGCGCAGCCAGCTGCGCGGCCACCAATCGCTCACGGCCCGCTCGCGCAAGTTGATAGCGCACCGCGGCGAGTCCGGTCAGCGCCTCGACGCGCCGCAGGCCGGAGCCGATGCCGCTCTCGCCGGTGAAAACGAACTCGCCGATCTGGCCGCTGGCGGTGCAGTGCGTGCCGCCGCAGAGTTCCTTCGAGACCCCACCGACGGCAATCATCCGCACCGTGTCGCCGTACTTCTCGCCGAAGAGCGCCATCGCGCCCTTGGCGATGGCCTCGCGGTAGGGCAGCAAAGTCACGGTGACCGGATGGTCGGCGATGATTTGCTCGCTGATCATCAGCGTGAGTTCGTCGAGTTCGTCGGGCGTCACGCCGTGGAAGTGCGAGAAGTCGAAGCGCAGCCGGTCGTTGTCCACCAGCGAGCCCGCCTGCGCGACATGTACGCCGAGCTTCGTGCGCAGCGCCCAGTGCAGCAGGTGCGTCGCCGTGTGCGCGCGCATCAGCCCGCGCCGCCGGTCGGCGTCGACGACCGCTCGCGTGTCCTGCCCAACGCGGAGGGTGCCGGTTTCAATCTTGGCGCGGTGGACGGTCACACCATCGAGTGGGTGCTGCGTATCGGTGACCTTTGCGATCACCCCATCCGCCTGCAACACGCCGGTGTCGCCAATCTGGCCGCCCGACTCGCCGTAGTACGGCGAGTGGTCGAGGACGACCTCGACTTCCTCGCCCGCAGTCGCCTCCTGAACCGCCGCGCCCTCCTTTAGCAAACCGATGACTTTGCCGGCGCCTTCGGTCGCGTCGTAGCCGAGGAACTCCGTCTTGCCAACGAAGGGCGCGTAAGTCTTGGCGTCCGCGTACTTGAAGACCTTGGCGGCGTGCGCCTTCGCCCGCTGCCGCTGTTCTTGCATCGCCGCCTCGAATCCGGGCCGGTCCGGCGTCAATCCCCGCTCTTCAACGATTTCTTGCGTCAGTTCGACCGGGAAGCCGTAGGTGTCGTACAACTGAAACACAACCGCGCCTGGAAACACGCTTTGCTTCGTCGCGCTAACTTCTGCGATGCTCTTTTCCAACAACTGCGTGCCCTGATCGAGCGTGCTCTGGAAGCGTTTCTCTTCTTCATGCAGCAGGCGCTCGGCGAACTCGCGGCGCTCACGCACATTCTGGTAATCCGCGAAGCCGCCGTAGTGCTCCGCAATCACTGCCGGATAGCGGTGCAGGAACGGCTCCTTGATGCCCAGCAGCGTGCCGAAGCGATAGGCGCGGCGAATGAGGCGCCGCAACGCATAGCCGCGGCCCTCGTTGGTCGGGATAACGCCATCGGCGAGCAGGAAAGTGACCGCTCGGGCGTGGTCGGCGATGACGCGGAACGCCCGCCGCGCCTTCGGGTCTACATCCACATCGGCGCTCGACTTCGCCGCCTTCAGCAGATCACGCGTGAGGTCGTTGATCGGCGCGAAGAGGTCGGTGTCGAACACGCTCGGCACCCGCTGCATCACCAGCGCCAGCCGCTCCAAGCCCATGCCGGTGTCGATGCCGCGGCGCGCAAGCGGATTGTCCACGCCGTCGGGGTCGCGGTCGAACTGCGGGAAGACCAGATTCCAGAACTCGAAGAACCGCCCGCACGGCGACCCGTCGGGCCGGGTGTTCTCGCACTCCGGCTTGCAGTCGGGCTTCCCGCAGCCGAATTCCGGCCCCAGGTCATAGTTGATTTCCGAACACGGCCCGCACGGCCCCGTTGCGCCCACCGGCCCCCACCAATTGCTCTCGACCTTCACGATGCGCTCGGCGCGGATGCTGGTCAGCGTCATCCAGAGTTTCGCCGCCTCGTCGTCGCTCGGGTGGATGGTCACCCAGAACGGCGCCGGGTCGATGCGCATCCGCTCGACGAGGAACTCCCAAGCGAACTCGATGGCCTCGCGCTTGAAATAGTCGCCGAACGAGAAGTTGCCCAGCATCTCGAAGAACGACAGGTGGCGCGGCGTCAGGCCGACTGTCTCCAGGTCACCCGCCCGGGCGCACTTCTGCACGGTGGTCAGCCGCGGGGCGGGCGGGTCGGCGTCGCCCTTCCAAAAGGGGACGAACTGCTGCATGCCGGCGCTGGTGAAGAGCGTCGTCGGGTCGCTCGGAATCAGCGACGAGCCGGGGCGCCGGAGATGGCCTTTCTCCTCAAAGAAGGCGAGGAAGATGTCGCGCAGTTCGTGGCCGGTTGGCATGATAGGGTGTCGTGTGCCCGCGCCATCTTACCGCGAACGCCGCCAAGCGTTCCTCTTCGCCTTCCCCGCGCGCGGGGAGGGACGGAGGGTGGGGTTCGTGAATCGCCTCCGCCGATGCGTCCGAATGAAATCGGCGTGAGTCGGCTGTTTCGCGCCGCGGCCGTTTCGCGCCCGGGGCTAAACCTTTCGGCTTCGCTCAAGACAAGCCCCCGGGCTCACGACCCCGAGCACACAGCGGGGCTTAAGCCCCGCCGGGTTTCGCCGTCATGAGCCCGGCCGTTCAGGGCCGGGCGTCGTCGCGCCGGGCCTACGCCTCCCTCTGGATCGCCACGCTCGTCTGGGGCGCGTCGTTCCCGGTGGCGCGGTATTTGTTGCAGCCCGGCGCCGACGGGCAGGCGGCGATCTCGCCGTTGGTGCTCGCCGCGCTGCGGTTCAGCATCGCGTCGGCGCTGATGCTGATCCCGGCGGCGCGGGCGCTGCGGCGCACGCCGCTCGGCCGCGCCGACTGGTGGCACTTGGTGCTGCTCGGGCAGGTCGGCGTCTCGATCTATTTCTGGCTGCAATATGTCGGCGTCCAGAAGACGAATGCGGGCATCTCGTCCATCGTCATCCTCGGGCTGATTCCCGTCTTCACAGCGGTCGCCGCCTGGCTGCTGCGCTACGAGCGGTTTTCGTGGATGCAGGTCGTCGCGCTCGGCATCGGCATCGGCGGCGTCTGGGTGCTGGGGCAATCGCAGAACGGCGCGGTCGCTTGGCGCGGCAACGACATGACCATCGGCCTCGTCGCGCTCGTCGCCAACGCGGCCTGCTTCGCCATCTATGCGCTGCTGGCGCGGCGGCTGGTGCAACGCGTGCCGACGCTGACGGTGACCGCGGTGTCGATGACGAGCGGCGCGCTGGCGCTGCTGTTGGTCACGCTCGCCAACCCCGGCGCGTGGAACGCCGTCGCGCGCTTGCACACCGGACACTGGCTGGCGGTGTTCTATCTGGCGCTGGTCTGTTCGGTGGCGGCGTATTACCTCTTCAACTTCGCGCTCACCGTCGTGCCCGCGAGCCGCGCCGCGTTCCTGGCGCTGTTCGAGCCGGTGGTCGCCGTCGCGCTCGGCTCGGCCTTCCTCGGCGAGCGGCTGACGCTGCTGATGCTAGGCGGCGCGGCGCTGATTGCGCTCTCGGTGGCGTTGGTGCTAAGGCGGGGAAGTGCGTAGCGCCCTCTCCCGGCCCTATAAGGGCCGGGCTCACAAAGCCCGCCCCATGAATGGGACGAACAAATCAATCGTAGGGGGCCGGCGCTACCGAAAATCGTCGCCGCAAGAATGCGGCTCCTACAAGAATCCCTCTTTCCTCGTTTCCTTGTGACCTGCCGCTGTCTGCTATACTTTTGCTCCCATGTGGTTCCTCCAGACCATCCAAGTGCTCATCTCGCTGTTGCTGATCTTTCTCATTCTGGCGCAGACGACGCGCGCCGAGGGCGGCGGCGGGCTGCTGGGCATGGGCACCATCGGCGGCCAGGCCCGCGCCGCGTTCAAGACCCGCTCCGGCTTCGAGGAGCACATCGGGCGCATCACGGCCTGGGTGGCGTCGGTGTGGCTTGTCGTCTCGGCGATCCTCTCGGTCCTCTTCCTCGCCCGCGGGTAGCGCGCGGCGCGCTGCCTCATTGGTACAATCCCCACGCCTGCCCAGGTGGCGAAATGGTAGACGCGCTAGCTTGAGGGGCTAGTGGGCGCAAGCCCGTGGGAGTTCAAATCTCCCCCTGGGCACCAGCACTGACCAGTGACCAGGAAGGCGGGGAGGCGGTGACCAGTGTGTCATGACGACGCGTGATTGCGCCGTTCCTGCTTCCCTGCCTCCCCGCCTCCCCGGTTCCTGTCGTTATGGAATAACCCTCCAATCCCCGTGCGCGCCGAACGGGCCGCCAAGGAGGGGTTCTGTGACCGACGCGCCGCACACACGCCGATTCCGATGCGGAGGGGCGAGACTGTGAAACGCTCGCTCACCTTCTCGCCGCCGGTCATTCATCCCGCATGACGCCGGACGACGGACAACCGAGCGGCGTGTCCGAGGGATTCGGCGCCGCACCGTCCAATGCCGCAACCGCGCGAGCGCGTTCTGCCGCAGCGCGCGGAACCGTGCGGACCGACAGCGCGGCCGCGCTCGACTCCGACACGGTGTGGCTCCTCTACCAGGCCGCGAAGTCGCTGGGCGGCACCTTCGAATTGGAACGCATCAGTGAACTCGCCGGCGCATTGCTCAATCACGCCGCGTCGGGCACGCTCACCACGATCTTTCTGCTGAACCCGGCGCGCAACATAGCGCTGGCGCCGCTGTGCACCGTCCCGGCGCGCGCCGCCACGACCTCGCCGGTGCCTTTGAGCCGCGGCGACCTCGATGCGCTGGTGGCGCTCGGCGCCCCGCTGCTGCTGCGCGGCGCCGAGGACGACCGCGCGTTCGAGTTCCTGTTCCGCGGCACCGCCTTCCGGCCGCCGGCGCTGCTCGTCCCGCTGTATGCGGACGCGTCGCTCGTCGGCGTGGCGTTGGTGGCCCTAGCCCCCGGCCACGCGGCGGTGAACGGCGAGCGCCGCGCGATCATCTCCGCGCTGGCGCGCAACATCGGCATCGCGGTGCAGAACAGTTCGTTCGTGAAGAACCTGGAAGATTTGTACCTGGGCACCATCCGCGCGCTCTCCAGCGCGCTGGGGCACGAGGATGACTATGCGCGCGGCCACGCCGACCGCGTCGCGGGCTATTGCCAGGAACTGTGTGACCGGCTGGGCGTGCCGGAAGTCGAGCGCAAGGCGCTGCTCGCCGCCGCCCACCTCGCCCAGATTGGCAAGGCGAAACTGCCCGAGTCGATCCGCCACAAGCGCGGCGGGCTGACCACCGAAGAGGTGCAGCAAGTGCGGCAGTACCCCGTCATCGGCGCCGAGTTCGTCGGCGACCTGGCGCTGCCCTGGGATGTGCAGGCGCTGGTGCGGCATCACCACGAACACTACGACGGCGGCGGCTATCCCGACCGGCTGGTGGGGGCTGCCATCCCGCGCGGCTCACGCATTCTCGGCATCGTAGACGCCTATTGCGCGATGGTGGCCGACCGCCCCTATCGCGTCCGGCTGACCCGCGCCGAGGCGATGGCGGAACTCCTCCGGCAGCGCGGCGCGCAGTTCGACCCCGTCATCGTCGATGTCTTCTGCCAATTGCTGGACGAAGAAGTCGCCCCGCCCCCCGCGTAGTCCTCTGACGCTCCGCCAATCCACCTCACCCCGCCCTTCGGGCATCCCTCCCCGTCTCACGGAGAGGGGCCAGAGATGAAATCGTTCGGTTGTCCTCCTCCCCGCCTTCCTGCCTCCCTGCCTCCCCCGTTCCCCAAGGTGTGGGGCCGCGGCCGTCACCGCCCCGTGACACGCCGCGGCCCACGATGCAATTTGTCAGTGCTCTCCGCCGGCCGGACCCGCGGATCGCTGCATGCGCGGGGGAGGAAAGCCGCCGCGGGCCGGCCGAGCAGAGAGATCACACTGGGCTCCGGTGGAGAGCGGTCCACCGGAGCCGCCCAGGAGGAGTGAGGGAGAGGCCGAGGGGACATGCGGCTGCATGCCGACCCCCGGCGTGGAGTACTGGCCGGGACGGGAGCTCATGGCTCCGCGATCCCGGTGGAGTAGGCAAGTGACTCTTGTTCTGGAGGGACTGCCAATCGCCGTTCGATGAGGGCGTGCACCAATTCGTCGGGGACTTCGCCGTTCTCGGACAGGAGCAGCGCGCGCCGCATACAGGTCTCGAGTTCGCGCAAGTTGCCCGGCCAGTCGTAGCGCTCCAGCCGCGCCAGCACCGGCGGCGTCAGGTGCGGCACCGGTCGGTGCAGCGCCCGGGCGTGCAGCGCGAGGAAATGGCCGGCCAGGTGGGCGATATCTTCCACCCGCTCACGCAGCGCCGGCAAGTGAAGCGCGACGCACCCCAGCCGCGCCGCCAGCCGCGGCGGGAAGTCGCGCAGCGTGCGCAGATCGCGCGTCGCGGTGGCGATGACACGCACATCGACGCGCGTCCCGCTGCCCGCGCCGACCGCGTGCACGCGCCCCTCCATCACCAGCCGCTCCAGGCGCACCAGCAAATCGTCCTGCGCCTGGTGCACGCGCCGCACCACCAGCGTGCCCAAGTCGGCCTGCAACGCCGCGCCCACTCGCTCCACCGCCCCGGCGATCGGTTCGCCCAGCAGTCCGAAGAGAAGTGCGGTCGGGTCGCTGCCGTTCCCGTTCGTGCAACTCGCCACCATCAGCGGCCCGCGGGACCGCAAACTCTTCTGATGCAGCGCCTGCGCCCAGACCAGTTTCCCGGTTCCGTGCTCGCCGAACAGCGCGACGGGCAGGTCTGAAGTGGCGAGCGCCTGCAAGGCCCGGAAGTATTCGCGCAATTGCGGGTGCGTCCCGACCATCCCCTCGACCCGGCCCACGGCGCCGCTGTCGGGGCTGGCGTTGCGCTGCCGCGCCCGCTGCAGCGCATCGCGGAACGCCGACAGCACAAACGGATTGGGCACCACCGCATCCGCCCCCCACGACAGCCCCTCCGACGCCCGCCCGAACACCAAACTGTCCGCCAGCAGCACCAGCACCGGCGTCGGCACCCTTGCCTTGATGCGGCTGCACAGCGACCGGGCCTCTTCGGCATTGGCGAGAAACGGCGCCACCACCAAGTCGGGCGCCGGCAGTGGCCAGGACTGCTCGTCCATCTGTGCCGCCACCGCCGTCCGATAGCCCTCTTCGGACAGGATGGTGGCGACCAGCGACGCCACCGCCTGCTCGATGCCGACCACCAGCGCGACCCGGGCCTCCGGGTGGAGTCCCGCCCGCGCGTCATCCGCTCGCCATCCGTTCGCCACGGCTTCTCCATCAACCTGAAAAGCAAAACGCCCGCCGTGGTCCGAAGACCACAGGCAGGCGTCGAGACCTGCACACTATTGTTGGGCCGGGTCGGCCCGATCAGGGTGCTCTAGTTCTCCATCGGTGTGCGGGGCGGCGACACGCCATGCCATCCTGCAACATGCGTGTCACCCGCAGACCACACCAGCGGCTTTTTCCCCATCCGATGCACATTTTGAGAGGGGGTTTCTCCCGGCTGCGCTAGAATGGGAAAACAGGGCGACAGCCCGCCCCATACTGCCCTGTGCAATCCCACATGGCCACCGAGACGGACACCGTGACCACCGACCTGGCGCGCCTGGCCTCGACTGCCCGGCAGCTGCGCCGCGACATCATCCGGTGCACCACCGCCGCCGGCTCCGGGCATCCGAGCAGTTCGCTCTCGATGGTGGAACTGCTGACGGCGCTGTACTTCGGCGGCGTGATGCGCTACGACCCGCACAACCCCCTCTGGCCCGACCGCGACCGCTTCATCCTCTCGAAAGGGCACGGCTGCCCGGGCTTGTACTCGGCGCTGGCCGAGGCGGGCTACTTCCCGCGCGAGTGGCTGCTGAAACTGCGCGACATCGACTGGCCGCTCGAAGGCCACCCGAAGCGCCACCCGGAACTCGGCATCGAAGCGGCGACCGGCTCGCTCGGGCAGGGCCTGTCGATCGCCATCGGGCACGCCCTCGCCTGCCGGCTCGACGGACGCGACGCGCGCGTCTACTGCATGCTCGGCGACGGCGAGTGTCAGGAGGGCCAAGTGTGGGAAGCGGCGATGGCGGCGACGCACTTCCACCTCGACTCGCTGACCGCCATCGTGGACCACAACAAGTATCAGCAGACCGGCGCCGTCTTCACCACGATGGACTACCGCCCCTTCGCCGAGAAATGGCGTGCCTTCGGCTGGCACACCGACGAGATTGACGGCCACGACCAGCAAGAAGTGCTCGACGCCTTCGAGCGCGCCCGCGGCGTCTCCGGCCACCCGCAGGTCATCATCGCCCACACCATCAAGGGCAAAGGTGTGTCGCTGATGGAAACTGATTTCACTTGGCATGGAAGAGCATTGAGCGCGGAGCAGGCAGAGGTAGCATTGAAGGAAATCGGAGAAGACTGAACTTGCAGGAAACAAGGAAACAAGGAAACGAGGGTCGGCTGACCTTCGTGGACGAGGCCTTGCCGGGTTTCAAGAATCTGGTGGCCTGGCAGAGAGCAAGGCGTCTGGCCGCCCTGGTTGACGAGTTTGCGAAGGGATTTCCCCGCTTGGAAGGAGTTCTACGATCGCAGATGCGGCGCACCGCGATTTCAGTCGGCGCCAACATTGCCGAGGGTTACTGTCGCGGCGCGATCGGCGATTACATCCGCTACTGCGAAATCGCGCGCGGGTCTCTCGGCGAGCTCGGGAATCACCTCGCGCACGCGGAAGACATCGGACTCGCGACACAGTGTCCGTGGTATCCCAAACTGCTCGACGCCTATAGCGAGACACTCGCGGTCCTCAACGGTTTAGTCGCCGCGCTGAAGCGTAAGAGAGATACCGGGGAATGGGATCGGTCCTTCGCCGTGCGTGAATTCGCCGCGCCGTACATCGGCACCCAAATCGAGGAATCATCGTCATGAACTCGACCCAATCCTTGTTTCCTCGTTTCCTCGTTTCCTCGCCGTTGGATTTGCAATGATGTCGCGCCCTCTTGGAAAGGCAACCAGAGACGGCTTCGGCGAAGCCCTCCGCGACCTCGGTGCGGTGGATGCCTCGTTCATCGTCCTCGACGGCGATGTAAACAATTCCACCCGCACCGAATACTTCGCCTCTAAGTACCCCGACCGGTTCTTCAATGTCGGCATCGCCGAGTCGAACCTGGTCGGCGTCGCGTCGGGCATCGCCTCGAACGGACGCACCACCTGGCTGGCCAGTTTCGCCGCCTTCCTGATGTGCAACGCCTTCGACCAATTGCGGATGTCGGTCGCGGTGCCCGGCCTGCCGGTCAAGTGCGTCGGCAGTCACGCCGGCATTTCCATCGGCGAAGACGGCCCCTCGCAGATGGCCATCGAAGATGTCGCGCTCGCCTGCGCGCTGCCCGGCTTCACCGTCGTCGTGCCCGCCGATGAATACACCGCCCGCGCCGCCGTCCCCGCGCTGCACCGGATGGACGGTCCGTGCTACCTGCGGGTCGGGCGCCCGAAAGTGCCCGTCGTCTACAGCAACGGCTCGGCGCTCTTTGAAATCGGTCGCGCCAATCGCTTGCGCGAGGGCGGCGATGTGACGATTGTCGCCAACGGGTTGCTAGTCGCCCCGGCGCTCGACGCCGCCGACACCCTCGCCGGCGAGGGTGTCGAAGCCCGTGTGCTCGACATGCACACCGTCCGCCCGCTCGACGCTGAAGCGCTCCTGGCGGCGGCGAACGAGACCCGCGGCCTTGTCGTCGCCGAAGAGCACCTCATCGAGGGCGGGCTCGGCAGCCGCATCGCCGTCCTGCTCGCGCAACAGCGACCCTGCCCGATGCGGTTCGTCGGCCTGACCCGTTACGCGGAATCGGGCAAGTCGGAAGCGCTGCTCGAGAAATACCACCTGACCGCGTCCGACATCGCCGCCGCCGCCCGCGACCTGCTGCGCGCGCGCTAGGCGCCTGGCCTGACCCGTCGCCGATGAGCCATCCCGCCTCGGCCCGCTGGATCGTCTGCAAGTTCGGCGGCACCAGCGTCGCCACGCGCGCTCGCTGGGACACGATCGTCGCCATTGCACGCGAGCGCCTCGCCGAAGGGCTGCGCCCGGTCCTGGTGTGTTCCGCGCTCGACGGCGTCTCGGACGACCTCGAGCGCTGCGTCGAGGAGGCCGTTCGCGGCAAGCAGCAACCAATCCTGGACGCCATCGCCGCGACGCACTACGCGCTCGGCGACGCCCTCGGCCTCAATGCGGACACATTGCTCCGTGCCGACTTCGAGGTGCTGACCGGTCTTCTCGCGGCCATTGCGGAGGCGAAAGAGATCACTCCGGCTCGCCACGCCCGCGTCCTGGCGACGGGGGAACTCCTCGCCACCCGCCTCGGCGCCGCGTTCTGCAACGCCTCCAGCCTGCCGACCGCCTGGGTGGACGCGCGCTCCTGCCTCGTGTCCACCGACGAGCAGCATGTCGGCGAGACGCGGCGCATGCTCTCCGCCGTCTGCGCCGCGGAACCGGACCCGGCTCTCGCCGCGCAATTCGCGGCGCTGCCCGAATCGGTCCTTGTGACGCAGGGGTTCATCGCCCGCTTGGCCGGCGGTGACACGGTCTGCCTGGGGCGCGGCGGCTCCGACACTTCGGCGGCGATCTTCGCCGCCCGGCTGGGCGCCGTCCACTGTGAAATCTGGACCGATGTGCCTGGGATGTTTTCCGCGGACCCGCGGCAGGTGCCCGCGGCGCGGCTGCTCCGGGCGCTCGACTACGACGAGGCCCAGGAGATTGCGACGACCGGCGCCAAAGTGCTGCACCCGCGGTGCATCGCGCCGCTGCGCCAGCACCGCATCCCCCTCCACATCCGCTGGATCGAGCGACCGGAGTGGGCCGGAACCGTGGTGTCGGGTGACCCGGGCGAAGCCGGCCCGCAAATCAAGGCGATCTCCGCCAAAGGCGACATCACGCTCATCGCGATGGACACGCCCGGCATGTGGCAGCAGGTCGGTTTCCTCGCCGACACTTTCGCCGTCTTCCAGCGGCACGGCCTCTCGATTGACCTCGTGTCCACTTCCGAAATGAATGTCACCGTCTCGCTCGACCCGGGCGCCAACCTGCTCGACCCCGGCGCGCTGCATGCGCTGCTGGAAGACCTCCGCCCGCTGTGCACTCCGCGGACCATCGGCCCCTGTGCCGCGGTCAGTCTGATCGGGCGTAACATCCGAGGGCTGCTGCACGAACTGGGGCCCGCGCTCGAATTGTTCGGGGAGCACCGCATTCATCTCGTCTCGCAAGCGGCCAGCGACCTCAATTTTACCGTCGTCGTCGACGCCGGCCAGGCGGAGCCGCTCGTCCGGCAGCTGCACGCGCTCTTCTTCGAGGACCGGGCGGATGATGCGCTCCTCGGCCCGAGTTGGCGCAGTCTGTTTGCAGGCGGCGATGCGCCCGCAGCCACGGATGAAGTGACGGGCCCGACGGTGTGGTGGCGCCAGCGGCGCGACGAATTGCTGGCCCTGGCGCGCGCCGCTGCGCCGCTCTATGTGAACGATGCCGCGTCGCTCGACGCCGCGGCCGCCCGCCTGCAGCGGCTCGCCGCCGTCGACCGCGTGTTCTACGCGCTCAAGGCCAACTCCCACCCCACGATCCTCGAGCGCTTCGCCGCCGCGGGGCTGGGGTTCGAATGCGTCTCGCCGGGCGAGATCGCCCGGGTCTTGCACACGGTCCCCAGGATCGATCGGCAGCGTATTCTCTTCACGCCGAACTTCGCCCCGCGCCACGAATACGCCGACGCGTTCGCCGCCGGCGTGATGGTGACGCTCGACAACGCCTACCCGCTCGAGCGCTGGCCCGATATCTTCCGCGGCAGGGCGGTGTTCCTCCGCCTCGACCCGGGCCGCGGGCGTGGACACCATGCCTATGTCCGCACCGCCGGCGCGCAGTCGAAATTCGGCATCGCGGAGTTGCAACTCGACGACCTCGCGGCGCGCCTCCGTGCATTGGATGTCCGGGTCATCGGCCTGCACGCGCATATCGGCAGCGGCATTCGTGACGCCGGCAGTTGGCTGGAAACGGCCGAGTTTCTGGCACGGAACGCAGCAAGATTCCCGGAAGTGACCGCGCTCGACCTCGGCGGCGGCCTCGGCGTCCCCGAACAGCCCGGTCAGGTGCCGCTCGACTTGGCGGCGTTCGACGCGTCGTTGCAGCAGTTCAAGGCCGCGCACCCGCAGTTCGAACTGTGGCTGGAACCGGGGCGCTTCCTGGTCGCTGAAGCGGGCGTGCTCCTGGCGCGTGTGACGCAGGTTAAGCGCAAAGGCGACATCACCTTTGTCGGCATCGAGACCGGGATGAACTCACTCATTCGCCCGGCGCTCTACGGGGCGCACCACGAGATTGTGAACCTGACCCGCCTCGACGAACCGCCCGACCTGACGGCGAACATCGTCGGGCCGATTTGCGAATCCGCCGATGTCCTAGGCGCCGGCCGCCATCTGCCACCGACAGAGGAGGGCGATGTCTTGCTAATCGCCACCGCCGGCGCCTACGGCGCCGCCATGTCCTCGCACTACAACTTGCGCGAACCCGCCGCCGAAGTCATGTTGCCGCCGGCTACAACCGCGCCGCGGCGCACCAATTCGCGGAAAGGGCGCCCAGCGAAACAGCCGAGGCCCGCGCCGTGACCCCGCACTTGCTGGTTGCGCTCATCGCGCTCTCCGCCGCGGCGCTGACGCTGTTCTCCGGCTTCGGCCTCGGCACCATCCTGCTGCCGGTGTTTGCTCTGTTCTTCCCCGTCGAAATCGCCGTCGCCGCGACGGCCATCGTGCATCTGGCGAACAACCTCTTCAAGATCGGCCTCATCGGCCGCCACGCGCACTGGCCCACCGTGGCGCGCTTCGGCATCCCCGCCGCAGTCGGCGCGCTCCTCGGCGCCGAAGCGCTCGTCCGGCTGGGCACGCTGCCGCCTGTCGCCACCTATGCGCTCGGAACGACCGACCACACCATTACGCTGGTGCATCTCGTCATCGGATCGCTCATCTTCGTCTTCGCGCTCGTCGAACTGCTGCCCGCCGGGCAGCGCCTCGGTTTTGGCCGCCGCTACCTCGGCATCGGCGGCGCACTGTCGGGGTTTTTCGGGGGCGTCTCGGGGCATCAGGGTGCGCTGCGCTCCGCCTTCCTCATCAAGGCCGGACTGACGAAGGAGCAGTTCATCGGCACCGGCGCGGTCGCCGCCGTCTTCGTGGATGTGTCCCGGCTGGTGGTCTACGGGCTGGCGTTCGTCGGCGACCCCTGGGCCGCGCTCCGGGGCTCCGGCGCGTTGGCGCTGGTCGTAACTGGTACCGTTGCCGCGTTCCTTGGCTCCTATTTCGGCGCCCGGCTGCTCCCCCGCCTGACGCTGGCGAGCGTCCGCCTCATCATCGGCGTCCTGCTGTTGGTGATGTCCGTCGCCATCGCCACGGCCCTCGTCTAGACCCAGTCATCCATTGACTCCCTCCAAAAGTTAGGATAACCTAACTTTAGTTAGGCACTCCTAAATCAAGGGGAGGAACCGTGGTGACTGGCCGATTGCTGCACTTTCCAAGATTGCTGCTGTTGCTCGCTGCACTTGCCGCAGGTCTCTTCGTTCCGATGGAGTCCGCCACGGCTGATGAAGAGGACGAATATGAATTCTCTCGCCCTTTCATCACCGAATACCCCGAAGCCGACACCGAACTGCGCTTGAGTTTCTTCGTCATCAAAGGCGACCGCGAGCCCGGGCGCACACACCTAGTCCGGCTCTTGGCCGAGTACGCCTTCCGGCACAACGCCAGCATCGAGATTGAGATCCCGTGGGCCAACTTTCGGCCGGTCGGCGGTTCCTCCGTCAGCCATGTCGGTGACATCGAACTCGGCCTGAAGTTCGTCACCGGCGAGAGCGAGGCGCGCGGCACCGCCACCGCGCTCGGCCTCGAAGTCCGGGCGCCGACCGGCAGCAGCGCCCTCGGCATCGGCAGCAGCAGTGTGTGGGAACTGGAGCCGTTCTTCGTATTCGGGCGCCGACACGGCGACTGGGAAACGATCGGCGTCGTCCGGCTGGGCTTCCTCTTCAACGAGCCCGCCGGCGAACCGTCAGAGACGGAACTCGGTTTCGACCTCTCGCTGCTGCGTCACTTGAGTGAGCGCTGGCAGGCGCTGGTCGAGATCAATGGCGAGCACGGCCTGCGCGGCGAGGAGGCGGGCGCGACGCTCGTCACCCTCACGCCCGGCCTCAAGTGGCGCCCCAACCCGCACCGCGGCGAGCAAATCGGCATTGGCGCCAGTTTCCCCGTCACCGGGCCGCGCGAATTCACCAGCCGCGTCTTCCTGATGCTGTTCAAGCCGATGTAACAACCAAAGGGACCAGGGAGGCGGGGAGGCGGGGAGGCAGTGGAGCATTGACTGCGTTCCCGCCTCCCTGCCTCCCTGCTTACCTAGTCTTTAGTCATTCCAATCCGGCGGCCAATTGCCCGCCGCCTTGGCGTCGGCGCTGAAAACATCCCACTCGGCATCGGTGAAGCGCCGCACGCTCCCGTCGAGCATCGCCGCGAACACATACCCGCGCGGCCAGGCGAGGAACGCGAGCGGCACCCCCTGCGGGTTCGGCCGCCCCATCACCATCTGCCCGGGCTGAATCAAGAAACTCACCAGCGCCTCGCCCCCGGGCGCGCCGAGCGAGTCACTATTCGGCAGCAAGGAACCCACCATGCCCAGGATGCCCTCGGGAAAACTTTCCGCATTCAAGTCAGGGAACCGACTCCCCCACACCTTGAGGACATTTTGGAGTGCCGCGGACACCTCACGCATCCGCGACTCGGCGAGTTGCAGCTTCTGCTCATCGCTCAACGGGAGCCCATAGTGCGCCCGCTCGTCGAGCGTGGCGTCATCCAGGCGAAGGTCAGCCAGCCAAATCTGCCCGCCACGGACAAAACAGACACTCAATGAATCCCCCGCCCATTCCGCTTCGAAAGACGCATCTGCCGCCACCAACAGCGTGTTGTGACTCCGTCGTTCGGGATTCAGCGCCCACAGGAGAAACAAGTTGCCCTTCCACTCATTCCGCACCTCGTCGCGCAGCGGAATCGAAGAGCCGAAGAGCAGCAAGTCATGCTTCGCCGACCAGCCGAGAATGGGGCCCGAGTCACGGGTCACGACTTGCGACTCGCCCGAGTGCAAGTCAATGACCGACCTGAACACCGTGTCCGCGGCTTGGTCGTGTGCCAACTCGACGCGAAACCGTCCGCTCGGCGATTGCAATCGAATCGGCCATCGCGTTATGCCAACAACCATATCTCGTTCGAGCAAGACCGATTGCCCCGCTTCGAGGTCGTAATTTACCAACTTTCCTTGCCGGCGTTCACTCCCGTCGGCATCCACAACACGCTGCGACGCCAAGAATTCGATGCCGTCGCCTTCGGCGTTCCAGCGCGGGATGATTCCCTCACCCACTACGGTAACCGCTCCCGTCCTCGCGTCAGCCAGCAGGACCTGCGACGGCGTGTCGGGGCTTCGCATGGTGCCAATCAGGATTCGCGTTCCTTGCGGCTCGCAGGCGACAGTCTGTAAGCGGGCGCCGCCCAACGTGTGCGTCTGGCTCTGCCAGGTGCGCGCATCGAAGACGCGCACCTCGCGCACCTCTCCGTTCTCATTCAGCCACGGCACCACCAGTATCGGTGCGCCCTGGCACCAACAGAGGTCGGGATTCAGCCCGCCAGCGAACATCATTTCAGCCTTTAGCAAAACCCGCGGCATCCCTCCGGATGCGGGGATGACGCTCACCCGCGGCCCCATCATCCGCACCGTGGCGCCCGTCCGGGAATCAGCAACCGGATACGACAGTTCCAGATACGCGATCCACTTCCCGTCCGGGCTGGCCGCCAGCGAATACACTTCCGCATCGTGGGTCAGTTGCCGCGAGCCGCCCGCGCGGGCGATCTGGTCACCGACGACCATGACTGGATCGGGCCGCGTAGATCCCGCCGCCGCGAGAATCATCACCCAAGGAACTAGCCAGCCGTTCGCCATCCTGCACCTCCCCGCTGCGTTCACTCGCCTGCCGATTCTACTCTCCCCGCCCCCGAAAACAACCGGGCCGCGATACGACAAAGTGACCAGGAAGGCGGGAACGCAGGGAGGCAGTGACTGCCTTCCTGCCTTCCCGCCTCCCCGGTTCCTAGTTTTTGCCCTGCAGTTCCGCGAGCTTCTTTGCCAGGTCGGCGCCGTGCGTCTTCACACTCACCTTCAGATCGATGTAGCGGACAACGCCGTCCGGGTCAATGATGAAGGTGCCGCGCTTGGACATGAATTGGACATCGAAGCCGCGCGCTTTCATTTGGGCTTGCTGGTCAGCCGTCAGCATCTGCAGCATCCCGTAGGACTTCGAGATCTTGCCGTCGGCGTCTACCAGCAGCGGAAACTGGAAGTTGTTCTTCTCGGCGAACTCCTTGTGCGTCTCCTTGCCCTGCGCGCTGATGATGAAAATGGAAGCGTTGAGTGCTTTCAGATTGGCTTGCTCATCACGGAGCGAGCACCCCTGCAGCGTTCAGCCCCCCGTATTGTCGAGGACATAGAACGAGAGGATGACCCAGTCCTTCCCCTTGTGGTCGGCGAGGCGCTGTCGCTTGTCGTTCTGATCGGTGGTGTCGAAGAGGGGGGCCTTGTCGCCCGCCTTCAGTTGCGGTTCGTCCACTGTCGGTCCTTCCGCGGCGGTCACGCGCGGCGCCGCCAGCATCACGGCGACCAGCGCGCACACGCCCAGCATCCGAATGGCTTGTCGCATTGCGCTCTCCAATTCTCCAGCCCCGCGTATCTTACTCGGTTTTGGAAGTGCTCTCCCCCGGCCAGTGCAGCGGCATCGTCGGGCGGTCGAGCATCTCACGCACCTTCACCGGCGCGTCGGGCGCCGGATGCAGGCGCGGCAGGTCGCCCGGAGCCGCCGGGTCGCGCCCGAAGGCGGCGACGAAGCGGTCGAGGTCGCGCCGCAGCCGCGCCAAGTCGATGCCGCGGTAGCGCGGCGGCAGTTGGTCGAGTTTCTCGATGCAGTGTTCGTGCAGCCCGCGCACGCCGGCGAGATTGCCCCGGCTCCAGTGATAGACCGTCACCGCCGCCTGAATCAGCGCGTGATAGAAAGTGCGCTCGTCGCCGTGCACCTGCTTCCACAACGCTTCCAGCACCTCGTGACACTGGAAGTAGTCGCCCTCGTTGAACAGGGCGATGCCGCGCAGGAAGTCGGGGTGCAGCGCCGGGTCAGGCGGCATTCCTCGCCGCGGCGAGCACCTCGTCGAACGGCGGCAGTTCGCGGATGTTCTCCCGCACATCGGCATACACGATTTTTCCGTCGCGGCCGATGACGAAAGTGGCCCGCTCCGAAAACCCCTGCGGGCGGAGGACGCCGTACAGTTCCGCCGCCTTGCCGTGCGGCCAGAAATCGGAGGCGACCGGATAGGGCAGCCCGGCCGGCGCAATCGCCTTCACCCAGGCCTTCTTCGCCGGCATGCTGTCCACGCTGATGGAAACGACCTGCGCGCCGGCCTGGGCGTAGCGCTGCCATTCTTTCCCGACCGTGCACACCTCCGTCTCGCAAACGGCGGTGAACGCCAGCGGGTGAAACATCAAGATGACCGGCCCGTTCTTCAGGGACTCGCTCAACTTGACGGTGACATCCTTGACCTCCGGCTGCGAGACGAAGCCGGGCAGTTCGAAGTCGGGTGCGGTATCGCCTGCCTTCAGTGGTGGCATCGTTGGGTCTCCTTCATTTCATGCAAATGGGATCGCTCTCAACTCCTGGACGCTTGTTCTCCCCTCTCCCGAGTCGGGAGAGGGACTTCGCGTCTACCACTTGTTTAATCCTCTCCCCTCTCCGCTCGTCGGAGAGGGGCTGGGGGTGAGGGCTTTGTCCCCCTCACCCGGCCTGCGGCCACCCTCTCCCGTTTGGGAGAGGGACTACTCATCTACCATTCGTATTCAATGCCCCCTCTCCTCACAGGAGAAGGGGTCAGGGGGCTTGCCCTTCGTAGCCTTGGCGTAGAAGGGTGAGGCCGTCACGCGGCGTCGGGCCGCTTCTGCAAAAGCAGCGCATACACCCACGCCGCCATCGCGCCGCCCCCCAGTGGCCCCGCCCAATACACCCAGTGGTTGGCCCAATCCATCTGCACCAGCGCCGGCCCGAACGAGCGCGCCGGATTCATCGAGGCGCCGGTCAGCGGCCCGGCGGCCAGAATATCGAGCACGATGGTCCCGCCGATGGCCAGCCCCGCGGCGCCGGCGGGCGCGCGCCCGTCCACGGCGACACCGAAAATGACAAACACCAGCAGGAAAGTCAGCACCGCCTCGATGCCTACGCCGGTCGCCGGCGTGATGTTCGAGGCCAGCATCGTCGCGCCGAGGTGCGTGTCCGTCGTCGCATCCAGCGGGTAGAGCAGCGAGATGAGCAGCGCACCCAGTGACGCCCCCGCCAATTGCACGAAGACATAGCCGAGTGCCTTCCCGAGTCCGATGCGCCCCGCCAACAGCATCCCGAAAGTCACTGCTGGATTGATGTGCGCCCCGCTGATATGGCCGGTGGCGTAGACCATCACCATAATGGCGAAGCCGTGCGCCAGTGCGATGCCGACGAGCCCCAATTGCAGCCCGGTCAGCACCACTCCGAACTGCTCCATTGACCTCGCGGTCGTCGAGTTCATCGCAATGGCGCCGATGCCGATAAAGCACAGCGTGAAAGTGGCGATGAACTCGGCGATGTACGGCTGCGCCCCGCGTCCCATGTGCGTCGTCCCTTTCTCCTATGCGCCGGTGTGTCGTCCCGCTGTCACTGGTGCGGATTTGCACACGCAAGCCCGATTCGGGGCGGCGCGGCGGCCTTCCTGCCTCGCTTGACCCACTCCCCGACGCCCCGCTACTATGCATACGCGGGGCTGCGGGCGGGGTATAAGACACCACTCCACAAGTGAGGGAAGGGTTATGGGTTCTCCGGTCACTTTGAGTGTCATCAAGGCCGATGTCGGGGGGTATGTCGGCCACTCGCGCGTTCATCCCGAGATGCTCGCCAAGGCCGAGGAACTGCTCCAGAAGCAGCGGGGCAAACTCCTCATCGACAGCACCGTGCTGGTCTGCGGCGACGACCTCTTCCTGACGATGACGCACGAACTCGGCAACGACAACCAGGCGATTCACTCACTCGCCTGGGACACCTTCTCCGCCGCCGCCGACATCGCGCACCGCCTCAAAATGTACGGCGCCGGACAGGACCTGCAGGCCGACGCCTTCAGCGGCAATGTCAAGGGCATGGGTCCCGGCGTCGCCGAGATGACCTTCATCGAGCGCCAATCCGAACCCATCCTGATTTTCTGCGCCGACAAGTGCGCGCCCGGCGCCTGGAACCTGCCCCTCTATAAGATGTTCGCCGACCCGATGAACTCGCCCGGCCTCGTCATCGACACCAAAATGAATCAAGGCGCGCAGTTCGAAGTTTTCGATGCCGTCGAGGGCAAGTCGCTGAAACTCAACACTCCCGAAGAGGTCTACATCCTCTTGACCTTCATCGGCTCGACCGGACGCTATCTGATCAAGAATGTCTTCATGCGCTTCTGCAACGATGTCGCCGCCACCGGTTCGGTGCAACGGCTGAAGGATGTCGCCGGCCGCTATGTCGGCAAGGACGACCCGGTGCTCGTCGTGCGCGGCCAGGCCGGCTTCCCGGCGCTCGGCGAAATCACCGAGGCCTTCACCCTCGGCCACACCACCGCCGGCTGGATGCGCGGCAGCCACCAAGGGCCGCTGATGCCGTGCTCGTTCGACACCGCGCGCCCCGTCCGTTTCGACGGCCCGCCGCGCGTCATCTGCGCCGGCTTCCAGCTGGCGCACGGCAAACTCATCGGCCCGGTCGACATCTTCGACAACCCGGCCTTCGACCGCACCCGGGACCGCTGCAACAAAGTCGCCGATTACCTGCGGGCGCACGGCGTCTTCGAGCCGCACCGCCTGCACCCCGAAGAGATGGAATACACCACGCTGCCGGAAGTCCAGAAGCAGGTCGCCCACCGCTGGGAGTCCGAGGACAAGCTGCCCTCGAAAGTCGGCGCCGGCGTCGGCGGCGATTTCGATTAGGTTTCCGTCCTGATTTCCCGCCGTCCATTCAACCTGGAGGAGGCAGGCTGAAACGGGCGGCGGCTTTTTGTCGTCTGGTTTAGTGAAGGGTACAACCTCCAAGATGCCCCGACCGAAAGAACCCGCCCTGCTCATCGGCACCGACGACGGCCTGCACCAACTGCTGCCGGAGCCGCGCGTGGTGCTGCCCGAAGAGAAAGTGACCGCCATCGCCACCAGCGGCGAAGCCGTCTGGTGCATCACCGATGAGCGCACTGTCCGCCGCCAGCGCCACGGCACCGCCTTCAAGCCCATCTTCGAACTCACCGACCGCCGCCTCACCTGCCTGGGGCTGACCAGCCACGGCGTCTTCATCGGCACCAGCGGCGCGCACCTGCTCCGCATCAAGAACAAGAAACTGGGGATGCTGCACTCCTTCGACCGCGTCACCGGGCGCAGCGAGTGGTTCACGCCTGACGGCGACGAGGCCGACATCCGCTCCATCGCCCAGTCCGAGAGCGGCGCCGTCTTCGTCAATGTCCATGTCGGCGGCATCCCGCGCACGCTCAACGGCGGCGACACCTGGAAGCCCACCATCGACATCGAGCAGGATGTCCATCAGGTCATCGCCCACCCGAAGAAGGAAGGGCTGCTCCTCGCCGCCGCCGCGGTCGGGCTGTGCGTCAGTGACGACGACGGCGGCACCTGGACGGTGCGCAATGACGGCTTGCACGGCGACTACTGCCGGGCGGTGGCGCTCTGCCGCGACACCGTCCTGGTCACGGCCTCGACCGGCCCGCGCAGCCGCCGCGGCGCCGTCTACCACACCTCGCTCAACGCCGCCGACACGCTGGAGAAGTGCGAGCGCGGCCTGCCCGAGTGGTTCCCCGGCAACATCGACACCGGCTGCCTTGCCGCCCACGGTGACCGTGCCGCCTTCGGCACCAAAGAGGGCGAAGTCTATCAGTCGCTTGACGCCGGCGAGTCCTGGACGCGCATCGCCGCCGCCCTGCCCCGCGTCCGCGCCGTCTCGTTTAGCGGGTAGGACGCTGGGATGAGATGCCTGCGCAACCCTCCGCGGCGTCGGTTCGTCAGGTTTGCCATTGCCTCAGTGGCTGAAAGTGAGGCCTTGGGCATGCGATTCGCTCGATTCTTATCAGTAATTCTACTGAGTTGGGGTCTGTTCACTTGACAGCGTTGCGGGGCGCGGGGATGATTCGCAGCGCTTGAAGGGAGCGAGGTCAATGAGACTGAGAGCGGGGTCAGCAGTTCAGGCACTTTTGATTCTGGTCTTGCTGTCGGGAAGCGCGGGACCGCTGTTCGCAGTCTGTACGGTCGACCACGGACCATGCGTCAATGATGGCACATGCGAGGTCGGGACTCTCGAATGCCAATCATATAATGAATTGACTGGGACCAATAAAGGGGTCATCTGTATTATGTCATGGCCCTTGGAACAAATCACCCGCCACGCGGGATCCTCACCCGATTTATATTTCATGACGCGTTATTGTGTCGAACTGGGAAAATGGCCTTGGCAATGGCCTGGCTGCGCTTGCCTCGGAACTCCAGACCAAACTGAACACCAGAGTCCATATGTTAGCTGCCAGACAACATGGCCATGATGGAGGAATGGCTGGTCTGCGAAGTCGGGATGACCGTCTTTGCGAATGAGGAGGAGGATCTGTGAACACCACACATCCGACTGCGTTTCGCGCCTTCACATTAGTCGGCTTACTCGTAGTTGGCATTCTGGGCTTCGTTCTCTGGTTGAGGTCGCCGGAACCGCAAAGGACATCAGTCGCGACTGCATCGCCGGTAGCTTCAGCGCTGACGATTGGGGCTGTCGGGGCGGATGCGAAAGCCGTAGAGCTCCTCAATAAACTGCAGGAGCGACTCGTCTCTTTGGGGACCGTCTCGGCGATCTGGAGTGAGACTTGGGAGCAGCATCCCATTTCAGGACACAGCGCCCTTTTGGCATTGTTGACCCGCTCTCCAAAGATACCAGTTTACGTGACGACACGCGAGTCTCGCTCTGTCTGGTTTGCCACCGACGGCACCAAGTGGCGGCTGGATTGTTCTGAAGCGGCAGAACCCGTTTATGCGGAAGGCAGCACCGGCGAACGATCTAAGGGGTCGGACGACTATTCTGTCGCGTTTGACGGACTGCTAACGACCGCTCTTTCACAGGGTGGACGGGCAATGTATATCGCTGACACATCGACTGCCCGTACCGCCGTGCCGCACAATGGCTGGGAACACACCTACCGCGCGATCCTTTTTGGGGTGCCCTATTACAACCTCGGACAAGGCAGCACTTTCGCTTATGCGGGCCGAGAGTTTTTTTCGAAGTGGTGGTGCCACCGCCTGCATGGGGAGGGCACGGTCGAAGCGCCTGCGGGTGCTAGCGGCGATTGGAGTTACGAGGTGGACCTCTGGATTACCGATGACCCGATAGGCGTGCCTGTGGGTTACGAATTCCGCGGACATCAGGGCAACGCCGGGACTAGTAAGTGGCACTGGCAGATTGACCGCTTGGAGCAGCCGGCCGCCGGTGTCTTTCTCGGCGCAGATGGGTGGAAGGCATTTTGGCCGCCGTCCTGGAAGCTGACCGAACCGGAAGCGCGGACGACCTGGACCCTGCAGCAGGCCAGTGTCGATAACTCCCCTGCAGCGGAGACATTCCATCTGAGTCCTCCGGTGAAATGTCTCGTCCACGATCTCGTCGCAGGGGAAACTCGGCAAACTGGCCCTTAGCCACAAGTCCGAGCGAATGATACGAGAAGGTCGCAACTTTTAGCGCCGCGCCGCCGCTTCCGCCTGCGCGTCCCCCTCACTCCCGCTTCCTCCTTCGCCCTATGGGCTACGAAGGACAAGTCGCGTACCCCTCGCCAATGTCAGGGAGAGGGGATTACAAGCACCGTGGGGCGCTGGCTGTGCCTCTCCTCTTCAGGGAGAGGGTGTCCACCGAAGCCTGATGTTTGGGCGAAGGAGGGCGGGAGAGGGACTTTACACCTTCGCCGCGGCTTCCGCCTGCGCGTCCTTGATGGCCTGGCGCAATTCGTCGCGCGTCTGCTGAACCGCCGGGGCGTCGGCGCCGCGCAGCGTCTGCACGCTGATACGCGCCGCCACCAATTCCGCCACCGCCCGGAACGCCTGCGCCGCCGGCCGGTCCGGGTGCGCCAGCACATAGGGCACGCCGGCGTCGCTCGAACGCACGATCTCCGGATCGAGCGGCAGCGTCCCCAGGAACGGCACGCCCAACTGCTCCGCCGCGGCGCGCCCGCCCCCGCGCACGCCGAAGATTTCATGTTCAGCCCCGCAACTCGGGCAGATGAAGGTGCTCATATTCTCGACGATGCCGAGGATGGGCGCCTCAAGCTTCTGGAACATTTTCAGCGCCTTGGCAGCGATGGTGCGCGCCAAGTCTTGCGCGGTCATCACGATGACGACGCCGCTCAACGGAATCAGTTGCGCCAGCGTTAGTTGCGCGTCGCCGGTGCCGGGCGGCAGGTCGAGCACCAGGTAATCGAGTTCGCCCCACTCGACATCGCCGAGCATCTGCGACACCGCCTTGTGCACCATCGGCCCGCGCCAGATGACCGGCCGGTCATCATCGCCGAGCAGGAAGCCGAGCGACATCACCTTCATCCCGTGCGCGTCGAGCGGCAGGATCTTGTTGTTGTCGCCCCAGACCGGGTGTTCATGTACCCCCGCCAGCGTCGGCAGCGAGGGGCCGTAGATGTCGAGGTCGAGCAACCCGACGCGGGCGCCGCGCTGGCTCAACGACACCGCCAGGTTCACCGCCACTGTGGACTTCCCGACGCCGCCCTTGCCCGAGGCCACCGCCACCGTGTTGCGCACGCCGGGGATGAGTGTTTCGCCCCCCTGCTGGCCGACCGGCACCTGCGCCGTCATCTTCACTTCGACCGCGCCGACGCCCGGCACCAGCCGCCGGATGGCGTCCGCCGCCACTTCCTGAAACTGGTCCTTGATCGGGCAGGCGGGCGTGGTCAATTCGAAAGTGAAGGCGACATCGGCGCCCGCAATGCGCAAGTCCTTGATCATCCCGAGCGTGACGATGTCCTTGCCCAGGTCGGGGTCAATGACGGTGCGCAGCGCGTCGAGCACCTGCTCTTCGGTGACTTTCGGGGCCACAGTTGCCTTTCAGCCGGATTCCTGCCGTGCGCGTGAGGAACGGCAATCGCACACTACTGCCGCCGTCGCGGACGGTCAAGCGAACGACGCGCCGCTAATTGAGGTGCCGTTTGACGGCCTGAATGCGGTCCTTGATGCCCATCGGGCGGTCGCGGCGGTCGTCGATCTTGATGAACATCGAGACGCGCTGCACGCCCGTCGCTGTGAAGCACCGCTCCTGCATCGCCTGTGCCGCGGCGAGCAGGTCGGGCGTGTTGCCCTCGACGCAGGTGCCCATCGCATTGAGTTCATAGGCCATCTTGCGCTCGTCGAGCACCTTGAGGCAGGCGGCAATCGCCGCCGACAGACTGGTCGAGCCGGTGCCGATCGGGGTGAGACTGATTTCCATAATCGCCATTGGGTCGCCTCCTACTGATAGGGTAATGGTGCTGGGAAGAGAGGAAAAAAGGACAGGCGTAACCGATGCTACTTGGGTCGAGAAAAGCCAATCTCCGACTGCTCCGGCGCAGGCAAAACTGCCTGCAGGCACGCTCGCAATAGAGCGATTCTACTAAGAAAGGCAGTCCCGGGGATTCCGCGCTCTTCTGAAAACGGCTGAATGTGACCGATCACTTCGCTGTCGGTCAGGTGCTCTGCTGCAAGTTCCAAGATTCAGTTGAAATCATAAAGCGTCACCGGCATCGCAACCATCGCGGTGTTCGCGGAAAGTATGGCTGCCCAAGTTTCATATAGGGCCTCGGCCGCGAAATAGAGTTCTGTGACGCTCAATGCTTCACTACATTCTCAAATCGGCTGGGAACGAGCACCACGATCTGAAGACCGTCGCGCCACGGATACACTTCAATCCGTCGGCCGCAGGTCGGACAAACGAACTGGTCGCCGCGGGTGCCGCGCTGCGAAAAGAGCATCGGCGATGCCGGATGCCCCGCCGCGCAGTGAGGAACGGTCTGTGGGTCACGGACGGCCATTCGCATCCGCATTATCCCACAAACCCCGCTTCGCATCCCGCGCCGCGCGTTCAAGCGGCAGCCACTGCGCGCTGTCTACATGGCAGGGCGGCAGCGTGTAGACCACCGCCCAGCCCTCTTCGAGCAGGCGCGTGTTCAGCATCATGCCGTCGGGCAGATAGATGAGCGCCCGAGTGCGGCCGTAGCGGTCGGTCGGGCGTACCGGGCAGACCTCGACCCGCACCGCTTGCCCATCGCACAGCGCCCGCGTGCGCTCGGTCGCTTGGACGAAGCCGGGTCGCCCCCGCTCCGGCGTGTCGATGCCGATCAGCCGGATGCGCCCGTAGCCCGAGACATCGATGGTGTCGCCGTCCACGAAGTGGGTGACGACGCCCGCGCCTTGCCGTGCGGGATGCGCGGACTGCGACTGCTGCCACAGTCGAAACGCCCCCGCGGCGAGCAGGATTGCCCAAACAATCAGAAACGCCCACTTCGAGGCCCGTTTCGCGCGTTTTCGAGGCATTTTTCGCAGAATACCACGCTTTTTCCACACCTATTGGGGAGGAAACAGCCTCCGCCGGGCCGAATCTAGAGAGTGGCTGGGCCCGCGGCGGCGTGGTGGCCGGGCGGGCCACTTTCTCGTCTGGGAGGGCGACGCTGTGCGGCAGCGACACGCCTACCGTTGGTGGCACGCGTGCCTGTGGCTGGCCGTGTGCCTGATTGTCGGCCCAATGGATGCCTCGGCGGCCGATTCGGCGCTCGCGCCTGCGGGCGGGCGCATCGCCCCCGCCATCCCGCTGACCCTGGTCGCCGACGGCGACCGGCGGGAGATCCTGGCGCCGCCGACGACAGTCGGCGACGCCCTGGCCTTCGCCGGCGTCTCGCTCGGCGAGAACGACCGGGTGGCGCCATCCCCGCGGCAGCGGGTGTCGCCGAACCTGACGATCACCGTCACCCGCGTCAAGATTGTCGAGCAAACGGAGCCCATCGACCTGCCGCCGCCGATCCTGTTCCTCGAAGATGCCGCTCTGCGCAGCGGCCAGCGGGCCGTCCGGCAGACCGGCCAGGCCGGCAAAGCCGAGCGCACCCGCGTCACCTACTTGCGCGACGGCGTCGTGACACTGGAAAAGACCACCGCACCGCGGACCATCGAGCAGCCCGTCCCCGAAATCGTCGCCGTCTGGCCGGGCGCCGTCCCGGCCGGCGGGCTGGCGGCCCGCACGATGGTGGCGACGGCGTATGAGCCCGGGCCGCGCAGTTGTGGCCGCTCCGCCGACGGCATTACCGCCACCGGCGTCCCGGCACGCCGCGGCGTCATCGCGGTGGACCCGCGGGTCATCCCGCTCGGTTCAAAAGTGTATGTCGAGGGCTACGGCTTTGCGCTGGCGGCGGATGTCGGTGGCGCCATCAAGGGCAACAAGATCGACCTGTGCTACGCGACGGTCAGTGAGTGTCTGCAGTTCGGCCGCCGCAAAGTGCTGGTGTGGCTGCTGGACTAGACGGGTGTCGGGTGTCGGGTGTCGGGTGTGGGGTGTCGGGAAACGAAGAGTGCGGGTGACGGGCCGGACAGACCGCAGTTCCTACTAACTACTAACAACTAACGCTTTCTCTGCCTTACCAGCGATAGTTCGCTGTCAGCGAGTAGCGCGTTTTCGGCTGGCTGAAGAGGACATCGCTGCCTTCGGTGGTGCGCACGACGCCCGACAGGTCGAGGTACCAGTCCTTGGCGTCGATCTGGCTGGTCAGCCCGAAGCGGAGCAGGTAGTCGAAGCCGTCGCGGCGGTCGCCCGTCCCCATCAAGCCGAACTCGGCGCCGAGGTAGCCGCGGGCGTGTTTGCCGAACGGCCCGTCGACGCGCAGTTCGCCGGTCAGGATGTTGCGCTGCGACGGCAGTTCGATGCGCTCCGAGAAGCCGGTCGTCAGGTCATACCGCCCGAGCGGGAGCGTCAGGCGGATGGTGTGCGCTTCGTAGGGCTGGATGCGGCGGTTGTCGTCGAGCGGGTTGATGACATGCTCGACGGACAGCGTGCTGCGCTTGCCGAGCGCCCACTCGATGCGCTGGCGTTCGCCGGCGCCCTGTTGCAGGCGGCGCTCCTTGTCGAGCGGGTTGTCGAACTGCTCGAGGGTGAGCCGCATCTGCTTCGTCGCCTGCCAGGTGAGCAGCGTGTAGGCGCCGTCACCGAGTTGCGGGCGCTCCTTCTTGTCGAGCGGGTTTTGGAATTGTGCGTACTTCACTTGCAGCCCCTTGGCGGGCTTCCACTCGGCGAGCACTTCCTGCACGCCGATCGTGTCAAGCGCTTGCGCGCCCGCCGCGGTCGTCTGGGTCAGGCCGTCGCCGGTGCGCTGTTGAATGCGGGTCGTGAGGCTGAATCCGGGGATCGGCTGCATCGTCATCGAGAGGCCGACGATTTGCTGCTCGACGCCGTCCTTCTCGCCCGCCATCCAAGTGGCGGTCAGCGTGCCGAGTTTGCCCGCCTTCCAGCCGAGATCGAGTTGTGTGCGGCTGCGGTTGTCATTGCCGGCGAGCACGAGCGAGGTGCCGGTCAGCGACAGTGCTTTGCTCACGGGCAGCGTCAGGTTGATTGCGGTCGTGCTTTGGCCGGCGTCTTCGCCCTGGCGGATGCCGTCGCGCACCGCCTGGATTTGAATCTTGCCAAGGTTCGTCTGCAACTGCATATGGTCGCGCACCTGGTCGCGCGTCTGCCCGTCGGGCGTCGTCACCTGCGTCGTCTCTTGCAGCGCTTGCACGATGACGCCGGCAATCTGGTAATCGAGTTGCATCAGGTCGGTCACGGTGTCGGTGCTGCGGTCGTTCTGGGTGTCGGTGAGACTGGTGCGGCGCATCGTCATCTTGGGCAGGCCGGCGAGCCCGAGGCCGAAGTCGTAGGTCATCGTGCGCTTCGACTGGCCGGCGCTCGGCTTCGACCAATCGGTGAACGCCGCCTTCAGCGACAGCGGCCCGACCAGGTTGGGCGCCATCTCGAAGCCGAGGCGGCTCTCGCCGGGCTTGATGTCGAAGCCCGACTGCTCGGCGCCGGCGAACCCGAGGCCGAGCGACACATAGGTCGCCTTCATCGAGGCGAATCCGAGACTGCCGCTGGCGTTGAGTTTCATCGCGCTGGCGTCGGTGTGCTGCTGCCCCGACGACTGCATCGCCAAGCGCTGCAGGTCGCTTTGGAACGGCGCCCGCGGGTCGGTCGCCTGGCTGAACATCACCGCGGCGTCGAACCCGAACGCGCCGGTCGTGTGGGCGAGTTTCAATCCGGTTTGCAAGAAACTGGCGTTGGGGTTGTTCGGGTCGGTGGTCATGCGCAGCAGCGCCGACAGATCACCGGCGAAGAATGTCCCGATGGCCGCTTCGCTGGCGACATTCGACGCGCGGATGTTCGGCTGCGAGCGCAGCGGCAAGCGGAAGTACTCCACCGTCACTTGCGTCCCCGTGGGCAGCGGCTCCGTGAAAGTTACCGCGCCCTCGCCGGGGTTGATCTGATACTGCTCGCGCGCCATCCGCTGATTGCCCAGCCGCACCACGAACCCGACCGGCGAGATGTCCTTGAAGCGCAGGTAGTAGGGACCGGGCACGCCGCGGCCCGCGACCAGGTCGCGGGTCATCAAACTGGTGGCGTCACTGGCGGTCTGGCCGGCGGGCAGACCGGGCGCCACAAACGGCGACGGGTCCGCGACTGCCGCCGAGGCAAGCGCGACCGCCAGGAGCGCTGCGCCGAGATACCGAATTCCCCGCATTCTCCTGCTTTCGCGGGCCATCCTACGCTGCCCGCCAGGGAGGGTCAATCAGCCCGCCCGCCCTCGATGTTCCACAGCCCGACAGGCCTTGGACGGCGGCGGGAGGCGTAAAGTTCGGCGACACGGAGGAGCGCATCGTCAGCAAAGCCAGCGCGGAATTACCGCATCCGTAAGAACCCAATGGTACCGTTTGCCGCAATCCCCGTCACCGCAAATTGGGTTCGTTTCGCAATTTTGGTTTTCCCTGGCATGCCTGGGGATGAACAGAGGGCAGGGAGAAACGGTTAACCGGGCGCGCGGGCCGGGCGGGCCTCCGCAATCTGCCGGCCATCCGTGCGCTTCAGCGCGACGGGCTGGCCGGTCGCTTCGGCGAGCAACTGCAGCGGCACGGTGATGCCGTAGTCATAGTGCCGCGCCGGCGAGGGGAGCTTCACCTGCCGCCCAGCGACGCTCGCCGTTCGCGTCCCGAACGCCACCGTCACCGCGCGCCCGCCGACGGTGAACTGCACTTCCTTCGCGCTCGCCTTCACGACCTTGCCGCCGAGCAGCGCCAGCGCCTGGTCGAGCGCGACTTCGCTCTGCCCTGCGTTGACGCGATGCGCAATCGGCCGCTGTTTTGTTCCCGACACCAGATTGCCCGGATCGATGCGCTTGCCCCACAACAAATACCCCTCGATGCGCATATCGAGCGTGTAAATCATCTGCTCTACGAGCGACCGCTCTTCCGGGCGAAGCGGTACCGTCACGGCGTCGAAGTCCCATCGCTTTCCGCTCAAAGTCCAAACACTCACGAAGATCGGACCTCGGGTGAAATAGACGCGGTAGTAGAAATCCTCTCGGTCATTCACTTCACCAACCGACCAGTCGCCCAGGTGTCCTGCAGGGCCTGGCGAGGGCAAGGTGCGAATGTCGAACGAAACACTCGCGACAAAGAGGCCAGCCGTCTTAGATGCTTCTAACCCCTTCGGCTCTGTCGTCCATTCCATTCCGAAACCAATCTTGCGAGTGCCCAGCGGCGCGGTGGGATCAGAATCTTCTCTGAAGAACGACTGCCCGGCGGCCGCTATGATCGGCAGTCCCACATCGTCAGTGTGCATCCTTCTCCAGTCCTCGTATTCTGCAAATGACGGACGCGGCGGCGGGATGTGATGCCACCGGGGCAAACCGGATTCCAGTTTCCAGCCCACTGGACCTTCCGAGTCCGCGAAACGAATAGCGTCAAACCATACAGTCGGTACGGCGCGCACTTCTTGCGACCAGCTCGGCGCCAGGCACACTGGCAAGAAAAGAGTAACCGCGGTAAGCGCCATCCAACGGCGGGCGAACCAGCGAGTGCTGTTCATCTTCAGTCCACCACCTTTGGGACATAGCCCCGGAGCACCTCGAGATCGCTCGCAGGATAGCCCTGCACCAGCGCTGCTCGATACAGATTCCAGGCGACCTTCAATACATTAGAACCAGGAGGACAGTTCACCCTCGAACAGGCATCCCACGCGTATTCTGCCGTGCTTCCTCCGGGGGATGCCATGATGGCATGATAGTTCCAACTCCAGGTCTGACAGCCATACCTGAGCCCAGTCACATCGATGGGCCATGTACAGAACTGCTTGAAGGGTTGCGACGGGTCACAGTCAGGTGAAACCGCCGTTGGAACGATCGTTTTCGAATCTCTCGAGGTGACGCCGACTGCCCGACACAAGAGCACTAACAGGTCGTTAACATCATTGCACTGTCCGTTTACGCGGACGTTCATGTGCGCGCTCTCCGCGACATACAGTTGTGCGTTGAACTCTGGCGGATCTGCCCAATAGTTCGAGTAGAAGTATGCATCGCCGTCGGCTCGCTGTTGCGGGAAGGGAGGCAAGGGATAATTGAATAGAAACATTTCCACCCATAAGGTCAAACCAGCCGCCACCGAGTCGTTTGTGTTAGACATTATCGCGTGCCGACAGGCGTAGTCGAGGAGCGTTTGCCACGGCAGCGCACCCCAGGCCTCGCCGCTCTCAATCCATTGCGGCGCCTCAAGCAAGCGATAGATCCGCACGGGGGCTATACCGACTGCCACATCATTGTTCCCAAACTCCCAGTGACTCTCCGTGTCAGTCTTCGTCATGACCATATTCAATTCATACCCGATGTCATCCGGCAGCGGTCCCACCTCGAACTCAATGAGATGAATCGTTGGATTCGCGCCCCCGAACTTCAACAGCCATGACGCTTCTTCGGGATCCTCGCCGCTCCCAACATACACTGGTATGACGCGGTCGAATTCATCGCTGGCCTCTATGGTGAGAATGGTTTTCGTGATGATGGTGCACGAATACAGCACCATCGTCACATGCAGCGTGCTTCCCATCAGAACTGCTGTCGGATCCCGGTGCGGATTCGGTCCGCCCCCGACGCTGCATCCATACGGCGCTCCGTCCCACATCCACCCCGCCGGGTCGGTGGCATGCGGTATCGCAACTTCGTTCAGCCAGATCGCGTATTCTGGCGCGCCGCTGACCTTCAGACTTCGGACGAACAGTTCACCATCTTCGCCCTGTTGCTGCGCGTCCACAGGCGCGGACTGCAGCGAAAGCAGCCCACCGAGAATCAGGAGAGCCAGGAGGCCTGGCCTGGCCTTGCCTTGCCTTGCCTTGCCGCTCACCCTTCTTCCCTCCGAATTGATTCTACCCCCGCGATGCAAGAGTTGTGCACTGCTGACAACCGCCTGCTTGCCTGCCACGCCTTCCGCCGATGCAGTCCTTTCGCCCTGGCGATAAGATGCCATCACACAGGACTCTATGACCACGGACGCCCTCATCGCGGAACTGCGCCGCCTGCTCGGACCCGAGGCCGTCTTCTCGCGGCCGGAGGAACTGGCCGTCTACGAATGCGACGCCTACACCGTCCCGAAGATGCGGCCCGAGGCGGTCGTCCTGCCGCGCAACACCGACGAAGTGGCGGCGGTGGTGCGGCTGTGCGCCCGGGCGCGGGTGCCTTTCGTCCCGCGCGGCGCGGGCACGGGGTTGAGCGGCGGCACGCTCCCCACCCGCGGCGGCGTGATGATCGGCTTGAGCCGGATGAACCGCATCGTCGCGGTGGACATCGCCAACCGCCGGGCGGTGGTCGAGGCGGGATTGGTGAACCTGCGCCTGACCGAGGCGGTCAGCAGCCGCGGGCTGTGCTTCGCGCCCGACCCGAGCAGCCAGATGGTCTCGACCATCGGCGGCAATGTCGCCGAGAACGCCGGCGGCCCGCACACACTGAAGTACGGCGTCACCACCAATCATGTGCTCGGCGTGGAACTGGTGCTGCCCGACGGCGAGGTGGTCTGGTGCGGCGCCGCGGTCGAAGACCTGCCCGGCCTCGACCTGACGGGCGTCGTCGTCGGCTCCGAGGGCACCTTCGGCATCGTGACGAAGGCGATCGTGCGGCTGGTGCCGCTGCCGCAGGGCTGGCGGACACTGCTGGCCATTTTCCCGAGCATCGACACGGCGAGCCGGGCGGTGTCGGGCATTCTCGGCGCCGGCGTGACGCCGGCGGCGCTGGAGATGATCGACCAGACGATGCTGCGCGCCATCGAGGAGGCGTTCCACTACGGCTTCCCGACCGACGCCGGCGCGGTGCTGCTGGTGGAACTCGACGGCATCGAAGCGGGCCTCGACGCGCAGGCGGACCGCGTCGAGAAGGTGTGCGCGGAGTCGGGGGCGGTCGAAGTGCGCCGGGCGCACGACGCCGACGAGCGCGCCCATTTCTGGAAGGCGCGCAAGATGGCGGTGGGCACGGTCGGGCGCCTGGCGCCGAGCGTGGCGACGCAAGACGGCGTCATTCCGCGCACCAAACTCCCCGAGGCGCTGAAGCGCATCGACGAGATCGCGGCGCGGCACCGGGTGCGCATTTGCCATGTCTTCCACGCCGGCGACGGCAACCTGCATCCCGTCACGCTCTTTGACGAGCGCGACGCCGACGAGGCGCAGCGGGTCCTCGCCGCCGGCATGGACATCCTGCGGGTGTGCATCGACCTGGGCGGCAGTCTCACCGGCGAACACGGCATCGGCACCGAGAAACTCGACGCGATGGCGCTGATGTTCACCGACGACGACCTGGCGGTCTTCCGCCGGGTGCGCGAGGCGTTCAATCCCGACGGGCTGTGCAATCCCGGCAAAGTGGTGCCGACGGGCGCCGAATGCCGCGAATTGCGAGTCAAGCAGGCCGCGGCGCCGGGCGCATGGGTTTGAGCGCGGCGGGGCTGGGCCACAGCCTCCGCGTCCGCAGCGCGGGAGAAGTGGCGGCGGCGCTGCGCGCGGCGACCGCGGACAACGGCACTGTGTTTCCCGTCGGCGGCGGCACCCACCAGTTTCTCTCCGACCTGCCGGCGGACGGCGCGACTTTCCTGCACCTCGCCGACCTCGACGACCTGGTGGACTATCAACCGGCCGACTTGACGGTGACCGTCGGGCCGGGAATGTCGCTCGCCCGCCTGCAGCACACGCTCGCCGAGAAGAAACAATGGGTCGCGCTCGAAGCAGCCGACGCGGAGCGGGCGACCATCGGCGGCATTCTGGCGACCGGCTGGGCGGGGCCGCTGCGTCTCGGCCACGGCCGCCCGCGCGACCAAGTGCTCGGGATGCGGTTCGTGACCGGCGACGGCGTGCTGGCTAAAGCGGGCGGGCGGGTGGTGAAGAATGTGGCGGGCTACGATGTCTGCCGGCTGCTGTGCAGCAGCCACGGAACGCTGGCGGTCATCACGGAGGTGACGCTGCGCGTCCGGCCGCTGCCGGAACGCGAGGAGACTGTGGTGGCGCGGTTCGACGGCGCCGAGGATGCGGTGCATGCCGCCGAGGCGGTGTGGCGGACGCGCTGGGCGCCGACAATGCTGACGCTGCAGATCGAGCAGCAGTCGGCACGGCTGTTCATCGGGTCGGACGGCGACCCCGACTCCGTCGCCGCGCAGAGCGCGGCGCTCGCCGAGTTGCTGCGCATCCGCGGCGCGCAGCCGCAAGTGCTGCGCGAGGACCGGTGGAACGAGGCGCCGCCGCGGCAGGCGCTGCGCGCCGCCGCGGTGCCCGAGTCGGGGCACGGGCTGCGGGTGTCGCTGCTGCCGAGCGACCTGGGCGCGCTGCTGACGACGGTGGGAAGCGAGTCGCAGTCGGCGGTGGCGCACTACGCGTCGGGGATCGCGCACCTGCGCTTCGCGCCGGGGGCGGTGGCGGCGATGCGGGCAGTGCGGAAGTTCGCGCTGAAGCACGGCGGCGCGGCGGTGCTGGAAGGGCCGGGCGTGGACGGCTTCTCGCGTTGGGGCCCGCGGCGGCCCGATTTCCCGCTGATGCAGCGCTTGAAGACCGCTTTCGACCCAAAGAGTGTCCTGCCGCCGCTGCCATTCGGCGAGGCGCCCCAATGAGTGAGCCCGCCCGCGCCGAACTCGACCAATTGAGCCAGGCCTGCATCCACTGCGGGCTGTGCTTGGAGGCGTGCCCGACCTACCGCGTCCTGGGCTCGGAGATGGACTCGCCGCGCGGGCGCATTTATCTGATGCGCGCCGTCCTGCATGACGAATTGCAGCCGACCGCGACGGTGCAGAAACACCTCGACCGTTGCGTCGGCTGCCGGGCGTGCGAACCGGCGTGTCCGTCGGGGATGCAATACGGGCGATTGCTCGAGGGGTTCCGCGCCGCGGTGTCGGAACCGGCGCGACCGCGCGGCTGGCGGCGGACAGTGGTGCGCGCGCTGATTCGGACGGTGCTGCCGCACCCCGCCCGCTTGCGCCGGGCGCTGGCGTGGGGCGCGTTCGCTCGCGCGATCGCGCGCCTGTTCAAGCGCCGCGGGCCGCTGCCGCTGGCGCTTGATTCGCTGCCGCAGCCGCAGGCGCGACTGCCGCTGCCGGAGACGACATACGCGGGAGGCGCGCGCGGGCGCGTCGGGTTCTTGCGCGGCTGCGCGATGTCCGTGCTGTTCCCGGCCGTGAATGCCGATACCGTGCGCGTCCTCGCCGCGGCGGGCTACGCGGTCGTGACGCCGCCGCAGCAGGGCTGCTGCGGCGCGCTGGCCGCGCATGACGGCGATCACGCGGGCGCGGCGCAGTTCGCGCGGGCGCTGATCGCGGCGTTCCCGACCGACTTGGAATGCATCGTGACGAACTCCGCCGGCTGCGGCGCCGCTATGAAACAATACGGCCACCTGCTCGGCGATGAGGACGGCGCCCGGTTCGCCGCCACGGTGCGCGATGTCAGCGAAGTGCTGGTCGATACTCCGTTGCCGCTCGTCGAGCGGAAACAGCGCGTCGCCTACTACGACCCCTGCCACCTGAAGAACGGCCAGGGCATCACAAAGCAACCGCGGGCGCTGCTGCGAGCGGCGCCGGGCGTGGAATTGGTCGAACTCGGCGCGCTCGGCTGCTGCGGCGGCGCCGGCGCCTACTTCCTGACGCAGCCCGGACTCTCGCAATCGCTGCTCGATGCGCTGATGGACTGCGTCGCCGAGGCGAAGCCCGATGTTGTCGTCACCGGCAACCCGTCGTGCCTGCTGCAGTTGCAGAAAGGGGTGGCCCAGCGCGGCCTGACCATCCCCGTCCAGCACCTCGCCGAGTTCCTGGCTGAATCGCTTTCGACAGACCCTTGACAGGACATCCACAGGATTGGCATACTAATAAAACAAAAGTTTGAATATCGAGACGCATGGAAAGTCTGTACAGTCCGAAGGGAAAGCCATGAGTCGAGAAAAGAACGGCAGAGTTAACAAAGGGCGACGCGAACGCAGCAGATACCTCTCCCCAATCTATCTGGATGGCATCCTAACAGTCAGAGAGCAGCTTGCGCTCTATGGCTACAAGGTCATCCAACGGAAGACACGGGGACGAAAATTCATCGCATTTGGATGGTACGGTGGCAAGTTTTCTCATCTCGATTGGCTCCTGCCGCTGCTGCCCTCGTGTCACCACTACTGCGAACCTTTTGGCGGCTCTGCTGCGGTTCTGTTGAATCGGCCCCCTTGTCCCGTGGAAACATACAACGATATTGACGGAGAGGTAGTGAATTTCTTCCGAATCCTTCGCAGCCGACCAGAGCGACTACTCAAGGAGATTGCGCTCACACCCTTTTCCCGGGAAGAGTTCTTCTTTGCCTGCACAACCAATGGTCAGCGCATAACTGACCTTGAGCGTGCAAGGAGATTCTTCGTTCGCGCACGACAGGTAAGAACGGGACTTGCGCAGAGTGCAAGCCTTGGTCGTTGGGCAAACTGCAAGAACACCACCCGTTCGGGAATGTCTGGCGTCGTGTCACGATGGCTTGGGAGCGTTGACACTCTGCCATCGGTCGCAGAGAGATTGCTGCGAGTGCAAATCGAGAACCGCCCAGCTGCCGATCTCGTCAAGCTGTACGATGACAAGGGGACTCTTTTCTACTGTGACCCACCCTATCCCCACGAGGCACGCGGAGATGACAAGGCGTATGGCGCAGAGATGACAGACGAAGAGCATGCAGAGCTGTCAGAACTCTTGGTGCGCGCAAGAGGCAAGGTGGCTGTCTCGGGCTACCGTTGCAAGCTTATGGACAAGCTATACAAGGGATTCCGTCGTATCGATGCTCCAACAAAGCTCTGCCATTCAACCAAGGGACCACGCACCGAATCCCTCTGGATCAACTACTGAGTTACGACAAGTCCGCGAATGCCTGATCTGAATCTCGAAGCCGCGCGTGAAGTACTTGAGCGCCTCTTCACCGAAGTGGAGGGCGAACTGCTTGAGGGCACCGTTCCCTCAGTCGACCCGCGATTCAACGATGCGATCTCACATGTGTTCAGATCCTCCACTCAATCATACAGAGAGATCCTCCTTGGCTGCATCCTGGCCCGTCTCCAGGACAAGAGCATCGACATTCACCTCCCCTATGTTGGCCTAGGAGAGAATTCATACCACGGCAGAAAACTGGATGAAGACGTGGTGAATCCATTCCTGCACGCTCACCAAATCCCAAGCACGCGGGGTGCCTTTCTAGCGGTCTTCCGCAGGTCGGTCAGTTTCGTCCCCGAGACTCGGGAGGGACTGAAAGATACAGCCGGATATGATTCCCTGCTCATCCTAATCGACTACCTTGCTCAAGAAGTGGACGATGGAGCGATAGAAAGTTTTCTAAAAGTGCTGTTGGCAAAGTTGGTCGAAGTTCGTGAGGGTGCACGTATTGAGCTAATCAATCTGCAACGACTGAGCGCGGATCAATATGGCGCATTGATTGACGGGCTCCTGGCAAGACAGAGTGGGGGGAGATTTCCAGTCATGCTGGTCGCGGCTGCTTTCGAGGCGCTCCGCGAGAGATTCCACTTGCCCTGGGAGATACAGACACAAGGGATCAATGTAGCGGACCTTCCATCGAAGTTCGGTGGAGACATCGTAATCCTGGAAGGTGACAGGACAGTTTTGGCCGCAGAGGTCACCGAACGACGGATCGACAAAGAGCGAGTCGTGGCCACGTTTCAGGCCAAAATTGGCCCACAAGGGATTGATGACTACTTGTTCTTTGTCACTGCGGACGTGGATGAGTCAGTGATGCGCCAATCCAGGCAGTACTTCACCCAAGGTCATGAAGTGAGCTTTGTGCTCATAAAGGGTTGGATTCTCGCAATTTTGCTGACGATCGGCCCTGACGGTCGAAGGGCCTTCAACAATGCATTGTTGGAACGGTTGTCAGACTCAACGGTACCCTCTTCGCTGAAGGCCATTTGGAACGAACTGATGGTCGTGCTTACAGAAGTTTGACCTCTTCAGCTCCTTGACTTCAGCGCCTCTTTCAACAACTCCACCGTCGCGGCGACATCGGTCTCGATGTAGCGCTCGCCGCGGGCGCGGTCGCCGAGCGTCGGGTCGCCGACGACCCCGTTGCCGGTGACCTGCTTCCAGGTCTTGCTCTTGAAGTCTTCCCGCGCCTCGCGGTAGTCGCCGGTGAAGCCGGGCGCGGCCTTGTCCATCTGCACCAGGCCGCTGTGGAGCGCCAGCATGATCGAGGTCTCGACCTCGCCGGCGTGGGCGCCGGCGGCGCCGGTGCCGATGCCGTCCTTGGCGGCCACCTGATAGAAGCGGTCGAAAGCGGTATCGAGGTCAATCAGGTAGTGCACGCGCGCCGGCGCCACCGTCCGGCGCAAGTCGGCGAGCATCGCTTCGAGCGGCGGGAAGTTGCCGCCGTGCGTCGGCAGCAGGACCAGGTCGGTGAGGCCATGCTGCGCCAGGGTGCGGCAATAATCGGTGACGACGGCCTGCAGCGTTTCGCGGCGCAGCGAGATGGTGCCGGGGAACTCCATGTGGTGGTCGCTGCAGCCGGCGGCGATGCACGGGGCGACGAACGCCTGGCCCAGCGCCCGCGCCACCCGCTCGCCGAGCGCCCGGCCGTAGGCGCTGTCGGTCATGGTCGGCAGGTGGGGGCCGTGCTGCTCGTTCGAGCCGACGGGGATCAGGCAGGTGGTCCAGCCGACGGCAATGCGGGCGGCGATTTCGGGCGAAGTCAGATGTTCCAGCGCGACGGTCTCCACGGGGCGTCCTCCCGGAGGAAGGATACGCACCGCGGCGCGCCGAAACAATTGGGCAGCGTCTTCCGGGAAGGGAGTCCCTCGTGACACGACCGATTGCACTCGGCCTCGCGGCCCTGATGACCGCCGCCACATTGGCGGCGCCAGCCCTGGCCAGCCCCAACCTCCTCGGCGCCACCGGGCTGATCCGCACGCCGTCGGCGGATGTCCTGCCGGCCGGCGGCTACAACCTGGGCGGCTTCTTTTCCGAGAGCAACCCGTTCACGCTCGACACGACCGCGGACACATCGCTGTGGGTTGCGAACTACGGCGTGGAGGGCAATCTCGAACTGGGCATCGTCGGCTTGAGCAACAGCACGGACATTTTCACGGGGAATGCGAAACTGCTGATCGAGCCGGAGGTGGGCAGCCAAGTGGGGATTGCCGTCGGCGTGTACGACTTCCTGGACGAGACCGCCATCACCCCGTATGTCGTCTTCAGCAAATCACTGGTGCCCGGGCACGGGCTGCCGTTCGGCGCCGATGAAGTGTCGGTCGTGCGCCTGCATGTCGGCGGGTCGTCCGAGGGAATCTTGCACGGCATCTTCGCCGGCGCCACCGTCGTGGTCGGCCGGCAGTTGATGGGCATGGCGGAGTGGGACGGCGACGATTTCAACTTCGGCGGGCGCCTGTTCATCGGCACCAACTTGCGCATCCACGGCTTCTATCTGGGCGGCCCGGAGAACTTCGCCGGCGGCGTGTCCTGGAACGGGCGCTTCTAGCCCCTCACAGCCGCGTCGCGATCACTTCGACCCAGAACTTGCTGCCGGCGCCGAACGAGAACCCCTGCCCGACGCCGGTGCCGCCGTTGGGCGAGTAGTTGGCCACCAGTTCATACAGCCCCAGCCGGTAGGCCAGCGCCACCCGGCTGTCGGTGAAAGTGCCGAGCGACAAGTCCGAATGGCTGACCTGGGCGAAAACCCGCCAGCGCGGCGGGGCGCCGCCCGCGCTCGGGAACCGATAGCCCGCCCAGCTGCTGGCAAACAGGTCGGACCGGGTCAGGTCGTAGGTGGCGTACAACTGCCCCTCCCAGCGCCGCCCCTGCTGTAACCCGAAGGACAGGTCGAGACTCTGCCGCGAGTCAAAGTCGCCGTCCCGGCCCTGCGTCACCGAGGTGCGGAAACTGAAGTTGCCGTAGGCGGTGCGCTGCTGATTCGCGCTCGTGCTGCGATAGGCGAGGCCGGCGCGACCGGTGTAGGACTGGCGCAGGCCGAGGATGTCGAAGTTGGTGAGCCGCGCCGTGACGGCCGTCGTCAGGCGCAGCGCGGAATTGAACTCGACCGACGGGGGCGCCAGCGTCAGCGCGCCGGTCTCGTGCAGCACCTGCTGCTCGGTTGCTTCCGCGGACGCGTCGGGGTCCTCGGAAAAGCCGGGTGCAACGATGAGCGGCCCGATGCCGACTCCCAGCCGCCAGCGCGTCCGCAGCCAGCCGCCGAAGAGCGCTCCGCCGGAATCCGCCGACAGTTCGCTCGTCCAGGCCGAGTTGTCGCCGCTCTTCACGGCGCTGCCGACAAACGAAAAGGTCGTCAATCCGATGCGGCGGGAGAGACCGGCGCTCACCGTGCCCTGGTCGGGGAGTGTCTCGAAGCCGGGGTCGTAACTGATGCCGAAGTTGCCGTCGGTCTGGTGTTCGAAGCGCTGCCAGTGGGTCCAAAGAAGCGCATGGCGGCCGGTCAGGTCGTCTACCCAGATGCCGCCCTGGCCGCCATTCGACAGGCGGTATTGATGCTCGAACTGCACCGACCAGCCGGGGGTCACGAACTCCGGCGAAAAGCCGAACAGGGCCGTGCGTTGGACATGCAGCGCGGTAATGGCGTCGGTGCCCGCGAACAGATAGAAGGGCAGATCGAGGCCCAACCCGCGGGCGCTGTCGTAACTCAAAATCTGATTGATGTAGCCCGGGTCGAGCCGCTGCAAGAAGGCGACATGGTAGAGCAGCGACCAGACGCGCCGGCCTTGAATGATGAAGGTCGGGCGCTTGAAGTGCACGCGGTCGCCGACGAAGACAATCGCTTCCTTCGCCTCGATCCAGACGGCGGTGCCGGCGGTCTCGAAGCCGCCGAGTTCCTCGACCGGGTCCGGGTCGCGGTCGGTGCGCGTATTGAGGCCGCGATCGAAAACCCAATGAGACGGATCCGCGCCCGGGTCGTACAGCGTGCCGTAGCCCTGCGCCAGGCGGAAAATGAGGCCGGTCCCGCGCCGGACGCGGTCCTGCCACTGCACGGTGACGGCGCCGGTCGCCCGCACGACGCCCAGCAGCGCATGACATTCGATCTCGTCGGCCTCGATGACGAAGCCCTCCCACTCGAGCCGCGCGTGCGGGCCGGCGATGACGACGGCGGCCTGCTCGCTGAAGGCGACGCGGTCGCCCGTGAGGCGCACCACCAGCCGCTCGGCGGGCGGCGGCGCCTGTTCCTGCGGCACGAATTCGACGGAGGCCTCGCCGGTGATGCCTTCGACTGCGGCGGTGATAACGGCCGTGGCGGGGTAGGCCGGCGCGGTGAGTTCCGCGCGAGCGACACCGCCCGCGGTGGTGGCGTACGGGGTGATGGTCCCGTGTGAGGCGAGCAGCGAGACGCGCGTGCCGTCCGGCGCCGGCGCGCCGAGCCCATCGCGCACTTCAACGGTCACGGTGATGCGGGTGGCGCCGTCGGCCGGCGCCGCATCGGTGGACGTGCGCACCAGCACCGAGGCGACTTGGGCGACCGCCGCCTGCGCGGCGCACAACATCATGCACACAGCGACGGCGCGGGTGCGGCGGACCAGCGACCCCCTCACGGGTCTGCGCTTATCGCGGAGCGACGGGGGTGCGCGTTCCGGGTGTGATGCTCTTGGGGCCGGACGCCGAGGAGATGATTTGCAGCTGCCGCGATCGCTCGCTCGGGAGCGTCAGCGTGTAGGACGGCTGCTTGCGCAAGTCGATGACCTTGCCGGCGATTCGGTCGTAGAGTTGCAGCCGCACGCCGTCCGGGACGCCGGCCAGTCCGCGCCAATCGAGCGTCACCGCTCCGCCGCCCCGCCGCCGCTCGGCGCCGTCACTTCGACGGTCCAGGTCTGCGACGGGCCGGAGCGGCGATAGTCGGCGGCGAGCCCGGGGCGGTAGTCGGATGAGAGGAAGCGCAGCGACACGGTGGAGGCGATGGCAGGCGCCTTTTCGACATCTTCCGAGCCGAAGCGGTCCGCGGCGCTCGTGAGGATGCCGAAGAAGTTATCGGGGTCTTGCAGGCGGCCGCTGGTGGCCACGAGGCGGAGACGCCAGTCGGGCGCGGCGCCCGTCGCGGCCATGGTGGTCGCGGTGGCGTCGGAGGTCGGTCGGTAGTCGAGCACACCGGCGCGCTGCAGGTCGGCCAGGGCGCGCTCGCGGGCGGCATCGAACTTGGCGCGTGACGGGAGCGCCGGGCCGTTGCTGCCGCCGCGGCCGATGGTCGGCAGGCGCAACGACGGCAGGTTCACGCGGAACGGCACCGACAGCGGGTCGATGGTCGGGTCGATCGGAATGGGCTGGAAAATCAGGAACACATCGCGCAACGCGCGAATCCAATAGCCGCGGTACGGCTCCAGGATCTGGCCGTCAAAGTCGGAGAAGCGATAATTGCCGATGCGGCGGTCCCAGAAATAGATGTTGCGGCGGATGTACCCGCGGTCCACCGCTTCGCGCATCGTGAACACTTCGTTGTCCTTGACGATGAGCAGTGTCCCGCGGTGAATCGGGAAGTGGTACGGGGGGCTGATGCCGTTCCAACCGTCGCCACGCGAGTCGAGGAAAAATGCAAACTCCCGCTGCGGGTTGACGGATTGGAAGTCTTCCATCAACAGCGGGCGCGCCTGCAGGCCGTTCTGCAAGGTGTACATATCGGAGGCCTGCTGGAGACTGATCCAATAGGCGCGGCCCGGGACGGTGTCGGCAAGTTCCGGCTCCAGGTTGATCGGGTCGAAGATGGCATAGCGGCGGCGGTCGGGCAGATAGGTGGCGAACCGACCGGTCAGTTCGTCTTCACCGAGCGTGACCGACCCGCGGTCGCGGGCCAGCCCCAGCGCGATCGGCGGATAGCGGTCGGTGAAATCGAAGGGGAAGCCGACAAAGTCCACACCCGTCGGGTCGCTGGGCGAGACGGCGGCCGGGAAGAAGTGCCAGGGCAGCGCGGGCACGACCACTTTTCGCTTGATGGTGCGCGCGGCAATGCCCTGCGGGCCGACTGGAGAGACGACAATCTGATACTCCAGGACGCCGTTGCGCAGATTGTCGGCAATCACATCCCAGCCGAGAAAAGTCTCCTGCTGAATGTCAACGGACGGGAAGGCCTTGGTCGACAGTTCCCCTGGCGCCAACCGTAGCCCTTCGGGCAGGAAGATGGTGGCGGTGCCGCCGGCACCCGTCAGGTGGTTACCGAGAATGAGCGGGCCCTGGTTGAAGACTCCCATCCGCGCGGTAAACGGCTCCGGGGTGAAATGGAATGGGAACGGAAAACCGGTCTGCGAATACATGGCGTTGGCGATGCCCAGCGCCCGCACCGAGGAGGTAGTCGCCGAATAAGGTTTTTGGTATTCGCCAGACCCCCACCCCAGCCCGATGTAGACGATGAAGGTGCGCTTCTGGCCTGCGGCGACGCTGATGCTGGGGAAGATGATGCGCCAGAAGCCGGGCAGAACCGGCGGACTAACTTCCACACGGGTCGGCAACACCACTTTGCGCGGGTCCTGATCGCTGAGGCCGCTCAAGTACACCTGCGCCGTGATCTGGCCCCCGCCGACGAAGGGCGGCGTGGGGAAGAAGGACAGCAGTTGCGCGGGCCGGTCGCGTCCGGTGTATACGGGCCCGCTGAAGGGCGGCCCGGGCAGGTGGTCCGGGAACGCCTCGAACGCACTAAAGGGGTTGCGGATAATGACTTCCGGCTGCAAGGTGAAGAAAGTGCCGAAGGGGTTCACCAGACTGAACTCGAAGCGGAACATATCCCGCGTCACTTCGGCATCGGGGAAGTTCAGGTCCTCCACGAAACTGCTGGCGACGCCGACATTGTCGAACACGGACTCCCCATTGATCAGCAGCCAGAGGTCGGCCAGGTCTTGTCCCTCATCGCCATCCCGGAAGGGGTCGCCGTTGAGCGTCGTAATCCGGAACAGCGGATTGACGCCGCCGCCGGCGAGCGGGTTATCCGTTGGAACCGGGAATGACGGCCAGAGAACCGCAAAGAGATAGTTGCTCGCCGTGACCTGCGCCGCGGACGGCAGCGCCAAGCCCATGGCGCCGACCGCCAAAAGCACCAGCGCCCGCCCGACGCCCGCGCAACCTGTCCCGATGCCGCGCATGCCGACGATCTCCCTCCCGAGTTAGCGTCCGGCCGGATCGACCGTGATGGTGAGCGCGCGCGTGGTCTGCCCCGGCGCCAGGGTGAAACTGTAAGACTTGGCGCGCTTGAGGTCCGTGCGCGCGCCGGTGACCGAGTCGGTGAGGGTCAGGGCATAGCCCGCCGGCACTTGGAACATCGACCAGGTCAGTGTGACTCGCTGGCCCGGCTCGCTGACTCGGATTTCGACCGGCCACACCTCGCGGCGTACCACCGGCGCCCGGACATCCAGGGCATACTGGCCGGCGAACCGGCCCCAGCCGCGCTGCGGAATGCTGACGCTGACATATTGCGGCGGCGGCGGAGACTTCTCACGGTCATAGGCCAGGTCATAGCCGCGGCTGGCGCCCGGCGAGGCGCCCAGGATGGCGTCGTTGTCACGGAAGCGCGCGGTTTCGGCGATCAGGCGGAGCCGCCATTCGCTCGGCGCCAGCGGGCGCGAGGCAACCGGCGCTTGCGCCCCGGCGTGGGCCGGGTTCGGCGCGAAGATCATGCGGATGCCGGCGGTGCCGCTGTCGATGACCGACGGGTCCACCCGCAGCCAATAGCCACGGAACGCCTCTAGGACGCCGTCGGGGGGCCGGAAGAAGGTGTAGCGCCCGCGCATCTGTGACGGCGCCGCGACCGAGTCCGGCGCCCAGGTGTAAACGAACGGCCGCACCCAGCCGCGCTGGATGGCCTGCGCGAAGTTCAGCAGCTCCCCCTGGTGCCGGAAGAACACCGAGGCCGACGGGATATCGAATTCATACGGCGTGGCAAACATATTCCACTCGCGCTTCAGCGGCACCTCGAAGGTGTTCAGTGGATCGATCGGGTCGCCGCGCAACCAGAGCGGCAATTGGCTCACGGCGGTCGAGGTGGTGTCCTCGACATACAGGAAGACCGCCTCGGCAATCGGCTTCGCCAGGCCGGCGACGCCGGGGGTGTCTGTAACGAAACTGAAGTTGAGCGCGTCGAGGTTGCGGACATACTGCTGGGTCACCGCGTCCCAGCGGGCAATCTTGGCGACATTGATATCCGTCGTGCCGTCGTGCACCAGCCCCTGGAAGTCAAAAATGGTGGACACCACGGCGTCCGAGGCGGCGACATCGCCGAGCCCGAACGGGAGGCTGAACATGCGGAGCCCTTCGGGAATGGTCTTCGCCCGGAAAAAGTAACTGAACAAGATGGTATTGGTGTTGGGGACGAACGGACCGAAGGGGGGATTCCAGGTGCGGAACCCGGCCGGTTCCGTCGCCGCGATCGACAGGGTGTGCCGCCCGGGCACCAGTTCGGGGCGAACCTGCACTTTGGCGCGGAACGGATCGGCGGGATCGCTGGGGTCGGGCTGCGAGGACACCGCGGAGGTGACATCGGCGCCATCAACCAGCACTTGGAGGCTGGCCGGGTCAAACCCGGCGATGCGGGCGCGGATGCTGGGCGCCACCGAGGCGGTCTCGAAGCCGGAGGTCGGCCGCACCTCGCGGAACCGCGGGAGATCACTCACGAACAGGTCGGCCAGCGCGCCGACGCCGGTGTACGACGAGGAAGCAGAGAGGGTCTGATTGCGCTGCACGCGGCTGACTTCGACGAGCGAGTCAAAACCGTCGTTCGACCGGCTGCTGGGGAGGGTATCGTGCTTAAATGTGGCCATCGACCCAAACGGCCACATATCGCCGGCCGCAAACGCCGGAGGGGTGATGAGCAGGTGGCAGAAGACAATCGGGGTCGTGCATTCCACTTCCCCGAATCCGCCCAGCGTGGCAAAGCGGGTTCCGGTGGCGCTCATCAATGTCACCGTGGGGTGCACCGTGTCGGTGACGGTCCCGCGCTCGTCCACATGCCAAATCAGCAGGCCGTCGTTAGCGAGCCGGGTGTCGGGCGCACCGGGACGAAAACTGGAAGTGTCGGCGTCACGGTATTCGATCAGGAAGTATTCCGGAGCGCCGGGATCACTGTCGGTCCATAACTTATACACCGTGGTCGGGCGCTCCCCAGGCGGCGTGGCGCTCCAGTCGAACGACGCCGACGCGATGAAGGTGCCGAGCCGATAACTGTCAATGATGGTCGGGATGACCCAGCCCAGTTGCAAGCGCGACCAGGCGCTAAAGTTGGCCGGACTGCTCAACCAGTCGATGCAGGCATTCGTCACCGGAGACGGGGAGTCCTTGGCATACAGTGCCCCCCAGTTGTCCATCGTGTCCCACGGACCGATGCCCCGGCCCTCCACGGCCAAATACAGATCCGGCAGGCCAAGTTGGTGTCCAAACTCGTGGACCCAGACCCCGAACACATCCATGTTGGGCGTCGGGCACCATTCGTCGCTGCCGTCGGAGAGGCAGATGGAGCAGGACCCGATCACCCCGCAGGTGAGCGACGGATCGAAGTCACACGGCACGCAGTCGAATTCGCCCGTGTCACATCCCTTTTCGAAAGTGTCATTGTCGCGTTCCGACTCGGGCACGACCGCGAACGCCACCACATCGGCCTCGTCCAGCGTCTGGATCGCCAGCCCAAACGGCCAGAGACTGGCGAACAGCGAGTCGAAGTTGCCATTCTTCGGACACGCCGGACAATAGATGCCGTTTCCCAATTCGTTGCCCGCGCCGGCCGTCACAAAGACCACCGCGTCGGCCAGACGGAAGTTCACGAAGGTGTCGGCCACGGCCACGGTCAGCGCAGCCAAATCCAGGAAGTTGGCTTCCAGCGCGCTCTTCGTGACCGGCAGGTGAACGACCGGCGTGATGATCGGGTCGATCGTCAACTGCCCCATCGACGCGATATCATAGAAGTTGACGAAGCGCTGCACCATGCCCTGCATGAAGAACTGGACATCGAGCGTCTGAAAGGTACCGCAGCCCGTGATTTCTTCGTCTTCGCAGTCTTCGATGAACTCGACCGGGAGAAACATCACGCGCAGCGTGCCGGTCGAAGTGACGAAGCGCCCGACCTGCTTGCGCGTCCCTTGAGCCAATTGTGCCCCGGGCACTGCGGTCGTTCCGGGGCGTCCTGTTTGCGGCGAGGTCAGGTGAATGGGGGTTCGGCTTTCCAGCCGTTGCCGGAGCGGCGTGCCGTTCGGCACAAAGCACGGCTTCTCGATGGTGGCCGCCTCGACGACCTTTGCCTGCACGGCGCCCGCCACGGCCAGGCCCACCCCCGCGCTGACCAGCAGCGCGAGAATTGGGACTCTCATCAGTTGCCTCCGGTGCTCTTCGGTCGCGGCGCGGGCGCGCTGCCGCCGACGGGGGCATTGCGCCCGTTCCAATTCCATAACAGGCGGAGGGAGGCCCGCGGGCTGGTCGGGCCGGACAGTTGGGGCAGCAAGATGGTGACGGGCTGCCGCGAGCCGTTGCGGCGTGGGTCAGTGAGCAACGGCACTGTCACACTGGGCGGCGGCGGGATATCGCCCGTGAACGCCTGCACCGCTTGCGCCGGGCTCCAGACATAGCCGTTCCAGTTATCGTTGGGCGAGGTGCCGACCAGCGGCTGCGGGAAGTTGGGCACTGTGGACTGCGGCGTCACCCGGTCAATGGATGAACGGGCGCCGACGCGCCAGAAATACACCACCGGCTGCGTCGAGCCCGGCGGAAAGCCCGCGAATGCCAGATTCAGTTTCACGGACCAGCTGACGCGGGAGAAACTTTGCGTGGGGAAGATGCCCGGCGGGTCAAAGAAGGCCGGATTCTGTACGGCGAGGAGCGAGTTGAAGGTGACCGCGTCGGAGAAACTGGCGTTCGAGGCGACCTGTACCGCATATTCGTCCGCGCCGCCGGCGTCGGGCGCGTCCCATTCAAACAGGAGACCTTCGTTCGTGTTGACTTCCGCGTCGGGGATGGGCGAAACGATCTGCGGCGGCAGGATCGGCGTGACGGGTCCGGCCTGCGGCCCTTCGAATTGCTCGAAGACCGCCCACTGGACGTCCAGAGTCCCATCAGGATTGCGGCCGCAAGTGACGCGGTCGCTGACGATTTGGCGCAGCCGGTAAATGTGGCCGACGCCGGCTGCCGGGAAGTTGCCGCTCAAGTAGATGACTCCGAGCCCGGAAATGCACGAGAGCGTCGCTGCCGGCGTCGGGGTGAAGTTGGCCGCCGCCGGCGTCACCGGCGTGCGCGGGTTGCGCGGCAGGCCGGCGCCGCCCCCTCCGCCCGACGACGCGCAGTCGTCCTGGCACAAGGTTGGTGAGACCCAGGTAAACGCGGCGGAATCGGGATCCACATTCACTTCCGTGCAGGTGGCGACCAGAAAACCGTCGTCATCCAGACAAACCTGGCCCGCATAGTCCACAAAGTGGTCGGTGGCGTCAAAGCCGTTGACGAGGATCTGGACGAGGAACCCGTCCCGCTCGATGATCCAGGCCAGCGTGCCGTCTTCCACGCCGCGCGGATTCCAGCGCAGTTCGATCGCGGGATTGGGGACAATCGTGCTCAAGTCGGAGCCGCCGTTGAAGTTGGAAATGGCGTGGGCTTGGAAGCCCCCGGCCTGCCCCGGCGGAGGGCCGACGAAGGCGCCACCCTGGCCGAAGAAACTGACCAGCGCCGCCAAGGCCACGATGCCCAGGGTGCTGTTCATCGAGCTACGGCGCCCGGCGGTGGAGGTGACGACGGGCGAGCGGCGTTCGCCGACCTCGGCCACTTGCGCCACATCGGGCTCCCAGATCGCACGGGCCTGGTCTTGCACCCAGATACCACCCGGCGCATCGATGATCTTGCAGAAGGTGTCGCGCTTGCGGACGAGGTAGGCCTTGATCGTGCCGACGCGCTGACTGCCGCGCGTCACGGCGAAGGACTGATCCGGGCGGACACCGTTATCGGCGCCGGCGTTGACCACCACATCGCTGGGCGTCGAACTCAACACGGACCCGCGCGGCTGTTTGTACGCTTCCCACTGCCGGCGGGCGCGGAAAGCCGTATCATTGGCGGCGGCCTGGGCCAGGACATCCAGGCCGAAGCCCGAGGGGCGCGGGCTGCCGCGGCCGACGACTTCGGCGCCCGATTGCGCCGCTTCCATCGCCCGGCTGAACAGGCGGACGGACAAGCCGATTTCGAAATACTCGTTGCCGTCGCGCGTGGTCACCACCTGCGCGGTTTTGATGGTCGACAGCAGCGCAAAGCGGGCATCGAGCGATTCGAGCAGCCGCAAGAGCGAGATGCCGTCCATGGCGACATTCAGACTCAGTTGCCGCATGGCATCGAGGACACGCGCCGGCGGGATTACTTCGTAGATGCGATTGTTGCCTAACTCGGAGGCCAGCGCGGCGGACATCATGGCGCCAAGGGGCGTGAGGCCCATTTGCTGGGCGGAGGCAACATCGCCCGCTATCCCGGTGTAAGCCTCGAGGTCAGTCAGTTGCGATTGGTCGATTTTCGACGCATCGACGCAGGGCAGCACGATGACACTATCGGGGACTCGCTGCTGCACCGTTTCGATCTGCGCCACCCCGGGCCGGACCGCTCCGAGAATGCCGGCGGCCAGCGCCACCCCACCAAGGAATCCCCAACGCACAACGCTTCGGGTCGTTCCCATTGTGACGCGTCGTCCTCCCCTCCGTGGAATCACCGAGGTTGGTGTCCTTCCCGCGCGAGCGCGATTGTAACAAAGCGATTTTGGCCTGTAAACACGCTTCATGCCTTCCCGGCGCCAGCCGCGGCTGTCGCCGACGCCGCCACCAGGGCGGGCCAGAGCGCGCGCACCCGGGCGCGCGTCTCATCGAGCGCCCCGGTGGTATCCACCACATAGTCAGCGCGAGCCGCCTTCTCCGCCGCCGGCCATTGCGCGGCGAGGCGCTGCCGCGCTTCGGCGTCCGTCAATCCGTCGCGCGCCTGGACGCGGGCGATCAGCGTCTCGTCGGGTGCGTCCGTCACGAGGACTCGGTCGACTAATCCGTCCACGCCCGCCTCATACAGCAGCGGCAACACGACGACCAGGACCGCGTCCGGGCGGGCGCGCGACTGCCAGGCGGCGATGCGGGCGCGCAATGCGGTGAGGATGGCGGGATGGGTGAGCGCCTCGAGGCGCTGGCGGGCGGCGGGGTCGGCAAAGATGCGACGCGCCAACGCCCGGCGGTCGAGTGCGCCCGCCGGCGTCACGACATCGGTCCCAATCTCCTCGCGTATGGCCGCCACGATAGGTGAGTGGGGCGCGCAGACCGCACGCGCCAGGTCATCCGCATCAATCACCGAGGCGCCGCAGTCCGCCAGCGCCTGGGCGACTGTGCTTTTGCCGCTGGCTATTCCGCCGGTGACTCCGAGGATGAAGATGCCGGGTCTCCCGCGGTGTCCGCCGTGACCGCCTCGTCGGCGGCAACTTCCGCCGCCGGGGCCACGGTCTCCGTGCGACGCAGCCCGCGCTGCAACGCGTCGCCCACCAAATCGCCCAGGGTGATGCGCCGGTTGTCATCGTTGTTCCGGCGCTCTTTCACAAACTCTTTCGTGTCCTTCTTCGGCGTGGCTTCGCGTTCCGAGTGCACCGTTTGCCGGACGCTCAACGACATGCGCCGCTCCGTCGGTCGAATCTGCATGACGCGGACGGTGATCTCTTTGCCGACCGGCACCGCGTCGGCGGGCTTGCGGACAGTCTCGGTCGAGAGTTCCCGTGTCGGGACAAAGCCCTCGATGCCGGAGGGGAGCCGCACGAAGGCGCCGGCGGGCACGACACGCGTCACCGTGCCCTGCACTACCTGCCCGACGGTGTGGTGGTCGCCGATGTGCTGCCAGGGGTCGGGCATAATCTGCTTGCGGCTCAACGACACCCGCCCGCGCCCCGGGTCCATCTTGAGAATGAGCACTTCAATCTTTTGGCCGGTCTTCAACACTTCTTTCGGGTGACCGACACGCGCCCAGTCGATTTCTGTGACATGAAGCAGGCCGTCGAGACCGCCCAGGTCCACGAATGCGCCGTAATCGACCAGCCGGCGCACCACGCCCTTGCGGATTTGGCCCTCGGCCAGACTGGAGACGAGCGTCTCGCGCTGGGTCTTGCGGTCTTCCTCGAGCGCCTTCTTCTGCGAGACGACGACGCGCTTGCGGTTCGGGTCGAGTTCGAGAACCTTCAGTTTGATCGACTGGCCCACCATGCGGTCGAGGGCGCCGATGTGCTTGACCGCCACCTGCGACGCAGGCAGAAAGCCGCGCATGCCGAGGTCGACCACCAGGCCGCCCTTGACGCGCTCGATGACCATTGCGGAGGTCGTGCTCTGCGTCTTGTGCGCGTCAACCAGCCGGTCCCACACTTTTTCATAGTCGGCCTTGCGCTTAGAGAGCAGGACATGGCCTTCGGCGCTGTGCGGCTGGATGACATAGACATCAATTTGGTCGCCGACGCTCAAGCCGTCGCCGCCGGCTTCGAGTTCCGACGGCGGGATGAACCCTTCCGACTTGGTGCCGACATCCACGAACACGCCGTGGTTGTCGACTGCGACGACCTGGCCCTTGACGATGTCGCCGACGGACAGCGGCTTCAAATGCTGTTCGTATTCCGCTTCCGCGACACTCGTGGTGGTCAGTTCGTCGGTGTGGCTCGCGACGGAGTCCGGCAGCGACTCCGCGGCCACATCCGTCGGTTCGGTTGGATCAGTCCCAGCCATTGACAACAGCCCTTCCCGCTCTCTGGTGAGTCTTCCCGCCGGATTGCGGTTCTAACCCCGGGAGACGCCAGCATACCCCTTCGCCTCCGAATCGACCACTCCTTCCTTGCTTGGTAGGATGGCCCTCGCCAGCCCCAAAGGAGCCACTGCATGAGCGAGCCGCGACGGGCCTTGATTACCGGCGCCACCGGCTTTGTCGGCAGCCATCTGATCGAGCACTTGGTAGCGGCGACCGACTGTCTGGTCTTCGCCTGCCGTCGCTCCCGGTCGAACTTGGAGAATGTCGCCCACCTCAACGACCCGCGCATCATCTGGGTCGAGACCGAAATCACCGATTCGTTGAGCATGGACCAGGCGATCACCGACACACGCCCGGACTTCGTGTTTCACCTGGCGGCGATTTCGTTCGTCCCGCAGTCCTGGCGCGAGCCGGAGCAGACCTTTCGCGTCAACACGCAGGGCACCATCAATCTGCTCGAGTCGGTGCGGCGGTATGTCCGCACCGGCGGTGCGGCGCGGGTGCTGGTGATCGGGTCGTCGGAAGAATACGGGCTGGTGTACCCGCACGAAGTACCCATTACTGAAGACAACCCGCTGCGGCCGTTGAGCCCGTACGGCGTCTCGAAGGTGGCGGAAGATTTGCTCGGCTTTCAGTATCACCGCAGTTATGGGCTGCACATCGTCCGCAGCCGGGCGTTCAACCATACCGGCCCGCGCCGCGGCGCGCAGTTCGCCACCTCGAACTTCGCCAGCCAGGTCGCCGAATGCGAAGCGGGGGTGCGCGAGCCGGTGATCCGCGTCGGCAACTTGGAGGCGCAGCGCGACTTCACCGATGTGCGCGACATTGTTCGCGGCTACCACCTGGCGGTGCTGAAGGGCGAGCCGGGTGAGGTCTACAACCTCTGCTCGGGCCGCGCCGTCACGCTCGGCTGGGTGCTTGACACGCTGCTGGCGCGTTCGACCGTCAAACCGCGCATTGAAGTCGACCCCGACCGTCTCCGTCCATCCGATGTGCCGGTCCTGCAGGGCGATCACAGCAAGTTCACCAAAGCGACGGGCTGGACGCCCACGATTCCGCTGGAACAGACGCTGGCAGACTTGCTCGATTTCTGGCGGGCAAAACTGAAGAAGTAGAGGCCGGCAGAGAGCCAGAAGAACCTCCTCCGCAGTGCCTGCTTCCGGCGCACTCCGTCAGAGGGGCAGTTGCGCCGCCCGCGTAATGAAAACTGCCATTTGGGCGCGGGTAACGATGTTCGCCGGCTTATATGTGCCGTCCGGGAATCCGGCTGTAATGCCCTTGCTGACGATGTATTCGATGAACTTGTAGGACGGGTGCGCGCACGAGACATCCGAGAAGCGCTCGCTGCCGCACGCTGGGGGAGTGAAAGCAGCAAGGTCGAGGTCGGCCAGGTCGCGCACGCGCGCAAGGAACACTGCCATCGCGCCGCGGCTGACGAAGTTGCCCGGTTTGTAGGTGCCATCCGGAAAGCCCGCGGCAATCCCCTTGCTGACAATGTACTCGATGAATTTGTAGGACGGGTGAGTGCACGAGAGATCGGAGAAGGTCTCACTGGCGCACGCTGGCGGCGCGAAAGAAGCGAAGTCGCCAAGCGTCAAATTTGCTGCCCGCGCCATGAAGACCGCCATCGCGCTGCGACTGACCATGCTGTCGGGGTGAAAGGAGCCGTCAGGGAACCCAGAAGCGATGGCGGCACGCGATACGGCTTCAATGAATTGGAATGCCCAGTAGCCGCAGGGGACATCGGAGAAGGAGTCGGCAGTTTGCTTCACAGCGTAGGAGACCGTGTCTTCCGAGGTCAGGCCACCCCAATCGGTGACGCGCAGCCGCACCGTGGTGACGCCAAGCGGCAACTCTATGACCTTGCGCTCGCCTTGCTCGTCAACGGTACCATCGTTTCCGAAATCCCACTCGAAGAAGGCAATGTTGTCGTTCGTGTGGGGCAGCGAGTCGAAGTCGGACGACCGCGTCCCATCGAGGAGTATTGTGCCAGCGGTCGCCTGGCAGCCGACGACGGTCGTCACATCGGGGCCGGCATCCGCTATCGGCTGCCGGTTCCCGCCCACCGCGACGAAGACCTCGCGTTGCAGCGCAGAATCGCGACCGAATCCGTTCGACACAGTGATCAGGGCCTCGCCGGAGTCAACAGCGGTGACAAGGCCGTCCGAAGTCACGGTGGCCACGGTCGGATCGGAAGTGGCAAACGACGTGCCGGTCGTCGTATCTGTCAGGTCGCGCCATAGCTGATCATTGAAGAGGCCCGTCACTTGGAGCGGTTGGCTCTCTCCCATGTTTGCAAAGCGGATCGCGTCGGGCTGCACGACCAGATCAGCAAGGATCGCGTTTGGCATAGCGGTGACTGTGACCGCGGGGGAAGTGACCAGCGAACCATCTGCCAGCTGCCCCGCGGCCGAGATGGTGATGGGGCCGGAAGCGTTCGCCGATACCTGGTATGAAACAGTCCACGGGCTGCTCCCGGCCGGGTCGAGGACGACCGTGTCGTCGACTCCGAGCACGACCAGGCTTTGAGGCGCGATCCCATTGTCAGCGACGACCGTTACACTCACGCTGCTGCCGCTTTCGACTTGCGTCCCCCCCAATGGGGCCGTGATATGCAATTGCCCATGCGAGGAGGGCCGCAACCTCGACGTGCCGGACACTGCACGCGGGGCCGCGCTCAACCTGGATAGGGCTGATGGTGCTGGTGGGAATGCGAAGGTCGCGGTATAGCTCGGGGTGTTGAGCAGCGCAAGAACGCGATCCCGGTACACCGGGCTCGTTGTGTTCGCGGGGTGATTGAAGTCGCAGCCCTGAAACACATCGTACGCTCCGGACGGAAGCCCTCCCCGCTGGCTGTATGCGGACACGATCCCATCGCTCGATGCACCTGAGAACACCGTATCCCATACCCCACACGCCGTATCCACGCCGCCGGCAGCGCATAGTGACCAGGTCTTAATGGCAAAGGAAAAGAAAACCCTCGCGTCAATGGAAAGACAGAACAACGCTTCACAGCCAAATCCGGCGTGCCCAATGAGCGCGTGAGTGGGGATTCCAGTCGCGCCCATGTCCAAAATAGCCCGATTGCCAGGGACAAGGTCGTTCACTGCGCCCTGGTCGATTGGCAATCCTGCCTGGGCCATCAGCCAAGTCAGATATTCGCCGCATAGCAAATGATTATCACGCATGTCGACGAGAGCGAGGGCGAGTCCTGACCCGAAGTGAGGGGTGTCAAGCGTAATGAGCTTGTGAACATCGCCCTGCATGAGGTTATCTCGGCGCCGGTATTCGGGCTGGTTGAAATACACCCGCGTCAGGACGCCGCCCATACTGTGTCCCACAATATCGGCGCCCATGACAGCGACTCCCGGGCGCCGCAGCTTGAACAGCGCAATTGCTTGAGCCACCGCGGTTCTCGGGACCAGAGCATTGGCAGCGAAGGAGAGCGCACTGCCTCGAGTGGAGGGATCGTTGTCGGAATCCCCGTCGTAGTCCGCGATCCACATCACGAATCGGGAATCTTGTATGAATGATGTAAAGAACGGTGCCTGACCTTGAGACCAAGTGTCCGCGTTGGACCAGACACCATGGAGCAGTACCACCGGAGGGCGGTGAATTTCGATGGATGTGTCCGGAAGCGTTTGTGCAGAGCCTCCCGCCGGATAGAAAGTCGCGTGCAACACGACACTGCGGGTGGCGCGAAATGCGTCGCCGGGCGCGCTCATGCGCACGAAGTCGGCCGGCGCCCGGTAATAGGCAAAGGCGAATTTCCCCCGCGAGGTGTTCACCACCGGCACTGTCAGCGCCAGTCGTGGGTCGGAGCGATTGGCGAAGTACAGGCCGCCGCCCTCGTTAGTGTTCGCCTCATTCTGGACTGCAAAAGCCACCGTCCCGTCGGCGGTAGCCGGCAAGCGCAAGAGCACTGTCGCTTGACCGTCCGCCGCGACGCCACGTCGCGGGCCGCCGCCGACGGCTAACACCTCGGCGGCAGTGACGGTATTGCCGGTGCTGCCAACGAACTCCGGCCAGGCGTCGAGCCGCTGGACGGGTCCGCGAACTGCGCGATTCGGACCGGTCGTGAATGCTACCGTGGCGTAGTTGGAATAGCCGACCGGGTAGTCGTAGTACAAGGCAGTGCCCGTCACGAACACGGTCGCCCCATCGGGGCTGACAGCGAGCGCCGTATTGGTCTCCCAGTTCGAATGTGTCTCCCACAGCTGCTTCCCGGTGGCGGTGCTGTAGGCGACGGTGGCGAAGGCGTCGACGGGGCCTCCACGGGTGATCCCCGTCACTAACACAGCCCTACCATCCGGGCTGACGGCCATCGCACTCGACAGCCCCAGCGCCGTGTCGATGTACCGCGCCTCCCAGCGCTGCGTGCCAGTGGCAGCGTCGTAAGCAACGGTGGCGCAGTCGGATTTCCAGTTGAAACTATTCACCCAGAACCCCGCCGAGGACCCCGTCACGAACACGTTCGCCCCGTCCGGGCTGACTGCGGCGTCGATCGCCTGGTCGTGCCAATTGATAGGTCCGTCGTAGCGCGACTCCCACAGTTGCGCACCAGTGGCCGCGCTGTAGGCGAGAGTGACGTAGTCGTAGTCGGGGTCCGGGCCGCCGCCCAAAACGGATCCCACCACGAAAACTATCGCCCCGCCCGGGCTGGCAACGATGGCGGCCACGAACGCTCCCCCAAAGTCCTCCCCGCAGTAGTGGGCCACCGGAATCGTCGGCAACTCCGTCCACAGTAGGGCCCCGTTTGCGGCGTTCAAAGCCACGGTGCTGATACATGAACCACTCCCCGTCACGAACACCGCCCCCCCGTCAGGGCTGACGGCGATGGCTTTCCCCGGACTCGTAATATAGGCGTCATTGACTTGCGCCTGCCAGCGCTGCGCGCCGGAAGCGGCGTTGTAAGCGACGGTGGTTAATCCCCCGACCCCGGTGATGAACACGGTTGCCCCGTCCGGGCTGACGGCGAGGACCTTTTCAGGACTGAGGCCCTGATTCGGCCCCTGGGTCCCATTTTCGTACCGCGCCTCCCAGACTTGCGCGCCGGTGGCAGCGCTGTAAGCGAGAGTGACGTGATCCCAGCCGGGATCCGCGACGCTTTTCGAAGTCCCCGTCACGAAAACTGTCGCCCCGTCCGGGCTGACGGCGGCGGCCACCGCTCGGTCGTCCGCATTGTTCGGCCCGTTGTAGCGCGACTCCCACAATTGCGCGCCGGTGGCAGCGTCGTAGGCGACGGTGTCGTAGTCGGGGTCACCGCGGTTTTCATCGTTTGCCCAGTACGACCCCGTCACAAAAACAGTAGCACCGCCGGAGCTGACGGCGACGGCGGTCGCGCCTTCAAAGCGGTGGGTCTCCGACAGCACATCCCAGAGCACCGATACCGGCCCTTCAAGTGTGTATGTGCCCTGGAGGCCACTGCCCATGGCCGGCGCCGGGGCGCGGGTCAACAGCCCCAAAGACCCCAGCAGAACCACTCCGGCCGCGAAGAGCCGTGGTATGCGCTGCGCCCGGTAGCCCCTCATGGCTTCAGCCCCCTTGTGGCAAGCCAACATGCCAATGCCCTGACTTCGTGCGCGGCGCCTCAATCCCTGCCACCCTGCCCCTGCCCTGCGTAGCCCGGAGGGCGAAGCAGGGTCCCTGGTCCCTAGAGTTTGTACAGCAGGGCGATGTCGGGGACATCCTGCGGGCCGCGCAGCAGAATCTGTTCGAGCCGCAAGAACCGCTCGCTGAACTGCTTGAGGAACGCCTCTTTCGTGAAGTCCTGCGCCTTGCGGCGCGCGTCGGCGCCAAGTCGGGCTCGCAACGCCGGGTCGCGGATGAGTTGCTGGGTGCGGTCGAGCAGGTCGTCCGTCGAGTTGAAGAGATAGCCGTTGTCGCCGTGGTCGACGCTCTCCGACAAGCCGCCGCCGTTGAAGACGATGGGCACGGCACCGTTCTGCATCGCCTCGACGGTGGTCATCCCGAAGTGTTCGGTCAGGCGCGGGTCGGTCTCGCCCAGGCCGGTCAGATTCCAGAAGATGCCGGCGTTGCGATACAACTCGGCGATGGTCGGTTGCGGCACATTGGCGTCGACGGTGATGGGCAGGCGCGTCTCCTGCGCGCGCTGCACGACGCGGCGGTAATACGGGTCCTCCGTGTTCGCGCCGCCGGCGATGGCGAGGCGCCAGCCGTCCTTCACGACGCCCTGGCGCTTGTCGAGTTGCACGAACGCCTCGACGCACTCCAGCTGTTTCTTGTGGCCGGCCCGCTCGAAGCGCCCGATGGCGATGATGAGCGGCTGCTTCTCGCCGCGCTCGACCGGTGGGAAATCGACGGGCGGATAGAGCCGAAAGTCGGCGAGCAGCCCCCAGCGCAAAAAGAGGTGCGATTCGCAGAAGCGCGAACTGGCGATGAGCCAGTCGTATTTGTCGGCGAAAAAGTAGTGGTCGCGCGGGAACTCGGGGAAGTGACAGGCGAAGATGGAAAACGCCGCCCGCGGGTAAACATGCGCCACCATATTGGCGTTGACGAACACATCGAGGGCTTCGCTGCGCTCGCTGACCAGCGTGAAGATGTTGGGCACCGGCGGGCGAATGACCGTCGGGTCGATGTGGAAACTGTCGGCGAACGGCGGCAACTCGATCGTCTCGACCGTCGCGCCCTTGAGCGGCAGGTGATACCACTGGCGGACGCGGTCGAGGTCGATGGGCTTGTTGACGAGATAGCGCACGGGGTGCCGTTCCAGAATCCAATCGGCGATGGTGGCGAAGTACTTCTGCCCGCCGCCTGGGTAGTGGAAGGCGCGGTCGTAGATGCCCACTTCCAGGTGCGGTGACTTCGACAGCCAGCGCCGCACGCGCGTCACCAGCCGGACACCCTCATCGAAACCGAAGTGCCGAATGACCAAGTCCGCCGCCGCCCGCGCCACCGGCTCCGCTTTCGCGCCATGCGCCTTGAAGAGTTTCACCACGCCCTCGGCGAGCGACCAGAGCAGCGTGTAGCGCTCACCGGTGATGAACGCATGCGTGCGCGGGATCATCTCGACGAATCGGTCGGGGCGGTGGCGGGCGAGCCACAGGAAGCGGTTGCGATTCATCAGCCGCGCGCAGAGTTGGGAGGAGGCGGTGCCGTGGAATTCGTGGTAACTGACCAGGTCGGGGTAGAACCAGAGTTCGCCGCCCGCCTCGGTGAGGCGGAAGCCGAGGTCGATGTCCTCGGCGTACATCACATAGTCCTCGTCCACCCCGCCGATGGCGTCGAGCGCCGCTTTGCGGTAGATAGCGCAGCCGTTGGTGACGGCCTTGCGCGGCGCGGGGGCGTCGTATTGGCCGCTGTCGCGCTCGCTGAAGCCGACATCACGTCCGTAGAAGTCGGAGTCGAGTTCGCAGCCGCAACTGTTGAGGATGCCGCGCCGCCGCTCGAAGAAGATCTTCCCCTGCAGGCCGGCACATTTCGGCTCTTGTTCGAAGTGCCGGACCGCACGCTCCAGCCAGGGCGGATCGAGATACATATCGTTGTTGAGGAAGAGAACGAGCGGGGCGTGCGCCAGCGCGGTGCCGGTGTTCAGCGCGCGGGCGAAGTTATTACGATCGGCGGCCTGCGCGCGCACCTGCGGGTATTGCTGTTGCACGAACTCGAGCGAGCCGTCGCTGGACCCGGTATCGAGCAGGATGATGTCGATGCCGGCGGCGGGCAGCGTCTGTTGCGCCAGGCACTGCATCACCCGGGGGAGGAACTGGCGGCCGTTGTAATTGACGATGACGACGGAGACCTGCGGCGTCATGAGTCCTCACGCCGCAGTTGGCGCTCCAATTTGGCGATGCGGTCTTCGAGCACGGCGATGCGGTCGAACATATAGAAGTTCAACCGTTCCTGCGTCGCCAGCGATTTCAGCATGAACAGTTGCACCTTGCCGAGCAGCCGAGTCAGCGCCGCCTGAATCAGGCGGCCGACCGGGCCCGGCTTGGTCGTGCGGGTGATTTCGTAATCGAACTTATCCGTCAGTTTGAAGTCGGAAATCAGGTCGGAGGTGCGGGTCATCTGTGCGGGGCGCTGGGTGCGCACATACTCGCCGAGGGACTGCACGAACGCCTCGGCCTCCGCGGCGGGGCGAGGAGGCGAGACGACGCCGGGAGCGGATGTCGTCGGGGGGGTCTGCGCGGGGTCGGGAATGAAGCGATTATAGGAATCGCCTGCGCGCGGCGTCAACGGCGGCGTCGTTTGGGGCTAGCGCGGCGGTTGGTACAATCCGCTTGTCGGGCAAGCGACCAAGCGGGAGGGCGCATGCGCGTCGTGATGGCCATCCGGCCGGATTACCTGACGCGGCCGGGCGGCGACACCGTGCAATTGCTGCGGACGCGCGAGGCCTTGGTGCGCGCGGGGGTCGCCGTCGATGTCGTCACGGAGATGCCGGACTCGCTGCGCGAGTTCGACCTGGTCCACTGTTTCAATCTGACGCGCCCGCACGACGCCCTTCGGCACGCCTGGCGCGCCCAGGCCGCCGACCGCCCCGTCGCCCTCTCCACGATCTACTGGGACATGGAAGAACTGTGGCAGCGCGGCAACCCGTTCCGCGCCGCGCCGCCGCACCAGGCCAACTGGGACGCGATGACCGCCGCGCACCTGGCGCTGTTGCACGCGCAGGCGCATGCGGTGGTGACGATGAGCGACTGGTTCCTGCCCAATTCGCGCGCCGAGGGGCAGCGCGTCTCCGAGCGCCTCGGCGCGCCCGCCGACCAGCAGACCGTCGCGGTGCTCGGCGTCGACCCGCTGTTCTTCGCCGGCGATGCGGCGCGCTTCGAGCAGGCGCACGGGCTGCGCGATTTCATTCTCTGCGCCGGCCGCCTCGACCACCGCAAGAATCAGGAAGCGCTGCTGCACGCGCTGCGCGGCACGGACCTGCCGCTGGTGCTGGCGGGCGACGCGGCGGACGAGGCCTATGCGGCGCGCTGCCGCGCCGCGGCCTGGGAGGGCGTGCGCTTCCTGCCCGCGCTGGAGCCGGCGCAACTGGCCGACGCCTTCGCCGCGGCGCGCGTCCACGCGCTGCCGAGTTGGTATGAGACGCCGGGGCTGGCCAATCTGGAGGCCGCCGCGGCCGGGTGCGCGCTGGCCGTCACGGCCCGCGGGAGCGCCCGCGAGTACTTCGGTGACGCGGCGCACTATTGCGACCCGGGCGACCCCGATTCAATCCGCACCGCGGTGCTGGCTGCCTGGGAAGCGCGGCCCGACCCCTCGCTCGCCGAACTGGTGCGCACTCGCTACACCTGGGATGCCGCCGCCGAACAGACCCGCACCGGCTACGAGCGGGCGATGGCCGCGCACCCGAGCGGGCCGGTCGAACAGGCGGGCGCGTGGATGGCGCGCGGCGGCGCGCTGCTCGCCATGGACGAGGCGTGGCAGCAGTACCACGATGCGGAACGCGCCTATCTGTCCGAGTACGCCGAGTTCCTGCGCGTGGCGCCGGAACAGTTGCAGGCCGAGATCGCGGCACGCGGTGAGCAAGTGCTGGCCTTGCAGCAGCGCATCGACGAATTGCACGCGGACTTGAAGGAGCGCGAGGCGTTCATCGCCAAAGTGCGGCGCAACCCCGCCTACCGGGTGCTGCACGCGCTGCGCCGCCTGACCGGCGGCGGGCGCGACTAGGCCAGCGCCGAGCGCCCGTCGGCGCCGGGGAGCGTGACGCCCGCCAGCGCCGCGACCGTGGCGCCGACATCGTGCAGCATTATCAGCCCGTCGCGCAGCCGCCGCCGGCGGACATACAGGAACGCATCGTCCACCGAATGCATCCCCGAGAACGCCCCTTGGGCGAACACCTGGCCGCTCGGGTGGGTGCCGCGCAGGTCATAGCCGCGCTGCCAGTCGGGCAGCAGGTCGGCCGCGAGGTGGGCATAGGGACCTTCGTACGCTTCCGCGCCGCGGCGCACGCCGGCGAAGATGGTCTCGCCGCGTTCGGGGTGCGTCCACGCCGCCAGTGCCCCGCCTAACTGCTCCATCACCGTTTCGTACTCTGTGCTCGGAACTTCGCCTGTCGCTTCGCGTCCCCGCAAGTTCACATACACGCGCCCGCCGGCCAGCGCATACGCCCGAGTGCCCGCCGCCGGGTCGAGTGTGCCCGGATTGTGGCGCGGGCCGGCGACGAACCAGCCCTGCTCGCGCAGCCAGTCGTTGACATAGACCTCCGCATGCAGGCGGCAGAAGCCGTGGTCGGCGAGCAGCGCCAGTTCCGTGCCCGCATCGAAGCGCTCGAGCGTCTGCCCGATGTATCGGTCAATCTGCCGATAGGTTTCGAGGAAATAGTCAAAGCCCCAGCCCGACTGCGCTTCCCAGTCGGCCCAGAAAAAGTGGTGGAGCAGGTCGGTCTCCTTGCAGACACACAGCACCGCGTCCCACGGCTCGGCATCGAGCAGCCCGAGGAACGCGCGGAAGCGCCCGTCGATGACCTGCGTCAATTGCCGGGCGAAGGCGGCGCGGTCTTGATGCCCCAAGTGCACATCGGCATCCACGATGTAGCCCCACTCTTCCAAGCGCGGCAGATATGACGCCGGGAAGGTCGCCTTCTCCAGGTTGGGCGCTTCGAAGCCGGCGATGAGCAGGCCGTTCACCGGCTGCGGCGGATAGTTGCCCGGGCAGTTGAGGACGAGTACGCGCCCGCCGGCGCGGCTGATCGGTTCCCACCACGGCGGCGCTTTGCGGTCGGCGGTGGTGGGGATGAATGTCTCGAGCGGATTCGGGCGGCGGTCGATGAACCCGAAGATGCCGTGCCGGCCCGGGTTGCAGGCGGTGGCGAACGAAGTCCACGCCACCGACGAGAGCGGGGGCCGCGACGAGTGCGTCTGCTTGCAGTCGCCCGTAACGAGCAGCGCCGCCAGATTCGGGCAATATCCGCCGTCCGTCAGCGTTTTCAACAGTGGAAACGGCGTCCCATCGAGGCCGATCACGGCGAGCCGGGGCGGCCGCTGGCGGGGCTTGGGAGAGGAAGCGGGGGCGCTCATCGGGGCGTATGGTACGGGTTTCGACCAGCCGGTGCGATACCATCGGAGGCGGCATGGGACGCTCCACCGAAGAGGAATGGCTCGCACTCGCCCGCACCGCCGGCCGGCGGCGGGTGCGCCCGGTCGGCTGGGTGCGCGCCGCGCTGCGCGTGCGTGCGGTCCGCATCCTGCTCGTGCTCGCCGGGCTGGCGGTGCTCGCCGAGGGGTCGCGGCGCTTCACGCTGTCGCGGTCGCTCTACCGGCTGAACCTCGGCGCCAACGCGGAATTGACCGAACTCCCGGAGCCCACCGCCGCCGACCGCATCCTCCTCTTTGCGCCGCACCCGGACGACGAAATCCTGGGCGCCGGCGGATTCTTGCAGCGAGCAATGGCCGCCGGCGCTGTGGTGCGCGTCGTGCTGATGACCAACGGCGAGTTCTCACGCATTGCCGCGGCGCTCTCCGAGAAAACCGTCCCGCGCACGCCCACCTCGTTCATCGAACTGGGCTACGCGCGGCAGCAAGAGTCGCTCGCGGCCCTTGGCGGCCTCGGTCTCTCCGAGCGCGCGGTCACTTTCCTCGGCTATCCGAATGAATACCTTGACCGCTTGTGGTCTCCCGACCACTGGCTGCCGGCGAACCCGGTTCGCTCCCCCCGCCTGGCGGCAAACCGGACGCCGTACACGAATGCCTTCACGCCGCACGCGCTCTTTGCCGGGCAGTCGCTGCTCGCCGACATTCAGCACTTGCTCCTACAAGTCCGTCCGACCATCATCATCACCATCCACCCCAACGATCTTCACAACGACCATTGGCCGACCTATGCCTTCGTGCAACTGGCCCTGCAGCGGCTCCGGCTGGCCGACCATGCCTTCGCATCGCACGCGCGCCTGTATGCCTATCTCATCCACCGCGGTCACTGGCCGGCGCCGCGGGGGTTTCTCCCGCTGCACCACCTGGAGCCGCCGCTGGCCCTTTCGGCGCTGGAGGGCGCCGACTGGAAGGCCTTTCCGCTGACGCTGGCCGAGACGCTCGACAAGCGGGACGCCATCGCCCGCTTCGGCTCGCAAGGCGGGGCGCTCGACAAGCTGCTCGTCTCCTTCGCCCGCGCCAACGAACTCTTCTGCCTGCCGGCGCCGATTGCGTGGCAGTCGGACGGCAGCGGCAGTCGCATTCAATTCAAAGACCCGATCGGCGATTCCAATGCGGCGGCGCTCGCCCCGAGCGGGGACTTGCGTACCGTCTCGGTGAGCGCCGCGGGGCGCCGGTTGGTTGCCGGCGTGGAGACGGTTGGGCCGGTGAACCGCGAGGTGGGCTATCACCTAGTGGCGCATGTCTTGGGGGCGGCGGGCGAACTGCAGGTCTTCCAGTTCGAATGGACGGGCACGCGCGTCAGCGGCATGAGCGTCCGCAACGGCGTGTTGCGCGCCGTCACCGGCCCGCAGGTGTCGACCACCAACGGCGGCCGCGTCAGCGAATTGCGGATGCCACTGCCCTGGTCCGGCGCGCCGCCCGTGCTGCTGGTGCGCGTTTGGACGACGAAGGGAAACCGGGTGCTCGATCAGACCGGCGTCGCCCTGATCACGCCGGCGCCACCGGCGTCGCCCCACTAGCCCGGCTTGCGGGAGACGACGACCTGATAGTTGTACGGCAGCAGCCCGCGCGCGATCAGCGTCGACTCGAAGGTGATCAGCGTCTCGAGGAGCGCGCAGTCTTCGGTATGGTCAGTGCGGAAGTTCTCGACGAGGCCCGCCAGCAATTCCGCGAGCAGCGTGCCCCCATAGGGGCGCTCCGCCAGTACCTCCCAGGGGTGGCGGCGGAATTCGGCGGGGATGTCGGCGGAACGGGCGCTCTCGGACGGGTCGGGCATCTGGGCCGGGTCGGGCCGGACGATTGGGGGCTTGGTCACTTGGTCGAACGCCCGCCAGCGATAGCGTTCCGGCAGCGCGGCGAGCAAGCCGTTCATCAAGTGCAGTTGCGCGTCCGTCCACTGGAATTGATTCGGGCCGATGTATTCGTTCCAGAGAAACAGCGCGCCGGGCCGCGCCACGCGCCACGCCTCACCGAAGACATGCGGCAGGTCGGCGCAATGGTGCAACGACATCTTGGCGACGATCAGGTCGAACGGGCCATCGGGCAGACGGTCGCGGTCGAGGTCGCATGGCTGATAGGTGATACCCGAGACGCCGGCGCGCTGCGTCATCCGTTCGGCGATCTCGAGCAGCGCCGGCGAAATATCGACAGCGACCACCTCGCGGCACAGGCCCAGCGTCACCATCTCGCGCGCTTCGTTTCCGCGCCCGCAGCCGAGGCAGAGCCCGCGACCGAGTGTCGCCGGCACGAATTGCGCACGCGCCCAGGGCAGCCACTCCTGCGCGCCGTCGCCGGTGATTTGGCGGCTCATATGCGCGCGCACGGCGGGGTGCGAAGTCCAGCGGCTCGGCCCTGAATCCGTTTCACCCTCGCGGCGCGCCAGGTCGTCCCAATAATCGCGGGTTCGTTCGCCGGGCGAGGCCGCGCGCGCCGGAGGGTCTGGATGATTGTCAGTGATCGCGTTCGCGGTTGGCGGGCCGCCGCTCATTCGCCGCCAGGCGCGGCGCATTGCTTCGCCGAAGCCCTGCTCACGGGCGATGGCGGCGAAGCGCCGCAGCAACTGGCCCGGCGAACTCATCGCTCCGCTCCGTGCGCGGGGTCGGCGTGCGTCATGCCGCGATTATCCCACCGCCGCCGTGGATGGCAGCGCGCGGGCCAGCGCCGCGGCGGCCGCCGCCATCGCGCCGGCGGAGGCGCCGGGGGCCACCTCGAGCGCGGTGGCGTCGTCGAGCGCGGCGAGCGCCGCCTCGTCCAGCGGTCGCGGCGTCAGGTGCGCCAATTGCGCATAGGCGTCGGCGGTCTGCCGGGCGATGCGCTCCCAGGAGAACTCTCGGGCGATCCGAGCCCGGATGGCATCGGGCACCGTGTCGGCCGCCGCCGTCTCGACGGCCCGGCGAATCGACTCGGCGTTGGCCGGGTCGCACGGCGTCACGGCGCCCGCCAGCGCGTCCTGCGCACCGGCGGAGCGCGTCAGCGCGACGGGGCAGCCGGCGGCGAGCGCTTCGAGCGTCACCAGCGAAAAGGTCTCGCGCCACGACGGCACGACCGTCACCGCCGCCGCCGCGTACGCGGACGGCATCAGGTCGGCGGGAATCGTATTGATGATTCGCACGGAGGGTCCGGCCGCGCGGCGGCAGCGCTGCAGATAATCGGGGTGCACGACCGGCCCCGCCAGCAGCACCGGCCGCGGCAGATCGCGCAACGCCGCGAGCAGCGTCAATTGATTTTTCACCGGCCCAATCGCCCCCGGACAGAAGATGAAGTCACGCACTGCGTACTGATCGACGAACGCCTCCGGCTGCGCGTCCGCAAAGCGCGCCTCGACCCCCGGCGGTACGGCCAGGCACCGCTCCGGCGTGACGCCGAAATCCTGCTGCAGAAACGCCGCTTCCGTCCGTGACGCGGGAAAGAGCAGGTCCGCCGACCGCACCAGGAATGCCAGCCGCGCCCGGTCGAGTGTTTCCTGCAAGCGGGCGCGCGGCGAGTCCGGCGCGGCGTAGCCGAGCGACCGCGCGTAGGCGTGCAGCGGCGCGTCGTGCCAATAGATCGTCGTCAGTGCAATGCGGGCGCCGCGCACGCGGGCGATGCGCAGCATCGCCACCAGTTCGGCGCGCTTCGGCGTGTGAAAGAGATGCACCAAGTCGACGGCGTCCAGCGCCTCCGCCGGCGCCGGGCCGAACTGCAACCGGGCGTCGATGCCCTGGTGCTGCAGCGCCTCGGTGAGGCGTTCGGCGTGCGTCACGCCCCCGCCTGCATAGTCCGGCTGCGGGCGCTGCACCCACACCCGACGCGGCCAGAGCGCCCCAGCGGGCATCAAATGTACCCCAGTGCCGCCAGCCGCTCGCGCACTTCGGCAGGAATGTCCGTCTCCGCCGCAGCGCCGCGGCTGCGCTCGGGCTCTTGGTGCCAGACGGTGACCGTCAGCGCGGCATC
>CAYNSX010000005.1:0-32200 GCA_964400165.1 uncultured bacterium
GAGCGGATGGTGCTCGAACTCAACCTCGCGGCGGCGCGGGCGCGCAGGCGCGCCTGACTCACGCGCCGGCGGCGGGCAGTTCCTCCGCCTCCGCCGGGTGCCAGAAGCGCGGCAGCACCAGTGCGTCTTGCTTGTCCGCGGCGCCGTAAGCAATCTGCACGACTGTGCCCGGCGGTGGCGTGCGACCAGTCACCAGCGCCAAGCCCATCTGCAAGCCGTCCACATTCGTGCTGCTGGTCACCGCGCCGATGGGCTCGCCGTTGAGTACGACCGCATTGCCCAGTCGCACCATCCGCACGCCTCGACGCTGCAAGCGGAAGCGAATGATACGCCTCCGCTCGCCGCGGAGCCGCTCGCGCACCGCCTGCCGCCCGACGAAGAACGCCTTGTGCAATTTCACAAACCCGCCGTAGCCCGCCTCACTCGGCATCAGGTCGTCCGGCCCGGCGAGTTCGGAACCGTGCAGCGGGAACCCGGCCTCGATGCGGCACGAGTCGCGCGCCCCGAGCCCGCACTGCGTAACGCCGCGTGACTCGCCTGACGCCAGGATGGCATTCCACACCGCAGGCGCCGTGTCGGGGTGGAGCAGCAGTTCGAATCCCCAGTCTTCGCCCGTATAGCCGGTGCGGGCGACGACCACGGGGACATTGGCGATGCGCCCCGGCGTCAGCCCGAACTTCCGCAAGCGCGGCAAGCGTTGGCGCAGTTCGGCATCGGCCAGGTCCTGCAAGACCGGCAGCGCCTGCTTCCCCTGGAAGGCGATGTCCACCAGCGCGTGCTCGCCGGCGTCAGCGGCCTTCAGGTCGCGCATCTCGGGTATGGCGTCCACCGTCACCCAGAGCCGCGCCGGGTCGATCGCGTGTTTGCGGCCGGCGACCGCGCGGAACCAATCGCGCACGCGCTCGTGATTCACCGCGTTCGTCACCATCAGGAAGTGCTCCCGCGCCAAGCGGTAGACGATCACATCGTCGATCACCGACCCGCCGGGGTCGAGCACATACGAATAGTGCGCCTGGCCGGGTTTGAGCCCGGGCACATAGTTCGTTGTCACCAGGTCGAGGAACCGCTCCGCCGCCGGCCCGAGGAATTCCATCGTGCCCATGTGCGTGACATCGAACAGGCCCGCCGCGGAGCGCACCGCCCGGTGTTCGGCGGCGATGTCGGTGAATTGCAGCGGCATCCACCAGTGCGCGAAATCGAAGAAGCGCGCGCCTGCCACTTGCTCGTGCGCGCCAGTCAGGCAGGTGCGCCGCGGTTCGGGGTAGGTGGGCGGCGACCATCGGTACGAAGTGAGCGCCGTCGGCGGATGCTCCGTCAGGTGCGCCTGTCCCACGAAGTAGGGCTTGGTCCGCAGCGGCGCTGCATCCCCTGCCGCCGACCGCCGCCGCGACGGCGGCGCGGAGTGCAAGACGACGGGGCCGTCCACTTTCCGGTGCAGGTCGTCCCGGTCGAAGACCACATAGCCGTCGGACAGCGCCTGCAGCCAGTCGCGGATGGTGGAAGCGCCGTCCGGGTCGGGATCGACATGAAAACGCGGCGTGCCGCCGTCATCCGCCATGCGTTGCACCGTGACATGTCCGAGCGCCTCGCCGCGCACGCCAAAGACGGGTGTGCGCACCGCCCCCCGCGGCTTCAGCCCCAGCACATCGCACGGCAGCGCCGCCTGCAAGAACAGCGCCGCGCGCGCGCCGCTGACTTCGACCGCGTGCGTGGGTGGAAGTTCTTCCCCCCTTCCCCGCGCGCCCGGAAGGGAGGGGGATGGGGTCGCATTAACGAGCGAACTGCGCACATCATCGACAATGCTCCGCGCCTCGCGCAGCGCGCCGAACTCCACCTTCGTCCGCCACAGCGTGCTCGTCAGCCCTTCGTATGAGAACGGCTTCAAGTTGTGCAAGATCACCGAAATCGCTTCGGCGATGCGCTCCATCTGTTCGGGCATCGCGCCGCGCTGGGTCACCCACGGCGTCCCGAACCGCAGCCCCGACGGCGCGCCCGCCCGCGTGTCGCCCGGCAGCGTGTTCTTGTTGCACACCAGCCCGCACAAATCGAGGATGCGGCTCGCCACTTCGCCCGTCGCGGGCACGCCCTCGACGGACGGCAGCGCCTTGAGATCGACCAGCAGCAGGTGCGTGTTGGTGCCGCCGTAGGCCAGCGTCAGCCCGCGTGCTTTCAGCGCGTCGGCCAGGGCCGCGGAGTTCAACACGATGTTCTGCTGCACGCGGCGGAACGCCTCCGTCTGCGCCAGCGCCAGGCATACCGCGATGCCGGCGATGTTGTTGACATGCGGCCCGCCCTGCTCGCCCGGGAAGACCGCCCGCTCGACGGCCCGCCCGATGCTTTCGTCCGTGCTCAAAGCGATGGCGCCGCGCGGGCCGAGCAATGTCTTGTGCGTCGTGAAAGTGACGATGTGCGCGTGTCCGATGGGGTTCGGGAACAGCCCCGCCGCCACCAGTCCCGCCGGGTGTGCAATGTCGGCGAGCAGTTTCGGGCGGCTGGCCACCGCGTCGCAGATCGCCCGCAGTGCCGCCCAGTTGAGGTCCCACGGATAGGCACTGGCGCCGGCGACGATCATCTGCGGTTGCACTTCTTCCGCCAGCCGGTGGATGGCGGCGTAATCGAGCCGCCCGGTCTCCGGGCTGACGCCGTAGGAGTGGAACTCGTAATACTTGCCGGAGCGGTTGTAGGGGCTGCCGTGCGTCAGGTGGCCGCCGTGCGCCAGCTCCAGGCCCATCACCCGGTCGCCGGGCTTCAGCAGTGCCTCGTACACCGCATTGTTGGCCGCGGCGCCGGAGAGCGGCTGCACGCTGGCGTGAATGTCGCCCGGCTCGACGCCGTTGCCGGCAAACACCTCGGCCGCGCGCTGCTGCGCCAGCGCCTCGACGAAGTTGACGAAGTCGCAGCCGCGGTAATAACGCCGGTCGCCGTAGCGCCGATGCTCGGCTTCCCACTGTTCCCAATCGCCCATCAAGTCGCCGGCGTCGAGCATCTTCGTGCGCGGCCAGCCCTCGGCATACAAATTGGTGAACGAAGTCGCCAGCGCCTGGCGCACCGGACGCGGGCAGAGACTTTCCGACGGAATCAGGATGAGCTTGCGCGCCTGGCGCTCGTCCTCGAAGCGCACCAACAGGTCAACCGCCGGGTCGGCGGTGGCGAGGGGCGCGCTGAACGGGTCGTCGCGGGCGGGGCTCATCGGGCTGATACTACCAGCCCGATTCAACTTGACTGTCGCGTTACACTGGAGCCACAAACTGGTGGACGGGAGTGAAACGCCGGTGAAACTGCTCGTCCTCGGCCTCGATTGCGTCCCTCCGTTCATCCTCGAAGAGTGGACCGACCGCCTGCCGAATCTGCGGGCGCTGAAGCAGCAGAGTCTCCACGGCCGCCTGCGCAGCACCAATCCGCCCATCACCATCCCCGCCTGGATGGTGGCCTGCACCGGCCAAAATCCGGGCCGCATCGGCTTTTTCGGCTTCCGCAACCGCGTCCGCGGCACTTACGACCAGTTCCGCCTCGTCAACTCGACGCTGGTGAAGGCGACGCCGGTGTGGGACCTGGCTTCGCAGGCGGGGAAGCAAGTCGGCGTCATCGGTGTGCCGCCGGGCTATCCGCCGACGCCCGTGAACGGCTTCCGCATCGGCTGCTTCCTGACGCCGAGCATCGAAGCGGACTACACCTATCCGGCGGAATTGAAGCGGGAAATCGCCGAGACAGTCGGCGAATACATCATCGACGCCGAGGGCTATCGCACCGAGGATAAAGCCCCGCTGCTCGAGCGCATCTTCACGATGACCGAGCGGCGCTTTGCGCTGCTCCGGCATTTCATGACGACGAAACCGTGGGACTTCCTGATGGTGGTCGAGATGGGGCCGGACCGGTTGCACCACGGCTTCTGGCGCTACTTCGACCCGGCGCACCCGAAATTCGAGAAGGGCACGCCCTTCGATGACGCCTTCGACCGCTACTACCGATTCCTGGACGATGAACTCGGCAAGACCCTGGCGCTGGTGGACGACGACACCGCGGTGATCGTGATGTCCGACCACGGCGCCAAGGCGATGCGGGGCTCCATCAATGTGAACGAATGGCTCATCCAACACGGTTACCTCACGCTCAAGCAGCGCCCGGCGAATGCGGCGCGGCTCAAGGCGGAGATGGTGGACTGGTCGCGGACAAGGGCGTGGGGGTGGGGCGGCTATCACGCGCGCATCTTCTTCAATGTGCAAGGCCGGGAGCCGCAGGGCATCGTGGCGCCGGGCGACTTCGACGCGCTGCGGAGTGAACTCGCCGGAAAACTGAAGGCATTGCCCGGCAGCGACGGGGCGCCAATGCACACTCGCACTTACATCCCCGGGGACATCTATTCGGGGCCGTACACCGAGGACGCGCCCGATTTGACGGTGTATTTCGATGACCTGTCCTACCGGGCGACGGAAGAGGTGGGCCTCGACGGAATCTACAGCTTCGAGACGGAACTCGGCCCCGACGAGGCCGTGCACGATTACGAAGGCATCTTCTTGCTGCGGGCGCCGGGCGTCACGCCCGGCCACCAGGCGGGGATGGAACTGCGCCATGTGGCGCCGACAATGCTGAAACTGCTGGGGCTGCCGGTGCCGCCGGCGTGTGAGCGCGAGCCATTGGGTTGAGATGCGGCGCCCGGTGGCCGTGCGCCGTCGCGGTGAGTCAGGCCGGACGGACTCCCGACTCGACGGCTTCCAACAAGACTGTTTCGAAATCCTTGGCCAAGCGTGCGGCATCATGGTGCTCGCAGATGAACTGACGGCCGCGCAGTCCCATCTTCCATCGCGCCGACGGGGACAAAGCGCAAAGCGCGAGCACCGCTTCCGACAACAATTGCGGGTCCTGCGGCGGGACAGTAATGCCGGCACCGCTGGCGGCGATTGGACTGTTTCGCGCCCCGGAGGCGTCGATAACCGGCCGGCCCGCCGCCATGGATTCATACACGACACCGATATTGGGGGAAGGCGCGAACGCGCGCCCGTCTACCGCAGAAAAGAGCAGAAAGTCAGCGCCCAGCAGCACGGCCCCGAGTTCCGACACAGGCAGCGCCTGCTCGAACACGACACCTTGCCGGCGCGGATGTCGAGTCTTCTCAAAACTGTTCGCCGTCACCGCGCTATGACCGTAAAATCGGAATCGGACCAAATCGGCGTGTCCCGATTGTTGCAACTGTGCCGCGGCATCCAACATGGGATCGAGCGAATTGCCCGGCCCCGGGGCCGTGAAACATACCGCCACAAGCGGGGATCGGTCGGTCGGCGGAGTGGGTGGCTGACTGCGCTGAAGGTCGACGCCGTACGGAAGCGTGAAAATCTTGGCTGGATCTGCACCCCGTTCAGCGCACTCGTCACGCAAGTCGGGTTCCGCGATAAGGACGCGGTGCGCCGAGCGAAGAATGGCCCGTTCCAACCCGTGGATGTAGTGAGCGACCCGGCGTTGCAACAGTGAGGGAGCAGGGCCGGCGCTTGGCCAGGGTCCGCGCATGTCGAGCAGAAACGGAGTGTGGAAGTGCTCTGCCACGCGGCGGGCCGCTCGGGCGGAGGCGAGCGGCGGGCTCGAACCGAGGACGACTTGGGGGGGAGGGCCCTGCCAGCGTCGCGCGCACCGTTTCACTTCTGCAGCAAACGCCAACGAGTCACGCATCCGACGCGGCGAAGCGCCGTTGGGATGCCCGGCGCGCAGCCACAGGAACAGGATGTCCTCGACATATTGCCGAATCTCGTTTCCGCTGTGGGGGTCGGGAAGGCGGAACTGCAAGTCGGTGCCCCCCAGGCCATGCGGCCGCGCGGCTAGGATTGTGACGGAGTGTCCTCGCCGGACCAGATGCTGCCCGATGGCGACATGCTGGGCGTCGCCGACGGCCGATGGTAGGGCGGCGTCCTGGCAGATCCACCAGATGTTCACCCCCACCTCCCGGCGTGGCTGCGATGCACCGTCGGCACACCACGGCGCGGACTGGTCAGTGCAGTTTGGAGCATCGCTTGGCATTCACTCATCGGTGATTCGCCGTCGTGTCACTGCTCCATCATACCCATCTGTTGGCGCAGGATGTTCGACTATGCAGCAAGGCTGCCGACCCTGTAACTGCCGCGTTACTGGAAGCAGTAGGCCATGCCGTCCGGCTCCTTGCCGGCGGCAATCTGGCCGGTGACTCTCCGCGTCTTCAAGTCGAGGATGGTGACGGTGCCGTCACTGGTGTTGGCGGCATAGAGGCGGTCGCCGCCGGGCGCAACCAGCAACCCAATCGGCATCCGGCCGACATTGATGCGGGCTTCCTCGCGCTTGGTCGCGGCGTTGATGACGGCGATTTCGTTCGAGTTGGCGCAACTGACATAGGCGGTGGCGCCGTCGGGACTGAAGGCGACGCGAATCGGAAACTTCCCGCACTCGATGGTCTTCGTCACAGTGTCAGTCCTGGTGTCGATAACCGAAACCGTATCGGCGGCACGGTTGGTCGCCCAGACCTCATGCGACCGCGGCCGCGTGCCGATGCCCTCGGCGCCGGCGCCGGTGGTGATGTTGCGTGCGCTACCCGACTTCAAATCAATCACGGTCACTGTGCCGGAGCGAATGTTGGCGACATAGGCCTTGGACTCGTCGGCGGTGAGCGTGACCATGTGCGAGATGTCCTGGCCGGTCGGGAAACTGCGGGTGACCTTGCGGCCGGGGATGGAGATTTCGAGCAGCGCCTTGCTCGCTTCGACCGTGGCATACAGCCGCTGGCCGTCCTTCGTGACCGCCAGTCCGTGCGGGCCGCGAAATTCGCCGAGGTCAATGCGGCCCACTTCTTTCCGGCTTCGGACATCAACGACTTGGATGACGCTTCCATACACCCCGCCACCCGCAGCGTACACGGCGACGAACGCCCAGCGCCCGTCGGGCGTGACGGCGACCTCGTGCGGGTTGGGCCCGTCGCCGGTGGGGACGCGTGCGGCGACCGCATGGGTCATCGGGTCGATGAACAGCAATTCCTTCGAGGTCTTGTCGACCACCAACAGCCAGGCGGCGGCTGCGCGGCTGCCGGTGGGTCCGGACGGGCGCGGCGCAGGCGTGCTGACTGCCGCAATGACAAACGGCAGCAGTGTGAGGAGCGCCGGCAGCCCAAGCGCCAGCAGCGACTTCGTCATCCGGTCTGCCGTTGCGGCACGGGGGACGCTACCCGCCGCATTGCTCCGGCGGCAGAATCGTGGCAATCGGCGTAAGCATTGTCGCTGCAACGCGAGCGGGGAGTGTCGTGAGCGTTCTCGCGACGACGCCCGTGAGTGTGCCCGGCGCGGGCCCGCCGCAGGCAAACGAAGGCGGCGCCGAGTCGAGTGAGAAGGATCCGGAGCCGGACACGCGCTTCACCACCAGATAGTAAAGACCAGTGGTGGTGGGCGTGAAAGTGACCACTTCCGTGCCGCCGAGCGTCGCGCTCGTGCTCTTCACGGCAATGATCGGGTCGCCGATGGAACCGCCACTGGTGGTGGCATCGTCCGTCCAGGCGTCGCGGTACAGATACAGGTCATAATCGGCGCCGCCGGGGACCGTCAGCGTGAACGCATGCGGGACCGAGCCGGTCAGGAAGACATGACGCCCCCAGGCCTTGCGGTCGAAGGGATTCGAGCCGAAGGCCGTCCCTACGGATGTGCCCAGGGTGTATTGGAACGCCACGGTTTCGACCGCCGCGTCGACATTCATCCGCCCGAATCCCTCGCTGATGTCCTTGGCGCCACGGTTGAGCGTGGGGTCGGGAGCGGCCTGCGCGGCGATGTTGGTTTCGGTCGCCGTCATGCCCATAATCATCTTGACGCGGTTGGAGAATGACCCGTTGCTCCAGGTCCAGGTCCCGCGGAACGATTCCAATGCCTGTGCGATGAGGGCGGCGGCGCCGGTGGCGTGCGGACCGGCCATTGAAGTGCCCTGCAGGCCGCGGTAATCATCAGCGAATTGGTCTGGCGCGACATTCGCCTCGTCGGCGTCGTTCGAGTCGATGGAGGTGATGACCCGGCCGGCGCCGAATCCGGGGAGCGCGACGACGCTGCCGCCGGGAGCGGAAATGTCCGGCTTGGATTGTCCGAGCGAAGTCGAGCCGAACGAACTGTAGTAGGTGATTTCGTCGATGGCGCTCAAGGCCGCGGTGGCGATAGCGGCCGACGCCGAAGCCGGACTGGCCACCTTGTCGGTCCCGCCGCCGCGACCATTGCCCGCCGAGGCCTCGATGACGACCCCGTTGGCGACGAGGTTGTTCACTGCGGTGTCGACGCTCGGGATGATGGTGTTGGTGAAGGACCACGAATTGCACACGGCCACGATGCCGAGCGCGACGCGGTTATCCATGATCCACTGGAATCCGACCAGCACATCGCCGTTGCCGGCGCCGGAGTCATTGAAAATGCGGACGCCCGCGAGACTCGACTCGGGGGCGAGACCGGAGTTGAGCGTGAACCCGTCGCCGGCGGCCGTGAACGGAGAACGCCGCTGCACCCAGAATTTCGAAGTGTCGCCGCCGACATCGCGGGTGACCAGCACGGCCCAGTCGGGCCGGGCCTCGCCGGCCGGAATCGTGGAACTCAAGATGAGCGGCTGCGCGTCCGTCATGGCGGCGCTGGTGGAATCCGTGGTGGTGAAAGTCGAGGTGTTGCCGTCCCAGCGGCCCAAGAACAGGTTGACATTGCCCGTGCCGCCAACATTCGCCCACCGCAATTGAACCTGGATCGGCGCCGGTGAGCCGTACCCGGTCGTGTCCACCGGGAAGGTGATGACCGGGCCGAAATTCATGGCGGCGTTGAAGTTGCTCGTGGATGAAATGTGAATCTGACCGGTGCCGGAGGCGATGCCTGCGGCGGCGCCGTTGCCGACCGCGGTGCCGGCGACATGCGACCCGTGATGGATCGGGTCGCGCGGCGACGGGGCGGCGCTATCGGTGACATCGGTCCAGCCGACGATGCGGCCGGCAATGTCGGGGTGCGTGTCGTCGAGGCCGGTGTCCATAATGACGACGGTGCGGTCGCTGCGTCCGCGGAAGCCGGTGGTCACCCAGGCGCGCCGAGTGCCGGACTGTTTGGTGCTGTAGTACATCGTTGTTTCGGGTGTTGGCGTCTCATCAATCCAGGTGATGCCGGGCAGCGCGCCCTTGAGTTGCGCCAGGGCAGTCGTCGTGCCGGATTGCACGGGCCAGCCAACGCGCATCGCGTAAATCAAGTCATCCGGCAGGTCGCCCAGCGACCAGGCGACCGTCCCGCCGGCCCCCGTGATGGCGGCGACATCGGCGACCGTGGGCGCATGGTCGAGACACACGATCAGGTCGGCGATCTGGCTGGTCGCCAACGGGGTCATGCCCTGGATCGCGAACCGGCGGAAGGTCCCGGCGGTCAGGTGCTGTTCGAGCAGGTCGTGCGAGCGGTCGCCGTTGCTGTCGACCCGAAAGTCGCCGCGCACGACTCGCGGGTCTGACGCCGGACTTGCAGCGTGGGCGGCGATCGCAGCGAGCCCAATCAGCCACAACACACCTGCAGCCGCAATCACGCGCAACCGGTTGCGTGCGACCATCCCCATTGCTGCCTCCTCCTGAACTCATCAAGCGTCCTCATGTCGTCTGGCACGACAGTTCGCCCCACAGTTGGGGCAACCTGCCGCGAACGGTGAGGAACGCCGTCCGTCCCGCGCGGCGATTGTACCCTGCGAGGGCCAGAATTGGGCGGCGGTTCCACCGCGTGCAAGAATTTTCACAATTGGTTTTGGTTCCGACCGAGAGGGAAAACTGGACGCAGGACGGTACTATGGGGCATACTAATCCTGCGGCGTCGGCCGCAAGCGAGGCAGCACACAGGGAGGAAAGATGCGCGCTCCGAGGGTTCGGGTAGTCTCCACCGTGCTGGGTGTCATCGCGGTCTTCGGCGTCAGCGCGGCCGTGTTGGGCATCGTGTCGCGGCGCCCCGCCGTCGCGGTTGGCGAGCAGCGCTATTCGGCGCTGCTGCTCCACGAGAGCCAGAAGTTCGACCAGGATTGGGAATTGACCAATGGCACGGCTCCGTTTGCCAGTTCGCTGAAGTATCGGACCCAATCGTGGGTCTACACTGAAGTCATCGTCGAGAACCCGCACAGCGTGCCGGTGCCCTTCTGTTGGCGGGTGACCCAGCCGTCCTTGATCGGGACGCAGGACTGCACCGGCACCATCCCGGCGAACGGCGTCGTGGTCTTCGATTCCTACACGCTGGAATCGACGGGGAAGTTAGTCGGGCCCAAGGGCATCCTCGAGATTGAGACGGCCGGCAATGCGCCGGAGCTCGTGGTCTGGCAGCACCAGAACAAGCACTCGACCGGACAGTTGACTTTCGTGTCGAGCACGGTTATGGGTCTCGCGTATTTTGGGAGAGCTCGCAATTTCACTACGAGTGGCCTCTATGTTGATTCGCACGGCGTCCCGCCGATCGGTTCGGGCGCCAGCATTGCTGTCGAGCGGGTGTTTCCGGTTTTGGCGCAGTAGCCGCGTACCGACTGACGAATTCAACTGACGGATGCCGCGGCCAGCGCCGCGGCATTCTTGTTTGCGGGAGGGGTGCTACTGGGGTTCGGCAGAGGGTGCGGCGGTTGGAGAACTGCCTGTGCTCGGTGTCGCGGCGCTGGGCCCGCCGCCGGAGATGAAGTTCATCGTCCGGATCACTTCCTGACGCAATCGCTCCAATTGTTCAAGGCGCCCAATGGCGTCCGCCAGTTCGGCGACGGAAACGGTCGCGCGCTGCTGCAGTGACGCCACCGTCAGGCTTTGGGCGCGCCACTGTTGGGTGACTTGCGACAATGCAATCGTCAGTTGTTCGACGGCCTCTGCGCGGCGACCCTGGTCTTCGAGGAGGTAGGCAAGCGCGAGGCGGGCGCCGACGGTGTCAGGCACATCCTGCAGGATGCGCCGCAGAATAGCTTCAGCGACCGCGGGGCGATTCCCGGCAACCTCCAGGTTGGCCTCAACGAGGCGCGTTTCGACATTAAGCGGACTCTTGGGCGGCGCTAAGTGTACGAGGACCTGGATGAGGTCCCGGGCGCCGGCGGTGTCGCCGCGGAGAATGCGATACCGCGCCGCCTTCAGGTAGGCGACCGGCGACGGTTGACGGCGCTGGGCTTCCTCGAAGTAGGCGGCGGCGAACCGCAAATCGTTCTCGGACTCCGCGATGGTTCCCAGGTGATACGAGACCTGCCCGGGCGCCGGCAGCCCCAGCGACCGCGACCGGAAGAAGTCGGCTTTTGCGCCGGCGGTGTCTCGCTGCAGCAGCGCACGCCGCCCGAGGATGAAGGCGCGATCGGCCGTCACATCGCGCCAGCAGGCGAAAAGCAAGAACACGAGGCCCGCTATGGCAGCAACGGAGAAGCCGAGCGCCAGCCGGCGTGAGATGCGATAGGACCGCGCCTCCGGCTGCAGGGCCGGAGCGCAGAGCAGCCCGGCGGCGGTGGCCGCGAGCACGGCGGTGGCGGGCAAGTGGAACGGGAAGAGCAACAGCGCATCCACACAGATTGCGATCACCCCGGCGAACAGCGCCAGGCGCACAACCCGCTCGGACGGCGCCGCCCGCGTCACGCCGCGCAGCGCCGTCATCAGGAAGGCCAGCAGGGCGGCCAGCATGAGAACGCCGCCCGCGAGGCCGGTCTCCGCCGCCCACTGCACGAAGTCATTGTGGGCTTGCTCGGCCCGGGGAAACTCGCGGTCCAAATAGGGGCGCCCAGTCGGCCGAGCCAGGAACACGGCCTGATGGTCGGTGAAGCGCAGTTTGTAATTCCCGATGCCGACTCCGAGCAGCGGATGTTGGAAGAGCATATCGGCGGCGATCAGCCAGTCAGCGAGGCGCAAGTCGCCGACATAGCTCTGCGCGCGCAGTGTCCGGCTCTGCACGAAGTCGCCCCAGGATCCGCGCCCCCAGGCGGCCACCCGGTCGGCCGTGCCGCCACGGAATCGGTCGATGGAAATTTGGAGCGCGGAGACGCGAAAGACGCCCACTCCCGCGGCCGGCGTTTCGGCGAAGGCACCGGCGATGGGGATATCTCCCTGTTGCAAGTACGGCGCCGGCAGGGTTTCCTGCTGACGCTCGCCCCCGGTGGGTGCCGGCCAGGTCGTCAGCAGATCGAATCGCTTGGTGTAGTAATCGTAGACGCCGAGGAGCGTGATGCCGGAGCCGTTCCAGTCACCGACGACCGCGTCGCAGTGCGCCTGGCCGGTGCCAAAGGCCAGGGTGCGGTCGGGGAGGCCCTCCGTCGGCGTCTCACGCAGCCGCCAAGTGGAGTCAGCGGGGTCATATAGCCCGATGCCGGACACTCCGTCGCCGTTCCAGTCGCCGGCTACGGGAAGGACGCGCGCGGCCGGCGGGCCGAACTGAATGTTGCGTTCGATCGGCTCGGCGCGCGGGCCGAGAAACAGGGTGAAGCGTCCGGTACGCGGGTCGTAGACGCCGAGATCATCGGAACCGTTGCCATCCCAGTCACCCACGACGGGCAACGAACCTTGGTGACGCGTTGGGAATGACGACCGGTCTTCGAAGTAAAAGGTGCCGCTCGTGACATCGAAGAGTGCCACGGATGCCGGGCTGCCGGCCTGCCAGCGGCCGACGGCGGGTTGGAAGGGCCCGCCCGGTGGGCGCCACGAAATGACCCGTGCGCCGTTGGTCAGCACCACGCCGACGCCCACGGCGAACAGAATCAGCAAAGCGGCCATGCCGAGGGCGAAACGCCGGCGGGGAGGCAGCGGCGATGCCGCGACGCGGTCTGCGGCCCGTGCCCGTCGTGATACGAGGAACCACAGCCCGAACAGAGTCACCAAGCCGGCCAACAGCGAGAACAACGCGCCCCGCTGAACGAGCGCGGCGAGCAATACGAGGGGCAACACACTGCCCAGCCCGGCGAGCACGCGGACGACGGCGCCGGCCCTGGGAGACAGGACGAGTCCGAGTGAAATGACCATGCCGGCGGCGGCAAACGCGGCCAGGAATGCCTGCTGCCCGAAGGTGGACAAGACGGCAGCGGCTCCCGACATGGCCGTCGCGCTCCCGCGCAGCAGGCCGATGTATTGCAACAGGCCAAATCCGCTGGTGATGACGGCCGCGAGAGCGATACAGGCGAGGTAGCGGTGGATTTCACGCAGATCGGTGACCGTGTTCGACAACACCAGCGCATAGAGGATGAACACTGTCATCGGGACGATCGCCTTCAAACTGGTCAGGACATCGCGTGACCCGATCACAGAAATGCTCGCTATCAGGACCAGCGCCAGCAGCGACCAAAACAGCGGCGGAATGCGGAGGTTGCGCTGATGCAGAAGCGCCGGCAGTTCGAGGATGAGCAGCAGGGCGATGATGGCGACCGCAAACACCGATTGCACATACACTTGCGAGGTATTGGTCCCCGACATGAGGAGGGGAGTTCCGAGGAGCAGCAGACAGATGAGCGCCTGCCGCAGCACGGATCGCGTGCGGGCCGCGAAAAGGGTCCGCATCACTGGGGCGCCGCCGCGCCCGTGAGCACCGGCACGACCGGCGGGCGGCCGATGCTGTAATAGGTGAATCGCTCCCGGCGCATCGTCGTGAGATCGTAGAGGTTGCGGCCGTCGAAAATGACCGGCTGTCGCAACCGCGAACGCACCATTTCGAAGTCGGGGCTGCGGAATTCGGTCCATTCGGTGAGGATGAGCAGCGCGTCGGCGTCGCGCAGCGCCTCATAGGGATCATCTTCGTAGCGGATCCGGTCGCCGAACAGCCGGCGGGCGTTGTCGAGCGCGCGCGGGTCGTGCGCAGCGATGTGCGCGCCGGCGTCGAGCAGGGCGTTGAGCACCGTCAGGGACGGCGCTTCCCGCAGGTCGTCGGTGCGCGGCTTGAACGACAGCCCCCACACGGCAAAGGTCTTGCCTTCCAGCACGCCTCCGAAATGCCCGCGGATTTTGTCCAAGAAGTAGGTGCGCTGGGATTCGTTGATGTCATCCACCGCCTGCTGCAGCGCCAGGTCGAGGCCCACCTCTTCGGCGATTCGAATGATGGCTTTCACATCCTTCGGCAGGCAGCTGCCGCCGTACCCGACGCCCGGAAACAGGAACGGAAACCCGATTCGGTCATCGATCCCGACGCCTTTGCGAACGGTTTCGATGTCGACCTCGAGGCGCTCGGCGAGCCGCGCCATTTCGTTGATGAACGAAATCTTGGTGGCGAGAAAGGCGTTGGACACATATTTGATCATTTCGGCGCTGCGAATGTCGGTGACGATGACGGGGCGCTCGGCGCGGGTGAACGGCGCATAGAGCTCCTTCAGGAGGTCCGCGACGCGGGGGTCTTCGACGCCGAGGATGATGCGCGACGGTTTCATGAAGTCATTGACGGCGTTGCCCTCTTTGAGGAACTCGGGGTTGACCGCCACCGCACAGTCGCGTCCCGTCTGCGCCCGAATCAGGTCGCGCAGCCGCTCGGTCGTGCCGACGGGCACGGTGCTGCGCGTCACGATGATGGTGTCTTCGCGGACGAGCGCGCCCAGGCCCCTGGCCACTTCGTCGAAGGCACGCAAATCGGGCCGGCCGGTGCCGTCGTTGGGCGTGCCCATGCAGAGAAAAATGATGCGCGCCTGCTCGGCGAGTTCGGTCAGGTCTGTCGTGAACCGCAGGCGGTGCTGTTCGAGGTTGCGCGGCACCATATCCGACAGGCCCGGCTCGAAGAACGGCACGATGCCCCGCGCCAGGCCGGCCACCCGGCCGGCGTCGATGTCCATGCAGGTGACATGATTGCCCGCCTCGGCAAAACACGCAGCGGCAACCAGTCCGACGGGGCCCGCGCCGACGACGCCAACACGCATGGTTCCATCCAGGCGATGCATTGAGATCCGCGGTCCGGCGGGGCCGGGCGCGTCGCACCGTCCGGTGCGAAGTGACGGGCGCCATTATAGCCGAGCGCGGCCCGGTGGAGGGAGTTGCCTCATCGGCAGGCGAATCCGCAGAGGATGCCCGCCGTGGAGGGACGCGTGCGGGCGGGAGAGGCGACGCCGTGGGACTTGGAGTCATCGGGACCGGCCGTTGGGGCCGCAACCATGTCCGCACGCTGCACGAACTCGGCGCGCTCGCCGCGTTCTGCGATGCCGACACCTCGGCGCTGCGGGCGATGGTCGCCGCCTTTCCCGACGCCCGGGCCCACCCGTCGCCGGAAGCATTGCTCACGGACGATCGCGTCGCCGGTGTCGTGATTGCGGCGCCGGCGACGCGGCATTACGATTTGGCCGCACAAGCGCTGCGCGCGGGCCGCGATGTCCTGGTCGAAAAGCCGCTGGCGCTGACGGTTGCCGACGCGCGGTCGCTATGCGCGCTCGCCGCGGCGCACGGGCGGCTCCTCGCCGTCGGGCACCTGTACGAGTATTATCCGGCCATCGAACAAATGCACGAACTCATCGCCGGCGGCGCGATCGGCCGTCCAATGTTCGTTGACTGTGTGCATGCCAGTCTCGGCGTCATTCGCACCAAGGAGGATGTCGTCTGGAGCATGGCCCCCCACGACTTCGCCGTCCTGAACCGCCTCGCCGGCGGGCTGCCGGAATGGGTGTGCGTGACGGCGAGCGACTTCCTGCAGCCGGGCATCGCGGACATCGCCGATTGCTCGCTGCAATTCGCCGATGGGCTGCGAGCGCATGTGCACCTCTCCTGGCTCGACCCGGTGAAAGACCGGCGCATCACGGTCATCGGCGACCGCGGCGCATTGATGTTCGATGACTTGAAACAGACACTCCTCCACTCGACGGGCCGTGCCGAGATGGGCGCCCGCGGCCCGGCGATTGTGGCGGGTGAGCAGCGGGCCGTGTCGTTTTCCGATGAGCCCCCGCTGCGGCGCGAACTCCGCCATTTCCTGGAGTGTATGGAGACCCGGACAGTGCCGCGCACGGACGGCGAGAGCGGGGTGCGCGTGTTGCGCGTGCTCGAGGCGTGCGCCGCGTCGCAGCGCAGCGGGGCTGCCGTTACGCTCGCCGACGGGGCCCGCTGAATGGCCGACACATTCATCCACGAGACCGCCATCGTGGATGCGGGCTGCGAGATTGGCGCTGGGACGAAGGTCTGGGCCTTCGCCCACATCCTGCACGGCAGCCGGCTCGGCGAGCGCTGCGTCGTCGGGCAAAATTGCATGGTCGGCCCGGATGTCCGCATCGGCAACGGGGTGAAACTGCAGAACAATGTCTCGGTCTACACCGGGGTCACGCTGGAAGATGATGTCTTCTGCGGGCCCTCGATGGTGTTCACCAATGTGCTGACGCCGCGCAGTCATGTCTCGCGCAAGCACCTCTTCGCGCCGACGCTGGTCCGGCGCGGCGCGACCATCGGCGCGAATGCGACGGTGATTTGCGGCAACACCATCGGCGCCTATGCGATGATTGGCGCCGGCGCGGTGGTGACGAAGGATGTGCCGCCGCACGCCATCGTCGTCGGCAATCCGGCGCGGCTGGCGGGGTGGGCGTGCCAGTGCGGCGAGAAATTGCACTTCGATTACAACGACCGGGCGGAATGCCTGCTTTGCGCCACCAAGTATGTGAAAGCGCCCGACGGGCAAAGCATCACCCAAGCCCCGAAATGAAAGTGCCACTCCTCGATCTGCGCGGCCAGTATGCCGCGGTTCGCAACGAAGTCCGGGCGGCGATAGATGAGGTGCTGGACAGCCAGCACTTCATCATGGGGCCGCAGGTGTCTCGGTTCGAGGAGGCGATTGCGACATACTGCGGCGTGCCGCACGCGGTGGGCGTGGCATCGGGGTCGGACGCGCTGCTGCTGACACTGATGGCGCTCGGCATCGGTTCGGGCGACGCCGTCATCACGACGGCCTACTCCTTCTTCGCCAGCGTGTCCTGCATCACGCGGGTCGGCGCCCGGCCGCTGATTGCGGACATTGCGCCAGAGACCTTCAATCTCGATCCGGCGCAGGTGCGCCGTCTGCTGGCCGAGGAGTGCGAGCGACGAGACGGCGTCTGGTTTCACCGGCCGACGGGTACACGGCTGCGGGCGCTCATTGCCGTGCACCTGTTCGGTCAATGCGCGGACATGGAAGCGTTGCGCGCTCTTTGCGACGAGCACGGGCTGGCGCTCATTGAAGACGCGGCCCAGGCCATCGGCGCCACCCGGCACGGCCAGCGCACCGGCGGGCTGGGCGACATCGCCTGTTTCAGTTTCTTCCCGAGCAAAAACCTGGGCGCCTACGGCGACGCCGGGATGGTGACGACCGCGGACCCTGCGCTGGCCGAGCGCGTGCGGCTGTTGCGCGTGCACGGGTCGGCGAAAAAGTACCATCACGAGGTGGTCGGACTGAACAGTCGGCTCGATGCGCTCCAGGCCGCCATCCTGCGGGCCAAGTTGCCGCACCTCGACTCCTGGGCCGCGGCCCGCCGGGAACGCGCCGCCGCGTACGACCGGCTGCTTGCGGACATCCCCGGCGTCGTCCGGCCGGCAACCGCCGCCGGCAATGTGCATGTCTTTCACCAGTATGTGATTCGCGTGCCGCGTCGCGACGCGCTGGCGGAGCACTTGCGGTCGCACGACATCGAGACCGCGATCTACTACCCCATCCCCCTGCACCGACTCGAATGCTTTCTGAACCTGGGCTACGCGGAAGGGACGATGCCCGTCTCCGAACGCGCCGCCGGCGAGTGTTTGGCCTTGCCGATGTTCCCGGAACTGACCGCCGCACAGCAGGAGTGTGTAGCCACCACGATTGCAGCCTTTCTAGCCGCGCCTGTGGAACGGGCGAAAGCCGGCACGCGTTAGCCGCGGGGCAACGCGGCGGCTGCCACATCCTTCAGGATTGCTTCCAGCTGTTCCGCCAGGCGGGCGAAGTTATGCCGCTCCTCGATGAAGCGGCGCCCGCGCTGTCCCATCTCCCCGCGCGCTGCGGGCGAGAGCGCACACATGGCGCGGATGGCGTCGGCGAGCAGCGCGGGCTGTTCCGCTGCCAAAGTGATGCCGGCGCCCGATTCGGCGATCGGGCTGCGGAAAGACGGTGACGCATCGATGGTGGGACGGCCTGCTGCCATGTAATCGAAGAGTTTATTGGGGCTGATGCCGTAGCGGTAAAGCGCGGTGTCGTGCGTGCTGTGCAGGAACAGGTCGGCGCCGAGCAGGAGGCCGTGGATGTTCTGTTTGGGCACGGCGGCCTCAAACGACACCGTGCGCAGTCCCTCGCGCGCGGCGCGGGCAACCAGTCGCGGCTTCTCCGGCCCGTCGCCAATCAAGCGGAAGCGAACGAGGTCATCGTCGCCGGACTGCTGCAGCAGCGCCGCGGCGTCGAGCACCGTGTCGAGGGCGTTCGCCCGGCCGTGCGCGCCGGCATACATCGCGACGAGCGGCGAGCGGCCGGGAGGCGGGTGGGGAGGGGGGACGACATCGAGGTCCACGCCGTTCGGCAGCCAGTGAATCTTAGCCGGATCAGCGCCTTTGCCGGCAATGTGCTCGTGCGCGCCGGGGGCCAAAGTGAGAATGCGGTCCGCTGTTCGGTACAGCCCGCGCTCGATCGACTCGAGGACACGCATGGCTGGGTGCCGCGCCGAGAACGCTTTGAAATCGATGAAAGTTTGCGGCCAGAGGTCGCGCACTTCGAGGACGAAGGGTATCCGCAGCCGGGCCGCGAGGCGTTGCGCCGCCCGCGCCGCGAACAAGGTCGGGCTGGACCCGATGATGACATCGGGCGCATCCAATCCCCAGCGCAGCGCCTGGCGCTCGACCGTCCGGGCGAACGACAGCATGTTGCGGACGCGGCGCAGCGTATTGCCGCGGTAGGCGGGCGTGCGCAGCCAAATGAATTCGACCTCATCGAGCACTTGGCGTGCCCAGCGGCGCTTCCGGTTCTCCGGCTGGTTGAAGACGGGGTCGGAATAGGTGCTGTAGTTGAAACTCGACGCAAAAATGGTCACGGCGTGGCCGCGGCGGACTAGGTGCCGGGCGAGCGAGAAGTGCCGCGTGCCGCCCGCCTGTGTGGGCGGGAGCGCGTAGTGGTTCACGATCCAGAGACGCACTGCGCGGTCCGGGCCGTCAGCGCTCGAAGCGTTTCCGCAAGAAACGCGCCGGGTTGCCGGCGACGACGGCATTGGGCTCGACCGAACGAATCACGACCGACCCGATACCGATGAGGGCGCCATCGCCGATTTCCACCTTTTCGATGATGGACGACTGGGGGCCAATCCAAACATTGCGCCCGATGACGCAGCCACCAATCTCGGCCGCGGCGGTGATGATGGTGTTCTCGCCGATGGTGACATTGTGGCCGATGAAGACATGGTCGTCGGTCTTGACGCGGTCGGCGAGGCGCGTCTCGCCAAGCGTCGCCCGCGCGATGACATTGAGAGCGCCGACCTCCACCGAGTCGCCGATCACGACGCGCCCGTAGTGCGGCAGCCGCACGGGGGTCCCATCGTCCTCGAATTCAAAGCCGAAGCCCTCTTCGCCGATCACGGTGTGCGACTTGATCAGGCAATTGCGGCCGATGATAGTGCCGTCGCCGATGATGCAGTGATGGCGGATTTCGCTGCCGTCGCCGACCGTCACCCCCTCACCGATCACGGTGAAGTGGCCGACGACCGTGCCCTGCCCCAGCCGCGCGGAGGTCGCCACGATCGCGGTCCTTGCGACGCCCTGGGCGCGCGGGGGCGGGAAGAACTCTTGCGCAGCGCGCGCGAAATCGAGTCGCGGCGTGGGGGAGAGCATATGCGTGCCGCGTAGCTGACCGTCAAAATCGGCGTGCGCAATCACCACAGTGCCGGCCACGGCGTTGAGCGCCGCCGCCGTCGCGGCATCGAACTTCGTGGCGAAGAGTAAACTGCCCGGCGCCGCGGCAGACAACGGGGCCGGTTTCGTGATGGGGACATCGGGTCCGGCGAGCGTGCGCCCGAGAAACGCGGCGATGGCAGTGGCGCGAACCGGGGCGCCGGTCATATTCGCAGCCGGATGACTTCGAAGGCCTCCGCCAGCGCCGCTTTCACCTGCACGCCGCGCACCCGCGCCCACGACTCGACAAACTCCCGCGAAAAGTACGGCCGCGCCAGTTGGAGTTGCGATTTGTATTCCTGCAACGCGGCCCACTTTCGGTCGAGGTGGCGCGGCTCGACGATGACGAACGCCTGCGCGGCGAAGTGGATGTGGTTCCAGGGGAGTTCGTAGGCGAGGATGGAGAGGTCCTTGAACGCCCGCAGGCCTTCGGCGTGCGTCACCTGGTGGTCCTGGTGCACATCATTGGGCGAGGGCATCAGAATCAACTCCGGCCCCACCTGGCGACGCAATTCCACCAATTCTTCCAGTACCTCTTGGCGGTGATACGACAGCCGGCGCACCGGATAGCCGTACACGAAAAGATGGTCCTTGGGCACGCCCAGGCAGGGCATTGCAGCGAGGAACTCATTGCGTAGCGTGTCTTTCGGCGCGCCGGCGGGCAGTGACTCTTCGGCGGTCGAGAGTGCCGCGACGAACACTTCGCAGCCCTCTTCCACCATCCGGGCGAGCGTCGCCCCGCAGCCGAGTTCGGCGTCGTCAGTGTGCGGGGCGAGGGCGAGTACGCGGCGCGTCCACACGGTCCGCTCCCAAGGAGTCGAGTTTGCAGGCCAAATGCGCACTCACAATAGCACCGTCACGGCGAGACCCCACGCTCGGCCGATCGCACCGGGGCAGCGACCCCGGTCGCTGCCCATTGGCGGTCGAGGGCGACCTGCGCCCACAGTTCCACGGAAAGCCAGCGCCAGATCACCGCGTGCAAACCATCGTGGCCGGCCAGGAACCGCTGCCACAGCGCTCGGATCTGGCGGGCATCTGTCCAGGGTCGTTCCGCAAACGCCCGCGAGGAGAGGATGTCGCCGGCCCAGTCGTGCAGCGGTCCGCGCAGCCACCGCGCCTCCGGGGGCGTAAACCCAAACTTGTCCCATCGGTCCCGGATTGATTCCGGGATGACGCCGCGGGTGGCCGTGCGGAGCACATACTTTGTTCGGGCGTTCCGGATGTGCTGGTCGCTGGGCACGGCGAACAAGTACTCCACCAGCCGATGATCGAGATAGGGCAAGCGGAGCTCGCGAGAGAATGCCATGGAATTCCGGTCCACATAGCGCAAGATGGCGGGCAGCTGTGTCCGCGTGAGCGCCCAATAGAGCACGTGCTTCAGCGGGTCGGAGAAGACGCGCGGCAAGTGATCCGGCGGCCGGAAATGTTCGCGATGGAAGTCGGCATTGACGCCGTGCGCCAGCAGGCGGTGCCGCAGCCGCTCCTGCCATGACACCGGCAAGGCCTTCGAACAAAGCATCGGAATCCGGCGGACTCCATAGCGGCGCACATACGCGGGTGCCGCGCGCAGGAAGTGTCCCCACCTCCCGCTGCGCAGCAGCCCGAGAAAATACGGCGCAAAAAAGTAGTGATAGCCGGCCAGCACCTCATCCCCACCCTGGCCGTCGAGCAGGACCGTGACGCCCTGCTCGCGCGCCAGGCGCATGACGCACCACTGGGCATAGATACTCATATCGAGGACCGGCTGGTTTTGGTGCCAGGTGAGCGCTTCCATTTCTTCGGGCAGGCGGGCGGGCTGCGGAAAGGTCTCGTGCGGGTCGATGCGGTCGCCCAGCGAGTCGGTCAAGGCGCGGATGTGCGGGCCTTCGTCCACGGCGGGGTCGTCAAAACGCGCGGAGAAGGTGGACTGCCGGGGCGCTTTCGACACCCGCGCGACGAGCGACACGATGGTCGACGAGTCCAGCCCGCCGGACAGGCTCGAACCGACCGGCACATCCGACCGCAGCCGGAGGCGCACGGCGTCCTGCAACAGCTCGAGCAACCGGTCGCCGTACGCGGCGTCATCCGGCAGTCGAATCTGTGCCGCCGGGTTGAGGTCCCAGTAACGGGTGCAGCGAAGGGTCCGGCTTTCGGGGTGAAAGGTCAGGATGTGCGCGGCCAACAGCGACTGCACACCCCGGAAGAAGGTGGTCGCTGTGCCGTCATGCTGCACTTCCTGAAGAAACCGGAACACCGTGGGGCCGTCGGCCTCCGCCGGGAGCAGGCCCGACACAAGCAGCGACTTGATCTCCGAGCCGAACAACAAGGTGGCGCCGTCGTCCAGCAGGGTGTAATAGAAGGGCTTCTCGCCGAAACGGTCTCGGGCCGCGAAGAGCAGCCGCGCCGGGGCATCCCAGAGCGCGAACGCGAACATCCCATTGAAGCGCTCGACGCACGCGGGACCCCAGGCCGCATAGGCCGCCAGGACGACCTCCGTATCGGACTCGCTGATAAAGCGGTGTCCGGCGGCGCGGAGTTCGTCGCGGAGTTCTACATAGTTGTAGATTTCGCCGTTGAAGGTCAGCCGGTGTGTCTGGTCGCGGCTGGCCATCGGCTGGTGTCCCGCCTGCGACAAGTCGAGGATGGCCAGACGCCGGTTGCACAGCGTCGCCATCCCGTCCGGCGATACCCAGGTGCCGGCGTCATCCGGCCCGCGGTGCCGGATGATATCGCGCATCGCGGTCACCGTGTCAGCCGGGACACGCCGCGAAGCCGACACCACACCCGCAATCCCACACATACCGGGATCAGATTCGCTAATCGAGCGCGCAGTCCTTGCGCCGAGGTCAGGGCGCGGCGAGCGGCTGGTCGGGCGAGCGGCGTCGCAGGCGTTCGGCGAGGGCCTGCCACCAGGCGAGGCGCAGTCGCCGCGCCGCGCCGGCCAGCGCCAGCAGGCAGGCACCGCGCAGCGCGAGCTTGAGAGCGAGCGTGACGATGAGGCCCGGCGCCCAGCGCCACAGCGCCCAGTCGCCCGCCGACACCCCCACCGCCAGCGTGACAATGAGCAGCGCGAACACGGCGTCGGGGCGACTGATGCGCGCACGCAAGTAGCGGAACCCGCACCACACGCAGGCGACTCCGAGCCAGGTGAGCGATACGCTGACGGCGATGCCCAGACCCACTCCGCCGAAGGCGCGCCCCAGTCCCCAGCCCAATCCCGCGGCCAGGGCCGCCGTGACGAGCGTGATGTAGGTGATGAGCGGCCGGGGCGTAATCGCATCGAGCACGCCGCGCAGGATGACATACGCCAAGTCCCACCCGGCCCCGAACGCCACGACGGCAGCGACGGCCACGGAAGTCTTCTCCCGTCCGACCCACAGCACCAGGAGATCGGGGATGACGCCCGGCAGGAGGAACGCGGCCGCCAGGCCGCAGTGCAGGGCGAAGGGCACGACCGTGGCGCCCACGAGGCGCAACCCCGCGCGCGACGGGTCGCCAACAAATTCCGCCACTTGGGGCAGCAAGACGAGCGACACCGGGGTCGCCAATTGTTCGAGGACGGGTAACACGGCAATGCTCGTTCCCTGCACTGCCGCAGCCGACAGGCCGATGAAGTGGGCAGCGAACAGCACAGGCGCGGCATAGGTCGCCGCCAGAAAGAAACTGCTGGGAATCCGTGGAATGCCATAGCGCAGGAGTTCGCGGAGCGCGGCCCGGTCCCACGACCAGGGGCGGGCGGCGGCGCTGCGCGCAACGACCGCCAGGGCCAGGGTGAACACCGCGGTTGCGAGAAAGAAGCGGCCCAGCCGCATCGAATCCGTGCCGCCCATGGGCACGATGAAAAGCGCCAGCGCCAGCGGAAAGAGCGCATACGCGATCCAGACCCCGGTGACCATCCGGATGCTGCGCAGCCCGCGATAGAACGCATAGAGGATGGCTTGCAGTGGATAGGTCAACCAGTGCGCCGCGACGGCCATCAGCAGCAGCGCTTCCGACGCCGTCCCGAACACGACGACAGCCCCTGCCGGGGCGAAGCACACGGCGGCCAGCAGGGTGACAATCCCCAGGCTGCCGCTCGCAATGAGCGCGACCGTCAGGTAGGCCGCGGCACGGTCGCGATGCAGGCCGATGTAGCGGGGGAGGGCGACATCGAAGCCCAATAGGATGATGGGGCCGGCCAAGGCAATGCTTCGGCGACTCAAATAAAAGAGTCCGAGTCCGTCCGCCGTCAACCGCGCCGCCAGCACCGCAATCAGCGCCACACTGCACAGCCCGACAATGACTTGCGCCAGGCCGAGTGCCGCCACTTCGCGCAGAAACCGGGAGGGGATCTTCATCAGTGGCGGGAGCGGCGGCTCCGGCCGCCGGCCGGGCGGGCCGAAGGGCCCGCCGCTACGCCGGCCGGGGAACGCCCCGCGTGTCTCCCAGCGCCAGGGCAAGCGCCACGCCCAAAAAGAGGCCGACCAACCCGCCCGCGGCGACGAAGAGCGACCGCGGCGGCCAAGTCGGGCGCTCGGGACTGAAGACCCGCTGCACGATGCGCAGCTCGGACACGACGCGCGCCTGTACCTCAATGAACGCGATGCCGTTGCGGGCGCGCTCGAGGTCCTTCCGCGCGGCCGATTCCTGCATGAGCAACTGCACATGGCTCTTCTGGAGGTCGGCAACTTGGGAGAGGTTGCCTTGGATCGTGTTGTCATAGAGCAGCGCCGCGATCGGGTCCGTGCGACCGGCACGGACTAAGTCCTCGCGCCGGCGCAACAGTTCATCCGTGTTCTTTCGGTAGCGGCTGATTTCTGTGTCGATGCGGGCCGCGGTCTTGGCGTAATTCTCGACATCGATTTGCAATTGTATTGCGGTGGCCTCCAATGTGCGTTTCTCACTTTGAATCTCGGCGCGGCGGGCCTCCACCTCGCCGTGATAGTCCTCGGTCACGAGAGCCAGCAGGGTTGTCAATGTGCGCTCGGCCAGCGCCCGATCGCGCGTCCGGGCGATGACCTGCACTGTGGGGCTGCCGACATCATGCCGGACGATCAATTTGGGCAGCGCCGGGACCGCCACTTGCAGCGCATCAGCCAAGCGAACATCGTAGCCGCCCCCGGCAATGCGTTGCGTCAGCGCGAGGACGGACTCGACGCGCTGTCCGCCCACGGACTCATCGGAAGTGCGTTCCGGGTCACGCATGTGCGTGAGGAAGCCGGGCTCGATCTGCACGGAGGCCTCATACAGACGCGGGAATAAAAATGCCCCGGCAATCGCAAGGGCGAGGCAACCGCCGAAGACGCCGGCCATCAGGGGCGCGCGCCGAACCAACTGGCGCAGCACCATCGCGAGGTCGATGTATTGGTCGGACATCGGCAGTCGGCGGCTTTGCGTCCCAGCCCCGCGCCGGCTTTACCCGGACGCCGCGCGCATGGTGATGTTGTCGAATTCCGCCATCACGGCTGGGTTTTTCACATCATCGACGGTGAGATTGAGCTGCACCTCGCCCCGAAGGGAGGGTGGGGTGGCAAAGGTCAGCGTGTGCGCCTGCCAGTCCGACTCCGTGAACTTCACGCCAGCCAGCCAGGTGCGCTCTTTCGTCGCCGGGTTGAACAACCAGACACTGACGATGCCCGCACCCTTCCCGTTGGTGTGCGCGTCATAGGCAATGAGGTACTTCGTATTTGGCTTCAACTCCCACAGATTCTGAAAAAGGTTCTGCCACTCTCCTCGCTTCGGATGATTGCGGAGTCGCAGGGCGTGTCCGTCTCCATGCTTCACGAGCATGGCGGTTTCCGCCGACGACTGCAGGCGAGTCCACCCATCGGGAAGGGTCGAGTCCGTCGCGTCGCGCTGTTCGAACTCCCCGTTGACCACATGATTCGGCCCCGAGGTCGCCGCAGGCTCCGGGCGGCGCGCCGCGGACGGTTGTGTAGTCGGCGCGTCGCCAGTTGCGGGCCCAGTCCCGGAGTTGGCTGCTGTGCCCCTCGGGCTGGCGCATCCACCGGCCCAACAGGCAGCGAGGACCATTGAGAGGACACCTAACCGGCGCATGGATCTCCCATCGGCGCGACGCACTGGGGTGGGACCGGAACCGCCGTCCTGAATTTCCCGTGTACTATAGCAGCGGCCTTTCCGCTGTCAAGAAGAGACGAGGGTGACGGCACAACCGGAATCGACTGCGGTCGTCGCGGCGTCCAGCCCCGCGGCCCGGACTTCGCTCTTGCTCGTGCTGGCCGCTCGTGCGTGGCATATGGTGTCCACCGCGTTGTCGGCCGAGGTGTTCTTTGCCCTCTTTCTGGTGGCGGGCGTCTACAAAGGGGACACCCGGCTGCACTTCATTGAGCGATTCGTCGACCTCACGGTGCTCACTTGGCTGCTCTCGCTGATCTTCACGACTGCCTGGGTGGTGCGCTTGCGTGGGCGGACGATGGTGTCCCCGTCGTTTCCATGGATCATGGCGCTCTTCCTCGGCCTCGCGGCGAGCGTGACGATCGGCATGCTCCACACGCCGGCATCCACCGCCGCGTTGGAGAAATTCGGGCGCTTCCTGGCCTTCACGGCCTGGGCGTTTGTCGGCGGCGCCGTGCTGGTCGGGCGGCCGCGGTTCGTCACGCGGTTTTGCTTCGTCTTTCTCATCCTGGCAATCCTCATGGCCGTCGATGGCACCTTCCGGTGGATACACATGGACACGCCCGGGTTCGTCACTTCACTGGGCGCCACCCAAACCTCTTACGGTCGCATCTCTGGCACCGGGCTCATCATGGTCATCGGGCTGGCGCTCCCCAGCAGCCGCCTGCTGTCACGCGTCGCGTTGTGGGGCCTGGCGGGCTGGCTGTTGTGGGGGTTGTTCGTCGCGGGCGTGCGCGGTCCGTTGTTGTCGTGTTCGGTGGCGCTGGCCGTGCTGGCCATCCTCGGGATGCGCTGGTCGGCGCCGGGCCGTCTCCAATTCGACCGTGTGGCTGCCACGGTGATGAATCTGGCGGGAGCGGGGGTGATCGCCACGATTTTCTTCACGGCGCGCGGCTGGACGACGGTGATGTTCCACCGGCTCGCGCTCCTCACCTCGTCGGGCGGAGACTCCGTCTGGCAACGGCTGGACTTCCTGCGCGTCGCGCTGGAGCGGTGGAATGAGTCCCTGTGGCTGGGCATCGGGACCGCGGGCTTTGGCATCCTCTATTACGGACAGAACACGCGTGCCTACCCGCACAATCTCCTGGTCGAGATCGGCTCCGAGAACGGCCTGCTGGGGCTGACCGCGCTGTCCGCGTTGTTCGCCGGGTGCCTCTACTGTGCCTGGCGCGCGTGCCGGGGGCCGCTGGAGGCGGGCACCGTGGCGCCCCGGATGTTTCTGGCCGCGGCCATCTTCCACATCATGAATGCGATGGTGTCGGGCGACCTGAATGACGGGCGGGTCATGTTCGCGTTTCTCGGCATCGCGGCGAGCGCCGAGGCGGTTGGGCGGTCAGCCGCGAGCCGACGCAAACCGTCGGAGTCCGCGCCCGTCATCGCCGCCGCATAGCAGCTGGGGCCGTCGACGCCTGGGGAAGTCAGGGCGCTCCGGGTGGTGTCGGTGTGTCGTGGGGTCCTGCTGGCGCCGCATCGCCGCGGGAGTCCCCAGCAGCGCGCTCCTCGTTCAAGAGTTCCGATTCACTGCGTGACAAGGCCCGCATGCCGCCCGCGGCGGACCGCAGCAGGCCAGGATATTGCCGCATTTCGTACCGGCTGGGGAAGAGGATCGCTGTCATCGGCAGATGCGACATCCGCAAGAACTGCACGGTGACGAATGCTGTAAACCCGAAGCAGGCCGCGTTCGTGGCGAGCGCAACGCCCACCAGCCCGCCGAAGTGAATGCCCACCGGCGCGAGAGTCACGAGCAGCAGCGCGGCGATCTGTGCTGCGCGCGCGCCCAGGTGGGGCGAACCCCGCGCCGCGAGGTCGTATGCAATCACGCGACCCAGCCCCCGCACCATCATCCCGGGAATGAGAATCAGCAGCGGTATCAGGCTGCCGTCGAATCGGTTGCCAAACAGCACGCGCAGCAACATGGGCGCCGCAATGAGCAAGGCGATGCCCGCGGCGAACAGGGTGAGCGACATCTGGCGAATCGCCACGACCGACACACGAAAATCCTGCTTGTCGGCCGCGCGGGCGATCCGTGGGAACAGCACCGTGACCATCACATCGGCCAGGTCGCGCAGGCGCTCCCCGACATTCGTCGCAACCGACAACAAGCCCAGCGCGGTCGGCCCCATCAAGCCGCCGGTGATCAGCAGGCCCGCCCGCTGCTCCGCGAAAGCCGCCAAGTTCCACAAATAGGTGTGGCGGCCGTACCGCACTTTGTCGCGCAGGAACGGGAGGCTGAACGCGCGCAGCCGCAGCGGTTCGATGCGTCCGACCACAGCCAGCGTGAGCAGGGCCGTCACCGTCATCGCCACCAAGTAGGACCACACGGCGCCCTCGACGCCCAACTCCAAGCCGGCGACCAGGACCAGTAACGCCACGAACGCGAGGATGCCGCGAATCAACTGCAGCGTGTTGAAGGTCGAAATGAGCCCCCAACCGCGCAGCACGCTGTTGGCGTTCTGGAAGAGGAGGTAACTCGGCACGGCAGCCGCGCCAATCCACATGAGGTGCGCGGAGGTTTGCGTTCGCGTCAAAAGATGCGCGGACCACGGAAGGACCGAGACGCCGATGCCCACTCCAACCGCCAGCAGCCCAAAACCCAGCGCCGCGACGACTGCATTCGCCACCAACGCGCGGCGCTGCCCGGGCTCCTTGCCCGCGTGATACACGATGGAGTAAGTGAGGCCGGGGCTGCAGAGAAACGTCAGAATGCTCGCCGTCAGCATGACAAAGACGAACTGCCCGCGACCCGCCGGCCCCAGCAGTCGCGAAGCCACGACGACCGTCGCGAGATCGAAGACCGAGGTGGCGACCTGAAAGGCGAAGGTGTGGGCGGCCTCGTGCGCTAGGCGGCGCAAGTGTCTCGCATCTCCCCCCCAGTCCCGCCCATGGCGGGACTGGCATCTCGCACTGGTGAGAGTCGATTCGGGCCGCAAGTGATGCGTGGCCCTCCCCGGTGTTGGGTGGACTCTCCAGGGGGCGGCGGCATCGGGCTCGCACCGCGGCATCCGTGCCTCGTCTGCAAGGGGCCTCCTTAGAAGCGGTTTGGGCCGGGGTGGGTGACGCAGTGGCAACAACCCGCTGGAGACAGACGGCGGCGCGGGCGGTTTGGTGTCACGAATTGTCCCCGAGCCGCGCAACCGCTGCCGGCGGATGGGTCGGGCGGTGGTCGGCGGTTGGCACAATCCCCTGGTCACGGTACAACGCCACGAGGCGCGCTGCCTCGTGGTCCCAATTGAATCGGGTCTCACTCGCCAGCCGACCCCGCCGCGCCATCGCACGCCGCTCGGCGGCGGGGCGGCCCAGCAAGTCTCGGATGCCTCGGGCAATGGCTTCGGGGTTGGTTGCATCGACGGCAATGCCACACCCCGTCTCGACAACCAGGGACTTCCACAGCGGAAAGTCCGAGCACACGATGGGCAGGCCAAGCGCCATGTACTCAAATACCTTCGTCGGCTCGGCGTCCAAATAGTTCCGATACGGGAGATAGGTGGCGACCCCGATCGTGGCCGTCTCGGCCAGTACCCGGACTGCCTCGGGCTGCGGCAGCGGCCCGCGGTAGTCGGCGACATCGGCAAACTCCCGCGCCATGCGAGCCGCCAGGTCCGGCGTCGCGCGTCCAACGAGCACGACGCGCAGCGCCGGGACCTCGCGTTGCGCCAACCGCGCGGCCGTGAGGAGTTGCACAATTCCGCGCTCGGGGGTAATGCCGCCGACATAGCCGACGCACGGTGGCCGCCCATCGGAGACATCCGTGAAGGGAATGGCGCTCGCCGCCACATAATTGTGAATGATCGTGCTGCGGACGCCGAGCGCGGCGAGATGTGCGGCCGCGCCTTCGTGCGCCGCCACAACCGCATCGACGCGCGGCAACAACCAGCGCTCGGCGACGCAGACCGCCGCCGCCGCCACGCGCCGGGCCGGGCCGGACAAGTAGGGCTTCGAGAGCATATCCGTGACGGCGTCCTCATGGACATCAAAGACGACCACCGCCCGGCACCGCCAGCGCAGTGCCACCGCGACCAGCAGCAACTCGGGGTCGTGCAGGTGATAGGCCCGCGCTCGCTGGGCTCGGGCGAGGCGATAGGCCCGCCAGGGCTGCCGGACCATGCGCACGAGCCGATTGCCGGCCGGCGGGAGGGCGAGGATGGCGATCCCGTCGCGCGTCTCGTTCGCCGCCCCAGGGGCAATGAGACAGACTCGAAAGCCCGCCGCGTGCAGGGCCACACACTCTTTGAAGAAAATGCGGGCATCGAACGGCGCATGCACGGTCGTGATGACGCAAATATCGGGAGCAGGGCCGTCCCGAGTTGCCGAAGTGCCGCCGCCGCCGACAGTCGAAGCCATCCGCGCCTTCATCTCGACAACCACATCATACCACCGGCCATCAGCGCGTCTAGGTCGGCGCGAAGACCGACCGGTATAATGGCGCGCTGGGCCGCCGCGGAGTCTTCGCGGTCGAGTCCCGCAAGCGCCTCGTCGTCCCCGAAGCGCGAGCGTGATGGCTGTGGGCGCATTCGGAGCGCATGGCAATGTGCGGCATCGTTGGCGTGGTCTATCTGCACGGTAACGGAACGGTCGATCCGGACCTTTTGGATCGGATGACCGATGTCTTGTCGCACCGGGGCCCCGACGACCGCGGAACCCATTGCACCGGCCCGGCCGGTCTCGGCGTGCGGCGCTTGAGCATCATCGACATCGCCGGGGGCCACCAACCCATCTTCAGCGAAGACGGCTCACGCGCCATTGTGTACAACGGCGAAGTGTACAACCATGCCGCCCTCCGCGCCGATTTGGAAGCCCGCGGTCACCGCTTCCGCACCCGCTGCGACACCGAAGTCGTCCTGCACTTGTACGAGGAGAAGGGGCTGGACTGCGCGCAGGACCTCGACGGCGAATTCGCCTACGCCATTTGGGACGAACGGACGCACACGCTCTGCCTGACGCGAGACCGCCTCGGCGTCAGGCCGCTCTATTACACCGTGCAGGACGGCCGGTTCCTGTTCGCGTCCGAAGTCAAGGCGCTCCTGCAGGATCCGGCGGTGCCGCGGCGCATTGACCTGCCGGCCCTCGAAGACTTGCTCACGCTCGGTTTTGTAATTGCCCCGCGGACCCTCTTCGCAGACATCTGGCAAGTGCCCGCGGGCCACACTGTGCTGGTGTCTGGCGGGACCGTCCGGCTCCAACGGTATTGGGATATCCCCTACGACCGAGAAGCCGGCCGCGCGCCCCGAAAGCGGGAAGCGGACTACGCCGACGAGTTGCGCAGCGTCCTCGCGACCGCCGCGCAGTCCCGTCTGATGAGCGATGTGCCAGTCGGCGTGTTCTTGAGCGGAGGCGTCGACTCGAGCGCGATCGTCGCCCTGGCAGCCCCCGCCAGCCCAACGCCGCTCACGACCTTCGTCAGCCGGCAATTGGAAGGCCCCGAGTTCGATGAAGCGCCGTTCGCCCGCCTGGTGGCGGACCAATACCACACCGACCATCACGAACTGGTCTTTGCCGGCCAATCCGTGCCCGAGGCGGTCACCAAACTCATTTGGCATCTGGACGAACCACGGGCTGGCGCCGCGGCAATGCCGCAGATGGCGATTGCCGAAATGGCGTCGCAACTGGTGAAAGTCGGTCTGGGCGGGCAGGGGAGCGATGAGACCTTTGGCGGCTATGCCCGTTTCGGGTTATGCAACTGGCCCCGTGCGCTTTTCGGGGCGCTGACGGCGATGCGGGGGCCACAGCCGGCGGGCGCCAACCACCACACATCGCAAGTCCGACCGAACATCCTCAAGCAGGTGGACCGTCGCGGGCTGGGTTCGCTGTTGCGCCACGCCACCTCCTTCCTGGGCCCCAGTCTGCGGCGGCACTATCTGCACCTGGAAATCGCGACGCCCTCGCTGTTGCGCGCGCTGCTGCAAACCGAAGTGCACGAGGCGCTGGCCGAGTCGTCGACCTACGACCGCTACTGCGCCGTCCTCGACCACTGCGACGCGCGGCATCCCTTGAACCGATTGCTCTATCTGGAGACCAAGACCTACCTGCAGGCGTTGCTCATGGTGGACGACCGCACCAGCATGGCGGCGTCTCTGGAGACGCGGCCGCCCCTCATCGACCACCATGTGGTCGAGTATGCTGCTGAAATCCCGCCAGACCTGAAGGTCAAGGGCTTGACGGCGAAGTACATCCTCAAACGGGCGCTTGCGCGCGACCTGCCCGAGACCATCCTCAATCGCCGGAAGATGGGCTTCCCCACCCCCATTGAGCATTGGTTGCGCGGCGACTTGCGCGAGTGGATGTTGGACCTCCTGTTGAGCGAGCGCACGCGGCAACGCGGACTGTTTCATCAGGATGCTCTCAAAGGATTGGTCGAGCGGCGTG
>CAYNSX010000005.1:32210-71511 GCA_964400165.1 uncultured bacterium
AGCGCATCGATCCGCGGGTGTGGGACCGGGCGGTGTGGATCCTGATCGGCATTGAAGAGTGGGCCCGGCAGTTCTTGGATGGCGACGGGCTCCGCCATCGGCCTCCCCGCGTCGCCCAGCTCCGACGCGTATAATCCAGCCCATCGCGGGGTAGGGACAGTCCAATGGCTCGCACGGAGTCGCTGACCACCGAATCGCACTGTGTCCGCCTCTGCCGCCGCCTCGAAGCGCATGAGGCGACGGTCGCCGTCATCGGCCTGGGCTATGTCGGACTGCCGGTGGCGCTCATCTTGGCGCGGCAGGACTTCCCGGTTATCGGTTTCGACATCGATCCCGAGAAGGTCGCCCGCGTCAACGCGGGCGAGACCTATATCCGGCACATCCCCCAGGACGCGGTGGCGACCGCGCGGCAAGCGGGCCGCCTCGCGGCCACAGGCGACTTCGCGCGCCTCGCCGAGGCCGACGCCATCATCATTTGTGTTCCGACGCCGCTCGGCGAGCACCGGGAGCCCGACCTCTCGTTCATCGCAAAGACCGCCCAGACCATTGCCGCGACTTTGCGTCCCGGGCAGCTGGTCGTCCTCGAAAGCACCACCTATCCCGGCACCACGCGCGAAGTCGTGCTGCCCATCCTCGCGGCAACCGGCCTGCACTGTGGGGAAGACTTCTTCCTTGGCTTCTCGCCGGAGCGCGAAGACCCGGTCAATGCGAGTTTCTCGCTCGACCGCATCCCGAAAGTGGTCTCCGGCGTCACCGCCAACTGTCTCGAGGCCACCAAGGCGTTGTACCGCGACCTCGTCGCCGAAGTCGTGCCGGTCTCGTCGCCCGAGGTCGCCGAGTCGGCCAAACTCCTCGAGAACATTTACCGCTGCGTCAACATTGCACTGGTCAACGAACTGAAACTGGTGTTGGACCGGATGGGCATCGACATCTGGGAAGTCGTCGCCGCGGCTTCGACGAAGCCGTTTGGGTTCGTGCCGTTCTATCCCGGCCCCGGAGTCGGCGGGCACTGCATCCCGGTCGACCCGTTCTACCTCACCTGGCGCGCCCGCGAATTTGGATTGAGCACGCGCTTTATCGAGCTCGCCGGTGAAGTGAATGCCGCCATGCCCGCGTATGTGGTCTCGCGCGTGGCCGCGGCGCTGGGCACCGCCGGCAAAGCGCTGCGCGGCGCCCAGGTGATGCTGCTCGGCATTGCCTACAAGAAGGATGTCGACGACCTGCGCGAGTCGCCCGCGCTCGAAGTGCTGCATCTCCTGCAGCGTGAGGGTGCGATGGTCTCGTATCATGACCCCTTCGTCCCGCGTGTGCCGGCGCTCCGGCGATTCCAATTCGACTTGTCGTCCGTGCCGCTGGACACGCATTCCCTGCGCCGGGCCGACTGCGTCGTCGTGACGACCGACCACAGCGCCTTCGATCCGGCCTTCATCGCCCAGCACGCCCGGCTCATCGTGGACACTCGCAACCTGTTTGGCGCCCTGCACGGCGTCAATCCCCGGCTGTTTCGGGCCTAGCGGCCGCCTGCTGGGCAGGCAAGGAAGGGAATGCCGCCTCGCCCTGGTAGAATCGGCATTGGTGGGAATAATCGGGGGAGACACCCTGACTGATGAGTGACCTGCCGGCCATCCTGGGCGGGCGCCCGGCGTTTGAGCGACTGGTGCCCGTCATTCAGTCTACGGTCCGTAACCCCGAGTCGCTCGTGCCGATGCTGACTGACATCCTGGCCAGCGGGCGACTGACCAGCGGGCCGCGGGTGGCCGCGTTCGAGGATGCCGTCCGCGACCGCCTCGGAGTTGCCGCGGTCGTGGCGACCGGCAGTTGCACAGCCGGGCTGATGCTGGCGCTGCAGGCCGCGCAGTTGCCATCCGGCGCCGAAGTGCTCGTGCCGGCCTTCACCTTCACCGCCACCGCCCACGCGGTCGTCTGGAATCGGTTGCGGCCGATTTTTGTCGACTCCCTCGCTGACACCGGCGAACTCGACCCCGAATCCGCTGCGGCGGCGATCACGCCGCGGACGGTCGCCGTCATGCCGGTGGACATCTTCGGATTGCCCGTCGACATTGAGGCCATCCAACGGCTGGCCGAGCGCCATGCCCTGGCGCTGGTCTTCGACTCCGCGCAGTCGCTCGGTGGGGAATACCGCGGGCGTCCCGTGGGCGGCGCCGGACTGGCGCAGGTCTTCAGCTTGAGCCCCACGAAGGTCGTGACCGCGGCGGAAGGCGGCCTGATCGCCACAAATGATGAGGGGTTCGCCGATCTGGTGCGCCGCGGTCGCGATTACGGTAAAGCGTCCGACGGCGCCGACATTGAATTTGCCGGGTTGAGCGCCCGGATGAGCGAATTGCACGCCGCCGTCGGACTGCACAATTTCCAGCGCCTCGACGCCTACCAGGCCGACCGCCTGCGGTTGATCGCCCGCTATCGCGCGGGCCTCGAGGGAGTGCCAGGACTCCGATTTCAGTTTTGGCCAGCGGACCGCCGATCATCAGGCAATTACATGGTCATTGTGGTAGAGGACGCGTTTGGCATGACGCGTGACCTCCTCTATGACGCGTTGCGGGCCGAGAACATCCAGACGAAGAAGTACTTCTACCCGCCGTTGCATAGGCAGACGGCCTATCGGCGCGAGGCGGACCTGCCGGACGGCGCGCTGCCGGTCGCTGAAGACCTCGCGCGGCGTACGCTCGCCCTGCCGCTCTATTCCCACATGCGGGACGATCTGGTGGATGCGCTGGTCGGCTGCATCGCGGCGTTGCACCGCCACGCCGGCGCCATCGCCGCGCGCATGCCGACGGCGGCGTCCCGATGAAAGTCGCCGGCCGGATGAGCGGTCTGGTCGTTCGGGTCGCCCTGGATCTCATCGCGCTGACGGCTGCGTATATTCTCGCCTTCTATTTGCGGTTCGATGGACATCCCCCGGACACCTGGAGTCTCGTCATCCTGCAGACCGCGCCGCTGGTCGTGTTCGGCCAAGGGCTGTTGCTGGTCGCCAGCGGCGTGTATCGCTCCGTCTGGCGCTACACCGGCCTCTCGGATTTACTGGCCATCGTCCGGGCGGTCACGCTCGGGGCGCTGGGAAACACCTGGGTTCTGGGCTACTACCTCTACGAAATCCGCGGGTTCCCGCGAGCGATCATCGTCATCGACTTCGTGCTGGCGATGGGGTTGCTGGCCGGACTTCGAGTCGCCGGCCGCGTGCTCGGCGGCACGCGAAACGCCGGGCCGCGCGCGGTCTCCAGGCCCAAGCGGGTCTTGCTGGTGGGCGCCGGCGACATGGGCGAGACCATCATTCGCCAGATCCAGGTCAACCCGCGCCTGCATCATCGGGTGATCTGCCTGGCCGATGACGACCCGACCAAGCGGGGCTTGAGCATTCACGGCGTCAAGGTGCGCGGGACCGTGGACGACATCCCCAGTCTGGTGGCGCGCTGCGCCGTGGACGATATTGTCATTGCCATTCCGTCCGCAAGTCCCGGCGAGACCGCACGCATTGTCCGCCGGTGCCAGGAGGCGGGAGTGCCGTACCGCATGGTGCCCGGCTTGAGTGAGCTCATTGATGGGCGGGTCTCGTTCAGTCAGCTGCGCAAGGTGGATATCGAAGACCTGCTCGGCCGGCAAGCACTCCCGATGGATCTGCGCTGGTCCGAATACTTGCGCGGCCAACGCGTCCTCGTGACCGGCGCCGGCGGCTCGATTGGCGGTGAACTCTGCCGTCACCTGGCGCGATCGGGGGTCGCCCGTCTCATCTTGCTCGACCGAGACGAAAACAATCTGTATGAGATCGACCGGCACATCCGCGCCTTGAACCCCGGCCTCGCGGTCAGCGCACACAATGCCGACATCGTGAACCGTGAGAAACTGGTGCGGGTCTGCTGCGACGAACAGCCCAATGTGGTGTTTCACGCGGCCGCGCTCAAGCATGTCCCGCTGTGCGAGGCCAATGTGGACGAGGCGGTGCTCGTCAACATCATCGGCACCCGCAATGTCATCGACGCCGCCGAAGCAGGCGGGGCCGACCGGGTCATTTGCATCTCGACCGACAAGGCTGTCGAACCCGTCAGCGTGATGGGCCAGACCAAACGAATGTCGGAGCTGGTCGCGCAGCAGTTCAACCGGCGCCGTCAAGCGCCGCTGGTCGCTGCCGTGCGCTTCGGCAATGTCCTCGGCAGCCGGGGCAGCGTCATTCCGCTCTTTCGCGAACAGATCGAGCACGGGGGCCCGGTGACTGTCACCGACCCGGCGATGTCCCGCTTCTTCATGACCATCTCCGAAGCGGCCCAATTGATCTTGTGCGCGGGGGCCATCATGACCGGCGGCGACCTCTTCGTGCTCGACATGGGCGAACGCATCAAGATCCTCGACCTCGCCCGGGAGATGATCCGACTGTCGGGCTATGAGCCGGACACCGACATCCCCATCCGCATCATTGGGATTCGACCCGGTGAAAAATTGAGCGAAGAAGTCGTCGCGCCCGGCGAACGCGTGCGCGCCACCGCCCACCCCAAAGTGCAGCAAATCGAGGAGCCCGGGCAGGCGCCCGTCCTCTCGCCGGAAGAACTCGCCGACCTGGACGCGTTGGCCCGCGACCTGGCGCGCACCGCGCTGCGTGCGCGGCTGCGGGAGCTGACCGGCCCCGCGGCGACCGAGCCCATGCGGCCGCCCCTCCACGAAAGCCCGAACTAGTTCACTGCGGGCGGTGCTTTAATAGTCCGCGGGGTCAATGTTCTCTTTCGCCACTTTGCCCGGCACGCCGACGATGACCGCCCGCGCCGGCATATCCTGCGTGACGACCGCACCCGCGCCCACCACGCTCCACGCCCCGACCGACACGCCTTGAATGAGCGCGGCGCCGGTGCCGAGATTGACACCGTCGCCCAGCGTGACGCCACCCGACACCTGCACCCCAGGGTTCAGCGTGCAGAAATCACCAATCTGCACATCGTGTCCGATAGTGACATTGAGGTTAATCAGCACATGCCGCCCGATGGTGATTTGCGTGGTCAAGACGCTGTAGCCGAGCAGCATCGACCCTTCGCCCACCGTCACATAGTCCGACATCGTGACACTCGGGAAGCGCACCGTCCCGCCGCGCAAGCCCCAGCGCTCGATCTGTTCGGCAATGCGCCGGCGGATGTTGGTGGAGCCAACGGCGATGGTGACTTCGACGCCCTTCGCTTCCGCCGACTCGAGCCAGGCGAGCGGGCCAAGCACCGGCACATCGCACAGCACCTGCCCCTGCACCTTCGGATTGTCGTCCACGAATCCGAGCAGTTCGCGGCGGGCGGTGGACGCCGCGGCGGCGTTCTCGGCACGCGCGGCCCAGAGCACCTCGCGGCCCAGGCCGCCGCAGCCGACGACAACCAGTTTCCGCATCAGGACTCCTTCAGTGCATGCAGGCGCGTCAGGACCTCGTCGCCGGCGTCCCTAGAAATTCCGGCATCGTCGCGTCCGCTCCTGCCGAGATGCCCTCGCGCGCGAGCACCGCGCCGATCGTGCGCGCCAGAATGGCGAGGTCAAGTCCCAGCGACCAGTGGTCCGCGTACCACACATCGAAACGAAACTTCTGCTCCCACTTGATGGCGTTGCGGCCCTGGACTTGCGCCCATCCGGTGATGCCCGGCAGGACCGTGTGGCGGCGCGCCTGCCCGGCGGTGTAGCGGGGGAGATACGAGACGAGCAGCGGCCGCGGCCCGACGAGACTTAACGAACCGGTCAACACATTCCACAACTGCGGGAGTTCGTCGAGACTGGCGGCGCGCAACACGCCCCCGAGTCGAGTCAGCCGCACGACATCGGGAAGTGGGTGCCCGGCGCCATCGCGAGCGTGGCGCATCGATCGAAATTTTGTGAGTGTGAATGGTCGTCCGTCCCGTCCCGCACGCGGCTGCCGAAACAGCACCGGCGCGCCCATCGACACGCGAATCAACACCGCCAGCGCGCCCAACACCGGGGCGAGGAGCGTGAGTCCGGCGGCAGACAGCGTGACATCCACCGCCCGCTTGCCAGCCAGCGAGATGCCGCGCTGCCGGGTCATCGCGACAACCGGAGGCGTGGGTGATTGCAGGCCGCGGCAGCAGTCCGGGGCATCATGGAGCCGGCAAGTCTCACCTTAGCACACCGGAAACGCCGCCGGCCCGTCCCGCTCCGCAGCGGGTATCATAGTTTGGACTGGCTCCCATCGAACGCGCTGGGACTATGCGGAGGAGATGCCCATGACGACGGCACAACGAGCGGCCATCCTCGGTTGCGTCGCGTGGCTGCCGATACAATTCTCGCAGTCGGCTTCGCAGAGCCTGGTCGAGATACCTGCGCGCACCGCGAGTCGAATCAACGCCAACCGCCTGCTGCGCGACCTCGGGACCGAGCGTGAAGTCTGGCGCATTGACCTCGCCCTCGACGAGCAGGCCGCCCCCGCGGGACCCGAAGCGAGTCTGCGCATTGACGGTTCACTCGACGGCCAGGCCTGGAAGCCCCTTGGGGGCTTCGTCAATTGGTCGGGGCCGCGCCTCCGCCTCGATGTGCCGCCCGTGCGCGTGCGCTGGGTGCGCGTCCGGGTTGTGCCCGCCCGTCTCGCCGGCGCGGTGCGCGCTGTGCAAGTCAACAGTGACGCCCTCGCGCTTCCCGATCGTATTCGGCTCTTCGACTCGGAGAATGTGCGCCTGTTCAACGGCGAGGGCTACAGCAACCAATCCACGGGCCGCACCTACCTGACTGGCGCACACTTTGCTTGGACCGAGAGCTACCTGCAACGCGCCTACGCCGAAATGTATCGGGCCACTGGCGACCCGAAGTATGTGACGAGTCTGCGCGACCACATTCGCCGCATCCTCGCCCAGCGGGACGACCGGATGGGGCGACGCGACTTTCAGGGCACCCTGCTGCCGCTCTGGGGAACGGACTACTTCAGCCCGGTCGATCGCTGGGAGTATTTCGCAGTGCACCAGGGGATGATCGGCATCCCCATGTTGGAATACATTCAATTGACGCGCGAGTCCGAGGACCCCGCCGTGCGCGCGGACCATGCGGCCATCCTCTCCACCCTCGAAGAAATCCTGGGGTTTCTGGAAGCCGACTGGAATGCCGCCGGCGGCTTTTATTACGCGCCGAGCCGGTACGGCCATGTGCCCAGCGAGGAACTGCCCCTCGATATGCAATCGGCCCTCGGGTCGTGCCTGATTCTGCTCTATGACCTCACCGGGAAGGAGGCGTATCGCACGCGGGCAGCGGCGCTGCTGTCGTTGATCGAGTCGTCCTTCCGCCACCTGCCCGACGGCACACTCATCCTTCCCGTAGTGGAGTGGCACGATCCGCATCCGGGACGGCGACATGTCGGCGACACGCCGCATGCGTCGGTGATCTTTCATTTCCTCTTGCTGGCACATCAGTACGGCTACCCGGTGACGCAGGGGACGCCCGAGCATCTCGCCGCGACCGTGTCCCATTGGCTGGAAAGCGGCCGGCAGTCCCTCTGGATGGACGGCTCCGGGGAACTGGGATCCGACTTGTTTGCCGGACACTTCGGACTGCTCGCGCCCTGGAGCCTGGTCCTCCGCGACCGCATCGAACATGTCCTGTTCGGCACCATGGCGCTGCCCACCACCGTGTCGGTGTGCGCCGAAGGGAACTGGGGCGTCAGCATGCTCGACCTGGCGAGCGACATTCGGCAACGGCTGACACTCGCCGGTGCCCCATTCCCCGACGAGCAATTGCCCATATCCACCGACTCGGCCCCGCGCGCTCCCTGACGCCCACGGGGGCATTGCGAACGGAGGTTGGAGCGCAGGAGCGGGGCTGTAAGCCGAATTCTGTCGCGCATTGCGGCGCGGATGACCATTCATCTCCCGCTCGCCCGTAGACGAACGGACCCCGAAGGGTGCGGCGAACCCGAGGCGTCGCCGTTGGGCCACCGGCGCCCCCGAAGGGGACTGCCTCCTATTCCGCCTTGCTCCAGGTGGGGTTTGCCCTGCCGCCGCCGTCGCCGGCGGCGCGGTGCGCTCTTACCGCACCGGTGCGCCCTTACCCCCCGGCAAGCCGGAGGGCGGTGTGTTTTCTGTGGCACGGCCGTCCGGGCGTCGTCGCCGGCGCCCGGCCCCCGATTGCTCGGGGCACCCTGCCCGATGGAGTTCGGACTTTCCTCTCCGCGGCGAACCGCGGAGCGGTCACCCGCCCCACTCCTGCGCCCGCATTGTACTCTGTCGTCTCTCATGCGATAGGGGGCGTCTTTCCTATCATACGAGGGCGGAACTGAATGCGTGTGCTGACAGTCTCATTGGTGCGCCCATTTGCGCCCGCTTGTTTCTAGCAGGCTTCGCACGGCAAAGCGGGGAATGAATGGGGCATCGGAGGGCCGTGCTATAATCGATTCGGGAGGAAGTGACGAGGAATGCAGGTAACGCGCGCGCGGGTCATCGCCATTGCTTTCCTGGCTGTTGCACTGGCCGGCGTGGCCGGGGTGCGTGCCGTGCCGGCCGCCGAGGGGCCGGCTGCAACGCCCGATCTGACGCTGCCTTTGGCGGCCGATTGGCAGTTCTACCTCGGCCCGACGACGCTCGACCAAGCCCCCGTAGTGGAGAGCGGGCGCGTGTATTTGGCGGTCGGCGCCACGCTGGTGGCGCTGGATGCCGGCAATGGGCGGGCGCTCTGGACCATCGCCTACGACGACGCGCTGCGCTCGCCGCCGGCTGCGCTCTTCGACTTGGTGTTCGTCGGGGGACCGGACGGTTATCTGCGAGCGCTGGACGCGCAGTCGCTCTTCAAGGGCAACGAATTGAATGTCCTCTGGCAATTCCCCGAGGACCACGCGCGGGGGGCGTTCCGCACCGCGGTGACGCTGGAAGGCAATTCGCTGTACGCAGCCACCTTCGACAACATCGTCTATGCCGTCGACCGGCGGACGGGGACCGAGCAGTGGTCGGTGCCGTCGGACGACACCATCATCGGCGAGATGGCTGTGGACGGCGACAATCTCTATGCGACTGATCAGAGTGCGTTCCTGTCCGCCTATCAGCGGACGCAAGGGCGGCTGCGCTGGCGGCGGCAATTGCCGCTAGGCTATGTCGTCACCGCGCCGGCAGCGGGGCGCGACCGCGTCGCCGTGACGGTCGGCAATATGCTGCTGGTGTTTCACCGCGGCGGCGGCCTGCTGTGGAAGTATGAGCACGCGGGGGGTGCGCTGACGCCGCCCGCGATGGGAGCCCCGCCTGGCGAGAGCGGCCCGCCGGAAAGCGGGCTGCGCCGGCCCACCGGCGTCGTGTATGTGGGGACTTCAGACGGGTATGCGCTGGCGTTCGACGCCGAATCCGGGCGCCCGCTGTGGCGCACGGAGCAGGGAGCGGCGCTGACCTCCCGACCGGCGGTGACGCCGACGCTGCTCTTCATCGGCGCGCGCGGGCCGTTTGTGGTCGCCGTGGATCGCGCGACGGGCGCCCGACGGTGGATGTACTGGGATCGGCCGCCGGAGCTAGTGGCGGGCGAAGAGAGCGACACCGATGTGACCGCAACGCCGGTGGTGGCGGGTGGGGCGCTGTATGTGCTGTCGGGCAGCGGGTATGTCACCAGGTTTTCGGCCGGCGCCGTGGATATGGCGCCGCCGGACTTCGATCAGTTGCGCCCGGCGCCGGGCAGTTCGATCGCGGACCGCTCGTTCGAGATGTCGGTGGTGCTGTTCGACGCCGACAGCGGAGTGGACGCGAGCACGATTGCGCTGACGCTTGACGGCAAGGAGATCGCCGGGTTTTTCGACCCGCGCAAAGGCAAGGTAGCTGCGCAGCTGACCAACAGTGCCGATGCCGCGCTGCCGGTCGGCTGGCACCGCGCGGAAGTGCGGGCGAACGACTACCGCGGGAACGAACTGGTGCGCGGGTGGTACTTCAGCACCGTGACTCCTTCCGCACCGGCGGCACGCGGCGCTACTCCAGGCACTCCGCCGCAGTAGCGCCATGACCAGTGCCGGCGCCTGGCTGGCGCTTAGCGAAGCCCGATTGCCCCTGCGGGTGACTGTGGCGCTACTCAAGCGCTTCCGGACGCCCGAGGCCGTGTTCGAGGCGCTGCAGGCGGGACAGTTGCGCGAGGTTCCCGACGACGCGCGGCAGCGCTTGTTCGCGGCGCGCAATCTCGACCTCGACGAGCGGCTGGCGCAACTCGAGCGGCTGGGCGCGCGGGTGCTTCCCATCACCAGCCGCGAGTATCCGCCGCTGTTGCGCCAGGCGAAGAACGCGCCGCCGGTACTCTATGTGCGCGGGCGGCTGCCGGAGTGGGACGGGCCGGTGGTCGCAATTGTGGGGTCGCGCCGGGCGTCGCCCTACGGGCGAGTGGTGGCGGAGTCGCTAGCGCGCGACCTGGCGGCGGCGGGAGTCGTGGTGGTGAGCGGCGGAGCGCTCGGCGCGGATACGGCGGCGCATCGCGGGGCGCTGGAAGCCGGCTGCACGATTGCGGTGCTGGGGACGGGCATCGACAAGACTTATCCGGAGCAGAATTACGATTTGTTTGAGAGCATCGCGGCGCGCGGGGCGCTGCTGACGGAATTGCCGTTGGGCGAGCCGCCGCGCGGCAGGTATTTTCCGGCGCGCAACCGCATCATCAGTGGGATGAGCCACGGGGTGGTGGTCGTGGAGGCGCCGGAAAAGAGCGGTGCGCTGCACACGGCCGAACACGCAGCGTCGCAAGGCCGCGAAGTATTTGCGGTGCCGGGGACGGTGAACAGCGCGTTGAGCCGCGGCTGTCACCTGCTCATTCAGCAGGGGGCCAAACTGGTGTCGGACATCGGCGACATTTTGGAAGAGTTGCCGCCGCTGCCGGCGCGGAAGCCACAACTGTCCGCCGCGCCCCGAGCGGCGGAGCCACGACCCGCCGCGCCGGTTGCCCCGCCGACGCCGGCGGCGCCGGTAGTGAAGCCGGGCAGCGACGAGGAGAAACTGCTGCACATCCTGACGCTGCAGCAGAAATACATCGACCAGGTGGTGGACGAGGCCCAGCTGCCGCCGTCCACGGTGAGCGCGCAGTTGCTGATGTTGGAACTCAAGGGACTGGTGCGGAGGTTGCCGGGCAACCTGTATGTGCGCGTGCGCTGACGCGCGCCGCCGGTTGACGGTGTGACGGGCGCGTGCCTACCATCGCCCGACGGGATGTGAAGCGCAAGGAGCCAGCGTGAGAAAACCGCGTAAGGCCGCGAGGCCGCGCATCAAAGCGCCTGCCGTCAATGCCAAAGGGAAGTCGCTGCTCGTGGTGGAGTCGCCGGCGAAGACGCGGACGCTGGAACGGTTCCTCGGTGACCAATACGCCGTCATCGCCACGATGGGGCACATCCGCGACCTGCCGGCGTACAAACTGGGCGTGTCGATCGACAACGGGTTTCATCCCGAGTATGTGGAATTGCGCGACAAGAAGGACGCCATCGCCCAACTGCGCAAGGCCGTCGCGTCGGCCCGGTCGGTGACGCTGGCCTGCGACCCCGATCGCGAGGGCGAGGCCATTTGCTGGCATGTCCAGGAATTGCTGGAGCTCAAAGACCTCGACCGCATCGAGTTCAACGAGATTACGGAGCGGGCGGTCACGCAGGCGCTGGAGCACCCGCGGAAGATCGACATGCGGCGCGTCGACGCCCAACAGGCGCGGCGCATCCTCGACCGGATTGTGGGCTACACCTTGAGCCCGCTGCTCTGGAAGAAAATCCAGCGGGGGTTGAGCGCCGGACGGGTGCAGTCGGTGGCGGTGAAACTGGTGGTCAACCGCGAACGAGAGATCGCCAAGTTCGCGGCGCAAGAGTATTGGACGATCCAGGCGACGCTGACGCCGGAGGGGAAGCCGGCGCCGTTTCCCGCGCGCCTGACGAAGATTGCCGGCGAGAAGGCGGAAATCGGCTCGCAGGAAACGGCGGACCAGGTGTCGGCTGACTTACGTGCGGCAATGTTCACCGTCGAGGAGTTCACGCGCGGCGAACGCAAGCGGCGGCCGCGGCCGCCGTTCACGACGAGTACGCTGCAGCAGGCGGCGTCGCGGGCGCTCGGGATGCGCACGAAGAAGACGATGAGCGTGGCGCAGCAGTTGTACGAAGGTGTCGAACTGAAGGGCGAGGGCCATGTCGGCCTCATCACCTATATGCGCACGGACTCGCCGCGCGTGGCGCAGGAAGCACAAGCCGAAGCACGGGAAGTGGTGAAGAAGGCGTTCGGCGCCGACCACTTGCCGGACCGGCCGCCGCAATATCGGAGCCGCAAGGGCGCGCAGGATGCGCATGAGGCCATCCGGCCGTCGAGCGCGGCGCGCACGCCGGAGTCGCTGGCCGGATTGTTGTCGAAGGAGCAGTTGCGGCTGTACGAGTTGATTTGGGTGCGGTTTATGGCCAGCCAGATGGCGGAGGCGGTCTTCGACACGACGGCGGCGGACATTGCGGCGGGCCAATATCGATTGCGGGCGTCGGGGTCGCAGTTGCGGTTTCCGGGCTTTCTGGCGGTCGAGAAGCCGGAGACGGTCGCCAGCGATGAGTCTAAGGAAGAGGGCGACGGCGCCAAGGCCGCCGAGACCGCCGAGACCGGCGAGACTTCAGAAGAGGGCGAGTTCGAGGGACTGCTGCCTGACTTGAAGCAGGGCGACCCGCTGACCTTGCTCGACCTGCAACCCGAGCAGCATTTCACCGAGCCGCCGCCGCGCTACACGGAGGCGACACTGGTGCGGGCGCTCGAAGCGCGCGGCATCGGACGCCCGAGCACCTATGCGCCGACGGTGTCGCTGATTCAAGACCGCGGGTATGTCGAGGCGAAGGAACGGCGGTTGTACGCGACGGCGATGGGGCAATTGGTGACGGAGGAGTTGCAGCAGCACTTCCCCGACATTCTCGACGAGGCCTTCACGGCACAAGTGGAGGAGCGCCTCGACCGCGTCGAAGAGGGTGAGGAGTCATGGGAGGGGCTGCTGCGCGAGTTCTATCAGCCGTTCCGGGGCGCAGTGGAGGCGGCGAAGGAACAGATGCAAGACCGGAGGCCGAAGCCGATTCCGACCGAAGAGATTTGTCAGGTATGCGGGGCGAAGATGATGATTCGCTCGGGACGATACGGACAGTTTTTGAGTTGCTCACGGTTTCCGGAGTGCAAGGGCAGCCGGCCGTTGCCGGGGACGGAACGCACCACGCCCAAACCGGAGATGACCGACATCCCGTGCGAGGAGTGCGGAAAGCCGATGGTGAAGCGATTCACACCCCGGCGCGGCGGCAGTTACTTCCTGGGCTGTTCCGGCTATCCGAAGTGTAAGTCCACCAAGCCGCTGCCCGAGGATGGAGGGGCGCCGGAGGGGGGAAAGGCATCGCGCAGCCAGCCAGCGGAGTAGAGCCCCGCGCCGTTTGCGTGCAATGCGGCGCGATCACGCCCGCCGAGGTGCGCGTGTGCGTGCGCTGCGGCGCGGCGCGGCCCGATCCGCACGCAATGCGGCTGCGGCGCGCGCACGGGTGGTCGCGCCAATGGGACCGGGCACGCGCAGCACTGTTCGGGCTGATCGGCGCGGCGGCGCTGGTCGGGTGGAACTACTACTGGTTCGGCCCGGCGGGCGGCGCCGGCACGCCGCAAGTGGTGCTGATGGCTTTGCTCGGGGCGGCGGCCGGCGTGCCGGTCGGCTACCGGCCGCGCGTGGTGTGGCTGGCGCTGCAGTCCATTGGGTTGCGGTGGCGGCTGGGGTGGACACGCTGGCGCTTCGGCTCGGCCTATCGGCGGGCGGCGCGCGCGACCGAAAAGGGACAGCCGGGCGTGTCCGATCAGTTGGAGCGGCGCGCACTCCTCGAAGCCCTGGCGGGCGAAGTCAAGCGTGCGGTGGATATGCTGCGCCGGGCGGCGGGTGCGCCGTCGGCGGGCGCTGCCACGCGGCACAATCTCGCGGTGGCGCTGCTGCTGTCCGGGTCGCCGGCGCAGGGGATCGACTTGCTGCGTTCCGTCGCCGACGAGCGCCCCGACTCGCTGGAGACGCTGCGCGACCTGACGCAGGCGCTGACGGAGACCGGGCAGGCCGCGGAGGCGGCGTCGTATGCCGCGCGTCGAGCCGAACGGCTGGCCGACGACGCGGGGGCGCGCAATCACTACGGGCTGTTGCTGCTCAAGACTCATCGCCTCGACGACGCGCGGCGGGAGTTGCAGGCAGCGCTGGAGCGCACTCGCCGGAACGCGGACGCGGAGAACAATCTCGGCCTGGTGGCGTTTGCGGAACGCAACGCGGACGAAGCACAGACGCGCTTTCGCCAGGCGATCCGCGCGGATCGCACGCATGCCGCGGCGCGCACGAACCAGGCGCTGCTGGCGCTGCTCAAGCGCGACATCGTCGGCGGGGTGAGCGAACTGCGCAAGACGCTGCGCTGGCGGCCGGGGTTCGCGCCCGCCCGCATGTATCTCGGCATCGGGTATTTTCATCTCGGGATGGATCGGCAGGTAGGGCAGGAGTTTCTGGAAGCGGTGCAACTGGCGCCGAACAGCCACACGATTCGCTACAACTATGGCGTGGCGATGGTGCGCGAGGGCGACTTCGACGAGGCAATGCACGCGTTCCAGCGGGCGTTCGACTTGCGCCCGGACGAGCCCGATACGCTGGTGAACTGGGGCGTGGTCGAGCAGATACGTGGTCGACCAGAGGACGCGCGGCGCCACTTCGAGACGGCGCTGTACGCCGCGCCAGGGCATGCGCTGGCGAATTACAATGCGGCCCTGACCTACGATGCGCTGCGGCTGGTGGACCGCGCCCACGCGCACACGGCGAAGGCGCTGGAGACGAATGTGTCGTTCGGGGAGGCGCAGTCGAATCTGGGGGCGTTCTGCATCATTCAGAACTTGTTGGACGAGGCGCAAGAGGCGCTAATTCGGTCGGTGGATTTGGTGCCGGCGTCGCCGGTGCCAGTGGTCAATCTGGGGCTGCTGCACTTGATCCGCGGCGACCTCGACGCCTCCGAGGTGCAGGTGAAAAAGGCGCTGGCGCTCGAACCGCGGCTGGGCGTGGCGCTCGATTTGCTGGCGCGCGTGCACTTCAAGCGGCACGAGTTCGCCGAAGCGATCGAGCAATGGGAAGTGCTGCTCGACCTGGAGCCGCGCAACGCCGATGTGCACCAGAGTCTCGGCATGGCGCACTACTACTGGGGCGACTTCGAAACCGCGATCGAGTACTTCAAGCGGTACCTGTTGCTGCGGCCGCAGGAAATCGGCGCCTACAACAATCTCGGGCTGACCTACGCCCAGGCGGCACGCAAATTGCTGATGAAATACCAGGACATCGAAGCGACGAAGGGGCTGGGGCAGGTGTCGCCCGAGATGCAGAAGTTGAAGGCGCAGGAGAAGGAGTTCTTGAGCCAGGCCATCTTCCACCTGCGCCGGGCGGTGGCGATGGCGCCGACCGACCCGGTGACGCACAGCAACCTCGGGCTGGCGAATTTCTTCAAGGGCGAGACATCGGCGGCGATGGACGAGTGGAAGGAAGTGACGCGCTTGTCGCCGGCGTATGCGCGGGCGCGGGCGGCGCTGCGGTTCTCGACATACGACGACTCGCAACTGGCCATCTCGCCGCTCGACCCGGCGTCGCGGGTGGTGCGGATGCCGCCGATGACGGCGGACTTCCACTATGTGTTCTGCGACGGGCTGAAACTGTCGCCGTATGCGTGGGATGTGCGCTGGCCCGACCTCGCCAAAGTCGAGCGGCGTCACCGCCGCCTGGTCGAACTGCAAGACGCACTGACGACGATGGCGCCGCGGTTCGGCTAGGCGTTACACAATGCCGAGAGCGCGGCCGACTTTTTCAAAGGCGCGCAGCGCGTAGTCGAGGTCATCGCGGGTGTGCACCGCGGACATCATCGTGCGGATGCGCGCCTTGCCCTGCGGGACGGTCGGATAGACGATGCCCTGCGCAAAGACGCCTTCGGCAAACAGCCCATCAGAGAGCGCCATCGTCTTCGCTTCGTCGCCGACGATGACGGGCGTGATCGGCGTTTCCGAGACGCCGGTGTCGAAGCCGAGCGCCCGCAGGCCCTGCTTGAAATAGGCGGTGTTGTCCCACAGGCGCTCGAGCAATTCCGGCTCTGTCTCCAACACTTCGATGGCGGCGATGCAGGCGGCAACAACCGACGGCGGGTGCGAGGTCGAGAACAGGAACGGCCGCCCGCGGTGGATGAGCCAGTCGCGGAGCGACTGCGGGCCGGCGATGTAGCCGCCCATCGCGCCGATGGCCTTCGACAGCGTGCCGACCTGAATGTGCACGCGGCCGTGCAGGCCGAAGTGGTCGATGGTGCCGCGGCCGTTGCGGCCGAGGACGCCGCTGGCGTGGGCGTCGTCGACCATCAGGATGGCGCCGAAGTCCTCACACGTCTGCGCCAGGCCGGGCAGGTCGGCGATGTCGCCGTCCATCGAGAAGACGCCGTCGGTGATGACGAGCTTGCGGCGGGCGCGCTGGTGCGTGTCCAGCAGGCGGCGGGCGGCGCCGACATCCTTATGCGGGAAGATGACGCGGGTCGCTTTCGAGAGCCGGCAGCCGTCGATGATGGAGGCGTGGTTGAGTTCGTCGGTGATGATGACATCGTCGTTGCTGGTGATGGCGGGGATGACGCCCAGGTTGGCGGCGAAGCCGGACTGCATGACGAGCGTGGCCTCGGTGTGCTTGAAGGCGGCGAGGCGCTGCTCCAGTTCTTCGTGCAGCGTAAAGGTGCCGGCAATGGGGCGGACGGAGCCGGTGCCGACGCCCCAGCGCTCGAGCGCTTCGAGCGCCCGAGCGCGGAGTTTCGGATGGCCGGTCAGGCCGAGGTAATTGTTCGCGGAGAGTTCGAGGACGCGCTGGCCGCGGATGGTGACCCAGGCGCCTTGCGCGTCTTCGAGGACGAACAGCGAGCGGAAGACCTTGTGCTGTTTGAGGGCGGCGATTTCGTCATCGAGGAATGCCAGCGGAGACGCGGCGACTTGGGGCATGAGGACCTCCTACGGCGTGAGGATGATTTTCGCGGCCTCGCCCGCTTCGAGCAGTTGGAAGGCCTGGTCGAATTTGCCGAGGTCGAAGCGGTGGGTGATGAGCGGCGTGATGTCGAGGCCGGCGCGGAGCAGGCCGGTCATCTGCTTCCAGGTGCCGAAGAGTTCGCGCCCGAAAACGCCGCGGGCGTGCAGGCCCTTCAGAATGAACTCCTCGGCGAGATCGATGCTGACGGCCGCGCTCGGCAACCCGAAGAAGGTGACATAGCCGCCGTTGCGCACGCAGTGGAGCGCGGCGGTGACGCCCTTCTGGTTGCCCGACATCTCGAGCGCGACATCGGCGCCGGCGCCCTCGGTCAGGTCGCGGATGGCCTGCGGCACATCGTCGGCCGCTGGGTCGAGGACGGCGTCGGCACCCATCGTGGCGGCGAGGCGGCGGCGCGCCGGGTTCGGGTCGCTGGCAAAGACGGCGGCGGCGCCGGCCTTCTTCGCCACCGCAATCGAGAACAGCCCGATGGGGCCGCAGCCCATCACGGCGAGGCGCTGGCCGGCGACCGGGTGCATCAGCGTGGCGTGGACGGCGTTGCCGAGCGGTTCGAGGACGGAGGCGATGCTGCGGTCGATGCTGTCGTCGAGTTTCCAGGCGTTGAAGGCGGGGATGGCGACATAGTCGGCGAAAGCGCCGTCGCGGTCGATGCCGATGACTTGCAGGTTTTGGCACAGGTGCAACTCGCCGCCGCGGCAGGGGGCGCAGTGGAAACAGGGGACATGCGATTCGACGGCGACGAAGTCGTCGATCGCCAGCGTGCTGACGCGCTCGCCCAATTCCACGACCTCCCCGCAAAACTCGTGCCCGAGGACGCGCGGCAGGCGCATATGCTCCTGCGACCAGCGGTCCCAGTGGAAGATGTGCAGGTCGGTGCCGCAGATGCCGGCGTTGGCGACTTTGAGGACGACTTCGTCGGGGCCGGGGTGCGGCTCGGGTTTGGTGATGAGTTCGACGCCGGGGCCGGGCCGGGCTTTGACGAGGGCGCGCACGGGGAAGTGATTCGCCTCCGCAGGAAACAGCCCTGCTGCGGCGATGATTGATGAATGATGATTGATGAATGAGGGAGAGGCTGGAGCCGGCGGGGGGAATCGAATGCCTGACCCCGGCTTCGCTGGGGCGACACCCCGCCGCCAAGTCTCGGCGGTCAGGGGCCCCAACCTCCCCGGCACGAAGTGCCGGGGCGCTCGGCTCCACAGGGTTGGCACAAACCGGCGTCGACTGTGCCGCCACTCTGACAAGAGCCCGCGAGTTTCGATGTGGTACTCTCGCGCAGCAAGCTTGGCCGAGGGCCGGCGTGGCTCAACGGTAGAGCGGCGGTTTCGTAAACCGCAGGTTGGGGGTTCGATTCCCCCCGCCGGCTCCACAGTGTTTCCGGATCCTCCAAACGACAATCAATGACTGACTGGCACGGGCGTAATTTGCGGGTGCGCATCTTGTCCGGCGACGCGGGCGTGTCGAACGCGGCGCTGGTGAGCGCGGCGGGTGATGACCTGCTCATCGACTGCGGCGACGGCACGCTGCAGGCGCTGGTGGGGCGGGGGTTCGACTGGCGGCGGCTGGCGGGGCTGTGCATCACGCACGGGCACTTCGACCATGTCGGGAGTTTCTTCGCGCTGCTCGGCTTCCTGCGGATGATCGGCCACACGCGCCCGCTGGAAGTGCTGGCGCCGTACCCGGCGACCGAGATCGAGGCGTTCATTGCATTACGGATGCGCACCGCGCCCGACGGGCTGCCGTTCGCGCTCAACCTGCGCGAAGCCAAGACGGGCGCGGCGCAGACTGTGGGCGCGTTCAGTGTGACGCCGTTCCCGGCCTATCACCGCGGCAGCACGGCGGCGGGCATTGGCGAACTGCTGCCCGCCGTCGGCTATCGCATTGCCGGCGGTGAGGAGTGCGTGGTCTTTTCCGGCGACACCGGCATCTCCGACGACCTGCGCCGGGCCGTGCATGGGGCAGACTTGGCGGTGCTCGAAGCGACGGAACAGGGCGCCGGCCAGCCGGAGGTGCACCTCTCGGTCGCCGAGGCGCAAGAAGTCGGGCGCACCGCAAAGGCGTTTCTGTTGGTGCATCGGATGCGGGGCGGGTGAGTCTCCCCTCCCCGTGAACGGGGAGGGGTGGGGGGTGGGGTGGCATTTCGGGCGGCGCACATGGCGGGCACGCGTGGCAGGCAGCCGTGCTTCGCCGAGGCTTCGCAGGCTGAGAGTGCCTGCCCCCCAATTGTTCTTCCCCTCCCCGTGAACGGGGAGGGGTGGGGGGTGGGGCCGTCTCGGAGAGGGAACAGAAGTCGACTAATTGCCTGGCGGTGGGTCTAATGGGTTAGGGCAGGGGAGAAGCGGAATAATCTAGTAATGATGGCGCAGTTGGCTTGCTTGTTCCACCACCGAGCGTCTGGTAGACTGGCCGTTATCGTGGAGCGAGATTGATCCGCCGAACGACCGTCGTCGCGGCACTGATGCTGGGAATGTGCGCACGGTCTTGGGCCGCCGATATGCTCCAAATCGGCGCGCAGACCGTGCCGCTGCCCGCGCCCGTCCGGGTTGTCACACTTGAAGGCGGCGACCAGGAATTCCTCGCGCCTGTGCTCCCGTTCCTCGACCGGCTGAACATGGCCGTCGAGGCGGGCACCGACGACGCGCACAGCGTCACGATCATTCCGCTGACGGGCGAACGCATTGTGTTCACCCCCGGCCTCGCCAAAGTGAGCACGACCGCCGAACAGGTGGACATCCCTGTCGCGCCCGTGTTGGAACTGGCGAATGTGACGGACAAAGAGCCGATGCTGTTCGTGCCGGTGCGGGCGCTGGGACGGCTGGCGCATATGTATGTGGGATGGGATGAGGCGACGCGCACCCTGCGCATCCTGCCCTGGCTGAACAAAGTGTGGACGGAGGAGCGCAACGGGCGCGTGCTGATTCTGGGACAGGCGACCGGGCCGTTCTCCGCGCAAGTGAAGCGTCTCGACAATCCGCCGCGGGTGTTCCTCGACTGCATCGGCGTCGCCATCGACCCGCCGAAGGAAGAGCGGACCGTCGGCCTGGGCAATCTCACGACTCTGCGGATTGCGCAGAACAGCCAATCGCCGCAGACGGTGCGCATCGTGGCCGACCTGCAGGCGCTGGCCGACTTCCTGCTCGATATTTCGCCGGACGGCACCGCGTTTATCGTGCACCTGCCGAAGACGGGCACCATCCTCCCCGGCGACGCGCTGCCCTTCCAACCGACGCGGCTCGTGGAACTCTCGGGGCTGAAGTATGTGCCGGCCGACGATGGCACGGGCGAGTTCATCCTGGCAACTTCGGAAAGTGCGGCGGCCACGGGCACTTTCTATCCGGCGACTTCGCAGTTGGTGATCGAACTGCCGAACGCGCGCAACGCCGTCACCGAGGCGCTGCAGATTCCCGAGGGCGGGTTCGTGAAGGGGGTTTCGATCCACGAGGACCCCGACTCGCGCACGGTGCGTCTCACCGTCGACACGAAGGACCGCGTGATGTACGCGATCCGGCGCACCTACAACGAGTTGCGCATTCGCATCGGGCAGTTGTCGCTCAAGGACTTGACGATCGTGCTCGACCCCGGCCACGGCGGGCCCGACCAGGGGGCCGTCGGACGCAACGGCTTGCTCGAGAAGGAAATCAACCTCGACATCGCGCTGCGCGCCATGACGCTGCTCGAAGAAGCAGGCGCGACGGTCGTGATGACGCGCGTCGACGACACGGTTATCACCGGCCTCTCGAAAGCGCCAGAACTGGCGGCGCGGGTCGCGCTGGCGCACCAAAGCAAGGCCGACCTCTACATTTCGATTCACAATAACTCCTCGGCGAGGCCCAATGAGCGCATCGGCACCGAGGTCTACTACACGACCGATTACAGCCGCCGCCTGGCGCAGGTGATGGAATACGAGGTCTCGGCGTCGCTCAAATCGCTGGCGCGGGGCATATTCGACCGCGGGCTGTTCGTCACGCGGCACACGCTGATGCCGGCGGTGCTGGTCGAAGTCGCCTATCTCAACAGCGACACGGACTCCGCGCTGCTCGCCGACCCGGACTACCGGCAGCGCGCCGCGCAGGGCATCGTCAACGGCATCGTCCGCTATGTGACGGAGCGCAACGCCGGCCAGCAGTAGCGCCGACTCACACCGGCGCAGCAGGGTTTCCCGTCTGCCCGCCGAATTCGATGCAGTGATGCCGCGTCGCGATGGCCGAGCCCCGACTGCGTTGCGGCCTGTCCGGATGACACGGCAGGTCTTGAAGTATGCCGCCGGCTCCTGTCTGATGGAACTCGGCGACACGAAAGTCCTCTGCGCCGCCACCGTCGAAGACGGCGTCGCGCCCTGGCTGCGCGGGAAGCAGTGCGGGTGGGTGACCGCCGAGTATGGGATGCTCCCAGCCGCGACGCCGGAGCGCTCGCAGCGCGACCGCCAGCGGGGCCGCAGCCAGGAAATCCAGCGGCTCGTCGGGCGGGCGTTGCGTGCGGTGGTGACGCTTGAATCGCTCGGCGAACGGACCATCTACCTCGATTGCGATGTGCTGCAGGCCGACGGCGGGACGCGCACCGCGTCGATCACCGGCGCGTATGTGGCGCTGATGGACTGCCTGCGCGGGCTGAAGGCGAAGAATGCCATCAAGACGATTCCGGTCAGCGATTCGGTGGCCGCGGTCAGCGTCGGCCTCGTGATGGGCGAGGAAGCGCTCGACCTGAATTACGAAGAAGACTCGATGGCCGCGGTGGACATGAATGTGGCGATGACCGGCGGCGGGCGGCTGGTGGAAGTGCAGGGCACGGCCGAGGGCGCGCCGTTCACGCGCGAGGCGCTCGGCCGGCTGCTGGATTTTGCCGCGCAAGGCATCGCGGAATTGACCCGCTTGCAGAAGGCGGCGCTGGAGGAGGGGGCCTGATGGGGACCAACAACAAGAAGTTCGCGCGCCTGGTGCTGGCGTCGCGCAACCCGGGGAAGGTGAAGGAACTCACCTCGCTGCTGACGCCGTGCACCGAGACGCTGCTCTCCCTGATTCACTTCCCGGAACTGTCGCTCACCGCGGAGACCGGCAAGACCTATGAAGAGAACGCCGTCGCCAAAGCGCAGGCCGCGGTGGACGGCACCGGCCTGCCCGCCATCGGCGAAGACACCGGCCTCGAAATTGACGCCCTCGATCACAAGCCCGGCTTGAACACGCGTCGCTGGGCGGGCACCGACGCCGAGCGCATCAAGCGCGTGCTGAAAGACCTCGACGGCCTGCCGCCGACGAAGCGCGGCGCCCGCTTTATTTGCGCGATCGCCTACGCCGACCCCGAGGGCAAAGTCGTCACCGCCAAGGGCGTCTGGAAGGGCAAGATCGCCGTCGAGCCGCGCGGCCGCGGCGGATTCGGTTACGACTCCATCTTCATCCCCGACGGCAAGCGCCGCACCAACGCCGAAATCTCCATCACCGACAAGAACCGCATCAGCCACCGCGCCCTCGCCGTCGCCGCCCTCTTCAAGCGCCTGCACATTTGACCCTCACCCCCAGCCCCTCTCCCAAGTACTTGGGAGAGGGGTGACCGAATGTCGAGGAGAGGGTTCCCTCGCCATTGTGTCCCCTCCCCCTGACCCCTCCCCACGATGTGGAGAGGGGAATACGGAGAAACGGTAGATGTGTAGTCCCTCTCCCAAACGGGAGAGGGTGCCCTGCGACGCTTCAGCGAAGCAGGGCGGGTGAGGGGAAACGAAAGCACAGCCCCGGCGATGTTTGCCGGGGTTCCGTTCGCGCCCGCTTCAGCGGGCGCACTCTGTGAGCCCGGGGCTTACAGCCCCGGGTAACGGTATAATGTGGATGTCCGAAAGCAACCGCGGGCGGGAGTAGCTCAGTTGGTAGAGCATCGGCCTTCCAAGCCGAGGGTCGCGGGTTCGAATCCCGTCTCCCGCTCCACGACATTGGGGACCAGGAAGGCAGGGACGCAGGAAGGCGGTGACTTCAGCCGTTCCAGTGTTCCCGCCTCCCCGCCTCCCCGGTTCCTGTCGGTTTGGGGCGCCCGTAGCTCAGGGGATAGAGCAACAGCCTTCTAAGCTGTGGGTCGGAGGTTCGAATCCTCCCGGGCGCACCATTGATCTGGCAATAGGAAGGCAGGAAGGCAGGAAGGCAGTAACGACCTGACCGCCTCCCCCGCCTCCCTAAATCACTCCTCACGAGTGTTATCCTTGTGGCGGAACGCACGGTGCCGCATGGTGGCTGTAGCTCAATTGGTCAGAGCGCTGGACTGTGGATCCAGAGGTTGTGGGTTCAATTCCCACCAGCCACCCCAACACGCACGAGAGCAGCGAGCAGAGAGCAGGGAAGAGAAGGTGGGGAAGATGGAAGTTCGGGAGGTCGGTTCCCACTTCCCGACGATCCCACTTTCCGATGACCGTGTAATTGCGTGGGGGCGTAGCTCAGTGGGAGAGCGCCTGCTTTGCAAGCAGGAAGTCGGGGGTTCGACTCCCCCCGCCTCCACCAAACCCTTGTCCCGTATAGCAAAACGGGCATTTTGCCCCGCAAGCGCTAGAACGAAAGTTCTCCTGCTTCGCGATTCCGGTGAGGGCGCTCTGCCTGCCTAGCAGGATGTGCATCGGCCTCCGAAAGGGAGGTTCTCGATGCCACTCGCTTTTCCCGCCCGAACCGGCGCCACTGCGGCCGATGACTTTGACGCGGCCTGGGCCACCTTCTTGCTCCGTTGCCAAGCCCAAGCGCTCTCGCCGCGGACCGTCGCCTGGTAGCACGAGCGGCTCACTATGTTCCGCCGCTTCCTCGCCGCAAACGCTATGCCCGCCCAGCCCGGCGTCTTGCGGGCCGACCACATCCGGGCGTTTCTCGCCCACTTGGCCAAGGCGGCCTACAGCTACAGCACCGTAGACGGCTCGTTTCGGGCTTTGAAGTGCTTCTTCCGCTACTTGCACGCCGAGGGCTATTTGCCGGTAAGCCCAGTGCAAGGCGTCGCCCGGCCCCGGGGCTTCCAGCCCATCGTGCAGGCACTGTCGCCAGCCCAGGTGGAATCGCTGCTCGCCGTTCCGAACCGCCGGTCGAAGGTGGGCCTGCGCGACCACACCCTGATGGTGCTCATCCTCGACACCGCCCTGCGGATCAGCGAAGCGCTCGGCATCACGCTGTCCGATGTCGACCTGTCCCAGGGGCTCATCACCGTCATGGGGAAGGGGAGGAAGGCCCGCCAGGTCCCGTTGGGCCGCACCGCCCGCCGCAGATTGGTGCGTTGGCTGCAACGGCGAGGTGATGTCCCCGGACAGGACCTCGTCTTCTGTACGCGCACCGGCGACCGTCTGCACAAGAATGCCTTCTCCAAGTCCGTCCGTCGCTTCGGTCGCGTGGCGCGCATCACCGGCGTGCGCGTCAGCGCGCACACGCTCCGACATACCTGCGCGACGATGTATCTGCGCCAGGGAGGCAATCCGCTCTACTTGCAGCGCCTGCTAGGACATTCCACCCTGGCGATGACCAACCGCTACCTCCAAAGCATCGGCGCCGACGACTTGCGCGCCGCCCACCGCGCTTGCTCGCCAATGGACCGCCTTACACCGTAGCGGTCGAAGAGGACTCGGCGTGGCAGGCGCGTTGCCCAGTGCCCATGAAGGTCCCGTCCGCTCAAGAATGCGCTGCGGGGCATGCAGGTGGAGTCATCGTCGGCAAACCCCGCAGTTGCAGCCCGCCGGTCACCACCCTCCGGCAACGATGAATCCCGCCCAAAAACGCGGATGGGAACACCCGGGAAACTGCGCCACCGCCAGCGCCGCCTGTCGCCCCGCCTCCGCGGTGCTCATTCCGTCCGTCAGGTTTCGATGAAAGTGACTCATCCAGAGGGCCGTCGCCCAGTCGTCGACAGGCCACTGTGCCACCACGACCGAGCGCGATCCCGCCACCAGTGCCGCCCAGGTCAGACCGAGGACGCCCTCCCCGGCGGCAACCCGTCCCTGTGCGGTCTCACAAGCCGAGAGAATCAACAAGTCTGCATGCATCTGGAGCCCGGCCAACTCCCACGCGTAGAGAATTCCATCGTCGGACCCGTCATCGGGGCGTGTCAGCACAATTCCCCCATACATCGGGCTGGCGCTGTTCGCAAACGCATGACTGGCGATATGAATGACCGCAGCGCGCGGGGCCTCATCTCGGAAGCGTGCCTCGGTTGCCTCGCGTCCCCGCAAGATAACGGCGCTGCCCGCGATCTTGAGGCCGACTTGCTGCGCTTCGAAATCCGTCCATCCGTGACTGCCCGCCGGCCCCGCCGCTGTTGCATCGGCGCTGCCCGTGGGTGTGACCACGAGAACATGTCGGGCTTGTTCGATCGCCGCCTCGCTGCTTTTCGGCCGGCTTGCCAGTGACTCCATCAGGGACGCGCTCGGCAGATAGACGACGGCTGCGTGCGCCAGGAGCGGTGTCCCGCCGACCGGGAGCGCTTGAAAGGGCAGGTCGAACAACGGTCCCGACGGGGATATCACGATCCGCGTCCGGTCAGTGAGTTCGCCGCCGAACGGTCCGAACAAGAGCGCTCTCAACTCACCGCCAAGCGACTTGAATTGAGTGTCCGGCCCTTGACAGGCGGCTCGAAAGCGGCTGACGCGCTCCGCCAGGTCTCGCGCCGCAATCGGCAGCGAGTAGGCCTGAAGTGCAACGGTCCCGTTCGCCGCCCCCCGTGCTGCCGTGCACATGAAGGTCTGCTCGGGTGTCACCAGATAGTCGACGAGCAGGGTGTCAGGGGGAAGGAACTGACCAAGACGCGCCGCGTTGAATGGCGCGGCGCCGGTGGTGATCCCGCCCTCCGGGTGCCGCGCCGCCATCAGCACCCAGAACGAGGTCAGGTCTGCCTGCGCGTCGCGCTGGTCCGCCGGACTGTTCGCCGCCGTTGTCCGATAGCGAAGGCGTTCCAGTTGTTGCTGCTCGTCTGCCGTGAGTTTGGCTTCTCGCCAGTTGCCGCTCAAGCGGGCCGTCAGCACCCCCTTTTTGGCTCGCTGGATGACATCGAATGCCTGCTCGCGCGCCGCGGCAGTGTTCCGCGCCACCAAAATGCGCAAGGCGCCCGCGTACATGTCCATCGGGACTTCCGGCACGAACGCCGAGGCGCCGAGCATCACTTCCTTCCGCTGGAACGCGTGCCACGCCTCGATGGCAGCCGAGTACTCCCGCAGTGCCGTCGCCTGATCGTTCTGCATCTCGGCGCACTGGGCCAGCCCCACATAGTCCCTGTGCATCTGGTTCGAGTTTTCAAAGGCGGTATCGTTTGCCAGCGCCCGCGCGAACGCGCGCCGCGCCTCCCCACGATCGCCGCCTGCCCGGTGCGCGTCGCCCAGGAGCCGCAGAAAGCTTGATGTCATCGTCTGCATTCCGGGCCTTGCGCACAGGGTGATGCCGTCGTTCGCGTACCGGATTGCCGACTGCCAGTCGCGGGTCGCCATCGCCAATTCAGCCGTGATGAGCAGTGATTTCGCCCGCGTCACTGGATCGTCGCCCAGCGCAAAATAGCGGGCTGCTTGACTTTTGATGCTCACTGCGGTGGCGGCATGTCCCTGCGCTTGCAGCACTTGACCTTGCAATTCGAGGCAGTTGGCGTACTCGATGGTGGCCCTGGCTCGGTGGGGAGTATGGTTCGGCATCACCGCTTGCCAATGGGCAGCGGCGTCGCGAGTCCGGCTGAGCGCTTTGTCATACTCCCCCAACTCATTGAGAATTCGGCCTTGCTGTAACCGCAGGTGAGCCGCGTTGTCTTGATCGCCAATCCCCTGAAAGACATCGAATGCTTCGTCTGTCAGCGCCAAGGCCCGCGCATAATCCCCGCGCTCTAACGCAATCGCGCCGCCGAGTCGAAGCGCCGTGCCAGCCACTCGCAAGTTTTGACAACGCCGTGCCAGCGGCGCCACGGTCTCAAACACCTCCGCCGCCGCCCGCTGCAATCGCAGAGCGAACAGTCGCGTCCCGTGGTCGAGCAGGAGCGTGGCCGTCGCCGAATCGAACGCCCGACTCCGCTGCACCGTTGATGCGTCGCTGAGGACCTGTGCCCAGTACTCCGCTTCAGTGAGGTCACCGCGTCGCCACGCCGCCTCAAGTGCCTCCCTGACGCGCCCGAGAAATCCGAGGTCCAGCGACCCAGCATGATCTGCGAGGAGTCGCCGGGCTTCCTGCGGATTCGCTTCGTGTGCGAGTCGGTTTAGCAGCGACCCCTGGACGCGCGCTCGCAGGATGCTTTCGCCGCGCACGACCACCAGGACCAGCGCCGCGGCGAGACAAACACCCACCCGTCGCCAATTTGAGCGTGGCACGCAGTCCTCATTCATTCAGTGCCTTCGCATTCCCCTGTTCGCCGGCAACGCCTGCCCAGTATAGGCGCTGCGGTCACTGCCCGGGCGCATCTACCGCGATGCCGCCTGGTGGTCTCGCGCTATGCCGGGTTTCAAAAAACCGCCAGCGGGAAAGCAATCGCTTGAATGGCTGGCGAGGAGAGTCTGCGAGGGAGGTTGCTATGCGTACATCTCGTTTTGTGTTCGCCGGAGTAGCGCTCTGTGGAGTCGTGCTCCTGTCCGGTTGGCTTGCTCATGCCAGGAGTACCGCTCCGCAGCACGCGCCCGGTGGTCCACCCCCGCTGGTCACAGCCGGTCCGGTCGCACAAGACCCGAACGGGCCGGAGAATCCCCCCACCGTCGGTCCCAAGGGCTGGGAACAGGTCGAAACCTGGTCGGTTCACTACAGTTCCCACGACCAGCTGAACTACTATCACACCAAGCCGGGGGAACTGCGCGAACTGCTCGGCATTCCGCCGGACGGCCCCGTCTATCTGTGTGGGGCCGCCCAGTCGCTGGATGTCTTCTACGTCCATATGGCGAGCTGTGCCTTGATCTGCATCGACAACTGAAGCCGACCGGAGCGCCCACGCGACGGGGCGCCAGGTCGTGTTGTCGGGTAGACGCTGATTGCAGCAATGCGCCGAGCGAGCGACGCGCTCGGCGTTTCCATGTGTGCCAAGGCACCGACCGGGCCTCAAGTTTACCGTTCGAGCGCCCTCGGCCCGCAATTCACAAGTGCTCGCCTCCCTCACTCGCTATAATCCGAGTCATCCTGCCATCGAGCTCTGCACCGGCACAACAGGGAGGGGAGGGCGCTGGCCGCTCACAACGAGGACTTCGACCTGGTTCAGGCGGCCCTGCGGGGTGACACGAAAGCGCGGCACGCGCTCTGTCAGCGCTATCTCCCGCTGGTCATCCGGTGCGCCGTCCGCTGGACCCGGTGGCATCCATCGCTGTGCCGGGAGGGAGTTCCCCGCTGCCCAATCTCATCATTCACCGGGTCCGGACAGAGCGACTGCGACTGTGTCCGCGAAGCAACCGTGTTCATTCTGGAGTCTTTGCTCGGGTATGCGGACGCCCAGCAGGGGCCGGCGGGCAAATTGCGATTCTACCGCGGTGCGTGCCGTCTCGATGGTTGGATGCGTCACCTGCTGTGCGGTTCCCGTCGCATGCCATCATCGCGCCCCGGCGAGTATGGATACTTCCAACTCTATGCCGATTATCTGCGTCGCTACCGGGGGCGTCTCTCCGAACTCCCCGCGGCCATTCGCCGGCTGTCATCAACGGAACAGCAGGTCTTCAAATGCCTGATCCGCGGCGCAATCGACCGGGAGGCCATCGCCGCCTCCCTTCACTTGGAGCCCGAACACATCGAGCCGCTGATCGCCGGTGTCCGTGCCGCATTGTTGCAGGAGGGCTGGGAGCAGTACTGGTACTGGCTCGGGTCGAAAGAACAGGAGACCCGAAACGCCTTTCCGCTCTCCACGGAGTTCGGCGCCCGTCGCCTCGTCGATGCCGAGGAAGTACCCGACGCGTTCGACACTGATGGGGCCTGGACGATATCAGCCAAATTGGACGGCGCGCGCGCACTCCTCGCCGCCTGCCTGCATGGCTTGCCGAGTCTGCGCTGCCACATCGTGGTGCTCTTTTTCCACCAAGGCCTATCGGCGAAAGCGATCCTCCGCGCCCTCGGGCGGGCGAAACTGCCTGGCCCTCGTTCCGTCCGCGCCGTCTTTCATGAACTCGAACAGGCCGTGCTTCATGTTCGCCGCAAAGTCGCACAGTTGTCCGGGAATCTGCCGACCGGCGCCGAAGTGCGCGATGTGCTCCGCGCCTGGGACTTGGAAGTCCTCACTTCTGTACCTGCAAGTTTGGACGGGAAAGCGACGGTCCGTCCGGAGGTGTCCCCATCGGAATCGGCCGCGCCGTTGCCGTCTGGTAAGAGAGCCCGGACGACTATGAGTGCAAAGACGCGTGAGCGACGCCTGAAGTGAACCGGTGTCCAAACTTTCACAGTCTCGTTGCCTTGGCGGTGGGCCGCCTGTCGCCGGGAGATGCCGGGCGGGTGACTCGTCATATGGTGGACTGCCAAGACTGCCGGGAGACTGTGCAATCGCTCTCGCTCATGACCCTGCTCATGGGCCCGCTGCGAAATGGCGCCTCCGCCGCTCACTCCGACTGCCTCGATGCCGAATCCCTCATCGCGTTAGCGGAAGGCACCCTCCCCGAAGATGAGCGCACGCGCCTCGCCGCGCACTTGCAAGAGTGCCTCGGCTGTGAAATGCAGTTTGCCGCAGAAGTGGCTGCACGATTGAGTGCTCCAGCAGACCGCGCAAGATTGCCCCGTCACTGGCCGGACGATGCCCGTCTGCGCCACTTCGTCGGTCAGCCGGCGTGGGGTGTCCCGCAGCGCGTGGTCCGGTGGCTGAAACCGAAACTGCTGCCTGCTCTATCTGGGGCGTGTGCGCTCGCTGTCCTCCTCACCATTGTTGGCCTGACGCCCCAGGGCCGCCGCCTCGCCCAGCGCCTGGTCCACACCGACCGCGGCATCGCCGGTCAGGCGACTCCGACGGCGGATCTGCAGCAGCCGCCCGGCGATGCCGGCGGCCTCGTCAGCGCGAAGGACGCGCTGGTCCGGTATTCCATCGATCGCGCCTTCGCTCCCGGCACAGCCAATCCAGTCGTTTGGGGCGAAGCCGCGAAATACCTCGACGCGCTGTCGGTCAATCCGCTCACTCTGCGGGGTGGCGCAACCACCGAAACCCGAACTGAAGGTCAGATCCGCGCCGTGACCGCGCTGGCGCAATCCCTGATTGCGCTCTCCGCCGGCGAATACGACGAGGCTGTCCGTCTCGCGGCCGGTGCCAGTCAGTACGATCCGCAGAATCCCGCCGCCTGGCTGATTCTGGCTGACATCCACGAACAAGCCGGCCAACCGGAGCCCGCACGCCAAGCCCGTCGCCGGGCTGCTGAACTGATCTCGCACGCCCAGTAACCCCTCGGAATTACTCGCCCTGTTGCCGTCTGGTAATTACCCCCGAGTCAAGAGGCGCGCCGTCGCCCTCCGGCGGACTTGGGTGGTCGTGCACCCCCTGCCGGAGGGCGCGCCTCCCGGCGGCGAGGCATGAAATTGGATCGGGCCGGTTGGGCACACATGCCGTTATCTCGCTCGGGCAAATCGAGATGAACATCGCGGTCAGTGCGCAGGTGCTGGCGGAATCCGCCGTGCGTCAGCGCGTGTCGGGCCGCATCCTGCTGGCGCTGCTGCGGGAACTCCTGCCGCGCTGGTCTCGCGACCGGCTCACCATCTTTTCAAACTACTCGGGCCTCGACTCCTGCCTCCCCGACAACGCCCGCCGGGTCGCGTGCCACTGGCCCGTCGCACACCGTGCCGCACGGGCACTCTGGGAGTCCCTTGCCCTGCCGTCCTTGGTGGCGAATGCCAACACCGATGTGCTGCTCGCGCTCTCTCCGTTCCCAGTGTCGGCGCCGTGTCCCCGCGTCGTCCTCTGCCTCGACCTGAACCCGCTGGTCACCGCGCAGGGCACACTGCGTTCGTCGCCGGTCGCGCGTGTTCGTCACTGGCTGACCAAGAAGGGCTTGCGCTCCGCCGATTGCATCGTCACAGCGTCCACGCGCAGCGCCCAGCGCCTGACTCGGACGCTCCACATTAGTGTCGACCGGGTCCAAGTCGTGCCAATGGGCGGCCCCACACACGGTATTGCCGCGGCCACCGAGCGGCGCGTGCCCGATCACCTGACTCCCCAGTCGTATCTGCTGTGGTGGGGCTCACAGGGCGCTGGGACAGAACTGCCGCTGGTTCTAAGTGCTTTCGGGCAAGTCGCCGCTCACATCCCCCACCAGCTGGTGCTCATCGGTCCTGGAGGCCGCGACCATCGCGAGACGCGTGCCGCCATCGCTGCCGCCGGTCTCCAATCTCGCGTGCTGTGCCTGGGGGCGCTGGCGGAAGAATGGCACCCAGCCATTCTGCGCCGCTCGACGGCGTTCATCGTCCCGACCGCCGAGGATGAGTTTGGCCGCCCTGTCTTGGAAGCATTCGCCTGTGGCACGACGGTCATCGCCGGCCGCCTCGGACCACTACCCGATCTCTGCGGGGACGCCGCACTCTTCTTCGACCCGCCGGATGCCAATCAACTGGCCGGCCATTTGCTCGATGTTGTGCGGGACCCCGAATTGCGAGCGCGCCTCGTCTGCCGCGGGGAACTGCGTGCCGCGCGGTTTTCTTGGGAGGCCGCCGCGACCTCTGTGCAACAAATCTTGCTGCACACGGCGTTGCGCGACCACATCCCCGCCGTCGCCCCCACCCGCTGACCGCGCCCGGTTCCCTCCTCCCTTTCGGGGGGAGAGCCTCCCCAATGGACCGGCTGGGCTGATGTCTTGCTCATCCGTTGCCCTGCTTACTAGCGCTTTTGATTTGCAGCGGATTGCTGGCAGAGAGAACGACATCTGCTGTCAACAGGATGCGGGCAATAGCGCTGCGCGCCGTGCGTCGGGACGAATTCCTGTCCGCAGCCCTCCCACAAACACTTGACTAGAGCTTCTCCTCCACATGCAAAGCGAAACAATTGAACGACCATTGCATCAACCAGATTCAGCGCTTCCCCAATACGCAGCAAGTGCCCTCGCTTCTCGCCTCCGAATTCGGCGGGCCAGTATTGGTCGATTCCGTGCCCTAGCTTGTCCCAGGTCCACTCCTCAACCAAGAAATGAGAGGCATCGTAGAGGTCTGGAACCAGGCCCCCGCATCTGCCTACCCACATTGCGAGGTGCCACGCGCCATTTGCGCCGTCCCAGCAGTGCAAGTTGTTGTCTCTGCGGGGTAGTTCCCTTGCCACAACTCGCACATCGGGCCAGTTGCTGTCTCCCCGCTTCTCATCGTTGGCGACAACAAGCTCACCAATCTCACCTAGCAGGCAATCGCGTTCTCCGACGACCTCAGGGACCGACTTGACCGCTTCGGCTTCAAGTGCCAGCAGTGACTCGGGCACGAACCTACTTTCCCCCAGTGCCTCCCGCATCTGACGAGTCTCCTGCATGGCACGGATTAGCCGTCGCATCCAGCGAATCCGTTGCGCTTCCTCCTGCACCGCTATGAAATCCTCAATCTCGCCTTCTCCGTTTTGCATTGGCCATCGATGACCGAGGAAGTGTTTGATCGGACCCCACTCTTGTAGGAACCGCTGCCAATCGCGATGGGGCCTTCCAAGAAGTGAAGCAAACCGAGACCATAGGTCGGGGTCGACATCTCTCCATTCGTCCTCAGAGTGAATCCACCCCGTGTAGTGGACCAAATCCGCTTTGATGCGCGCCCGGCGCGTTCGCGTTCGGTCAAGCACGCGGACTAACAATTAGTTCCCCTGCCGTACATCACAAACTGCATCATGAATCTGCTTCCTCCAGGCCTCGCCTGCGCTGATTATCACGGCAGAATAGTGGAATTGGAGGAGAAGCATGCAGAACCGCTGGTTGGCACCCACTGAGGCTGCAAGCGTGTCCGGCCTTTCCGCGAGCACATTGAGGGCACTTGAACGCCGGGGTGTCCTGCAGCCCTTCCGCACCCCGGCGGGCACCGCCGCTATCGCCGCGCCGACTTGCTCGCCTTGATCCAGAAGCCGCAACGGAAGGCCCCTTACCGTGCCACCGTCCGCTAGCCCATCCACAAACGGAAAACGGCCCGCCCCCCTTGTCCGGAGTAACGGGCCGATGGGCGCCTCGCAGCACCCACCGACACAGTACCACCCCCGCACCCCACTTCCTGCCGGGAACGGAGCCTCCCCTCGCATCGCGCCCGGCCGTCTCGTCTCCCCGGTCCCGTTCGAACAAGCGATCGACGACTTCTTGCGCGCCCGTTCCGCCACCCGAGTCAGCCAGAACACAATGTCCTTCTACCGCGAGCGCTTCGCCTCTCTGCGGCGCGCGCTCGTCACGCTCCACATCCCGTCCGACATTGCCGCCTGGACGCCCAGCACATTGCGCGCCGTCTTTGAGCACTTCGCCACCGCTGCGCGCACGCCCGCGGGACAGCCGCTTTCGCCCTACACCATTCATTGCACCTGGCGCGCCACCAAGTCGCTGCTGCGCTTCTGCGTGCAGGAGGGGTCGCTCGCCGCATCTCCCCTGGTGGGCGTTAGCGCCCCGCAACTCCCGCATGCACTCCCCCGCATCTTGACCGTCGACGAGGCGCGCGCCTTGCTCCAAGCGCCCGTCCGCTCGCGCTGGACTGGATTGCGCGACTTCGCTCTGATCGCCGTCGCGTTCGACAGCGGAATGCGCGCCTCCGAACTCCTCGGCCATCGCCTCGCAGACATTGATTGGGAGAACTCGTCAGTGAAGGTGGGGGGGAAGGGGAGCCGCGAGCGCCTCATCCCGCTCGGCAGGAAGGCCCGCCGCATCTTCACCCGCTGGCTCAAGCGGCGCGGCGAGCTCCGCGGCTGCGCGTACGCGTTTCCGACGCGCCAAGGCGGTCCCGTCAGCCGCCGTCACTTCTTGCAAGCCCTCCGCCGTTACGCTGTCAAAGCCGGACTTGCCGGTCGCCCCTGCCATCCCCATGCGCTTCGGCACACCGCCTGCACGATGATGCTCCAAGCCGGCGCCAGCCTCGAAACTGTCCGCCGCATCCTCGGCCATTCGACTTACGCCATGGTCGAGCGCTATTCGCATCTCGCCATCGGCGACCTGCAGTCCGCCCACGCCCTGGCCTCGCCGCTCGACCGCCTCACCGAGGACGTCCGCTGACGCGCCGAACGCCGCTCTGGGACTACCTCTACGGTGATGTTGCGTACAGCGGGTGGCGGATCATGCTTCCCGATTGCCTGTTGCGCGCCGCTGCGCTCGACCTGACCAGTGATGAATTTCGCGTGCTCATTTCGCTGCTGTCGGATTGTCGCAAACCGAGCGAAGAAGTCATCCACGGGCCTGACCGCTTGCGCGAAGACACTGGACTCGACGACGAGACAATCACCGCGTGCATTGACGCCCTGGTGAGCAAGCGTTGGATGAACTGCCGCAGGGAGGACGAGAAGACTCTCTACTCGTTCGACCCCCTTGCGGTCACTGTGGCACGAATCCTCCAATTGGTTCAAACAGAACCCGGCCAACTGAATCAAGCCGGAATGATTCGACCACGAGGGAATCACGCCGGCGATGACGCCGACACCCCCTCTCAGAGAAAACCGGCCTCATCCCCGCCAGCATCAAGCCGACTGATGAATCCGGATTCATCCGCGCACGCGCGTGAACAGAAGGTATCTGCGTGCCAGTCCCCCCGGCCCGACCCATTCTCCAGTTCGGGTCGCCGCCCATGAATCGCGACCAACTCCGCTTCCCCGTCGCCGGCCCTCCCGCCACGGTCGTGTTACAGGAGCGCCCCACCGGCGAAATCGAGCGAATCCCCGGCCAGTCGCCTGGAAGGCCATCCCCAGGCCCGGCGTCGTGTTACAGCGGGCTGCGCAGTTCCCGCCCCCGCCGGAGCCCGCCGCTCCCCACCGAAAGCCTGAGCGTCTACCGCATCCGACTACTTGTCACGCAAGCGGTTCTTGCCTCGGCGTTGGGCATCCGGCGCGGGTACATCAGCGTGCTCGAAAACAACGAATCAATCCTCACCGAGCAATTCAAGCGCCGTTACCGACAGGCCTGCTCCCGCTTGGCGCGGGATGGGCACATCTCTGCCCGTCTGGAGAAGATGCAGAGCGCGCCAACGGCATCCAACCGCGACCTTGAACAGGCAGGCCCGCCGGCGCCACCCCAACCATGACCACGATCACAAATCCAGTCCTTGGAGGATCCAATGTCGTACTACATCATCACCTTCCCGTCGCCCGTCGCGCGCATTAGTCAAAACGATGCGCTGCCCCGGTTCCGCGAACTCGTGGACCTTCGGGATTTGCTTTGCGAGGCCGTCTTCAGGGGGCTGCCTGACGATGAAGACACCTTGCCGCCCGATGTGTGGGAAACGTGCTACACCCGTGCCACGAAGTACATGGCCGCCCTCGACGCGCGCATTCAGGAGTTTCAGCAGCGCTGGCCCCAACTCCAGGGCGCCACCAGGACGCAGGCCGTCAGCCCCCCGAGGCCTCATAGGTCGTGCCCGAATGAATCTGGAACGCGGCCCGCCCATTTCCTCTTGTTCGCGCGCCCGCGCACGCGAGCAGAGGTTCTGGCTCATCCCCCGTCGCCGCCCGCCGAATCCGCTCGCTGCGGGGCCCTCCCGTTACATCGTTTTCGCAGTCTCCTGGCCTCTGTGGCCACACTCACCCGAAACGGAGCGTTACGATGAGAACGCGCGCCTGTAACAGTGATGTACCGCGTCCCCGCCGCCGCCCCAACGGCGGTCTGGCTGAATACCGCCTCTCCCTCGGCATTACACAGGAAGAGGTCGCCGAAGCGTTGAGCATCCCCCGCCCGGCGCTGTCCTTCGCCGAGTCCGGCACTGTGCCCGCCTCTCCGGCCTTCCGCCGTCGCTTCAAGTCCGCCTGCGACCGTCTCGCTTCCAAATCCACGGACCCGCAGTGCCCGCCTCCCGCGGGCGCGCCACTGCAGAAGTGAACTAACTACATGCAGTAGGAAAGGAGATAGAAAGAACTGGACAGGCCCTTCTCGCGCCTATTCCCGCTGCCGTGCAGCGTTTGACAACTTGGCACACAGAACTCACGAGTCTCTTGGCGCCTGCATTTGCTCGCCCTCTTGACGCTGGTGGTAGAACATCCGGCAGGCAGTCAGACTCGTTTGCCGCGATGGGCGGCAGAGAGGTGTGTGCAATGCAACAGACCGAAGGCAAAGACCCCGGCGCGCAAGCGCTCGTTGAAATCTTTGTCGATGCCGCGCGGCGCCTGATGCCGCCGCTGCAGCAGAAGCAGCGCCCCGAGGCCGCGCTCCCCCTGACGCATCTCACCCGTGTCGGCGAACACATGACTTCCACGCTGCCCGATGCGGACCGTGCCCCCGACGACTGCGCTGCCCACATGTTCGCGTACGGCGCGCTGATGGCGATGGTCGCCGTCGTCACCGGGCGGCTAGACCCTCACCGTTTTCTCGCCCTGGCCGGCCTGCATCCGAACGCCCCGCGGATGACCGGCCCCTCTGCCGGTGCGGCTCCGCCGCCTCATCAGCCCTTCTTCGGCGGCCTTGGGGCGCCGGCGGGTCTGGGTGCCTTCCGGCCCGGTGCCTCCCCCCGACCTGCGAATCTCGGTCCGTTGCTCCGGATCCTTCGTACTGGACAGGCGCCTCCGCCTCCTAAGCCGCTCGGAACGCTTTAGCAAAATTATCCGCGGGGTTCTGGCGGCGGGCTCCCCGAGGCTCCTACAGGGTAGTCACCTACCTCTGTCTCGCGTGCGTGCGCCCGCGCACACGCGTGCGCGTTCAAAGGTCGCGCCCTCTGTTCACGCCGCCCCGAACGCCCCGCCTTCCGTCTCCCACTCAGTCCTCTAGCTCCAGCCGCTCAATCCTAGAGATCCTGAAGGTACGCTCCTTCCCTCGCAATTCGCAAAAACCACGAAAATAAACTCGTCCCCGCTCCTGCCACAGCTTCAGTGGACGGACCTGGCGCTCGCTCCGCACTCCATCGCGCTTTCGATACTTCATTTGCAAACGCGCGCCCTCTCGCATCGCCTCCAGGAGAAGATGCACCTTTGGAGACCTGAAGTGCAGGATGTCCTGCGTGTCGAATTCCCATTCTCCTCGAAACCAGCCAGGCGGCCTTCCGTGTTCCTCTTCATGGCACTCGCGGCAAAGGGCTTCAAGGTTGTCCGACTGATGAGAGCCACCAATGCTGATTGGTGTCATGTGATGGACTTGCGTCGCGATTTGCTCGCACCGTGAACAGCGCCCGGCCGCTTCGTCCCGGACGGCCTGCCGCCGTTCCTCCCAGTCTGGGGGGTAACCAGGCCAATAGTCGAAGACGACTTGGCGAGCTTTGATGGCGGCTACGCGCCACGCAATGGCCAGTCCGTATTCCATCTGACTCACGCGCGCCGCTTGCTCCTGTTCGTCAACATCCCTCTTCGATGACTCCACCTCTCTTTGCGCCATCTCAGTCGTGGGATACCCAAGCAGCCATCGACCCACGATCCCCCACATGGATGCGGCCGCAAGTTTCCGTTTCGATTCCTCTAACTGCGCTCGCGCCTTGAGTACATTAGCTTCACTGGGCACTGCGGGCTCTGTGGGCACAGTCGCGCACGCCTCATGCACGAAGCTCAAATTGGTGAGCAGCACCTCGCCGCCCCCATTGCCGCAAACGACGCAACTATTTACGCCGCCCGACCGCCTTCCCACCAGAGTGCCTCCCGTTGTTTCTCCCGTTTCCACCTTTTGCTAAATCGCCCTGCCGCCCGTGCGCGTCACAACCGCGCACCCGCCGCCCGCAGTTGTTTCACCCCTCCCTGTTGACGGGGAGGGGTTGGGGGTGGGGTTGCACCGCTTCCGCGTGCTTCTGTCGGGGCGCCGTCGCCGCTCGCTGACGCTCGCGTCGTGGGCTTGCCCCGAGCGCAGTCGAGGGGCGGCCCCACAATCCTGTTACAACCGCGCCTCTCCGCTGTTACACCATTCCTCTGCACCGGCTGGCTCCACCACGCCATCCCCGACACGCCAAAGCCAATTTGACCGCCGCCGCGCCACGCGGGCGCGCGTCGGGGCTACGCCACCCGCCGCACCGACCCGCTCGCGCCGCGGCTTCCCCTACCTACCCTCGCTGTCCCTCCCTCTCCCACGAAGGGAGATTGCGCCCCTGGCGGGCGTGCCGAACGCGGCCGCGCCGTCGTTGATTAGCAAAGCAGCGCCGGCGCCGCCGTTTCCTGGTTCCAAGCAGTAACGGCCCGCCCGCGCGGGGGCGCCGGGGCTTGTCGGCCGCACCCTCACTCGGGGCGGCCTTCGCGCCTCGCTCCAAAAGAGCACCAGCGCAGTCAACGACTACCGCCAAGCCTCACCCCACTGCCCTAACGGAAAGGGACAGAATGAAGATGAAGAACGGATCGGAAGAGCAGGGGATAAGATGAATACACGAAGCCCTCCCCCCCATCTCCCACTCGCCTCTCCTACACCCTACACGCCACACGCTACCCGCTGCCTCCTGCCTCCGGCGGGCACTTCCTGAACCCACTCCCTCCTTCGCCCCACAGCGCGGCCACAGCCAATGCCGCAGGAATCAGCCTCGCTTGGTCGAACAATCCGACGGAGGTGTCTTTGTGCCTCGGAAGCGCTCCACTGCCCCTCCCAACCAAGAAGCACTCACCGACAACGGCGCCACGCTGGGTTTCGAGAAGCAACTCTGGGCCGCCGCCGACGCGCTGCGCGGCAGCATGGATGCCGCGGAGTACAAGCATGTCGTCCTCGGCCTCATCTTTCTCAAGTACATCTCCGATGCGTTTGAAGAACAGCACGCCAAGCTAGCCGCGGAGAAGGCAGAGGGCGCCGATCCGGAAGACGCCGACGAATACCGCCGGCATGGCAGCTTCTGGGTGCCGCCCGAGGCGCGCTGGCCTAACCTCAAGGCGCAGGCCAAACAGCCTACCATCGGTCAGCTCGTGGACGCCGCAATGGAGGGCATCGAGCGTGACAACCCCGCGCTCAAGAGCGTATTGCCCAAAGACTATGCTCGCCCGGGTCTCGACAAGCAGCGGCTCGGACAACTCATCGACCTCGTCACCAACATTCTGCTCGGCGACGCGGAGAGCCGCTCGCGCGATGTCCTCGGCCGGGTGTACGAGTACTTCCTCTCCCAGTTTGCCAGCGCCGAAGGCAAGAAGGGGGGCGAGTTCTACACCCCGCGTTGCATCGTCAGATTGCTCGTCGAAATGCTCGAACCCTTCAAGGGCCGGGTCTACGACCCCTGCTGCGGCTCCTCGGGAATGTTTGTGCAGTCGGTGGAGTTCATTCGCGCCCATGCCAAAGGAAATGGAAACGGCGGCAAAGCGAAAGGCGACATCAGCATCTACGGCCAGGAGTCGAACTACACCACCTGGCGCCTCGCCAAGATGAACCTCGCCATCCGCGGCATCGACGGCCAGATCGCGCACGGTGACACCT
>CAYNSX010000006.1:0-44512 GCA_964400165.1 uncultured bacterium
GCGTACCCGTGACGATCGGCCCCCACCCGCCCCCGCCGATGGCGTCGAGGAATCCCCCGGCGAGGCCGAGGCGAATCAATTTCGTGCGCACCACTCGTTCCGGGATGCGGCGGAGCGCCTTAACGATCATCAGCACGCCGATGGCCAGAAGATAGACGGCAACGAACGGCTTGATGGTCTCGCCGGGAAGCGCGGTCAAGACATAGGCGCCGAGCACGCCGCCGCAGACCCCTGGAACCACGAGGCGTCGGAATAGTTCTCGATCGACATTGCCCAGCCGCCAGTGCGACATGCCGGAGACGCCGGTGGTGAACACCTCGGCGGTGTGCACCGCCGCGCTGGCGGGCGCCGCCGGGACGCCCATGGCGAGCAAGAAGGAAGTGCAGGTGACGCCGTACGCCATGCCCAGCGCGCCATCAATCAATTGCGCGGCGAACCCGATGACGACAAACCAGAGGAAGTCCGTGGGCATCGTCAGGCCCCTCGAAGATTGGCGGCGGTCGCGGACATCATATTTCGGACTAACCTATCCGCTATTCGGCGCGGGGTCAATGCGGCGGAACTGCGGCCGCTTCAGTCGAGGATGAGGCGGTGACGCTGGAACCGGGCGGAGGCGAGGGCGAACAAGAACAGGTCTACCGCCAGCAGAATCGCGAGGAGGATGACCACCACGGTCGTCATCGACGAGCGCCCGGCGAACTCGGCGATGGCGTGACGCCACGGCTCGGGCAGCAGCCGCGAGCCGAACGCGGGGATGAAGATGAGCGCCATCATGCCGAGCATCAGGAATTGCTGGGCCTGTCGCACGGTGGCGGCACGCAGCGAAGCGAGGACGCCGCCGGTCGCCGCCATCGCCGCAGTGAGCAGCGTTCCGACGACGATTGTCACGGCTTGGCCGGGAGTGAAGATGATGAACCCGCCGCCGCGATGGGCGATGTTCTCGGTGACGACCGCCAGCGCGACGCCCAGCATCGCCACGCCCCAGCCGTAGGAAATGCCGGCGACGATCTTGCCGAGCAGGATGGCGCGATCGGAGAGGCGGCTGGCGAGCAAGGTTTCGAGGGTGTGCCGCTCGCGCTCGCCGGCGAAGGCGTCAGCGATGAGACTGATGACGAGCATTACCGGCATCCACGCCCAATAGACGAGCAGGACCGGCGATTGAATCAGTTCGGGGCCGAAGTTCAGCGGCAAGAATACGCCGAACACCCCCAGGATGAGGAGCAGACTTAGGGCGCCGGCGCGATAGGAGCCGCGGATGAGGAGAAATTCGCGCCATTCCTTCCAGGCCACCGTGAGCACATCGCCGATCATTGCGGCGGCTCCTCTTCGTGCATCAGAGTCAGGAAGACATCTTCGATGCTGGCGACGGCCTTGCGCGCCTCTTCCACTTCGCCGCCGGCGGCAAGGACGCGCTGGATGAGCGGCGCGGTCGAGGCGTCGCGCTCGAGGGCGACGGTGAGCCGTCCGTCGCGCAGCGCAGCGGACACGACCCCGGGCATCCCGCGCAGGGCGGCCGCGATCTGCTCGGTCAGGTTGCGCCCGATGATGTCGAGGTGCGGCGTGCCGGACTGTTGCCGGAGTTGCTCGAGCGGGCCGACGGCAACCAGGCGGCCGGCGCGGATGATGCCGACCTGGGCGCAGAGCTTCTCGGCTTCGGCGAGATTGTGCGTGGTGAGAAAAACGGTGACGCCTTCGCGCCCGGCGAGCGCGGCGAGGTCGGCGCGCAGGCCGGCGGCGGCGAGCGGGTCGAGGCCGGCGGTGGGCTCGTCGAGGAAGACCAGCGCCGGGCGGTGCAGGAGCGTGCGCGCCAGGGCGAGTTTCTGCTTCATCCCCCGGCTCCAGGTGCGGACGAATTCGCGGCGGCGTTCCCAGAGGCCGAAGTGCGCGAGGAGTTCCTGAATGCGTGCGGCGCGCTCGGCACGCGGCAGATGCCAGACGCGGCCGTAGAACTCGAGGTTGTCGGCGGCGGAGAGGCGTTCATAGAGACCGGAGTACTCGAGCAGCGCCCCACTCCGTTCGCGGATCGCGGCGGAAGCGGTGCGGGAGTCGTGACCTAAGACAGTCGCAGAGCCGCTGGTGGGCGCCAGCAAGCCGAGGAGCAGGCGGATGGTAGTGGTCTTGCCGGCGCCGTTGGGACCGAGGAAGCCGAAAATACTGCCGGCGGGCACCTGCAAGGTAAGGTCATCCACCGCGCGCAGGTCACCGAACGCGCGGGTCAAGCCGTCAGTCTCGATCGCAAATCCGTTCACCGAATTCTGCTCCACTGCGGCTCACCGGCTTCGGGGAGCGCGTCCCGCCAATCGCGGGCTGGCGACGCCACCGGCCCGCCGCCGAACGGCACTCTACCACCCCCTTCCCGGCGGGACCGGCCCCTTGACAGGTAAAAAGAGTAACTTCTATACTACTCCCTAATAGGTGTCTTGGGAGGGCGCGGCACGGCGCTCCGCCCGGAAGAGGGATGTCGCGCATGTCTGGACTGGGAACCGGCAAGTACCTGCTGGCCGCGGCGCTGGTCGCGGCGGGCGGCGGCGGCGGGTGGTTTGCTGCCGGGCGCCCCGCTCCCCCGGCCGACCGCGCCATCGAAATCGTCGCCCGGCAGTACGGCTATGAGCCGCACGCGCTGCGAGTCAACCGCGGCGACCGCCTGACGCTGACCTTCAAGACCCTCGATGTGACCCACGGGTTCTACCTGGAAGGGTACGACCTGGATGTCAAGATTGCGCCCGACAACCCGCCCGCGGTGCGGCACCCCTCACAGGGCATGACTTACACGCCGAGCCCCGCGGTGCAATTGGTAGCCGACAAGGGCGGCAAGTTTCGGTTTCGCTGTTCGCAGACCTGCGGGTTTCTGCATCCGTTCATGCAAGGCGAACTGGTCGTCGCCCCCAACACGGTGTTCCCGTTGTCGCTGGGATTGTTAGTCGGGCTGGCGGCGGCGACGGTGGTGCTGGGCACGGGCAAGTCGCAGCGCCCGGCGACCTTGAAAGTGGAGGAGTGAGGTGATCACACGACGCTTCGCGGAATTGAACCCCCAAGAGGTGCTGTCGCTGGCCATCAATGTCGAGAAGCGCAACGCGGAACGGATGACCACCTTCGCGGAGATGTTCACCGACTACAACCCGCGGGCCGGTCACACCTTCCGGGAACTCGCCTCCGAGGAGGTGGAACACCAGCAACTGCTGGAGGGACGATACGCCGAGCGCTACGGGAAAGTGGTCCTGCCCGTCCGCGAGGAGGATGTCCTCGAGGTCGTCGAGGCCATCGAATTGGAGCACGGCGAGCCCTTCATCTTCGACGACCACACCGTGCGCGCGGCGCTGGAAGTCTGCCTGCGCGCCGAGCGCAACGCGCAGGTCTTCTACCAGGAAATGATCCCGCGGGCGCCGGACGCGGCGTTGCGCGCCGTGTATGAGGAACTCGCCGCCTTCGAAGACGGCCACATCGCCGCGCTGAACGCGCGGCTGCGCGCGCTCGATAAGGATGCGTCGCATGGCCCAGACCGTGGCTGACCCGACCCTGCCTGAACCGGTCCCGGTTCTCAAGTTTCCGCTCCTCGACATCAAGCCGTACCGCCGCACCAGCCTGTTCGCCAAATTTCCGTGGCTGGAACGGTTCTGCAAGAGCCGCTGGTTCCAGTTCGTTCTCGTAGTGCCCAATCTCGCCTTCTTCTGGCTGTTCCTCCTGGTGGGCTTCTTCGGGACTCCCGTCGGAAATCGCAATATGATTATCGTGTTCGTGTGGATTCTCTGGTGGGTCGTGCTGATTGCGGTGATGGTGCCATTCGGGTCGCGGGTCTGGTGCGCGATGTGTCCCCTGCCCTTCTTCGGCGACTGGGCGCAGCGGCGGGCGCTGGTCCGGGTGCGGCCCGGCAAGACCTTTGGGCTGAACAACACGCTGTTCGGCAAGGGCCTGCGCTGGCCGAAAGCGTTGAGCAACATCTGGATCCAAAACCTGTCGTTCCTCGGACTGGCGACCTTTTCAGTCCCGCTGGTGACGCGGCCGATCGTGAGCGTGTGGGTGCTGGGCAGCCTGTTCGTCATCGCCGCCGTGATGGCGCTCATCTGGCGCCACCGCACCTTCTGCAACTACGTCTGTCCGATCTCGGGGTTCCTAAGTCTCTACTCAATGGCCGCCACCATTGAATTGCGGCAGAAGAGCGGAGACGAGTGCTTGAAATGTCGCACCAAGAACTGCATCACGGGCAGCGACAAGGGCTGGGCGTGTCCCTGGGGCGTGTACATGGGCAAACTCGACCGCAACAATTACTGCGGGCTGTGCATGGAGTGCGTCAAGTCGTGTCCGAACAACAACATCGCACTCTTCGCCCGCCCCGCCTTCACCGATTCTCGGCTGAAGGGCTACGACGAGGCGTGGAAGGCGTTCATCATGACGGCGCTGGCGGCGAGTTACTCGGTGGTGCTGCTGGGGCCGTGGTGGTCGATTAAGAACTGGGCGAACCCGAGCGAATCGGGGCAATGGGGGGGATTCGGAATCTACGCGGGTTCGCTTTGGTTCGCGGCGCTCGCCGGGCTGCCGTTGCTGGTCGGCGCCGCGACCTGGCTGGGGCGGGCGCTGGGCGGCGGGCAAGTGCCGTACAAGAACCTGTTCCTGCAGAACTCTTACACGCTCGTGCCATTCGGATTGCTGGCATGGATCGCATTCAGCGTGCCGCTCTTGATGGTGAACGGGTCCTACATCGTCTCGGTCCTCTCCGACCCGGCGGGCTGGGGCTGGAACTTGCTCGGCACCGCGCATGTGCCGTGGACACCCGTCCTGCCGGACTGGGCGCGGGTCGTGCAAGCGGCGCTGCTACTGGTCGGCTTTGTCGTCGCCGCCCGGAAGGGCCTGGCGTCGGCGCAGGCGGCTTACGCGTCGCCGCGCACGGCGGTCGTGAGTTTCCTGCCGGCGCTGGTCGTGCTGATGTTGCTGACCGCGGTCTTTCTGCGATTGTACACCGGATAAGGAGCGTACCGATGAACCACGGTCCGCGAGAGGGCATCGCATTGGCGTTGGTGTTCGCGGCGCTCGCCGGCGTCCCGGTGCTGCTGTTTGGCTATAACGCCGTGGCGCAGCGGCGACAGGCGCCCGCCGATACGCAGCTGGTTCACATCACAGGGGTGCGCCAGGGACCGCACAATCCGGGCACCTGGACACTGGGGCCGGTCGCCGGCCGCAATTACTGGCTGCATCGTGCGCAGCCGCTGCAAGAACTCAAGATTGCCCAAGGCGCGAAGGTCGCGCTGCGCATAGGCAGCGCCGATGTCCATCACGGGTTCGGTATCCCGGCGCTGTTTCCCGAACACTACGACATCGCCCCGGGGGAATGGGTGACCGTGCCGGTGGATACAACCCGCGCCGGTTCATTTCCGGCGCTGTGCACGATGAAGTGCAGCCCCTATCATGATCAGATGTGGTTTGTGCTCACGGTCGAGGCGCCACTCGGCCTGCCCGATATCGTCGTCAAGGTGACCGTCTCGGAGACGGAAGGCTTCCAGCCCGACCGCGTGACCGTGCACCAGGGCCAGATCGTGCAACTGGAGGTCTCTTCGACAACGGACGGGACGGGCGCCGGCATCGGGTTTGCCGTCACCGGATACGAGACCACTGTCGACCTGCAGGGCATCCGCAAGGGGCAGACACGCACCTTTAAGTTCCGTGCCGACCTGCCGGGCGAGTTCATAATTTACAGCAGCACTGCTGCCGGCGCCGCCATTGACAGCGCCATCGGCGCCTTCGTCGTCACCCCGAAGCCGTAGCGTCACTCAACAGCTCCGCCCGTTACTGGCCCGTGGTCGGCGCGCCGCTCGAATCCTGCAGGTCCGGCCACCGTCGCACGCGCCCGCCCCGCGCCCGGGCGAAATCGGCCGCCGCGCCTTCGCCGGCGAACGCCGCGATCCCGTGGCCCATCGGGCTGGTCAGCCCCGGAACGCGCACAAACCAGGCCTCGGCGGCAGCCACCCACCCATCCGTCGCATAGTCATGCACCCACACGGCCCCACTCGGCCGCTCGCCAGCGCGGCGGCCGTAGGCCAGCAGGTCACCGAGGTCATCGAACTTGCGGACCGAGCCATCGGGCAGCCGATAGGCGGCGGCAAATCGCGGCTCGGAGATGGTCATCCCGCATTCGGCGCACAGGTCGCGGCCAAAGTGGAACTCGGGCGGGCCGGAGGTCGGAGGCCCTCCGCAGCCCGCTAACCCTGCCACCAACAGGGCAGGGAGCGCCGAGGCGAACCCTCGACTCACAGGTCGAGCGCGATGCGGAACCGCCAAGCCGCAACCACGGCGGGCACTATCACCCAGAGGGCGAGCACCCCGGCGACCAGCGGGACGAGCCCGGCCCCCAGCGCGTCCACGGCGTAGGTGCCCGCCGGGCCGAGGGCATCGAACGAGCCGCGAAACGCCGCCACTGCCAGCAAGCGGAAGGCCTCCACGGGGTTGGCGAGCGCGGTGAAGAACAGGACGCCGACGGGCAGCCGCGTGGCGACCGCACTGCCCATAATCCCCAGATCGCCCAGGAACACCAGCGCAAACCAGACGAACAGTGCGGCGCCGGTCGCGGCCGCGGCGCGGCGGGCGATCGTGCCCAGGAACATTCCCACACCCAGCGCCATCAGCGCCAGCGCCCAGGACAAGCCAGCGACGGCGCCCAATGCGCGCGCGTCCACCGCAATGTGGCGCGCAGCGCTGAACAGCCCGGCGGCGCCCACGCCGCCCGCGATCACCGCCAGCAATGCCAGCGCCTGCCCGGCGTACATGCCCCAAAACACCTCACTGCGGTTGACCGGATGGCTCAACAAGAAGCGCAGCGTGCCGCGTTCCTGCTGCGCGGCGACTGTCTGGGCTCCCACCAATAACCCCATGAGGGGAACGAGCAATTGCGCCAAGCCGACCAGCGAGGCGAGCGTACGACCGAAGCCGCCAAAGCCGACCAATTGCGCATTCGGCGCCGCGGCGATGGCCAGCGCCATAGCGAGGAGGGTGAACCCGCCGGCATACAGCCAGAACCAGCGGTTGCGGACGGCCTCGCGCAATTCCCGGCGGGCGATGACCGCCATCTGGCGCCGTTCGGCGCGGTCGCGGACGCGCGGGAGTGTGGCCACGCGGCTCACTGCCATATCTCGAAGTCCTTGACCGTGATGCCGGCCCCGTGCAACGCGCCGAACGCGGCCCCCTTCTCACGCGGCGCCACTTCGACGAGCAGTCCCTGACCATTTCGCCGGGCGGCGAAGCCCTGCTGCAGCAGCACGGCCAATGCCGGATCCACTTGCGAGTCGGCCACGAGCAGATGGAGCGTGAACCGCGCACCGAGCCGGTGGGCGAGGTCGGCGGGGGCTCCGTCGTGGACGATCCGACCATCTTCCAGAGCGATGACGCGATCCACGAGGGCGCCGACTTCCTCAAAGTGATGGGAGGTAAGAATCAGGTTCCGGCCCGCATGGCGGAGGGATTCCAGCAGCGACATCGCCGATTCCCGGGCCGCGGCATCGAGGTTCGAGGTCGGCTCGTCCAACAGCAGAATCGGCGGGTCGGCGAGCAAGGCCAGGGCGAGCGCCAGCCGCTGCTTCATGCCGCCGGACAGCGCGCCGACCGGCTTGGCCTGCTGCGCGCCCAGCCCCAATCGGTCAATTACCTCCCCCACTCTGTCGGGGCCCACGCCGCGCAATTCGGCAGAGAAGGCCAGGGTGTCGGCGACCGCCAGGTCATCGAAGAACGACAGTTCCTGCGGCACATGACCGAGCAGCCGCCGAGCGGCCTTCCCTTGGCGGCGCGCATCGAGGCCTCCGACGGTAATCTCGCCATCGAACGCAACCAGGCCAAGCAGGCAACGCAGAATGGTGGTCTTGCCGGCACCGTTAGGGCCCCACAGCGCGACACACTCGCCGGGCGCAATCTCAAACGACAGGTTGTCGACGACCGTCTTGCGGCCGTAGCGCTTGGTCAGATGCTGAATATGGATCAAGGACGGGCCTCCCAGCCGGTGGGCCGGCGTCCGACGCCCCGCGCCACCACCAACCCCGCCAGCGCACACATCCCGAGACTCACCGCGATAGCCGGCCACTGGGTCGGCGCGGCCGGTGCTTCGGTCGCCGAGGGAATGGCGGGGATGGTCAGCAGCGGCGCGGTGTCCACGACCCGCGCTTCTCGGCGAATGATGGGGAAGGCGCGCCCCGATTGGTCGAGCAACCAGGCCGCGGGCGTCGCGGCGAAGAGCGCCAACGCCGGCTGCTTGTCCATCAAACCGCCGAAAAGATTGTCGAGGCGATGCGGCACATCGCCGACGCCGTCGTGCCGGGCGTCGTAGCCGGCATAGTCGCTCCAATAGTTACCGCGGCCGTCGCGGGTCCAGGTGTTGCCGTCGAAGCGGCCGCCGCCGGTGACGCCCACGGCTTGGCCATTGTCCACGAACGCATTCCCGACAAAGACATTGCCGCGCACCGCGGGGAGCAGCACCAGCCCGACATCGTTGCAGGCGATGAGGTTTCGGCGCACCAACTGTTCTGCACCAAGGGACGACGGCGATTCATCGAAGTGCACGCCGACCCGGTTGCCGATGATGCGGTTGCCTTCCATCGTCACGCCGTCCATCGTCTTCAGCCCGAGGCCATAGCCGCTGGGCCCGCGGTTGCCGCGCAGCAGATTGTCCCGCACGATGACGCCGTCGCTGTACATCAGGAAGGCGCCCACCGAGTTGTCCTCAAGGCGATTGTCGGCGACGACCGACTGATCCGAGTACATGAAGTGCAGGCCATAGCGGCCGTCGCGCACCTCGTTGCTGGTGACCGTCAAGTGTGACGAAAACCAGAAGACGCAGTCGCGGCCTCCGACGACGCGATTGCGTTCCACCCGCGTGCCGGGGCTGTACCACAGCCGGATGGCGTCGCCGCGACGCGCTACGGGCAGCGCCCGACCCTGAATGTCATTGCCGGCGATGACCGACTCGGCGGCGCGCCGCAGCAGAATCCCGAACAGCGCGCCGTCAATGCGGTTCCCGATGACGCGGGCCCGAGGGGCATTCACTTCGATGGCGGCGTTCTCGGTATCAAGCGAGATGCCCGTATCACGGATGACGAAACCCTGTACCGTGACATCGGGCGCTTCGATGACGATGCCGGTGCCTTCGCCGCGCCCATCGATGACCGGCCAGCCGTCGCCAATGAGCGCCAGCGGTTTGCCGATGCGCACGCCGGCGCGATAGACGCCGGGCCCGACATGGACGGTCGCGCCCGGCGCGGCCGCAGCGATGAGCGACTGCACGTCCCCGGGAGGCGCCTGCCCGCGCGCGGGCGTGGACGCAACAAGCACCGCAAGGAGGAGGAAGGCGCGCGGGCAGGCAGTGGTCATGAATGCGTCGCCGCCATCGCGTCATACAGCGGTTTGAACGCGCGGCGATGCGCCCACAGCCCGGCTAGCGTCAACGCCGAGGTGCACAGGGCCAGCACCAGGCCGATGTCGGGTAACGCCAGTGTGTGGAATTGCGCCACCTTTGCCGGGCCCAGTACCGGCTGTGTGAACGCGCCCACCGCGTGGGAGAGCGGCGCGGCTGGGTTGAGACTGTGTCCGTACTTCCAGAGCCAGAACTGCAGGTCGGCCAGGAAGGCGAACGGGAACAGAAGCGCCGGCGCTGCCAACACCACCACCCAGCGGCTGCGCACACGCCAGCCGGCGAGCAACAGTCCGGCCAGGACGAGGGCCGCAATCATCGAGACTGACCGTTCCAGCGTCGCCGCCGCGGTGAGCGGCGGGAGCCCGATGTTCTGGTTGAGGACGGTGATCTCTTCAACATCGCCCACCATCCGGTTGACATAGGCCCGGACCCGCAAGCCCTTCGGATACTGTGGCGCCTGCAGGTCGAGCCGCCAGTAGGGCAGGAACACAGACGCGATCAGCAGGACGGCGGCAGCCCCGAACAGCCACGCCGGCAGCACGAACCGCCGGTGGTGCCGGCGGAGTTCCGCTGTCGGCACCCGCGGTCCCAGGATGCGGTCGCTCCATCGAAGCGCCTGCCGCGACTTGGTCGGGGGCACCGCGCCGTCCGTCGTCACCATGTCACGGCTCCACGAGGAAGTAGCCGGTCATCTCCAGGTGCAGCGCGGAGCAGAACTCCGAACAGTAGTAGGTAAAGACGCCCGGCTGGTCGGCGACGAACTCGGTCGTCGAGGTCTCCCCGGGCTCGAGGCTGAAGTTGATGTTGTAGCCGGGCAGGGCGAAGCCGTGCGTGGCGTCCTTGGTCTTTTCCAGGTTGGTGATATGCCAGATCACCTGGTCACCCTGCCTGACACGCACGCGTTCCGGGTTGTAGTTGCTCCGGATGGCGGTCATGAAGACCTCAACGGTCTTGCCGCGGCGGACGATGCGTTCCTGGCCCTTCTGCGGCGCGTTCGGGTCTACCGCCATCGTGGCGGGGTCCCAGCCCACCTTCGGATAAATTTCGAAAGGCTTCAGGCGGCTGGCTTCGATGATCTGGGCATAGTGCGGCTCGCCGACGCCGATGGGCATGTCGTATAGCAGTTGCATCTGACTGCCCTGCCCGCTGATATCCACCAACTGCAAGTTTTGGGCGAGCAATGGGCCGGCGGGGAAGAAGCGGTCAATCGACCACTTGTTGAGGGCGACGAGAAAGCCGCCCTTGGGCGCGGCGGTGTCGCCTTCGACCGTCGCGATGTGGCCGACATTGTAGTGCACGGGGATGGTGCCTTCGAGTTTCCAACCATCCTGGCGGTAGGGCGGGCCGAGACTCCACCGCGCCACCGCGCTGTCGAGGAAGAGACTGGTATAGGCGTAGCCCTGGTTGTCGAACTGCGTGTGGAGCGGGCCGAGGCCGATTTCGATCTGCTTTTCCATCGTGGCATCGAAATCGAGAATGGGCACGCCGTACTTGTCTTTCGTCGTCTTGCCGGACGCAATCGCCCCCTGAATCTTTTCGAAGGAGTAGACGGTCACATGCGGGTCGAGTTTGCCGGCGACGACGAGGTAATCGCCCCGCGGTGCGACATCCACCCCGTGCGGGCTCTTGGGCTCCGGGATGAAGTAGAGCAGCCCCTCCGCGATGGAAGTTTGCAAGGAAATGACGGGGAAACCGTTGATGGCCTGGGTCTTCCCGGCGGCGGCGACCTCCGCCGCCTTCCGCAGGTTGATGACATGCAAGTAGTCGCTATCGCGGGCCGCCGTGCCGACTTCGAAGGCAGGGTTGCCATCCTCGACCCCGCCGGTCGCCAGTTCGGTGTTGAACGAGTTGAGGAACACCCAGCCGTTGGAGGGCCCCTTACCGGCGTCGGCGAGGTCCTGCCAGTACGGGGGCAGTTCCATCGCAAACGAGCGCGTGCGGTCAATGCGGCCGGCGGCGCGGTCGAACTTCCAGAAGGTGACCATCCCGCGGTAGGACTTCTCATAGTCCTCGATCGGTGCGTATTTCCCACCCAGCGGGGTCCCGTACTGCCCGCCCTCCACCACATACTCGGTATCGGGGGTCACGAAAGTGCCGCCGTGGTCGTTGATGGCGATGGGGTTCTTCACGATTTGCTTGGTCTCGAAATCCCGCAGATCGATCACGGCGACGCGGGCGTTGGCCTTGTCGCCGATGAAGAGGAACTGGCCGTCGTACTCGCCCTTGGTCTCCGACAGCGCCGGGTGGTGCGTGTCGCCCCAGCTAATCGTCTTGCCGTTCATGTTCCCGCCGGCGAGCACCTTTTGGGTGTCTTCCTGCCCATAACCCCAGCCCTGCCAGGGTTCGGGAGTGAACACGGCGATCGAGCGCAGCAGGCGCATCGAGGGCAGGCCAATGACGAACACCTGGCCGGAATGGCCGCCCGAGGCAAACATGATGTAGGGGTCCCACTTCCCGCTCGGGGTGTAGGTCTTGAGCGCGGCCGTGACATCGGCCGGGGTCAGTTCGCGCGACGCGATGACGGTTTGCGCGTCGGATCCCACCCCCGCCGACGAACTGGATCCGCCGGCGCCGCCCGACGCGCACCCAGCGGCGAACACGCCGACCCCGAGCGCGAGCACCAACAATGCGCGGCGGACGCGGGCATTGCGCGCGGCGCCGGCGACGGTGGTACGCAACGACTGGAACATGGTTCGTCTCCTGTTTCTGGCGTCAGGCGCCAAACTTGAGATGGACGGTCGCGGTGCCGCCGGCCGTCACGGTCACGGACCCGCTTTGCTCTCCCCCCTCGGCGGCCCAGGCCTTCACGGCATAGGTACCGGGTGGCACACCAGTAATAGCGACTGTGCCTTTCGCGTCGGTGACTGCGTAGGCCGGGGTATCGACGACGACGATCCAGGCCTCCATCAGGCCGTGGATGTGGCACGCCACATCAATCACCCCCACTTTGTCCACTTTCAGCAAAGACCGCGAACCGGCGCCGGGCTGATTGAAACTGAAGGAGGCGAGGGGCGAATGCGAGTAGGTGTTGTGTAAGTGGGTGTCGTCGTTCACAAACTCCACGACTCCGCCCTTCATCACCATCCCGACCGTGGGGGAGAAAGTGTTGTCCTTCTGATGGAACACCAACCGTTTCGCCGCTGGGTTCGTGGAGCCGGTGGCACCGACCAGCCAGACCGCAACTTCCCCCACCGGCTTGCCGTCGGTGGTGGCGGTCACTTGTACGATGCCGGTCGGACCCTCCGGCACGCTCGCCGACGACACCGCGGATTCAGTGGGCGCCGGGGCGGGCGCGACATTGGTCGCGGTGGATGTCGGAGTTGCAGAAGTGCCGGTCTCTGGCGCCGCTGGCTGCTGCGAACAACCGACCGCCGTCAGCAACCACGCCAGACTCGCCACCGCCCAGGCCGCCCGACATCTCGTGGAGACCGCCCACCAGCCCCTTCGGCGCGTCTGCTTCGTCACCGTGTCCATCAGCCAATCATCCTTTCCATCGCCTATATCAGTATTCAAGAGATAAAACTATTAAACACTCTAAATTCGGCCCTGTCAAGGTGGGTTCTCCGCTAAGGGCTTGTAAAAGACTAAAAGATATGGTAATCAGAAACAGTGTTCGCCACTTCGGCGGTCGTCCGCTACGCTGTCCGGGCGCTGTGCCACCTGGCCGGAGCGGAGCCCGCGTCGCGCCCGGTCCTCGGCCGCGAGATTGCCGCGGCGACCGGTCTCCCGGAGCAATTCCTCCGCCAGGTGCTACGCCAGCTCGTCCGCGGCGGCATACTGCGTTCGCGGAAGGGCCCGCGAGGCGGATTTTGGCTCCCGCGGCCGGCGACGGAAGTGTCGGTGCTGGAGATTCTGGTGGCGCTCGGCGAAGACGATGCATACGAGCGCTGCGCCGTCGGCTTTGCGCAGTGCCGCGACGATCGTCCCTGCCCACTTCATGACAGTTGGCGACCGACGCGCGACCGGATGCGCCGCTACTTGGAAACCACTTCGCTTTCGGACTTGGCCCAAGCGGTGGAGATGAAGCTGATCAGTCCTGCGAGCAGACGGCGCGCGTCGGATCCCATCACTGTAGCGCGACATCGAGCGTCAGCATCACCACAACGCCGAGCATCAGCCCGGAGGTCGCCCACCGCTCGTGGCCCTTGCGATGGGTTTCGGGCACGATCTCATCACTGATGACAAATAGCATCGCGCCCGCGGCGAAGCCCATGGCGTACGGCAGCAGCGGTCGTGCGACCTGCACCGCCCACGCCCCGGCGACCGCCAGCGGAATCTCGATGACGCCGGCTCGGATGCCGATCAGACTGGCGTAGTAGTAGGCCCCGAGCCCGGCCCCCAGCGCGGCGACCGACACGGCCAGGCCTTCCGGGATGTTCTGAATGCCGATGGCCAGCATCAGTTTCATTGCGTTGTGGAGGTCGCCCGAGCCGAAACCCACGCCCACTGCCAGCCCCTCCGGCATGTTGTGCAGCGTGATGGCCAGGATGAACAGCCAAACAGCTCGGAGCCGTACATTTGGCAAGCCCTCGGGGCCGGCAACGAAATGGCGGTGTGGAATCAACCGGTCGCCGAGGCTCAGCCCGCCGGCGCCGACCGCCAGGCCCACGATCACCGGTGTCAGGCCACCATACGCGATGCCCGGGAGGATGAGACTGGTGAAGCTGGCCGTCAACATCACCCCGGCAGCGAACCCCAGCGCCGCGTCGAGGACTCGATCTGACGGACGCCGCCACACTAACACCAGCAGCGCGCCGGCAGTGTTGAGCAGAGTGATGACTACGCCCGCGTAAAGCCCTTGGACGACCGGGTGCGGGCCCGCCAGCGAGATGAATTCCCGGGTGAGAACTTCGACCATCAAATCCTATTATCTCGTATCTCACAAAGAGCGCGACTGCGCCCGGTCAGTCGGACTCGGCGAGCAGGGCGCGCTTGCGCTGGACGGCCTGGGCGAGTTGCTGCAGCGTCGTGCGCTGCAAGTAGTCCTTGAGGTGCTGACGGACGCCCTTCCACTGGTCGTGAAGCGTGCACGGCCGCGAGTCGCTGCACTCGGCAAAGCCGACGGCGCAGCGGTTGAGTTCGGTCGTCTCGCCGAGCGCTTCGGCGATGTCGAAGAGGGTGATGTCTTTGGCCGGCCGGGCGAGCGAGAACCCGCCGCCGGGACCCTTCCAGGATTTCAGGACTCCGGCGCGGGCGAGGTCCTGCAAGACCTTGCCGAGGAAGTGCTGGGGCAGTTCGGCGATCTCGGCGATGTCGCGCACCAGGGCGCGCTCTTTGTCCTTCGGCTGGAGAGCGAGGTAAGTCAGCGCCCGGACGGCATAACCACTGGCGGCAGAGTAGAACATACGCGGCATAATAGCAGAGAATAAAGTCCTTTGTCGAGGGTATTCCCGAGCGGCTAACCCGTACCGGATTGGCTCCTTCGCCGCCGCCCAACCGGGCGGGGTTATTTCGGACTTTCATATCTTATACTTGATAGCGCCCGCGGGCAAGGGGCGGCGGCCACGGCGACTGGCCGTACTGGAACGGCGGGGGACGCAGCGACTAGTTGCTGGCGCAGGCGGCGCCGAGATCCTTGAGGTGATCGCGGTCGCCGAGGGCGATCAGGGTGTCGCCAGCGGCGATGCGTTCTGCGGCGCCGGGGTTGAAGAGCAGGCGGCCGTCGCTGCGCTTGATGGCGACGATGATGGCGCGGCTGTCGCGCAGAGCAGCATTATCGGACAGCGTCGCGCCTTCCAGGGCGGACCCGGCGCAAACCGGCACCTCTTCCATCGTGAGGGCGTCGAAATCGGGGCGGGTGAGGAGTTCGACGAATTCGAGGATGGTCGGACGCACCGCGGCCATGAGCAGGCGCAGGCCGGCCATTTCGTAGGGCGAGACGACCTTATCGGCGCCGCCGCGGCGGAGTTTGACGATGGCGTCTTCATCCAGCGCGCGGGCGATGACTTGGACGCGCGGGTTGAGTTCCTTGGCGGCCATGGTGAGGTAGAGGTTGTCGGCATCGGATGAGAGGAGCGCGAGCAGCGCCTTGGCGCGCTCGATGCCGGCGGTGCGCAACACCGCGTCGTCGGTCGCGTCACCGAGGCAGAAGAGGTAATGCTCACCCTGCAGTTCATCGACGCGTGCCGGGTCGCGGTCAATCAGACAGAAGGGCAGCCCCTCACGCGCCAGTCCCTCGGCGACATGGTGGCCGGTGCGGCCGAAGCCGCAGACGATGTAATGGTCCGTCAAGTGTCGCAGGTCGCGTTGCATCCGGCGCCTCCCGAGGATGCTCAAGATTTCCCCTTCGAAGATGGCCTGGCCGACGCGGGCGACGGAATAGAGCGCTGTGCCCAGGCCACCGACGATGAGCACGATGGCGAAGGCGCGCCCGGCGGTCGAGAGGGGATGCACTTCGCCGAAGCCGATGGTCGAGAGTGTGACGACCGTCATATAAAGACTGTCGAAGAGCGGCCAGCGCTCGATGAATGTGAAGCCGAGCGTGCCGATGACGAGCCAGAGCGCGAGCAGCGCCAGCCCGATGACGACCGCGGCGCGTGATTTGCTGACCGGGATGCTGATGCTCGCCCTCCCCTACTCTACTATTTCAGCGGACTCAAATCGAAGAGGCCGTCCGTGGCGGTGAGGTTGGTGCGAACGGAAGTGAATTCGAGGATGACGCGGCCGGAGACCGGGTTCGTCGAAGTGATGCGGAACGGGATGCGCAGACCGCCGACCTCCCGGTAGTCTTCGTAGTCGGTTCCCACCAACAGACTGCCGGCGCCGGGGACGACCGTCACGGCCCGCGAACGGAGGACATCGCCGGTGCGGGCGTCGATGATGACCGTCGTGGGCGGTTCCTTCCCGTGCTGCAATTCGATCACATAGCCATCGCGGCCTTCGACTTTGATGCGGTCTTTGACCACGATGCTGGTGAAGAACTGCCGCCAGTCGCCGAAGATGGCGGAGAAATTTCCCGCGCGTGCCCGTTCCAGGGCGTCGCCGGTCAGCAACTCATTGGTGGCGAAGCTGTTGAGCGACCAGCCGCCGGCGCCGGTGAAGGCCAGGCGCGTGTGGCCGAAGATGCCGAGGTCCAAGTCCTGGCGGAAGCGGTCGGCGCCGGCGCCGAACATGACGACGGTTCCCGTGATGCCCGCCTGCGCGAGGCGGACGGTCCCCGAGAGCCGGTAGACGCCAAGCGATTCAAGCGCGGCGCGGCGGGCATCAGACCGGCGCAGCGCGTGAATCTGGTCGATGGTCGGCAGCGGCGGCCCCGCCGGTTTCGTCTCGGTGGCTGCGGCGGGCGCCGCTTCCGCGGGCTGGGGCATGCCGATCTTTGGCACCTTGAACTCCTGCCCGCCCTGGTAGATGGTCAGTCCGTAGACTTCGCCTGTGTCATTGCGCTCGAAGCCCACGGCGATGGCGTCAACGAGCGCGAAGTGCCACTTGCCTTCGGCGTCGGGCGGCTTCAATTCGAAATTGGTCTGGCCGGGGACATCGAGGGCCAACTTGCCGTGCGACACCGCCACGGTGAACTCGACATCCTTGAACTGGGCGAAGTTGGCCAGGTACTTGCCGAGATAGGGTGCGAACTGCGCGGTGTCCGCCGCCTCGTCCTGCCACTGGCCGACGAGCGTCTCCCACACCAAATGGAGCGAGGGCTGTTGCAGCGGCGCGGCGTTGAGGTTGGTGAGCAGGACAAAGCCGAGGCGCTCGCTCGGCAGCATCCCCACCATCGCCGAGAAGCCGTCGATGTTGCCGCCGTGATGGACGACCGGCCGGCCCTCCCATTCCTCGAGCATCCAGCCGAGGCCATACTTCATGTTGTTGCCCATGTCGCTGTTGGGCTTCCAGGTTTCCTGCTGGGCGGCCTCGCTGATGAGGCGGTCGCCGTTGTAGACGCCGTGGCCCAGTTGGAAGCGCAGCCACTGGGCCATATCGAGGACATTGGAGTTGATGCTGCCGGCGGGGCCGGCGACATCGATGTCGCGCATCGGCAGGTATTCCCAGTCCTTCTTGTCCGCGTCCCAGGCGTAGCCGAGCGACAGGCGCGGGTCGAAGCGCGACTTCGATGCCGAGGTATCGCTGCTGGTCATTCCCAGGGGCTGGAAGAGGCGGCGGTCGACGAGCGTTTCCCAGTCGGCGCCCGCCGCCGCGCCCAGCGCGACGCCCGCGGCCAGGAAGCCGGTGTTGTTGTAGTGGAACTCCTTGCGAAACGCCGACCAGGGCTCGGCGCGGGCCGCGGTGTGCAGCGCCTCTTCGCGCGTGACCGTGCCCTCGATCCAGAGGATGTCCATGCCGATGAAGCCGGTGCGATGGGACATCAGGTCGCGGAGCGTAACCTGTGCGGTCTGGTCGTCGGTCTGCGGCTTCAGCGTCAGGTATGGGAGGTACTTGGTGACCGGGTCGTCCCAGGCCATCTTGCCCTCGTCCACCAGCATGCCGATGAGTGTGGCGGTGAAGGCCTTGGTGCTGGAGCCGATGGCGAAGATCGTCCCGGGGGTGACGGGGCGCTTCGTGTCGGTGTCGGCGACGCCGAAGCCGCGGGCCAGGACGATCCGGTCGTCTTTGACCACGGCGATGGCCATGCCGGGGATGTGCCCCTCGACGCGGCGCTCTTCGAGGCGCTGGACGAGGGCGTCGAGGCGCTGCTGGAAGGAGGGCTCGACGGTCTCGGCCCAGCCTGGTGCAGCACAGAACAACCAGAACGCAACCGCGCACAGCGACACGACCGGCCTGCAACGGATCCGCAACATGATCTCTCCGCTCCTGGGTTTGGCGCACGAAGTGACACGATTCGGCTGCCGCTCATTTAGACTGACGGCGCGGGAAACCCTGCAAAAGGTGTTTGAGGTCTTTTATTATGGTATACCATCAGGGCGGCGAAGGTTGTCTAACACAGGGAGGCCTCTTATGGCTGCCGTCGTACGACAGGGCAAGACCCGGGCATGGGGAGTGACGGTGTTGGTGGTGGGCGCGTGGCTGGCCGTGGCGAGCCAGGCCGCGGCGCCGGCCGGCCTGCTGGTGAACCGCAAATTCACCGAGAAGAACTGGGAAGCGGGGCGTGTCACCTTTGTCCGGAATTGCGCGCTCTGCCACGGCCTGGACGGGCACGGGCGAACGCCGTCTGGGAAAAAACTGGGCATCGTCGACCTGTACAAGACGGTTCCGAAGATGGCCGAGACGCGTGCCTTGGCCGTCCTCAAGAACGGCTCAATCGGGATGAAGAAATTCACCTTCCCCGAGGAAAGCACGGGACAACTGCTCGACTATCTTGGCACCGTCCCGGCGATCGGGGACGGCCAGAAGGTCTACACCGCGCAGTGCGCCGAATGTCACGGACCGGACGGCAAGGCCGACACCGAGAAGGGCAAGTTCGTGAAGGCCGCTGACCTGACGGCCGTCATCCCGCAGCGCACGCCGGAGCAACTGGCCGGCGTGGTCGCAGGCCAGCACGCCGGACACGCGGGTGCGGTGTCGCTGAACGAGAAAGAGTGCGCGCAAGTGGTGCGCTTCATTCGTATCTTGCCGCCGGTCCCGCCGGCGGAGGCGCCGAAATAGTCCCCTCCCCCAATCGCATTCCGGTACAAGACTGCGGGGCGGCCTCTGGGCCGCCCCGCAGTGATTCAGTCGGTAGCGCCTACCGCACTCGAACGGCTAGAGGCCGATGTCGTAGAAGAACATCAGCGTATCGTTGCCGCCGGTGGAGAAGAACTTACCTTCGATCCCAAAGCGCACATTGCGTCGCAAGTAAAAGATGTACGCGGCGGTGAGGGAGTTCTGCTCCAGACTGGACAGGTCGCTGGATTGGACGCGGTCCCAGCGGACGACGGCGACATGTTGGTCGCCGCGCATGTAGGCCAATTCCGCATATTGCGCGGTGTGGTCAACCACCAGGGCGGTGCCCAGCGGGTCGCTGTCGTGCCCGCTCACCCACGCGGCGCGGAGCTGAAGCGGCTGCACAGGGTGCCCGCCGACATCGATGGGCGAGCCGAAGTCCCAGCCGAGTTCCACGAGATACCGATGGAAGTCCTCGATGCCCGACGAGAGGTCGTGCTTCCCCCAGTCGCCCAGCGCGGTGATCCAGGGACCGTTTCCGAAGGCGTATCCGAGGCGTGCAAACTCCTGGATTTGGTTGCCGTCGGACGGGCCGGCACTGCCGACCCCCAGTTGATAGAGGATGCCGCTGCGGTCGTTATAGTTGGACACCGGTTCACTGTCGGCCTCCGCAGCGCCCCCAGCGCTACTTGGGTCGGCGCTGACGAGCTGCGTGGCCGGGGCCGCTTGGGCGAGGTGCGAACCGCCACCGCCCAGCATTCCATAGATGGCAAGGCCCTGGACGCCGTCGTGGAAAGTGTGGTCGTTGTTGCCGACGCTCATCCGATAGGGCGTGTAGGAATTGCGAGTCAGCCGCCAGTGGTCGTCGTTCCCCCACTCGAGCAGACTCAAGACGCCGAGTTCGAGGTTCAACGCCGTCGGGTTGCTGTGAAGCAGATGGGCGAACTTGAGGTGGATGAATTCCACTTCACCGTGAAACTCGCCGTCTTCCGTCTCCATGGCGCCCTCGACGAAGAAGCCCACATTCTTCGCTGCGGTGCCGCCGAAAAACAGCCCCAATTGCTGATCGAAGTTGAATTCCGGGTTTTCGCCGTCACCGCTGGTCTCTTTCACGGACCCCACCAAGCGCGCTGACAGCGGCGCCTGGTCCAGAAGGCTCATCAACTCGTCGCCGGTGTCGATCTTTCCCAGCAACTCGTCGTTGGGCACCTGGTAGCCGTGCAGCCGGAACATGTAGCCGTAGGTGTTCAGGCGCGGAAATGCCGTGTGGCATTTGGCGCAACTGACCCCGTACTTGCGGGACCAACTCGGGATGGCTTGGGCTCGCGGTGTGAAGGCCGTCATCGCCAGCGACGCGGCAATCGCCACTCCCAGAACCAGTCCCCAGGCCCGCAGAGTTCCGCGGTTCATCGTTCGCTACCCCCTTCCTGCGTAGTTTGCCAAAAATGCTATTTCGGACTCGAATATGTTATACTCTCTTTTGAGGGGCCGTCAAGACCCCTCGGCCGACAAGAGTGTCCTGACGATCACCGGCGAAATGAAAGGCCAGCGCGATGCGAAAACGCTCAACTGGATGCCACCGACCGCCGCGGCGGAGGCCCCGAACCTGGGCCTGGATTCTGGTCGGAGCGCCGGCGGTGGCCTGGTGGATCGCCGGGCCGTCCGCGCCGGCGGGCGCGGCGCCGGCCGCCGACCCGGCGGCGCAGTTGTTCGTCGACCAGTGCTCCGCCTGTCACACCATTGGCGGGGGCAAACTCGTCGGCCTGGACCTGGCGGAGGTGGCGGCTTGGCCGGACGAGAACCTGCGCACCGGCGTCAAGAGCATGGAGGGCTATGTCGGGCCGCTGGCCGACGAGCAAGTCGAGCAACTGGTTGCGTTCCTGAAGGACCCGAAGAATAAGGACCGCGTCGCCGCCGCTGAGGCGCGCGCCGCAGCGACCGCGCCGGCGCCCGCGACTCCGAAGCCGGCCGTAAAGCCTCCGACCACACCGGCGAAGCCGCCGGCGGCCAAGTCGCCGCAATCATCGGGCGGCGCCGTCGTCCCAATGCCAAGCGCGCCGTCCCCCACTCCACCGGCAACCACCGCGCCAGCCGCGCCCGCGCCGACGGAGCCGCCAGCCGCGGTTACGGCGCCCGCCGCGCCACCGCTCAACGCGACGCCGCTGCCGACCGCCGTTCGACCGCTGGCGCTGCCCTTCGGACGGCTGGAAATCGCGGTGCTGATCATTGGGTTTGTGGTGCTGATTGCGGCCTTCGTCATCGTCACGGACACCATTACGAGCGGCCGGGCGACTGGCGCCGCCGGACCGGACACGCTGCTGACCGCCCGGCGGCACCTGCTCAAGGGAATGTTCGGCATCATTGGCGCCGCGGTGTTGTTGTCGCTGGGAGTGTTCGACAAACTGGCGCGCTTCTATCAAGGTCCGCGCATCACGCGTGAGGAGGAGAGCGCGCACCTCGACCGCACTTTGCAGCGGCTGCGACTGACGGAGGCGCAGCAGCAACTCGAATTGGAGCGCCTGCGCCAGGACTACATCGTCGTCGCGCGCTTGGGCGACCTGAAGCCGAGCCAAGGCCTCTATTTCATTGACTATGCGCTGCGGCCGGCGATGGCGTTCCGCGGCGCCGACGGCCTGCCCTGGCTGCTGTCCGCGAAGTGCACGCACCTGGGCTGCACGGTGAAGGCCTCGGTCAACGCGCAGGGGCAACTGGGCTGCCCGTGCCACTTTTCGCTGTTCGATGTACGCACGGGTGTCCCGACGCCGCAATCGGTGGCCAAGGCACCGCTGCCGGTACTTGGCTGGGCGCTGCTGGACGACCAGGACCGCGTCGTCGTCAGCCGCTCGCCGAAGGGCGAACTGACCGGGCAGCCCGACCCGGCGTTGCTCGATGGCTACCGGGTGTGCATCGCCAAGCAGTTCGCGGCAGCGGAGGCCTGATGCGCGCGGGCGGGTGGCTCGGCCGGCTCGGGCGCGCGGTCATCGCCCGCTTTCCGACCGAAAAGATGAATGTGCGGGATTTGGTTGGCGCAAAGGAAGTGCCCGTCCACCGGATGAGTTGGGCGTATTACCTGGGCGGGCTGGCGGTGTTCTTCTTCCTCATTCAGGTGGCGACCGGCCTGATGCTGCTCTTCTATTACAAGCCGACCGTCAGCGACGCCTACCTGTCGGTCGAATACCTGACCGACACCGTCCCCGGCGGCGCGCTGATTCGCAATCTGCACGCCTGGGCGAGTTCGGCAATGATCGCGGCGGTGCTCCTGCACCTCTTCACGGTGTTTGCGATGAAGGCGTTCGTGAAGCCGCGCGAGATCACCTGGTTGAGCGGCGTCGTGCTGCTGCTGGTGACGCTCGGCTTCGGCTTCACCGGCTATTTGCTGCCCTGGAATCAAATCGCGGTGAACGCCACGAAGGTCGGCCTGCAGAGCGTCGAGGAGTTGCGCGCCTATCTGCCCGCCGCGGTCGCCGAGTGGCCGCGAGTGTTGCGCGAGACCTTCCAGGGCGAGGCGACCATCGGGCAAGCGACCTTGAGCCGGTTCTTCGCACTGCATGTCGTAGTGCTGCCGGTCATCGTCGCGCTGCTGCTCGGGATGCATCTGCTCTCCGTGCAGTTGCACGGCATGAGCCAGGGCGTCGACAAGCCGACCGGCCGCGCCGAGCGGTTCTTCCCGCTCTTCCTGATGAAGGACTTCACCGTCTGGGGCGTCGCGTTCATCGTCCTGTTCGTGCTGGCGCTGGCGCTGCCGTTCGACGCCTTCACCGCCTATCCGCTGCTCGAACCGTTCAATGCGCTCGGCGCGACGCCCGACGGCATTCAGCCCGAGTGGTACTTCCTATTCGTCTATTACCCGCTGCAACTGGTGCCGTTCTGGGTGGTGTTCGTCGGGATGAACCTGGTCGTGCTGGCGCTGGTGTTTGCGCCCTGGCTGTTTCGGCGCACGAGCCGCACGGTGCTGCGCGTCCTGGCGGTCGTCGCGCTGCTCTACATCATCGGCATCAGTTTCTTCGGCCATCAGGTCTATGTGCTTTTCAAGGGACACTCGCTGTGAAGCGCGCGCTGATCGTGCTGGGCGCCGCTCTTGCGCTGGGCACCGCACTTGCCGGGCCCGCCGCGGCGCGGCAGGAGTATTACGATTACCTTCGCAAGACTTCCGGGCGCCCGATGGATTGCGCGATGTGTCATGTCAACCCGGGCGGGCCGGAAGGCCGCGACGCCGGTCAGATTTACAGTCTCACGCCCGGGGAACTGGAACAACTGAAGCACGCCCGCGCTGCGTTCGCGCCCGGGCAGAAAGTCGAGAACCCGACGCTCAACGAATTCGGCAATCACATCCTGGAGGTCGTCGGGCGGCAGCGTTTCCTCGACTTGCGCAACGACCCGGCGCGGCTGGCGACGGAACTCGGCGCGACGAGCGACCTCGATGGCGACGGTATCTCCGATGCCCGCGAAATGCTCGACGGCACGCACCCGCTGAAACCGGGCAGCGGCAACGCCTTGCTGCTGCTGGTCACCAATCTGCAGCGCAACTACCTCGAACTGACGCTCCTCCTGCTGGCGACGGTGCTCGGCCTGTATGGGCTGTCGCACCTGCTGCGCGGGTTTTCGCTGGCGGCGGGAGCGGCGCGGAAGTAGTTCGCCCCATCCCCCTTCGCCAAAACGTCGTGGCACAAGCCGCTCCCCCGCTCGGAGAGGGGCGGTTTCCCCTCATCCCCGCTGCGCGTACCCCTCTCCCGATTCGGGAGAGGGGACTACAAGCACCCAAGGGCGCTGGTCGTCCCTCTCCTCTTGAAGGAGAGGGCATGCCCTGCGAAGCCTTGGCGAAGGAGGGTGGCCGCAGGCCGGGAGAGGGAACCAACCCCATCCCCAACCCTTCCCCGCGCGCGGGGAAGGGCGGAATCGTCAGCGACCTCACCCCACTCCTTCGCCACAGCTTCGGAGTGCAAGCCGACCCCTCTCCGTCTCACGGAGAGGGGTGAACAGGCAAATCACCGATAGAACTTCACATAGTCCAGTTCGAACCAGAAGGGACCGAAGACGGGCGGGCTCATCATCGGCTCCTGCGCGTTCAGCGACACGGCGGTGATGTATTTCGAATCCCAGGCGACCGCGGCGCCGAACCCGAGTTGCTTCAGCGCGGTGAACGGGACGCGGACGACCTGCCAGTCCGGCTTCAAGCGGAATGACGCCAGGAACTGGTTGAAGTCCTTCACCTTGGCGTTGCCGAGAAAGAGCGTGTAGCCGCGCTCGGTGCCGCGGCCGCGGAGTTCGATGCCGGTGAACGACGACGCATCCACCGGCTGCTTGAAGCCGAGGACGGCGCCCGCCCAGGGCCCGAACTGGAAGCCCGTCCGCACTTCGCCCTCGACGCGCAGCACTTTGGTCAAGTCGTCGGCGGTCTTGGCGATGACCGTGCACACCGACTTGCCGCCCGCGACGGCGTCGGTGTTGGTGTTCCAGATACCGTAGGCCGTCTCGGGAGTGCCGAAATCGAAGTCGCCGAGCGAGTCCGTCGGCGCCAGAATCGATGGGGCGGGCGGCGTCCCCGGCGGGGTCTCCGCGCCCGGCGCGTTCAAGTTCCGCGTCCCGCGGTTCATTTGCGCCAGGCGGGCGCGGTCGATGCGCACGCCGGCGTGAATGACTTCAGCGACGCGGTTGTGTGCGAGCGGGTCGGTCAGAGGGTCGCCGCGCACCAGCAAGATGTTCGCGCGGAAGCCGGCCTTGAGTTGCCCGACCCGGCTGCCGAGGCCGGCGATCTTCGCCGAACCGGAGGTGGCGGCAATTAGGACATCGGGAAGCGAGAGGCCCGCTTGCACGAAGTAATCAATCTCGTGGTGGATGCCCGGGCCGTGCAGCGCGAACGGATTGCCGGCGTCGGTGCCGAGGCCGACGGGGATGCCCGCCTCGAAGATGCGCTTCAGGTTGCTGAAGAACACGCGGCGGTCGCCGATGCGCCCGAATGCGGAGCGTCCCATCACCTCGCGGTTGCCCGGGCTGTTCAGATTGCTGATCAGGTCGGGGCTCAAAATGTCGGCGAGCGGGAAGTGGGTGAAGAAAGCCGGATCGGTGCGGATGGTCTCGGTGTTGAGCGCGACGGTGAGCGTTGGGATGTAGGCAGTCCCACGTTCTTTCATCAGGCGGATGAGTTCGTCGTCAATCGGGCCGCCATAGACACCGTGCGCCAGTGCGGTGGCGCCGCCGCGCACCGCGGTCTTGGCTTCGTCGAGCGTCCAGATGTGCACGAAATAGGGAATGCGCGCAGCGCGGCTCAAGCGCCCGACTTCGGTGACCACCTCCGCCGACGGCGCCGGCAATTCGGGCAGGCCGCCCCAGCCGCCGTGCTCGATGATGGTCTTGGTGACATCGGGCTTCAGGCGCAACTGTTCCGCCCAGGCGGCATCCGCTTCGGCGACGGTAGTGACTTCGTGCACCGGCACGCCGTATTCGGACCCGTGCCCGCCCGGCGCGGTGAAGCAGGGACCGGCGAGCCGCAGGTCGGGATACAACCCCGGCTCGTCGGCGGACATCGCGCGCAGCCCCGGCATCGCACTCGCCGCAGTGAGGAGATCGACGACCGTCGTCACACCCGACCACAGGTGGCTGCGCAGGTTGTGCTCGATAGGCAGCATCACCGTTTCCGGGAAGAGCGAGCCGGGGACGAAGATGTGCGTGTGCAAATCAATCAGGCCGGGCATCGCGGTCAAGCCGGCGCCGTCGATGACGGCATAGCCGGCCTGCACTTTCAGGCCGTCACCGACGGCCTTGATATGGTCGCCCTCGATCAGAATCATCTGGTGCGGGCGGACGGTGCGCGTGACGCCGTCGAAGACGGCGACATCCACGATGGCGATGCCGGCGGGCGCCGGCGGCGCGGCGGCCATCGCCGCGGTAGTGAAGAGACCGATGCACAGGAGGCGCAGGGAGCGGAGCATAGGTGGGTGATTCGGCGCCGGGGGCGCGCTGTCCCCTTTCGCCCTAACCGTCCTCACCCCGCTCCTCGCATCCGCTCGTCGCGCCCCTCTCCCGAATTGAGAGAGGGGCCGGAAGGAATCCGTCTGTTCGCCCCCCTCTCTCAATCGGGAGAGGGGGGACAGGGGGGAGAGGATGATCGAAGCGGGCAATGCCTGGCCCGGCACTGAAGTGCCGGGCTGAATCACACTGCAACTACTAGTGGACTTGCGCCTCGGACTAAAGTCCGGGCGCCCACCTCTCCCCCAACCCCTCTCCCATGTACATGGGAGAGGGGCCGGGGGAGAGGGTTACTCCTCCGCCGTCGTCGGGTCGATTATTGTGCGGACTTCGCTGATGCGGTTGGCGGGGAAGCCGCCCTGCTCGGCGTGCTGGCGGACGAGGCGCTCGGTCTCGGCGATGTAGACGCAGTAAATCTTGTCGTCGGTGACATAACTCTCCAGCCACTGGATGCGCGGGCCGAGGGTGTTGAGCACACCGCACGACTTCTGCGCGATGGCCTGCAGTTCGCCGGGCGAGAGTTTGCCGGCGCCGGGGATGTCGCGTTCGATCACATAGCGGGGCATGGGTTGTCTCCTTCGTGTCGGTTGAGGGAAAACTTCGACGGCCTCACCCTTCGTCCCCTCTCCTGTAAGGAGAGGCGAAACACTGACAGGGGGGGGGGCATCTTGCCTGCCTCTCACAACCTCACCCCCTGCCCCCTCTCCTGTCAGGAGAAGGGGAAGTTGTCACGGCTTCTCGAACACGCGCAGGCCGGCGGCGTTGTGCAGGCCGAAATGGGTGGCGCCGTCGGGATAGACGCCCAAGTAGGCATGCGCGATGCCGTTCTTCGGGCTGTAGAGCGTCAGGCGATTGCGCACTTGGCTGGCGCCGCCGAGGGTTTCGAGGAGCGTGATGGCCGGGTCGCCGCCGCTGCGCTGCAGGGTGAGCCCCATCTCGGCAGCGAGCACATTGAGGCGGGTCTGACGGTCAGTGGTGGCGTCGTTGAGGACGAGACTGACGCCCGCGTCGCGCAGGTCGAGGCGGGCGCGGGTGACGCCGCCCGCATCGAGCAAAAGGCCCATCTCGCCGGCGAGGACATTGAGGCGAGTCTGACGGACGGTGGTAGCGTCGTTGAGGACGAGACTGACGCCCGCATCGCGCAGGTCGAGGCGGGCACGGGTGACGCCGCCCGCATCAAGCAGGCGAATCGTTGAACTGACACCGGCGGCTTCGAGGCGGACGCGCGCCCTGCCGGCGGCGTCGGACAGCGTGAGGTCGGGGCCGTCGCGGTCGAGAGCGAGCAACGCGCGGCGGGTGGCGCCGTCGGGGTCAAGCAGGACGAATTCGGGGCCGGTGGCGGTCATCGTCCACAGGGCGCGCGGCTTGTTGTTCAGATCGTTGAGGATGAAGCGGTTGCCGGTCACTTCCTCGATGCGCGGCGTGATGACGCTGACGCCCATCAGCAGCGCCGCCGCGATGACTACGAGTGCGGCGCCGCCGGCGCCTTTCACCTTGCGGTTCGCGCGCTCCAGGTGTTCGATGCGCGCGGCGAGCGCGCGGACGGTCATGTCGGGGGACTGCTCTGCCAGGGGTTCCATCGCCAACCTCCTTGCGGTGCGACTGGGTTCCTCATTCGCCAGCGACGAGGCCAAACCCCCGTTGTCCCCTCCCCCAGCCCCTCCCCATTCACATGGAGAGGGGGAAGTCTTCCTCTCCCCCCTACCCCCCTCTCCCGATTGAGAGAGGGGGGGAACATCAATGGACTTCTGCCCCTCTCTCAATCGGGAGAGGGGCGCGCCGAGCGGAGGCGAGGCGCGGGGAGAGGACGGCAGGCAGGGGCAGAAACAACTACGGCCGACACCCCCGCCGCCGCCCCCGCGCCGGGGCGGCGGCGGGGGTGTCGGTGGGGGGGCGCCTGCGCGCGGGGCCAATTGCGTTGCATCGTGGGAGGGCACTTCCGCGTGGTGCGGGCAAGCCCTCCGCAGGCCCGATTCGAGGGTCAAGTCGCACCAACTGCGTGTCTCTGAGAGCCATCAACACTGACAAACAGTTTTCCACAACGACGGTGCTCTAGTGTGTGGTGCTTGGCCCGCAATTTGCTCAGCTCGATGTCTCGAGTGAGCTGCAATGACTGAGGAAAGGAGGTTGCAGCGCGCAAACATAGTTTCTATAATGGCCGTATGCACCTAGCAGCAATGAAAGCGGCTAAATAGAACTGGAGGAACTTGCCCGTGGGCGATAGCAATGGTCGGACACGAACATCAAGCGGGAGAGTTGGGATAAGGAGGACCGAGTCCACTGACAAGAACGGCAAGAAGACCGTCAATCGACTGAATGACCTCAGCGCCAAAGAATGGATTCCAGAGACAATCTCCGTTTGGATTCAACGAGGTCTCGGCAAGAACCATTCGCACGCGCAAATCGAAAGGTTGCACCCTGCACCATTTTCCTTTCAAGACATCGCACGACTAATCCGTTTTTTCACCAAAGCCGGAGAGACCGTCCTCGATCCGTTTGTAGGAGTGGGTTCAGCATTGAAGGCCGCCGCGGTGGAAGGGCGAAGGGGAATCGGCATTGAGTTGAGCAAGAAGTATGCGAATCTTGCGCGCCTGCGTCTGAAGAAGGAACTCTCTGAAGACCTTCTGGCCTGCCGTGATCAGGAGGTGATTTGCGGCGATGCACGCACGGTGCTACCGACGCTCCCTCCCGCGTCAATAAAACTGGTTGTCACCAGTCCTCCATACTGGAACATCCTCCACAAAGAGGACCATAAAGCTAAACAGGAGCGCGTCGTACACGGTCTGGATACTCGGTACAGTAATGATCCGGCCGATCTTGGAAACATGGAGTCGTATCCGGCATTTCTGGAGGCGGTTGCGGACACTCTTGCGCTGACTCGGACTTGCCTGGTGGACAGAGGTCACCTATGCATTGTGGTGGGAGACTTTCGGCAGAAGTCTCGCTATTACATGTTCCACGCAGATATCGCCAGAGAAATGGAGGCGCGCGGATTCACTCTGAAAGGAATCACTGTCCTGTATCAAAGTCACAAGCGCGTATTCCCCTACGGTTTCCCCTACTCTTACGTGCCGAACCTGCACCACCAATACATCGTGATCTTAGCGAAATGATCTCCGTCAACACGATCTTTCTTGGGGACGCGATGGAATTCCTGCGAACGCTGCCAGACTGCTGTGCAGACTTGATCATCGCTGACCCGCCCTACAGTCTTCCTAAGGATCGCGAATTCGGCGAAGGGGCCTTCTTCGACAACCGAGTCGACTGGCTAGCATGGTGCAAGCAGTGGTTGAACGAGTCGAAGCGCATCTTGAAGCCAACTGGAAATCTATTCGTCTACGCGATTCACCACAACGCTTGTTTCCTACAGACTCACATGTATGAGATGGGGCTCGTCTACCGCAGGCAGATCATCTGGCACTATGAGAATGGCTGGTCCAAATACCGCAACGGCCCTGCCTGCCATTACGAACCGATCCTTTGGTTTGCCCATCGGAACGACTCAACGTTTCACGCGATCAGGGAGCCCTATAAGAGCCAAGAGCGCCTGCGTCACCCGATAACCAAGAACGGAAAGGTTTGGGCGCCACACCCGGATGGGCGCCAGGCGGGTGACGTTTGGAGATTCCCGACCCTCGCTGGCCGCCGGTTTGCGAATGAACGGACCGATCACCCAACGCAGAAGCCCTTGTCACTTTCGAGAAGGATTGTCGAACACTTCTCAAATCAGGGGGATCTGGTCTTGGTGCCTTTTGTCGGTTCTGGGTCCGAGTGTGTCGCAGCACTTGAATGTGGACGACAATTCGTCGGATCAGAACTCAACCCGGCCTATGTAGAAATGGCCCGATCGCGTATCGCCAATACCTCAACGAAACTCCTCGAAGTGATCTCGGAGCATTCCTGCGGCTAGCGCATCTCCCGCAAGGCGTCCGCTCTCGGTCACCCAAATAGTCCCGATGTTGGACTGATTGAGGAAGTCTTGGTGCGGCTCACTAATCGGTCTTTCGAAACACGCAATCTTGTGAATCGCCGCTCTCCCAACAACAGGCGAAGTGACGAAGGCTTCGTAATATAGAAGCTTCGCGAGCGCGTCGCGAACTCTCTCACGCTCATCTTCAGGAGTGCCATCCAGAGTCTTCATCTCGAGCAGATCGCCCACTCGACCAGACACAGCCAGGAGGTCGAATGGATTCTCATGCAGGATCATTCCCGCCGCTTCAAAACGGGCGGCGAGTGCGCGAACCAAGAGATTGTGTCGGCGCAGACGGTCAAGACGCCGACGGACTGCCTCTGCCGCGGCCGCCGGGTCGAGATCGGGAGGAACTGGTTGCTCATCTTGTTCTGCGATCCCCGCCCTTCCAATTGTGGCGGAAGTAACAGTGCGCGAAGCGCGAGGCCTGTGAGGAACCTGTAGCGGTCTGACACCACTGTCAGCGGTATCAGTGGGTACAAGCTCTTCAATGCTCGCCCCGCCATTCCCAAAGCCGGGTGCGTCAGCGAGCTGATACGTTTGCCCAGTCTTGACCACGTCGCCCAACTGTTCCGCAAAGCTTGGCAAGACCTTTTTCGCATTGTTCCAGTTCGACCGCGTCACGCCGATCTGTTCAATAACATCTTCTTCAGGCAGTCCAGCCAAAATAACAATTCGACCGAGCTCCGCGTCCGAATCATCTTTCGCTTCAAGCGCCAGTGCGCACATTGCGCGCGTTATGCCCGGCCGTCTTGCAATCAATTTGAGCATCACTTGATACGGATGAGACGCCTCAGTATCGCGACCAGAATGATGAATGCGCCGAATTGCATGTCTCCAGAAATCGATTTGATCTGGGTCGACAGGCACCCCGGCAATGGCTGCAACTTGTCGCCCATCGGGAGTAATGGTGATGACTGGTTCGGAGTCATCGATGAAACCCAAGAGGCGGAATAATTCCCGAAGCCCGCGAGCGCTCATTTGGTGACTCTGGTTTGAGCGTCTTTTGGTGCGTTGAATCGCGAGGTACTGGTCGATTGACAGTCCTTTGCGTCCTGGATTCAAAACACGTCCGCGCAACAGGGCTTCCCCAAACAGGTCATCGTTCTTTGCATCTTCTGAACTATCCACAAGACCCGCAAGTACTTGCATCGCCAAGGCAAGCTTTTTTATGTCCGCAATCTGATTTGGAAACCCCTTCATGGGTAAGTGGCGGTATTCTTTGGCCGCAGACTCTGCTACCCCCGCGCCGTCCGGATCCGCCCCCAGGTGCTCTTGGTGCCCCAGATGCCGGCGCGCTGACATTCGAGTTGCACGATCTGGCTGTGGTCCACGAACAGGTTGACATCCACGCCGTAGTTCTTGATGTACCACTGGAAGACGGGCGGGTCGCTCGCCTCGAACATCACCTTGTCCAGCCCGACGCCCTCGATAATCTTGGCGGCGACATCGGTGCGCCACGACTTCACGCTCTCGGTGATGCCTTCGCTCTCGATCATAATGATGGAGGCGCCGGCCGCCAGGCACTTCTTGGCGCGGGCGATGACCCAGCCGGCGTCGCGCATCCCCTCGGCCTCGAGTTCTTCGGCGGCGGTGGCGCCGCCCGCCCCGAAGGCGATGCCGACTTCGGGCTTCGCTTTCAGGCCCGCCTTCACCACCTTCTCGACGAGGCGGAGCAGGTCGTCATCGGGGATGGTGATGAAGCCGGTGGAGATTTCGATGAGGTCGAAGCCGAGGTCTTTGCACTCCTTGATGTACTTGTCCACCATGTCGACCCCGTGCGTGAGCACATACTCGATCCAGCCGCCGGTGGAGACATAGCAGTTGTACTTGTGCGCGAGGTCGTTGAGCGCTTTGATCTGGTCGCGCGGCATCAGCGAGAAGGAGCCGCCGGCGTATTTGACGCCGTCGACATAGTCGCCCATCGTCTCGAGGATGTCGGAGAGGTAGCGGGTGCCCATCACCGCGTAGTAGGGGCCGCGGATTTCGGTGATGCCGCGGGTGCGGGGTTTGCCGCCGCGGTTGTTGTTGGGGACGAAGGCGAAGGCGCGCTCGCTCATTTGGTTTCCTTTCCCTCGACTTTGCTCGGGACAAGTCCCACTTTTCCTAAGAGGGCGGTCAAGTTTCGCACTTGCAGGCGTTCGATGTCCAGCACGGCGGCGACGATGTCCTTGCGGAGACCGGCGCCGGCGTGGGGTTCCGCCAGGCGGGTGAACTTCGCCTCGACGGTCGCTTGCGACATCGGGTGGCTGTGGAAGCCCTCGTAACTGTTCTGCTCGCGTTCGACGGTCTTGCCGTTGCGCAGGTGAATCTTCACCTTGGTGACCATCTCGTTCGGGAAACGGGCGGAGTACTCCGGGTTCTCGCGCACGCTGACGCGGCGCAGCAGCGACTGGACATCCTCGCGCACGATGCGTTCCGGCGCGTACTGCGGCGGATAGACGCCGTCGTCGAGGAGCGCGACCGCGACCATGTAGTGCAGCGAGTGGTCGGCCTCTTCCTTGGTGCGGATGGTGGTCTTGTCGCCCTCTTCGCCGCCGCCGATGATGTGGAAGGCGACATCGAAGGTGTCGATCTTGATGCGGTCGATGTCGGCGGCGGCGAAGCCGTGCTGCTTCTTCAGCGCCAGCGCGCCCTCGATGCTGCACTGCGAGTGGATTTCGGCGTTGTACTTCTTGATGATGGTGGTGCGGACGCGCTCGAGGTCTTCCGCCGCCCAGTCGATGTCGAAGTGGCCGGCGATGGCGTCCTTGAAGCCCTTGTTGCCTTCGAAGACTTCGGCGGGACCGGTGATGCCGCGCAGCGCCAGGAAGGCGGCGTGCGTGCCGCAGAAGGCCGTGTTCGGATAGGCGAGACCCTTCCAGTGCGAGAGGGCGCCGGTGCGCGTCACGCGCAGCGCGTTGAAGGCGGTGCCCGCAATGGCGATGGCGTTGGCGGTCTTGGCGGCGTCGAGGCCGAGCGCCCGGGCGCAGCCGGCGGCGACGGCGTAACTGCCCTGCGTGGTGTGGTCGAAGCCCTTGGCGCGCACGGGGGCGACATCGCTCAAGCGGCAGTGCACCTGATAGGCGACGGCGAGCGCGGTGAGGAAGGTCTCGCCGCTCGCGTTCGCGTACTCGGCGGCGGCAAGGACGGGGGCGATGTTGTCGCTCGGGTGGCAGGTTTCCTTCTTGGCGAGGTAACTGTCGTTGTAGTCGAGGTAGCGGATGAGGGCGCCGTTGTAGAGGGCCGCTCGGTCGGGGGCGGTGGCGCCGCCGCCGATCAGCCCGCAGAGCGCGGCGCCGCCGAAGTCGGCGAGGTGGCTGCGGAGCATGCCGATCGGCTCACCGTCGAGGGCGCCGATGCCGCAACCGAGGCCGTCGAGCAGGCGGAGTTTGAGTTGCGTGCGGGCGTCGCCGGACATCGTCTCGCCGCGGGCGTTGACGACCCAGGCGGCCATCCGCTCGACTTCGGTCATGGTGTCTCCTTCAGGGAATCCTTCGCATCGGCACCCGGCCCCGAGGGGCGTCTCGTGGGGGCATTCCATCGGTTCGGCGCCAGGGCTCCGAAAACCTACAACACGGGGCGAGGGACTGTCTAGGACGGCGCGTCTGCGAGGCGCACCAACCACCACCCGATCGGCGCGGCGGGCGGGGCGCTTTCGACTTCGTGGCGATACTGCGCGAGGCGCTGGCGGAGATTGGCGGTGTGCTCGCGCTCGTGTTCGAGCATACGGCGCAAGGCCTTGCGCGCCGTCCACTGTTCCGCCGGGTTGTCGGTGGGGAAGCGGGAGGGCGGGAAGATGTGCGTGCGCTCGGCTTCGGTCAGGTGCGGGAGTTCGTCGTGCAGCCAGGCGCGGATGGCGGCGAGCGCGGCGAAGAGCGTGACCGGCTCGAAGCGCCCGTGCAACTCGACCCGGAAGACATGCTGGTGCACCTGGATGTCGGGGTCGTAGTTCGGCTCGGTGAGGTCCTGGCGCAGGCGGTTGAGATACCACCAGTCGGCGTTGCGGACATGCTCGATGATGCCGAGGGGCGAGCGCCCGCCGGCGGCGGGCGCCCGCTCGCGCGCCGCGGCGGGGATGGCCTGCCAGGCGGCGAGCAGGTCGGCGCGGGAGTACTCGAGCAAGCGCAGGATGCGGGCGATGTGGGCATCGTCGGCGCGCTCGCGGTCGGCGGCGAAAAGGGTCATTTCGCCGCCGGAGCCATAGGCGCCGCGCGGGACGCGCTCGACGACTTCGATGCGGGCCTCCGCATCGAAGTCCGGTGCCTCACCGTGGCGCGTCAGCCAGGCGGCGTAGTCGCGCACGGCTGCGGGCAGCGCCGTGAGTGCGGCGTCGGGCGACGGCTCGAGCGTGATGCAGCCGGGCAGCGCCAAAATGTGCGCCATCGAGACGCCGGCGGGATCGGATTCGAGGGCGGCATGAATTGGGCTACTCATGCGTCACACTGCAACCCTCTCCCCCGTCCCCTCTCCCAAGTACTTGGGAGAGGGGTGCCCGAAGGGCGGGGCGAGGGTTGTCCCCTCCAACGGCCCTCCCCGTGAACGGAGAGGGGCGGTGACAACTTTCACCCCACCCTGTAGTCCCTCCCCGTGCCCGGGGAGGGACGCAGAGGAAGAACAACTTGCTGATGGTCACGGGTCGTGCGTTTCAATGGGCGGGGGCGCGGCGATCGCGGCTGTGGATGGTGTCATCGGGCGCGCGATGCGACGGGCGAAATAGCCGCCGAGGGCCATCGGAATCCAGAAAGCGAGGCCGCGGTAGGCGAGCGCGATGACCGTGCCGCCCTCGATCGGCACGCCGAACGAATTGAGCACCAGCGCCATCACCACTTCGACGACGCCGACGCCCTGCGGGGTGAAGGACACGTTCCAGAACAGGATGCCCATCGAGAAGGCGGCGACAAGCGCCACGAAACCGACCGGCTGATGGAACGCCAGGCAAACGCAGTAAAGACTCGCGATGCCGACCGCGTGACCGGCGAACGCAATGCCCACAGTGCGCGTCAGGCCGCCCGGGCGGCGCGACAGCGCGACGGCGGCGAGGCGGAACTCCTCGGCGGTGTGCGCGGCCCACGCGTCGGTCAGTAATTCCGGCTTGCGGAACAGCCGAGAGGCCCAATTGATGAGGCGCTGCGGCAGTTTGACGAGCGCATGCACCCAGACCGGACGCCAGAGGCCGAGCGTCAGCGCCACAGTGAGGCCGCCGAGCAGCGCCACCATGAAACCCGCGGCGACCACCTGATAAATTGCCAGGTTGTGTTCGCGGAAGAGGAACAAGAGACCGACCAGCAGGATGGGAAGGAAGCCGGCGAAGTCGGCGGTCTGCCCGAGGAGCGTGCCCGCCGCGGCGCGCGCCGGCGACTCGCCGCGGGAGCGGGCGTCGTCCACAAAAACCGCCAATCCGCTGACCCCGGCGCCAGGCGCAACGGTCCCGACGAAGACCACCGCCAGCGTGACGGGAATCAGCGGCCACAGACGGCTCTTCACGCCGACCACCTCGAACGCCGAGTGAAAGATGCCAGTGAAGAGGACATAAAACACCACTTGCAGCGCCGCAGCCGCCAGGATCCATACCAGTTGCCCGCGTACGATGATGCGCGACATCTCTTCGATCTGCGTGTAGCGTGTGACCGCGAACCAGACGAAGGCGACCAGCAGTCCCCAGACGATCCAGCGGCGCATCAGGGGCGCTCCGCGTCGGGCCAGCGTTCTTTGTAGCGGCAGGTCGCGCAGCCGCCGGCGCAGGGCTCGACATGGATGGTGACATCCATCACCGGGAACTCGGCGCCCAATTCTTCTTCGAGGTGATCGGTCAGGATGTGCGACTCGGCGACGGTCATGTGCCGGCAGACGGTGAGGTGCAAATCCGCCAGGCGCGTCGGCCCCGACTTACGCGAGCGCAACGCGTGGAAGTCCTGAAAAAAGCCCTGGTGCTGCACGAGCAGGCCGCGGATGCGGGCTTCTTCATCGGGCGGCAGCGCGACATCGGCGAGGTGCGTCACTGCGCCCCAAGTGACGCGCACGCCGGCGATGAGCAGCAGCATCGACACCACCAGCGCGGCGACGGGATCGAGCAACGCCCAGCGCGAATCGCCGAGTTCCTGGCCGATCCAGACGCCGAGCAGGCCCGCAATCGCCGCCACCGACACATAGACATCGCCCTTCAGGTGCCACGAGTCGGCTTCGAGCGCCAGACTGTCGGTGGCGTGCGCCACCTGGTCGAGCCGCCGCGACACCAGTGTCTTGGCGACGATACTGGCGGCCAGCACCGTCAGCGCGATGAGCGGCATCCGCACGACATGCGATCCCCCCTGCAGCCGGTGCACCGCTTCCCACGCAATCCAGAGCACGGTCAGCACAATCAGCGCGCCCTCGAACGCGCCGCCGAGCGCCTCGAACTTGCCGTGGCCGTATTGGTGGTCCGGGTCGGCGGGCGCCCGCGCCGCGCGCACCGTGACGAGCGCGCTCACCGCAGCGACCAGGTCCACCAGACTGTCGAGCGCTTCGGACAGGATGATGAGCGAGCCGGTGAACAGCCCCACCGTCCCCTTGGCGATCAGCAGCACGGTATTCGTGCCCACCGCCAGCCAGGCGGCGCCGGTGGCGGAACGGAGTTGGGACTGGGCGACCGAGGCGTTCACGGCAACATCCTAGGGGCAAGGAAACAAGGAAACAAGGAAACGAGGCACACGGGGCCAATCCTTGTTTCCTCGCTTCCTTGTTTCCTCGGTTTTGTTGTTCAGTACTGCCCTGATCCCTTCGGCGCCTGTTCTTCCGTTTGCAGTTTGAGCGCGCGGAACATCTCGCCCTCGGTGACATCAACGACCTTCTCGCCGGGCTGGACGGTCACTTCCGCGCCGTCGGAGAGTTTCAGGACGCAGACGCCGCTCGAGGTGCGCGACAGCGTGACGATCGCGGACTTGCGGATGTACTCGGGTGCCGCCGTCGGGCGGGCACGCTTGATGCGGATGAATTCAGGGAATTCTGACACCGGCTCCCCCCTTCAAAGGGATTATACAACTGGGGAGGCAGGGAGGCGGGGAGAGGAGTTAGGGGTTAATGGTTAGTGGGTGAGGCATACGCAAGCGCTGCGTGAATGCCATCAATCGTCAGATGCGGGTAGTTGTCCAGCAATTGTTGAGTGGTCCAACCGCTGGCCAGCAGGTCGATGATCAGTTCGACGCTCAAGCGCGTGCCTTTGATGACGGGCTTGCCCGCCAGGATGCGCTCGTCGCAGACAATCAGCTCTTCCCAGGCTTCCATGGCCGTCCATTCTACACCGCCGCCGGGAGAGGCCAGACCGCCTAGGCCGGGCGGGCGCCGGGCGTGATCAATTCCTTCACCATGTCCGCCTCGGTGACTTCGGTGACCATGGCGTCCTTGGAAATGTAATGCTCGAGGCCGTTCGCCGTCTGGATCAGCCGGCGCCCGTCGGCGGCCTCGGTCATGCGGATGATAGTCGAAACGCGATAGTAAGTCGGCGGCTGTCCTTCCCGTGCTCCCTCGATGCGGACAAACGAGTCGCTCATGCGGTTGCCTCCTGCTTCATTCTACAGGCGGAGCATGCATAGTAGGAGCACGCCACCATCCGGAGCGTCAGGATTTGACGCGGCCCAGAGGACAGCCGAGTCGGTTGGCGGCGTCGAGCGTATTGTGCAGTTGACGGAACGCACTCGTGCTGCCGTTGTTTACTGCTGCGGTCCACATTGCACGCAACTGGACCGGCGTGAATGGATAACTCAACCCAAAAGAGGCATTCAAATATGCCCCGACCAGATCTCGCGCCGCCATTCGCACTACATTCGAGGTGCCGCCGGTGCCGACAAGTTGTAACATCGTCAGCCCGACGAGCGACGAATGCGGCGTGAAGAAGGTATTGAAGAGGCGCGTCTGGATGTACGGTGGGTCTCCCAACCCCCCGGCAGCAATCCACTGCGCGTCGGGCGAAGTATTCCACAGTTGCAAGCCGACACCGCCCGACCAAAAGCCCGGCGTGCACCCCTGGTTGCTGCCCTGCGGACAGTTCACCGTAACAGCCGCTGAAGACGAGTTGTCGTTCTGGTCAGCGGGCGGCTCGTTGTCCGCCGAGACCGTCGCCGTGTTGCCGAGCGTGCCACAGTCCGCGGGGGCGGTCGCGCGGCACACCGTGACAGAGATGCTACCGCCCGACGCCAGCGTGGCCGCGGTGCAAGTCAGCGTGTTGCCGGCGATGTTGCAGGTCCAGCCCGCATCCGCCGCGCTGATCGCCCAGCCACTCCCCGGCAAGGGATCGGTGAGCGTCACATCGCTCGCGGAGCCGGGACCGGCATTGCTCACTGTGATTTGGAAACAGACCTGCTGCCCGGCCTGAATGGGAGTAGCCACTGCCGATTTCGCGACATGAAGATCCGCGCAGTCCACCACGATGGTCGCCGTGCTGATGTTGTTTTCGTGCGCATCTTCGCCGACCTCGGCTGGGGGCTCATGCTTCGCCGCCACGGTGGCGGTGTTCTCCAAGTCCCCGCAGTCGGCCGTAGTGGTCGGCCGCGAGAGAATCACCGTCAGGACGGGGCCTTCCTCCAGCAGCGCCGCGGTGCAGGTCAGCACATCGTCGGCCCCGGCGCTGATCTGGCAGTCGTCCCAGCCCACATTGTCGAGAATGCTCCACCCCGTCCCCGGCAGGGTGTCGGTCAGCTCCACCTCCACCGCCGTCACCGGCCCGGCATTGCCCACATCGATGGTAAACACCGCCTCGTGCGCCGGGTCCTCGGCGAAGATCGGCGTCTCGGACGCTAGCTTCAGCACGCCCACATCCGAGTCACACTGCACCACGATGGTGGCCGTGCTGGTGTTGTTTTCGTGCGCATCTTCGCCGACCTCGGCGGGGGGCTCATACTTCGCCGCCACGGTGGCGGTGTTCTCCAAGTCCCCGCAGTCGGCCGTAGTGGTCGGCCGCGAGAGAATCACCGTCAGGACGGGGCCTTCCTCCAGCAGCGCCGCGGTGCAGGTCAGCACATCGTCGGCCCCGGCGCTGATCTGGCAGTCGTCCCAGCCCACATTGTCGAGAATGCTCCACCCCGTCCCCGGCAGGGTGTCGGTCAGCTCCACCTCCACCGCCGTCACCGGCCCGGCATTGCCCACATCGATGGTAAACACCGCCTCGTGCGCCGGGTCCTCGGCGAAGATCGGCGTCTCGGACGCTAGCTTCAGCACGCCCACATCCGAGTCACACTGCACCACGATGGTGGCCGTGCTGGTGTTGTTTTCGTTCTGATTAGCCACCGGTTCGTTGGAGGCGCTCACTTGTGCCGTATTGTCCAGGTCGCCGCAGTCGGCCGTGGTCGTCGGCCGCGACACCACCACATTCAGGGTGGGGCCGACCGCCAAGGTCGCCTCCGTGCAGGTCAGCACATCGTCGGCCCCGGCGCTGATCTGGCAGTCGTCCCAGCCCGCATTCACCGCAATGCTCCACCCCGTCCCCGGCAGGGTGTCGGTCAACTCGATGTCCGTCGCCTGCTCGGTTCCCCCATTGCCGACATCGATGTTAAACACCGCCTCGTGCGCCGGGTCCTCGGCGAAGATCGGCGTCTCTGACGCTAGCTTCAAAGTACCGACATCGGGACCGGTGGGATCGAGTTCCGCAGCGGAGAAGCCGGACACGCCCGCTCTGTCTAATAGCGTGCTCCCACCATCGGCGTGGTCAGAACCGATGCCGACCGAGTAACCCTTGGGTGTGGAACCGCTCTGCCCGCCGATGACCGCGAACGCCAGAAGGGTGATCGCCCCCAGCGCGGCCCCTCGCGAGGGGCGAAAGGAGAGCCGGGGACGGCGCCGCGACGCGAAGGCGCGGACGCCGAAGAGCGACCGGCCGAAACCATTAAGTCTTCCCCCACTCCACCACCGCATGACGAGCGCCTAGCTTTCCCCTGGGTCTGCGGCGGCCGTATCGGCTGCCGCTTCACCCAACACCGTTCCCCGGGACGCTTTGACCGCGGCCAGGGTACGGATTACCTCAAAGATGCTCTGCCCAGCGGACAACTCCTGCCGCGCCGAGGCGCCCTTCGGGAGAATCCCGGCTCGACACCGGGTGGAGACTTGCTCAGAAATCGCTCGGTTTATACGGAAGTCAACAGAAGTGCGTTGAGTGACTGAAAGCCCGCGTGGTGCCTGCCGTACCGGAACCGGGCTGCCGGCTGGCGTCCTATGCCGGTTCCAGCGACCACTCTTCAAATAACTGCGCGTCGATTTCCCGCGAGAAGCCACCCCTCCCCTGCCCCGTCGCTGAGCTCGGGGCAGACCCTCCCCATGAATGGAGAGGGAGTTTAACACCTGACACTTGACACCTTACACCGGTTCCAGCGCCCATTCCTCGAACAATTCGGCATCTACTTCCCGCAGGAAGCGGCTCGGGCGCCAGAGGCGGCCGTCGCCGGAGCCCATCGGGTAGACGAGATAGAGTTCGTCCTTCACCCGCGTGACGGCGACATAGAACAGCCGCCGCTCCTCTTCCTCGCCTTCCGGCTCGTTGAGCGCCAGCACCGACGGCATCTGCCCGTCGACCAGCCCGATGAAGAAAACGATGCGCCACTCCAGCCCCTTCGCCTGGTGGATGGTGGAGAGGACGAGGCGGTCTTCGGGCGGCTCGCCGGGGATGAAGTGCTCGGCAGAGGGCATCAGCAGCGCCACCTGCGCCAGGAAATCGGTGAGCGCGGCGCTGCGGTCTGCCAGGCGGCCCAGTTGCACCAGGTCCTCGTCGCGCTCGCGCCAATCGGAGAAGCGGGCGCGCAGGTGCTCGCGGTACCACCCGCGCCGCACGATGTCCACCAGCGCGCCGGCCCGGGCGCGCGGCTTCTCTTCGAGCAACTGCCGCACCACCGCCTGGAAGTGTGAAAAACCCTCGCGGCCGCGGCTGCTGAACTGCTCGGCGGCCGGCGGCGAGAGCACCGCATCGAGCGCCCGCGGCTGCCCGCGCAGCCAGGTCCAGAAGCGCGCCGCCGACTTGCCGCCGATGCCGGGATAGAGCGGCAGCGCCCGGCGCCAGGCGAGTTCGTCGTCGGGGTTTTCGACGAGCCGCAGGTGCGCCAGCAAATCCTTCACATGCGCCTGCTCGAAGAAACGGGCGCCGGAGCGCACTTCGTGCGGCAGGCCGCGCTGCGCCAGCGCCACTTGCAGCGTGATGGACTGGGCGTGGCTGCGATAGAGCACCGCCATGTCGCCGAGCGCGATGCCGTCGGCCTGGCACTCGAGGAGGCGCTGGCTGACGAACGCCGCCTCTTCTTCGGGGTCGGTGGTCGGCACCAGGGCGGGCCGCGACGCTTCGGGGCGCTCCTGTTCGGGGATGACGCGCAGGGTCTTGCGGAACTGGCGCGGGTTGCCGGCGATGGACTGATTGGCGAGGTCGAGCACCGGCTGCCCACTGCGGTAATTCAGTTCGAGTCGGTGAACGGTCGCCTGCGGCCAGCGGTCGGGAAACTTGAGGATGTTCTCGTAATCGGCGCCGCGGAAGCGATAGATGCACTGGCAGTCGTCGCCGACGACCATCGGGCTGCCGTGGCCGCGGGCGAGCAAGTCGAGCAGTTCGCCTTGCAGGCGGTTCGTGTCCTGATACTCGTCGCACAAAACATGCAGGAAGCGCTCCGCCCAGTGGCGGCGCACCGCCTCGTCCTCGACGAGGACGCGGTGCCACATCACCAGCAGGTCATCGAAATCGAGCGCATTCATGGCGCGCTTGCGCTGCGTGTAGTGATCGGCGATGCGCTGGAAATCGGGGACAAAACCCTCCAGGTCGGGGCGTTTGCTGCGGGTGGCGCGGGCGAGGTCGGTCTGCGTGTTGACCGCGAAACTCATCAGGTCGGCGACGACCGGTGCGTCGGGAAACCAGCGCTCACGGTCGCGGATGCCGAGGTCCACCAGCGACTGCTGGATCAATTCGACGCCGTCCTCGCGGTCGAGGATGCTGAAGTTCTCGGTGCAGCCGACCGCCGAGGCGTGCGCGCGCAGGATGCGGTGGCCGACATGGTGGAAGGTGCCCGCCCAGGGCAAACGCCCGCCGCCGTCAAGGAGGTCGTGCACACGGGCGAGCATTTCGCGCGCCGCCTTGTTGGTGAAAGTGACCAGCAGAATGCGTCCGGGCGGCACGCCTCCCTTGACCAGATAGGCGACCCGGTGCGTGATGACGCGGGTCTTGCCGCTGCCCGGCCCGGCGATGACGAGGTGGGCGCCGTCGGGCGCTTCGACGGCGGCGCGTTGCTGCTCGTTGAGGTCGGCGGCGGACCAGACGCCGTTGCGCCGGGCGCCGGCGAGGCGGTAGGTGCGCATAGAGAACAGAAGTTTGCCTCACGAGCGCTCACCCGTCAAGCGGCGTCCCCAGCGACGCGGCGATATGGAACAAGCCAGCGCACCGGTGGTGGGCCCGGGCCTGTCGTCCCTCACTCGCACACGACAACGGCGCCCCCACGCGGGGGCTCCCACTGGAGATGCTGCGCATGTTGCGACCCAAGGGGACATTCCTCTTGGGAGGGCGAGTGGGGATTTTCGTGGTGCTGGGCGTGGGGTCACTGGGTTTGGGCAGTCGCGGTTTCGCGGCGGCCATCATTGAGTCGGACGCTTCCAATTCAGGAAAGTTTGTCCCGAGCCGATTGCTGATCGGGCTGCGTGACGGGACGAATGCCGCATCCCTCTCCGCGGCGCACGCCGCAGTCGGGGCGCGGGTGCGCGGGGCCATTCCTGAACTCAATCTGTTGGAAGTAGCCCTCCCGCCCGAACTGTCTGTCGCCGCAGCGCAGCGGTATTACGCCGGGCAGGCGGGCGTGCGATTTGCCGAGCCCGACTTCCTCGTGTCGGCGTATGACGAGCCAAACGACCCGCTGTATCCGCAGCAGTGGGCGCTCCCGAAAATCGGCGCGCCCGCGGCCTGGGACACCAGCGACGGCGCGAGCGATGTCACCGTCGCCATCGTCGATACCGGGCTGGACCCGACCCATCTGGAGTTCGCCGGCCGGATTCAGGCCGGCTGGAGTTTCGTATGCGGCGGCCCGGCCGCCAGCGGCGCCGCGGCCCAGGGCCAGGGAGGCGGCGGCAAGAGCAGCGGCACGACGACCGACTGCCTCGGCAGCGACAGCACCTGGGATGACCACGGCCACGGGACGCATGTCGCGGGCATCGCCGCCGCCGCCATCAACAACTTTGCCGGCGTGGCGGGCGTCGCGCCCGCGGTGTCGCTGCTGCCGGTGAAGGTGCTCGATGCCGCCGGGTCGGGCACGGTGTCGGCGGTGGCGAAAGGAATCGTATACGCCGCCGACCACGGCGCCCGCGTCATCAACTTGAGTCTCGGCGGCGTCATCGTCTGTTCCACGCTGTGGGATGCGTGCCAATATGCGCACGACCGCGGCGTCTTCATCGCCGCCGCCAGCGGCAACGACGGCGGGTTCATCGGCACACCCGCCTGGTATCCGTCGACCATCGCGGTCGGCGCCAGCACGCCGACCGACACGCGGGCGGGCTTCTCGAACTACGGACTCGCCCTCGACCTGGTTGCGCCGGGGACCGACATCCTGTCCACACTCCCCACCTACCCCGTCACGCTCACCGGCTACGGGCTCGGCCTCAACTATGCCCGCCTCTCCGGCACTTCGATGGCCACGCCGGCTGTCGCCGGCGTCGCGGCGCTGTGTCTGTCGGTGAACCCCGCGCTCGGGGTGGAAGACCTGCGCGGCCTCCTGCAACGCACCGCCGCCGACCTGGGCGAGACCGGCTTCGACGCCTTCACCGGCGCCGGGCGGGTGGACGCTGCCGCCGCGGTGCAGGAAGCGGCGCACCCCAGTCTGCCCGACACCAGTCCTCCGACCGTGGCCGTCTCGGCGCCCACTGACGGCAGCACCGTGACGGGGAGTCTGCCGGCGACGATGACCGTCGCCGATGACCGCGGCATCCGGCGCAAGGACTTCCTGGTGGACGGCGTCCTGCAATCGGAGGCAGCGTTGCGCTGGTGGTGGCACACCGGCGAGTTCAGCAACGGCCCGCACACCCTCACCGCCCACGCCGCCGATTACGCGGGCAATTCGTGCGACGCCTCGGCCACTGTGTGGGTGAGCAACACTTGGTACACGCAGACTTTCACCGGCACCACCGGCCGCGGGTATCAGGTGTATCCCTTCACCCTGCACATCCGGGGCCGCTGCCGGGTGCAGATCACCTGGGGCGGCGGCGCGAAACTGGGCGTGCTCATCAAATCCGGCGGCTGGATCTATGCCGACGCCCTGGGGCGCAGCCCGCTCGTCCTCGACACCGTGCTCTGGGACGGCGACTACACCGCCAACATCTACAGCGCCTCCGGGCGCGCGGACTTCACGATCACCGTCATCCATCCGTAGCCAGCGACGCGAATCACTGGGGCCGCTTCGCAGCGGCCCCAGGTGGTGTTCCGTCGTGACCGAGTGACCTACTGCTCGGTGATGGTCGTGCTCTTTTCGATGGTCTTCGATTTCGACGCCGATTGACAGCCGTTGCTGTCAGTGGCGACCACCGAAATCGTCCGCGTCCCGCAGAGTTCACTGCTCGGGAAGCAGAATTGGAAGGTCGATGCGGTCTGGCCCACCTGCGTCACCCCGCCCACCTTCCAGACATAGGTGAACGGCCCGTCGCCGCCCGAGGGCGTCGCGGTGAAGTCCGCGCAGTTGACGCACGAGACCGGCGCG
>CAYNSX010000006.1:44522-68684 GCA_964400165.1 uncultured bacterium
ACCGGGTGGCCATATTCAACGTCGGGATGGATGAGACCGGCGCGTTCGATGCGAGCGAGAGCCCGATGGCGGCGGGGACAGTCACCTCACACTCGGCAGTCGTCCCGCAATCGCTGAACTCTGCGTCTTCCACGGTGAATGAGACCGAGTGCGTGCCGACGGCCACGGGGCCGGAGCATTCGAAGATGACTTCATCGCCCTGGCCGGGCGTCCCGCTGTCACAGGACCAGTCTTGCGGCGGCGTGATGTTGTAGGTGCCGCTCGGCCCGCCGCTGGCGGTCACCTGCACGGTGACGGTCGCGGTGTCGGTGTCCGGGTCGGTGCAGGCGATGTCGGTGACTTCGCACTCGGCTTCGGCATTGCCGAAGGAGTAGGCAGCCGGGCCCGCCAGGTCCTTGATGTCGCTGGCGAACGAGTGCGACGGCCGCGTCAACGCGGTCACGAAGCGCGTCAGCCCGCACTGCTGCCCGTCCAAACTCAACTCGTGCAGGTCGATCGCCAGTTCGTAGAGGTTCGCCGTGTCGAGTTGCGGCGTGGCGTTGGGGTTGGACAGGTTGATGTTGGGCGACCCCGGTTTCATGTAGACGCCGTTGCCGGTGATGATGCCCCACGGGGGCGCCGGCGTCGGCACTTGGTTTACCGAGAGCGCGGGAATGACCGCGGCGTTGATGGTGCCGAGGCCGCTGCAACTGGCAGCGCCGACCGTCCGGTGCGCCACCAGTTCGAAGCCCAGCGCGAGGAAGTTAGTGAGGCCGCAGTCGCCGCCTTGCGACACCTTGAGGGCGCCGACATTCATGTTCTGGTCGGCGTCCGTGTAGCGGAAGACATAGGCCTCGTAGCTGCCGGGCGCGTTGCCGCCCGGGAAGGTGGTCACGATAGCCAAGTCGCCGAAGGTGAAGGGCAGGATCAGGGCGCCGCTGTTATTTATGAACGGCTGGCCATCGTTGAAGAACATCATCCACATCGAGTCGCCGTTGTTGGCCCGGCGCTCTTCGCCGATGTACAAGTAGCGGGCGTTATTGGAGATATACAACTGGGTGATGTCCTGCTTCGCCAGCACCGGACTGGTGACGATCTTGCCGTTCGCGCCGATCTGGTCGTCGCTGCCCGAGTTGGCGGTGTTGTAGTCCGCCAGCCGGTGCAGCCCAAGCGTGGCCTGGGTGCCGTTGAAGGACGGGGACAAGAAGTTGGCGGCCGTCAGGCCCGCGGCGTTGCCGGCGTCGAAGAAGTGGGCCCAGTCGATGTAGGTGGAGCCGCCGGGGCCCACCGGAAAGGTCGCGGCGCCGAGATTGACATACTCATCAGCGCCCGCGGCGACCTGCGAGGTATCATCGATGTTGATGAAGCGCGGGTCGAATCCTTGCAGCCCGCTCCCGTTGGACGAACTGCTCTGCAGGCCGCCGATCCAAAACATCGCAAAGGTCATGGCCGCCAAAATCAGCGGCCGGCTGCGGCGCATACGCGCCGCCCATCGTGCGTGAGTCATCGCTGCGTAGCCTCCGTAACATAGGATGAACTGATGAATGACTGCCCAGCCGCCCGAACCCGCCTGGGCCACGCAGGTGCCGGTGAGATCGCTGCGCTCGTCGGTGTTAGAGGGGGGAACCGACACTGGCACACGCCCCGCCGCGCCGCGTGAGCGGCGCGCCGGGCGCTGTCCTCGTAGCAGGTTCCTCGCCTCCCCCCAGGGCACCAATAGGGTGCGGTCACAGTTCCCTCACCTGGGAGCGCCGGCGCCCGGTTGCCCGGCCGCCGGACCGCTGTTCGTTCTGCTCTCCCACCACGCCGGTCCCTCCTGGGAACCGGTTGCTTGCAAGTTAGGCATCCAAGGGCTTCCTCCCTGCCGCCCCCTCCGGTCAAATGTGATTTTTCTATGAAACTTCCCTGCCGGCTGATTCTCCTTCTCGTTCCTTGTATTTTCTCGCGCCGGTTTGCGCCTTGGCGCCGCGATGGCGAGGAAGCATCGCAGTGGTGTGGTGGGCGCCTTCGTGGGCACTGGGCTGGACACGACCCAACTGCAGTTCGCCGGCCGAATCTCCCCGGGGTGGACTTCGAAAGTGGCACAGGAAATTGGGTTCGTTTGGCAGTTTTGTCTTTTGGAAGAACGGGTGGCCAGCTGCGCGGGGACGATGTTTGTTAGACAAGCGCTTGCTTACTAGGGGGCAAGGCGAACGCAGTTCAGTGGGCTGTTGCGCTCTTTGAGATGTTGAGGTACCCCCCTTTCCGACGCGCGGAAAGGGGGGCAGTTCGCTGGCAGAGAGACTAGGAGCGACTCGGACGCAGTGGGAGGCGTGCGTGCGCGCCGCGATGTCGCTGCAGTTCCAGCAAGGAAGTGATGGCGCGATCAAGCTGTCGGGTGAGGTGGGCTTCGTAGCGGATCAACCTATCCAGCGTGGGGGCGTCGGGCACCAGCGGACGGGCCGCGGCGGTCTCCCGTCTCTGCGCCTCGCGGGCTTCAAGTTCCGGAAGCAAGGCAAGCACGACCTTCTCGACATATTCAAGCCAGGACCGGATGCTCTCTTCCTTCTTCTTATGAGAGAGCTGCTGGTCGTCGAGCACACTCCGCACATTCGCGTCGATCGAGGCCAGCCAGAGCTTCGGACAGTCGGACTTGCCTGCCACCTCAAGCGCAATATCACAGTCGTGGTTGCCATGATGCAATCCACCCACCGCGATTCGGAGGTCCGTAAGGACTTGCAAGCAGTTCTCCGCTTCAAGCTGGGTCTGCGGCTGCGCGGTGCGGAGCAGCTGGCGGCGTGACAGGGGCGTGATGTTCTGGAATTGCTTGGCAAGTTCTTCCACGCGCTCGTGATCCTCGGACAGGTCTTCGATATTGCCGACAATGTCGGCAGTTTCAGCACGCACGACCCTCGCTTGTCGCCAGTAGAGGACGGCGATGTCCTCGACTCTCATCTCTTCCAGCACGCCTTCGGGCTTCAGATCGTCGTGCAGTTGGCGGTGAAGGCGCTCAAATTCGCGTGGGTCTTCACCGCTGCCCGGGAAGTCCAGGACGACGGACTGGGCGCGAGCGCCGTGTATGAGGGCGTTCCAGCGCGATTTGGCCTTCCCGGCCACGGTTCGTGGGCCAGTGGACTTCTGCCCATTGCGCCGGTTTGCTTCGATTTGCCGTTCGGTAGCCATTCGGTACTGCCTTCCTAGGGAATAGAGCGATTATCAAAAGAATAGCACGCAAACTGGTGTTTGTCAAGTGGGCGTGCCGCTTCGTCAATTGGGAGGCTACTTGATTGGCCATCCGCCGTGGTCTTGGATGACTTGGTCGATTTCACTCATCAGGCGGATCGTTTCGTTGAGGGCGACAACAATCCTCTGGTAATGCTGAATGTCGTCATAGGTGAGTTTCCGGCCCTTGCGGTCTTTGAGCCATTTCTCGCAGACTTGGTAGCCGCCGATGTGAAACTCCCAGACTGCTTTCGGGACTCCGCCGAAGTACTGCGTAGAATTTATCCGGACGCGGTGGTCTTTCTCGGTGTACTGGATCTTTTCAACCATATTGTCGCCTTTGACGTCGAACTCCGTGATTGGCTTGTTGAGCTTGGGTGATTCCATCAGATGGAGTGCGACCAACTCGGCGCCTTTCGTGGCGAGGGTGCGGAAGAGTTTGAGATCACTGGTCAGCGGCAGGCGCGGGAAATCAATCTTCAAGAACTCCGCGTAGCGCGCCCGGTAGGCCGGGGAATGAAAGACTGCATAGGCGTAATGGAAAATGTCTTCGGGCGTGATGCCATTGGGCAGACTGTCCGGTTCGGTCTGTGGTAGCCCTAGCTTTTCCGCAAGCGCTTTCAAGAATGCGGGGTTCAGGTTCGGTCGGCGTGTTTGATAACTTGCTGAGGGCTCAAACATCGCCACCGTGATCGCCTTTCTCCAATCGCTTTTTTTCTTGGTTCCCAAGTCATACAGATAAAGCGGAAACTGGAAACTGTTGCCGCCGCCCACTGATTTGTTTGCTGCAACGCACTGATCTCCAATCATGTTCGTGCAGTACGCAAACGTGAATTCTGGCGGCGACTGCGGGCGATGTGTCAGGAATGCGATGTTGTCGTGAAACATATGTTGCATCACCTCACCACGTGGCATGCAAAGAAAGCCTCTCGAATTCCCGGTGTAGTACGTGTACCGAATGTCAAAGGGGCGAAACATGATTGGGACAAGCTTATCTCCGCTCAATCCTGACTCTTGCAAATCGCGTTGCGCCCATTCGACCCTCCAGTCTCTTGCATCGCTGCCCAGATGGTATTTGGCGCGCGCTTCTTCGGGCCGCAGCGAAGCGAAATCACTCACCGTGTTCCAAACATCATCTTTGTTAAAGTGAATCGCCAATGAATTTCGCGCAGTTGTCACAGCGCTCGCGAACACGCGAAACATTTCGGTCACGAGGCAACCTTTCTCATATTCCGAGCGGCGCGCTGAATCCTGTGGCACGAAGAGATAGAGAGGTGCTATTGGAGAGATGGCTGCCCACTCAGTCTTTGTGATGTCGCCCTCAATCAGGCTCTCATATTTGCCAACGCGAGTTCCCCATAGGTCGGCGTAACGAACTGAGGGCTCCTCTTTGTTTCCCACCTGTTTGACGCACAGAATAATTGAGACTCCCTGTTGGATGTCGAAGACATTCTCGTCTTCCGAACCGTCGGGAGTCTTCTCTGCCTTCCGGACGTTGCCGTGCAGGTTGTAAATGAAAATCTGATTGAAGGTGCGCATTAGGCTTCGGCGCATTCCTCGAAAAGTCGGATTGTTGAGGTAGCCATGATTGGTGATGAAACCAACAACGCCTTCCCCTGTTCTCTCGATGCGCCATTGAGCAAAGCGCATGAATTTCACATAGTCGTCTTGCAGCCATTTGGGATTGCGTTCCCCAAGCGGCTGTCCGTCGATCGTCTTGTAGTCTTCGATAAGCTTCCCAATAAAAGTGAGGTTGCCAGCCTCATCCTGGCTTCGATTGGCCGAAACTTTCGAATAAGGAGGATTCCCAAGAATGACCAGAATGGGATCTTCCCGTTTAATTTTTGCGGCGGCGTTGGCTTCCTCCGCGATCCAGGCTACAAACAACTGCTCGCTTTTCTTGGCGGCCTCTTCCAGCGTGTTGGTCAGATAGATGCCGAGGCGCTGGTCAGATTGGAAAGTATAGCCGAGGTCATGGAGTTGCATACCAAGTTTGAGGTGGGCAATGGCGTAGGGTGCGACAAGCAGCTCGAATCCGAAAATGCGATTCAGTAGATGCTTGTCCACATAACCGTCCCAGGCGCCCTTCTGTTTGGCGAACCCTTCGTAAATCTGATTCACGACGAAATACAGGAAGGTGGCCGTCCCGGTCGCGGGATCGAGAATCAATGTGTTCTCGTCAGCCAGCCCTTTGGGGCGGTTGAACCGCGTCTTCAGCAGGTGGTCAATGGAGCGGACGATGTAGGAGACAACGGGTTCCGGCGTGTAGTACACGCCACGGACCTCGCGCATCTTCGGGTCATAGGCGGCCAGGAAGGTTTCATAGAAGTGGACGACCGGGTCTTCCTTTCCCTTGCCTTTGCCAAAGTCTTCGAGAATTGCGGCCATGTCTGCATGTTTGAGCAGTTCGACAATGTCATCCACGGCCCAATTGATTGTTTCGGGCATGTCCACGCCGGCGATCTCGGCGAAGAGCTTGCGCAGAAACGGGTTCGTCTTCGGAAGGTTGTACGCCGCCATTTCGCGCGAGAACTCCTGGTTCACCGGCGCATGGACACGCGCCGCGAATAGGCCATACGCGAGCGTCTGCGCGAACATGTCAGCGAACTGTTTCTCGTCAAGGTCGGGGATGAGCACTTCGCGGAATGCGGCGAGCCAGTTGTGGAGCCACCCTTTCTCGGTCTCGAGCTCGAAGGTCTTGACGATGAGATCGCGAGTGATCTGCGTCATTCCCGCCATGCGCTTGGCGAGTTCTTTAGCCGTGCCGATGGTGAACGCTTGTTGCTTGAAAAAGGCATCAAGAAGTTGCGCGAGTTCCAGTTCACCTGCGGGCACAGGCTGCAATTTCCCATTGGACTGTAATTCCGCGATGCGCGCCGTCAAGCGTTTTGCGCCGCCGACAAACCAGCGGAATTCAAGGTAGTCCGTGAGGGCGAGGTTGGGTAAACCTCCCAGATATTTCTTCAACTGCACTCCGTCATGTGTACTCGGGGTGGCCTTCCGGCTGTCCTTTTCAATGGCATCCAAGGAAATGCCGAAGGCCTTCGTCTCGATGTGCCCGAGGGGGATCTTTTTGCGGGAGATGTTGAAGTCGGGCGCACCGCTCTGGATGCGCTTCGGTTCGTTCGTCGCTGTTATGCCTTTGCCGACAGCTTCCAGCAGCGCCTTCAGCGCGGGCCGATGCGTGTGCTCGGTGGCATCGCCGTGCGCGAGGTTCTTGCTGAGGGCTTTGATGTAGGTGTCGTACGGAGAAGCGCTCAAAGGACCGCTACCCTCCTACTCAGATGCGGACATTGTACGACGCGACGGGAATGAACAGCAGTTCGGGCCGGTCAGGAGACCGGCCCCTACATGCCAAACTGCGCCAGCGGGGACACTCGCGATAGCTCCCGTGGCACTACCATCCCCCCAGGAGACCGCGCTCGCGCGCCGAACTCCCTCCCTTGGAAACACAGTGGGATCAGGGGGAATACCGATGCCGTACCTCTTTGTCCGCCACAAAGTCGCTGACTACGCGCGCTGGAAGCCGGTTTTCGATTCCCACGCGCCAGACCGCCAGGAGGCAGGTTCCGAAGGAGGCTTTCTCTTCCGGACCAGCGCCGACCGGAACGAAGTCGTGGTCATTCTGAAGTGGGCCGACCTGGAGGGCGCCAAGGAGTTCGCTCAGTCGCAGGACTTGCGCGACACGATGATCCGCGGGGGCGTCTCCGACTCGGCCGACATCTACTTCCTCGTCGAAGAAGCGCGCATCCCCTTCTAACCGCGGCCGCGGGCCGGCGATACCCGAAGTCTCGGCAGGCAAGATGCCTGCCCCCTGGATGTTCCCTCACCCCCCGGCCCCCTCTCCGACGAGCGGAGAGGGGCGGTAACAACTCAACAGGCCGGGCGGCCTGCGGCCGCGGTAGCCAAGCGTCACAAACAATGGAGGCCCGGTAATCCGGGCCTCCGAAGGCGTTGTCAGGTCGTGCGACGGGTTACTGCGGCGGGCGCGTGGCGGTGGGTTGTCCCGTCCGGTCGGGCAATTGCACTTTCGGCTTGTTGCCGTTCCACCCGATGTTGCAGCCCAGTTCGTTGGCGGCGCCGAGCGTCTGATGCACCGCCTCGAACGCGGCCGGGGTGCCGTTGGCGACCGCCGCCGCCCACATGGCGCTCAACTGCGCCGGCGTGAACGGATAGGCCATCCCGAACGAGGAGTTCAGATAGGCCGCCACCAGCATGCGGGCCGCCTTACGCACCGGGTTGGGTCCGCCGCCGGTGCCGACCAGTTCGAGCATGGTGCGCCCGTTGAGGAAGGCGTGTGGCGTGAAGAAGGTGTTGAACAGCCGCGTCTGGATGAACGGCGGGTTACCGACGCCGCCGACGGCCGTCCACTCCGGATCCGGCGAGGTGTTCCACAGGTAGCGGCCGACGCCGCCCTGCCAGAAGCCGGGCGTGCAGCCGGCGCCGCCGGGGCACTGGACCGTAATGGTGGCGTCGTCCGAGTTGTCCTGGGCGTCGAGCGCCGATTCATTGGTCGCCGTCACCCGCGCCGTGTTGACCAAGTCGCCGCAGTCGGCCGGGTTAGTGGTCGGCCGGCAGACGGTGACGCTGTAGGTGGCGCCGGGCGCCATCGTGCCGATGTTGCAGTTCAGTTGATTGCCGCCGGAGATGTTGCAGGCGCCGCCGGTCTGCGACTGAATCGACCAGCCGGTTCCGGGCAGCGTGTCCGTGAGGACGACGCCCGTCGCCGTGCCGGCGCCGTCATTGCTGACGACGATGCTGAAACAGGCATCGTTCGGCGCGGTGATTGGGGTGGTCACCGGTTCCTTGTTCACATGGACATCCGGGCAGTCGACCACGATGGTGGCGCTGTCGGAGTTATCCGACTGGTCGTCCTGCGGCTCGTTCGAGGCGCGGACTTCGGCGGTGTTCTGCAACTCGCCGCAGTCGGCCGCGGTGGTGGTCTTGCAGACGGTCACCTGGTAGTCGGCGCCGGAGGCCAGGTCGCCGATGTCGCAGGTCAGCGCATTGCCGCCGGCGATGTTGCAGGCGGCGCCGTCCTGCGAGTCGATCGACCAGCCGCCGCCGGGCAGCGTGTCGGCGAGCACGACATCGTAGGCCGTCCCGTCGCCGTCATTGCTGACAGTGATGGTGAAGCAGGCCTCGTCGCCGGCGCTGATGGGCGAGTTGTCGGCGGTCTTGTCGACATGGACATCGGGACACTCCACCACGATGGTGGCGTCGTCCGTGTTGTCCTGGGCGGCGGCCTCACTCTCGTTCGAGGCCGAGACTTCGGCGGTGTTGTCGAGGTTGCCGCAGTCTTCCGCGGTCGTGTCCCGGCAGACGGTCACCGAATAGGTCGCGTCCGGGGCCAGCGTGCCGATGTCGCAGTGCAAGATGTTGCCGCTGGTGATGTTGCAGGCGGCGCCGTCCTGGGAGTCGATGGCCCAGCCGGCGCCGGGCAGGGTGTCGTCCAACTCGACATCGTAGGCGTCACCGGGACCGGCGTTGCTCACCTCGATGGTGAAGCAGGCCTCGTCACCGGCGTTGATCGGCGTGTTGTCGGCTGACTTCTCGACATGGACATCGGGGCACTCCACCACGATGGTGGCGCTGTCCGAGTTGTCGGTCTGGTCATCGGCCGGCTCATTGCTCGCCGAGACGGTGGCGGTGTTGGCCAACTCGCCACAGTCTTCGGCGGTCGTGTCGCGGCAGACGGTCACGGTGTAAGTGCCGCCGGAGGCCAGGTCGCCGATCGTGCAGTCGAGCGAGTCATCGGCGCCAGGCGTGATGTTGCACGCCGAGCCGTCCTCGCTGTCGATGGCCCAGCCGGTGCCGGGCAATGTGTCGGAGAGCGTGACATCGTGCGCGGTGCCTTCGCCGTCATTGCTGACGACGATCGTGAAGCAGGCTTCGTCGCCGGCATTGATCGGCGTGTTGTCGGCGGTCTTCTCGACATGGACATCGGCGCAGTTCACCACGATGGTGGCGTCGTCGGTGTTGTCCACCTGGTCGCCCGACGGCTCGTTGGTCGCCGAGACGGTGGCTTCATTGAACATTTCGCCGCAGTCGGTGTCGGGGTCGGTCTCGCGCTCCACGGTCACCTGGAGCGAGCCGCCCGACGCCAGACTGGCCGCGGTGCATTCCAAGAAGTCATCGGCGGCCGGCGTGATGTTGCAGTTCCAGCCGGCGTCGGCGAAAGTGATGCTCCAGCCGGTGCCGGGCAGCGTGTCGGTCATGTCAATGTCGGTCGCGGTGCCGGCGCCGTCGTTGGTCACGGTGATGGTGAAGGAGGCGGTGTCGCCGCCGTCAATCGGCGTCGCGTTCGCGTCCTTCAGAATGTGGACATCGGGACACTGGACATTGATGGTGGCGCTGTCCTCATTGTCCTGGGCATCCGCCTCGGACTCATTGGAGGCCGAGACAACGGCGGTGTTGTCCAACTGGCCGCAATCTTCCGGCGCAGTCGTCTTGCAGACCTTGACCGTGTAGGTGCCGTCGGGGGCGAGCGTGCCGATGTCGCAGTCCAACTGGTCGTCGGCGCCGGGGGTGATGTTGCAGGCGGAGCCGTCCTGGCTGTCGATGGACCAGCCGGTGCCGGGCAGCGTGTCGTGCAGTTCGACATCGAAGGCCGTGCCGTCGCCGTCATTGCTGACGACGATGGTGAAGCAGGCATCCTCGCCGGCATTGATTGGCGAGTTGTCGGCGGTCTTCTCGACATGGACATCGGGGCAGTCCACTACGATCGTGGCGCTGTCCGTGTTGTCCTGCGCGTCGGCTTCCGACTCATTGTCCGCCGCCACGGTGGCGGTGTTCTCGAGTTCCCCGCAGTCGTCGGCGGTCGTGTCGCGGCAGACGGTGACCGTGTAGGAAGCGTCCGCGGCCAGATCGCCGATGTCGCAGTGCAGGACATCGTCGGTGGCGGGTGTGATGTTGCACGCCGAGCCGTCCTGGCTGTCGATGCTCCAGCCGGTGCCGGGCAGTGTGTCATCGAGCGTCACATTCTTGGCCAGCCCCTCACCATCGTTGGTGACCGTGATGGTGAAGCAGGCCTCTTCGCCGGCGCTGATCGGCGAGTTGTCGGCGGTCTTGTCGACATGGACATCGGGACAGAGCACTTCGATCAACGCGCTGTCTTCGTTGTCCGTCTGGTCGTCGGACGCCTCGTTCGACGCTTCGACGGTGGCGGTATTGTTGAGTTCGCCGCAGTCTTCTGCGGTGGTGTCACGGCAGACGGTCACCGAGTAGGTGCCGCCGGAGGCCAGCGTGCCGATGGTGCAGTCCAGCTGGTCATCGGCGCCGGGCGTGATCGTACAGGCGGAGCCGTCCTGCGAGTCGATCGCCCAACCCGTGCCGGGCAGCGTGTCGTGCAGTTCGACATCAAAGGCCGAGCCCTGGCCGTCGTTGCTGACCACGATGGTGAAGCAGGCCTGGTCGCCCGCGTCAACCGGCGATTCGTCGGCGGTCTTGTCGACATGGACATCGGGGCAGAGCACTTCGATTCCGGCGCTGTCCTCGTTGTCGGTCTGGTCGGCAGTCGCCTCATTGGACGCTTCGACCACGGCGGTGTTGTCGAGGTCGCCACAGTCTTCAGCGGTCGTGTCGCGGCAGACCGTCACCGAGTAAGTCGCCTGGGGCGCGAGCGTGCCGATGTCGCAGTCCAGTTGGTCATCGGCGCCGGGCGTGATGGTGCACGCGGTGCCGTCTTCGGCGGTGATGGCCCAGCCGGTGCCGGGGAGCGTGTCGTGCAGTTCGACATCGAAGGCCGTGCCGGCGCCGTCATTGCTCACGGTGATGGTGAAGCAGGCCTGTTCGCCGGCGTTGATCGGTGAATTGTCGGCGGTCTTGTCGACATGGACATCGGGACAGAGCACGGTGACGCTGGCGCTGTCCTGGTTGTCCTGCTGATCGGCCGTCGGCTCATTCGAGGCCGAGACGAACGCGGTGTTGTCCAGTTCACCGCAGTCCTGGGCCGTCGTGTCGCGGCAGACGGTCACCGAGTAGGTGCCCTGCGGCGCCAGGTCGCCGATGTCGCACTGCAGCACATCGTCAGGGCCCGGGGTGATGTTGCAGGCAGTCCCGTCCTGGGCCGTGATGCTCCAGCCGGTCCCCGGCAGCAAGTCATTCACCTGCACATCGAACGCGGTGCCCAGGCCGTCATTGCTGACGACGATGGTGAAGCAGGCCTCTTCGCCGGCGCTGACCGGCGAATTGTCGGCAGTCTTGTTGATATGGACATCGGGACAGAGCACAGTGATGGTGGCGCTGTCCTCGTTGTCCTGTTGGTCGGCAGTCGCTTCGTTCGAGGCCTCAACCGTGGCGGTGTTGGGCAATTCGCCGCAGTCGTCCGCGGTCGTGTCGCGGCAGACGGTGACCGAGTAGGTGCCCTGCACCTCGAGCGTACCGATGTCGCAGTCCAACTGGTCATCGGCGCCGGGCGTGATGGTGCAAGCGGAGCCGTCCTGCGAATCGATGGTCCAGCCGGTGCCGGGGAGCGTGTCGTGCAGCTCGACATCGAAGGCCGTGCCGACGCCGTCATTGGTGACCGTGATGGTGAAGCACGCCTCTTCGCCGGCGCTGATCGGCGTGGTGTTGGTGGTCTTGTCGACATGGACATCGGGACAGCTCACCACGATGAAAGCGCTGTCCTCGTTGTCGCTCTGGTCTTCCTGCGGCTCGTTGGACGCGGAGACCGTGGCGGTGTTGTTCAGTTCGCCGCAGTCTTCGGCGGTCGTGTCGCGGCAGACGGTCACCGTATAGGTGCCCTGCGGCGCCAGGGTGCCGACATCACAGTGGAGGATGTTCCCGCCAGAAATGTTGCACAGGTCGGACCCCTCCTGGGGGGTGATGCTCCAGCCCGTTCCGGGGAGGGTGTCGTCGATCTCCACATCGAACGCGTCACCGGGGCCGGCATTACTCGCCGTGATCGTGAAGCAGGCCTCTTCGCCGGCGCTGATCTCGGCATCATCGGCGCTCTTGTCCACATGGACATCCGGGCAGAGCACTTCGATGCTGGCGCCGTCGGAGTTCGATTCGTTGTTGGGGTCCTCGATGTTGTCGCCGGAGACTTCCGCCAAGTTCTCGAGCGTGCCGCAGTCTGCCGCAGTGGTGTCGCGGCAGACCGTGACGGACTCCTCCTGGATGCCGCCGGTCAGCGAGCCGGTGAATTCGGTCGCCGTGCATTCCAGGAAATCATTGACGCCGGGGGTGATGTTGCAGTCCCAGCCCGCGGACTCGCTATCGATGAACCAGCCGGTGCCGGGCAGGGTGTCGGCCATATCCACATTGAACGACGACCCCTCACCCTCGTTGGAGACGGTGATCGTGAAGCACGCGTCTTCGCCGGCGCTGATTTCGGCGTCGTCGGCGTCCTTCACCAGCTTCAGGTCGGGGTGGATGATTTCGGTCGAGATGTCATTGTTGGCGCTGGCCGAGTCGTTCAGGCCAGTGGTGTGCGCGGTACCGGTCGCCGACGCCGTCGCCGTCACCGAGTTGTTGACATCCTCATCCGAGTGATCCACGACATAGTCGAGCGCGGCCTCATCGCCGCTGTCGAAGGTCACGGAATCGCCGGGCTCGAGCAGCGCCACCGCCGGCAGCGCCACGGGGGCACCGCCTCCGGGGGGCGTGAAGAAGGACGAAATGCCGGTGATGTCACACGGTGACGAACTGCCGAAGGGCGACGGAACGAGCAGCGTCACTTCGTAGGGAATCGTGTCGCCGTCCTGATACGGAAAGCCGGTGACCGGGCTGACCACCGGGCGCGACAGCGCCAGGACCAGCACATTCGTGTTGCACCCGCCCGGCGAACGGTGCGCGACGGCTTGCGGCACGAACTGCCAGGCGGCGGCGCCGAACAGCGCGGCGAGGAGGGCCGCCTTGGTCAGGCGGCTGCGCATATCACTCTGGAAGTGGGTCATTACCCTCTCCCCCCGTCACGACGGTCGGGCAGCGGACTGCCGATCCAGCGGTAGAGGTTCAGCGGCTGCGTGACGGCCGAAACCATCCGAGCCACTGTGACCGGCGCCGGAGAATGTATCCGGCTGCCCGGCAGCGCAGCATCAAGACGCACGCGCAGGAATGAACTGGGTGCCACCGCGCCCAGCCGGCCGGCGCCCAGGAGGCTGGCCAGCGTCTGCGCGATGTCGGTGGAGAGACTGTGGCGCGCTTCCACGGACCCGTCCTGCGGGCCGGTGTGCGCGGTCCCGCTCGCCGAGACGGACGCGGCGACGGAAGTGAGCGGGCTGCCGCCCTTCGGCGACATTGGAATGTCATAGGTGAGGCCCTCAACCGTGTCGCCGGTGAAGGTGACGAACTGTCCCGGGTTCAGCGACGCAATGGCGGGCAGAGTGACGACGATGCCGTCCGGACGGGTGAAAGTCGCTTGGATTCCGGTGACTTGGCAGGGCCGCATGGGACCGGCGGCGGGCGGCACCGCGATCGTCACCGAATAGGCGATGGCGCTGCCCGCCTCATAGGTGATGTCGCCATCGCGGGAAATCGCGAGCAGCAGCGAGTTGCCCGTGCAACCGGCGGGGGAGATATGGGCGGCTGACGGACGGGCGCCGATGGACAGCGCCAGACTGCAGACCAGCGCAGCGACCGCGAGCGGCCACCGCTGACAGCAACTCCGAAGATGAGTGCGCATGTCCCTCTCCTGGGCGAATCCTATTCAGTTGTCTGCCCCGCCATGCGCGACCGCACAGCAGGTCAGCAGCCCGAGAGGGGCTTTGCTCGCGCCGCCAGCCGGCGACGCGCCTCGCAGCAGAGACAAGGAATGATGAAGAGCATCGCCACTGACCACTCCCCGTCTCGGGTACTGCTCACTTGCCTATGCGTCGTTATAGCCGCGAACTCCTGCTGTCCACAACCGCGCGCAGCCAGTATTCCGTGGGTATTTCGGTCTAGGAGCGACCAGCGGCCTGCTTGCTTCGTACCGTTGTGTACCTTTCTGGTAACAACTGTACGCACTAGTTGCGGCAAATTTCTCCGCCCGGGTCGTGGGTCACACAAAGGACGGAGGCCCGGTCGCCCGGGCCTCCGTAGGCGTGATCAGGGGTGGTGCTTGTTACTGCGGCCCGCGGCTGCCCACCGTTCCGCGGGAACGCTCGATTTGGGCATTCCCCGGTGTGGGGTTGCCGATGTCGCAGCCGAGGTTATTGGCCTCGTCCAGTTGGATGTGCAGCGCCAGGAAGGCCGCCGGGGTGCCGGCTGTGACGGCCGCCGTCCACGCCGCGCTCAACTGGGCAGTCGTGAACGGATAGCCCAGCCCGAACGCCGCGTTCAGGTAGCCCGCCACCAGACTGCGGGCCGCCTTGCGCACCGGGTTCGGTCCGCCACCCGTGCCCACCAGGTCCAGCATCGTCCGCCCATTGAGGAAGGCGTGGGGCGTGAAGAACGAGTTGAACAAGGTGGTCTGGATGAACGGCGGGTTACCGGCGCCACCTGCCGCGGTCCACTGCGCGTCGGGCGAGGTGTTCCAGAGTTTGATGCCGACGCCGCCCTGCCAAAAGCCGGGCGTGCAGCCGGCGCCACCGGGACACTCGACGGTGATCACCGCCGAGTCGGAGTTGTCGCTCTGGTCGGCTTGCGGCTCGTTCGTCGCCCGAACTTCAGCCGTGTTGGGCAGTTCGCCACAGTCGGCTTCGGTCGTCGTGCGACAGACGGTCACCGAGTAGGTGCCGCCGGACGCCAAGTCGCCGATCTCGCAGGCGAGCGAGTCGTTGGCGGCCGCGACGATGTTGCACGCGCTGCCGTCTTCGGCCGTGATCGACCAGCCGGTGCCGGGCAGCGTGTCCGCGAGGACGACGCCCGTGGCATCACCGGCGCCGTCATTGCTGACGACGATGGTGAAGCAGGCCTGGTCGCCGGCGTTGATCGGCGAGTTGTCCGCTGTCTTGCTGACATGGACATCGGCGCAGTTCACCACAATGGTGGCGCTGTCCTCGTTGTCGCTCTGGTCAGCCTGCAGCTCATTGGACGCCCGAACCGTCGCGGTGTTGGGCAGTTCGCCACAGTCCTCGGCGGTGGTGTCGCGGCAGACGGTCACCGAATAATCGGCGCCCGCCGCCAGCGTACCGACCGTGCAGTCCAACTGGTCGTCAGTCCCCGGCGTGATGGTGCACGCCGAGCCGGTCTCGCTGTCAATGGCCCAGCCGGTGCCGGGGAGGGTGTCGTGCAGTTCGGTGTCGAGGGCGTCGCCGACGCCGTCATTGCTGACGACGATGGTGAAGCACGCCTCTTCGCCGGCGTTGATCGGCGAGTTGTCGGCGGTCTTGTCGACATGGACATCCGGCGGGCAGTCGACCACGATGGTCGCATCGTCGTCGTTGTCCTGCGCGTCCTGCTCCGATTCATTGGACGCGGAGACATTGGCGGTGTTGGGCAGCTCGCCACAGTCGTCCGCGGTGGTATCGCGGCAGACCGTCACCGAATAAGTGGTGTCCGGGAGCATCGTGCCGATGTCGCAGTGCAGGATGTCGTTGGTGTCGGGCGTGATGTTGCACGCCGCGCCGTCTTCGGCCGAGATGCTCCAGCCGGTGCCGGGCAGCGTGTCGTCGAGCTCGACATCAAACGCGGTCGCGTCGCCCGGCGAGTTGCTCACCACGATCGTGAAGCAGGCCTCTTCGCCCGCCAGGATCGGCGAGTTGTCGGCGGTCTTGTTGACATGGACATCCGGACAGCTGACGGCAATGTCGTCGTTGTCAGAGTTCGGGAACTGGTCGGGGTCCTCGATCAGGTCGTTCGTGACCTCGGCCGAGTTCTCCAGGAGGCCGCAGTCGTCGGCGGTGGTCGTCCGACAAACGGTGACATTCTCGGACTGGTTCCCGCCGGTCAGCGACCCGGTCATTTCGGCCGCGGTGCATTCGAGGGAGTTGCCGCCGGTGATCTGGCAGGCCCAGGTAGCCGTCTGGCTGTCGATAAACCAGCCGGATCCGGGCAGCGTGTCGGTCATGCTGACATTGAAGGCCGACCCTTCGCCCTGGTTGGTGACGGTGATGGTGAAGCAGGCGTCTTCGCCGGCGCTGATCAAGCCGTCCACCGCGTCCTTGGTCAGTTCCAGGTCGGGGTGGATGACTTCGGTGGTGATGTCGTTGTCGGCGTGCGCGGCGTTGTTGTTGGTGCTGGTGTGCGCAATGCCGTCGGCTTCCGCCGATGCGGTCACATCATCGCCGACTTCATCGCCGTGGGCGATGACATACGAGAGCAGGGCTTCGTCGCCACTGTCGAAGGTCACCGAGTCGCCCGGGTTGAGCGTGGCGATGTTGGGCAGCCCGGCCGACGCGCCGGACGGATCGGTGAAGGACGAGGTGATGTCGGTGATCTGGCAGGGCTTGAATCCACCGACCGCCGCCGGCACCGCCAGCGTCACCTCATACGGAATCGTCGCCCCGTCCTGATACGGGAACCCGGTGCCCGGGTCCAAGGACGGGCGCGACAGCGCCAGAATCAAAATGTTGGTATTACAGTCCGCCGGGTTCTGGTGCGCGGTGGCGTATTGACCGGCGAGGGCGACGGCCCCGAACAGGCCCGCCACCACTGCGGTCTTCGCCCACCTGCTGATAGAGCGGTGATGCTGACTCATTCCCTCTCTCCTTCAGGAGAATAGAATTTTGAGGTCACTCCGCCTCAACGCCTGCCCCTTGGTTTTACGGAATGCGGGGTGCTGATCCGAAAACAGGCGGCCGAGTCGCGCCCGCCCCACCGCGCGCGTTGTGGACGCCTGCTGCTCCCCATCATACAAGGTTGCGGTCTCCATAGCGTCAACCGCTTGCTTGATGATAGATGCGACGATACCGGGCGGACTCCTTCCCTGCAAGGGCCGGGAGTATGAAAATTCTGTGAAGGATTCCGGCAGATGCCTCGTGCGTGTTCACAATCTCGACGCGGCATCCGCACGCTTACACTGGATTATACGGAGTTGCGTCATCGCCAGCGGTAGAGGCCGCGTGAAACTTGCGGTGTCGCACGGCGTCCAACCAATAGACGAAGAACGGAGGCAGCCAATGGGCGGCCGAATGTGCGTGTTTCTCTCGATGGCGGCAATCACGGTAGTCATTGCCGCGCCGGTGCGGGCGGGCGAACTGCCGGGCGGCAGTCCCTTGCGCGCTTTTCTGTCCAAGGTTCGCGTCGGCAGCCCTGTCCACTATGAAGGATTGTGGGTTTTCCCGGTCACGCTGGACGGCCAGCCGCACTTCGCCCCGCTGACGATGGATGCGGCCCGCGAGCGCGGCGTGCTGCTCTTCAAGGAACTCGACCGCCCGCAGGTCAACGCCATCACCGTCATCAACACGGGCGACCAGCCCATCTTTCTGATGGCGGGCGAGGTGATCAAGGGCGCGCGACAGGACCGCATCTTGCAGCAGTCGCTGCTCGTCCCGCCGAAGACGACGCTGACGAACGCGGTCTTCTGCGTCGAGCCGGGCCGGTGGACGGGCGGCCTCGAGTTCGAGAGCGCGAAGTCCATCGCGGCGCCGGCAGTGCGCGCCGCGGCGCAAGGCGCGCCGAGCCAGGAAGCGGTCTGGGACGCGGTCGGCAAGGTGCGCGCCGGCGTGGACTCGCCGTACCGCGGCAGCAGTCTGCTGGAAGCGCAGTCCTCCGCACAAGCCGCCGAGCGCGCCGCCGGTTTCATGGAGCAATTGCGCAAGACGCCGCTGCCCGGTGAAACGCGCGGCGTCCTCATCTTCTACGGTCAATTGCCGGTCGCGGCGGATTTCTTCGCCAGCCCGGAACTCTTCCAGGCGCTGTGGCCGAAGTTGCGCGACTCGTATCTGATGAGCGTCTTCGGCGGCAAGCCCTCGCTCAAGTCCCCCACCCTCGCCGATGCCACCCTCTTCCTGCGCGCTGGGCTGGCCTGCGTCGCGACTGCACAAGACACGCCCGGCGCCGGCCGCGTGTATGAACTCTCCGGTCCGATGAGCGGCTCGGCGCTGCTGTTCGATTATGAAGCGCCGCTGCATCGCCCGGGCACCGGCGGGGCAGTAGAAGTGCTGGTGCACGCCGAACTCTTCCCTCACAATGGGAAGGAACCCGTTCGCTAGACCGGCGCTGCTCGCCGTCAGCCTACTGACGCTGTCCGCGACCGCCGCTCCGCCGATCGTTCCCCGCGCCGTCGCCCTGGCGGGCCACTCCATTGCCCGCGTCGTCGACGCCCGAGGAAACACGGTGGCCCTCGCCACCGCGGTCTCGCCCGCCGAGTTCCTCTCCGCGGCCGCGCTCGTCGAGGCGGCGGGAACAGTGCGTCTGGTGCTGCGGACCGGGGAGACGCTCGCCGTCACTGCGCAACAGCGCGACGAGCCGACTGGCCTCATACTGTTGGCCGTCGCGCAACCGCAACCGCGCAGCGTGTCGCTTGGCGCGTCCGAGCGTCCGCTGTCGGGCCGGCGCTTGTATGCGCCGCTGCCCAAAGACGGCGGGTGGCTGGCGTGGCGCATCGGCTGGGCGTGGAGCGAGCGCGGCGACTGGCTCCGCACCGATCACGACCCCGCGGCGCTGCATCCGGGCGCGCCGCTGTTTACGGCCGACGGACGGCTGGTGGGACTGGCGCTCTTCAGCGCCGAGCCGGGCGAGCCGCTGACGGAAGAAGGCGACATGCTGTTGGTCGGCCCCACCGGGCCGGTGACGCTCGCGGTGAGTGTGGAGGGGTTGCACGCGGCGCTGGCGCGGTTGCGGTCTTCGATTCCGTAGCCGTCCTCCGTTGTTCGGCCCTCACCCGCCCTCGCTTCGCTCGGGGCATCTTCCTTCGCTCGGCGCGCTGCGCCGAGCTTCGGAGGACAAGCCCTCTCCCGATTGGGAGAGGGAAAGCTGCATCATCACTTGTGCGATGGAACGCGAATGGGCAGATGCGTTGTCCCTCTCCCAATCGGGAGAGGGTGGCCGCAGGCCGGGTGAGGGCTACTCCTGCTCGCGCATCACCCCACTCCAGCAGGCCAAGCCGTCACTGTGCCGAACCGACTCGGCAAGGAGGCGACCATGGCCCACTGCCATTCATGCGGAGCGCCGCTGGACGAGAATATGAAGGGCGTGTCCGAAGTCTACTGCCGCCATTGCGCGGACGGGCAGGGCAAGCTGCTGCCGCGGGCGCAGGTGCAGGCGGGCGTGTCGGGCTGGCTGAAGTCGTGGCAGCCCGGGCTCACCGAGGACCAGGCCGACGAGCGCGCCGCGCACTATATGTCGGCGATGCCCGCCTGGGCGGAGGACTAGCGCCGCCCGGCGTTAGAGGCCGTACTCTTCGTAGTTGCCGGGGGCGATGGCGTTCCATTCATAGAACGCCAGCCCGGTCGCCAGACCCACCGGAATGAGCACGGCCAGCGCGCGCACGAACGCCGCGCGGCCCGCGGGCATGCGCGCAAATGCGCCGCGGCTTGTGAGCGCGGCCAGCACCGGCGCCGCGGCGAGCAGCGCCCCTTGCAGCAGCGACACGCTGGCATACCAGTGGCCGCACAGCAGCAATCCGGGGAATAGCAGCGCCAGCGCGGGTACCGCGCCGCGCGCCAGCACGCCGCGCCGCCGCAGCAGCATGGACACCACCCAGGCCGCGCCGAGGCCGGCGGCCAGACCGCCCGCCGACTGCCCCAAGAACGCACTGCGGCCGAAGACCAGGACCAGCGCGCCGGCGCTGCCGATGACCATCAACCAGAACGCCGTGGCGGCGCCCGGCGCCTTGCGCGTCCAGATGTCGAGCGCCCACCAGACGAGCGCGACCGCGACCGTGGCGCCAACAAGCCACCGCGCGGCGAGCGCCGACGACCAAGTGTGCCCAACGAGCGGCCGCGCCAGCAGTGCGACGAACGCGCCGCTGACGGCGAGGCGCTCGACCCACACCGCGGCGCGGGGCATTTCCCACAGCGAAGCCAGCAGGCCGAGCAGCGCCGCGGCGAGCGCCGCATAGACAAGCCAGTCCGTCGAGTCGATGGGCGGGAACGGCGGCCAGCGCCATCCGGCCAGCGACAGCCGCCCGATGAGAAACGCGGCGGGCAGCGCGATGGCGCCGCCCCAAGAGCCGGGCGCCGCCCCGCGGCGGGCGGCGATAAAGACGACCGCCGCCACCCCGAAGGGCAGGAGCACACCGAGCCACAGCACCGTGTAGATGGGCACCGGCGTCAGGCCTCCGCCGCGCCAGGAGCGCGGTCCGGCATTAGACGGAAAGCGGGCAGTCTTACCGGCGGGCCTCGATACCCACCATGATGGTCACTTCGTCGCCGAGGCCGGCGTCCAGCATCCAGGTGATGCCGTAGTCGCTGCGCTTGAGGGTGAAGGTCGTTTCGAAGCCGACGAGCGGTCGTCCTTGCTGGTTGGTGCGGCTGCCGGTCTGCTTGACGCGCAGGGTGAGCAACTTGGTGACGCCGCGCAACGACAGATTGCCGGTGACATCGAAGGTGTCGTCGGCGACCTTCCGGATCGCCGTGCTGTTGAAGACGATTTCGGGGAACTGGGCGGCGTTGAAGAAAGATGGGCTGCGCAGGTCGTCGTCGCGGCGCGTGTTCTTGGTGTCCACGCTCTGGGTCTTGATGGTCAGCGAGACGGAGCCCTTTGCTGGGCTCGCCGAGTCATAGTCGATTGAGCCGGTGATGTCATTGAAGCGGCCATAGAAGTAGGCGACATCATTGTGGCGGATGCGGTAGATGACGCTGGTGTGGGAGGTGTCCACCGTGTACGGCCCACCGGCGGCCGCAGCGCCCGGGCCTGACGGCGCCGGCGCCGCGGCGGGCGCGGCTTGCGACAGCGCCACTAGGACGCTCAATCCCGTCACCGCCGCCAGAGTGACGATGAGAATGCGCAGTTTCATATTCGTTCCTTTCCCGAGGGGGGTCTCTCCGGACAACGATTCGACGAGCGCCGGGGTTCCCCCGTTGCGGCCATCGATGTTTGCCTCCTGTCACTTGACACCTGACACTCTTGTTCCGCTGTCGATTCGGGGCGGGGCCGTTCGTCTGTAGAATGAGGCCGGCGGTTCGGCGGCCACACGGGAGAGACCACGATGCCTAAGTACCTGTTCCTGCTGCGCGACGACGGCAGTTCGATGGCGGACTTGAGCCCGGAAGAAATCCAGACCATCATCGGCAGATACCGGGCGTGGATGGGGAAGGTCAACGCCGGCGGCCACAACCTGACCGGCGACAAACTGCGCGACGAACAGGGCCGCATCCTGCGCACGAACGGTGGGCGCGTTGTGGTGACCGACGGGCCCTTCGCCGAGGCGAAGGAAATCGTCGGCGGGTTCTTCCTGCTCGAGGCGGCGAGTTACGACGAGGCGGTGGCGTTGGCGCGGGACTGCCCGCAGGTGACGACCGGTTCCGTCGAAGTGCGGGAAATCGAAACCGACTAGTTCGGCGATGATGTCGGGCGCACCGCGAAAGGAGTCCTGATGCCAAAGTACATGCTCGTACTGTATCTCCCGCCCGTGTTGCCGACGGACCTGTCCCCCGCCGACGAGCAGGCGATCACCGACCGTTATCGCCAGTGGATTGGGCGCGTCGCCGGCGGCGGACACTTGGAGGGAAGCGAGCGCCTCGAAGACGGCCAGGGGCGCGTGCTGAAACTGCAGGGCGCGCGGCTGACAGTGACCGACGGCCCGTTCACCGAGGCGAAGGAAGTGGTCGGCGGCTACTTTCTCATCAACGCCGCCTCATATGACGAGGTCATTGAGCTGTGCCGCGACTGCCCCCATCTGGACTTCGGGACCATTGAAATCCGGGCGACCAAGCCCATCGTGTGAGTCACCGATGACGCAGACGCACCGCGAGGATGTCGGCCGGCTGGTGGACCACCTGTTCCGCCGCGAGGCGGGGCGGCTGGTCGCGGCGCTGACGCGCGTCGTCGGGCCCGCGCGCCTGGACCTGGCCGAGGATGTCGTGCAGGAGGCGCTGCTGGTCGCGTTGCAGCAATGGCCGTACCGCGGCATCCCCGAGCGGCCCGCGGCGTGGCTGGCGCGCGTGGCGCGCAACCGCGCCATCGACCGCCTGCGCCGCGACGCGCGGCTGCAACATCTCGCCGACACCCAACTGGAATCGCTGACAGCACTCGACAGCGAGGCGCCGCCCGAGCCGCTCCCCGACGACCAATTGGCGCTGATGTTCATGTGCAGCCACCCGGCGCTGCCCGACGCGGCGCGGGCGGCGCTGACACTGAAGACGGTCGGCGGGTTCAGCGTGCGCGAAATTGCGCGGGCGTTTCTCACTTCGGAGCCGACGATCGCGCAGCGGCTGGTGCGCGCCAAGCGCGCACTGCGCGACCCGGCGGTGCGCTTCGAAATGCCGGATGAGACGCAACTGCCGGCGCGCTTGGATTCGGTGCTTGAGGTGCTCTACCTGCTCTTCAACGAGGGCTACGCCGCGCATGGGGGCGAGAACTTGGTGCGCGCCGACCTGTGCGACGAAGCCCTCCGCCTCGGCACGCTGCTGACGCAACACCCGCGCGCCGCCGCGCCGCGGACGCACGCGCTGCTGGCGCTGATGCTGTTGCAGTCGGCGCGGCTGCCGGCGCGCCTCGATGACCGCGGCGACCTGGTGCGCCTCGAAGACCAGGACCGCACCCGCTGGGACGGCGCCCGCATCGCCGGGGGGATGCGTCACCTGGACCGCAGCGCGGCGGGCGACGACATCTCCGCCTATCACCTCGAAGCCGCCATCGCGGCCTGCCATGCCACCGCTCCGACTTACGCCGACACCGACTGGCCGTACATCGTCGAGTTGTATGACCGATTGCTTCCGCTGAACCCGTCGCCGGTGGTGACGCTCAACCGGGCGGTGGCGCTGGCCCGCGCCCGCGGCGCGGCGGCGGGTCTGGCCGCGCTGCACCCGCTGGCGGCGAACGGCGCGTTGAACGGCTATCACCTGCTGCCCGCAACACTCGCCGACTTGCACCGCGAACTTGGCAAGTTCGACGAGGCCGCCGCCTGGTATCGCCGGGCGCTGGAATGTGACTGCACCGAACCGGAACGGCGCTTTCTGCATCACCAGTTGGACGCAGTGAAAGCACACAGCCCCAGAGAGGAACTGATATGACGCGCATCATGGCTTTGGCAGGGTTCATTCTCTTGTCCTTTGCGATGGGTCCCGCGCAGGCGAAGGCCCCGGACCCGCTGAAGGGCGAACTGAAGAGTCTCGCCTTCCTGATCGGCGAGTGGCGCGGCGACGGGCGCCTCTTCCTGTCTGATGATCAGTCGTCGTTCGTCTCGATGTTGCACATCGCGCCCGCCGTGGACGGCGCGTATCTCATCTTCGACGAAACCATCACGGCGCCCGGCGCCGACGGCGCGCCACACATCGTGCACCAGAGCCACTCCGTCGTCCGTTACGATGCGGCGGCGAAGGCGTTCCGCACGCACGCCTTCTTCAGCAACGGCGTGGTTCGCGAATGGACCGCGGCGTGGGCGAACGGCAAATACATCGAGACTATCAGCCCGTCGCCCTTCAACCCGGGCGCCACAGCGCGGTTCACCAGTGCGCGCGACGCGGCCGACAAGTGGTCCGCGCTCGGCGAGCAGTCCACTGACGGCAAGACCTGGACGAAGGTCCTGGAGACCAAATACACTCGCGCAGCCACGCGTTAGCCCCGAAGGACACCGCCATGCCGACCGTTGCGCAAGTGCGCACGACCGAGCCCGTCACGCTTGAGGCGCACGGCAAGCACGCCTTCGCCGTCGCCTTCTCGCCAGACGGGAAGACGCTCGTTTCGGGCGGTATGGACGCCGCCATCCGGCGCTGGACTGTGGGCGACTGGAAATCGGGCGCCCCGCTGCTCGGCCACACGCAATGCGTCAACACACTCGCCTTCACGCCCGACGGCAAACTGCTCGTCAGCGGCGCGACGGACAAGACAGTGCGCGTTTGGTCGTGGCCGGGCGGCGTCTGCCGCCACACGCTGATCGGCCACAAGAGCACCGTGATTGCGGCCCGCGTGACGCCCGACGGCAAGATGGCGGCGACCGCGTCGTACGACGCGACGGTGCGGCTGTGGTCGCTGGCGAAGGGCGAGGCGCTGGCGACACTGAAAGGCCAC
>CAYNSX010000007.1:0-39139 GCA_964400165.1 uncultured bacterium
GCCCGCGCCCCGCGCGCACCCCGTGCCGTGCGCCCGACCCGGGCACCCCGGACCGCGCCGCCGGCGACGCGCGCGCCGCGTGCGCCCCGCAGCGCGCCGCGTGTCAGCCGCACCGAGCGGCCGGTGCGCACCCCTCGCCCGACCGAGCATCCGACGAAGGAAATCCTGATCAATGTCGCGGAACTCGAATCGCGTGTCGCGGTGCTCGAAGACGGCAAACTCGTCGAGATGCATGTCGAGCGCGAAGCGCCGATCGTCGGCAACATTTACAAGGGCAAAGTCCAGAATGTCCTCGTCGGGATGGACGCCGCCTTCGTGGACATCGGCATGGGCAAGAACGCCTTTCTGCCGATCAGCGATATGGCCATCCCGCGCACGGTGCGCACCCGTCTCTCCCGCCACGGCGGCCTGCCGCCGATCGACAAACTGCTGCACGAGGGCGAGGAAATCGTCGTCCAAGTCATCCGCGCCGGCATCGCCGCGAAGGGGCCCCGCGTGTCGACCCGCATTGCGCTGCCGGGCCGCTACCTCGTCCTGCTCAACGACGGCCAGCAGCACATCGGCATCTCCCGCAAGATCGAGCACCCCAAAGAGCGCGAGCGGGTCCGGCAGGTCGTGCAGGAAATCCGCCCGCCCGAGCGCAGTCTCATCATCCGCACCGAGGCCGACGGCATCTCGCGGCGCGAACTGCAGAAGGACCTCGAATTCCTCACGGAACTCGACCGTCGCCTCGAGGAGCGCGCCAAGCAGGTCAAGGCGCCGGCGCTCATCCATCAGGACCTAACGCTCGTGTACCGTGTGCTGCGCGATCAGTTGAGCCGCGATGTCAAGCAGGTGTTGATCGATTCGCCGACCGTCTACGAGAACGCGGTGGACCTGGTGCAGATGATTTCGCCGACGCTCGCCGGCCGCGTCCGGCTCTATCGCGAGCCGCTGCCGCTCATCGCCGCGATGAACCTCGAAGACGAAATCGAGCGGCTGTTCAAGCGGCGCGTCTGGCTGCCGGGCGGCGGGCACATCACTATCGACGAGACCGAGGCCTTCACCGCCGTCGATGTCAACACCGGCCGCTTCACCGGCGCCGTCGACCTCGAGGCCACCGTCTTTCAGACCAACCTGCAGGCCGCCGACGAAGTCGCACGCCAATTGCGCCTGCGCGACCTCGGCGGGCTGATCATCATCGACTTCATCGATATGGAGCGCATCAAGAACCGGCGCGATGTTTACGCCGCGTTCACGCTGGCGATGTCACGCGATCACGCCCGCTCGAAAGTGCTCCCCATCAGCGACCTGGGCATGGTCGAAATGACCCGCAAGCGCACCGGCGCGACGCTGCTCGAGGAAATCACCGAGTCCTGTCCGTACTGCAGCGGACTCGGCCGCGTGCGCTCGCCGCAAACTATCGCCCTGCAAGTCGAGCGCCGCCTGCGCCAGGAGGCCGTGCAAACCGGCGCGCAGGCGTTCCTGGTGCGCGTGCACCAGCGCGTCGCCAAACTGCTCATCGGCTTCGAGGGCGAGCGCGCCGAGCGCCTCGAGGGATATGTCGGGCGTCCCATCTACTTGCGGATGGACCCGGCGTTTCATGTCGAGCAGGTCGCCATCGAGCCGGTCACTTACCCCGCCATCGAGCCCAGCGTCTGGATGCCGCGCGACGGCGATACCGTCACCGCCGATGTCGTGGAGTCCGATGCGACCGTGACCAACAATGCGCTCGCCCGGGTGAACGGCTACCTGCTGGAGATCGAATCAGAACAGCCGTTGGAGGCGGGGCAGCGGGTTGCGGCCACGGTGGAGACCGCGCGGCGCTCGTTCGCGCACGCGCGGCGTGTCGCCGAGGCCGCGACGAACTAGTCGCTAAGTCGGCGCGCCGGTCGCACGGCGCGGCAGCAAGCGCCGGAAGGTGGCGAAACTCAACTCCCGGTTGCCGAGCAAGCCCTGTGGCCTGAACAGCATCAGAAACACCAGCAGCAACGAAAAGATCGGCATCCGCAGCCGCTCGGCGTTGCCGCTGATGCCGAGCCAGTTCCACGACAGCGCCAGCACGCCCGCGACCGCGCCCAGCACGACCAGGGCGGTCAGCGCGTAGCGGAGCGGCCGCCGGCGCGCCATCGGCGACGCGAGCGCCAGGACCAGAAGCGCCGCACCGACCACCACCAACGCCGGCACCGTGGCCGCCGGCAAGTGCATCCAGTCGGGCAGACTGACTCCGCGTAGCACCTCCAGCAGCAGCGTCAGCAGCACCGCGGCGCCGATCGTGCCGACCATGCTCCCCATCCCGCCGAGCACGACGAACACCACCACCTCGATCGAGCGCAGGAAGGTGAACGAATTCGGGTGCAGCGACCCGAGGAAGTGCGGCACCAGCGCGCCGGCGACGCCGGCGAAAAATGCGCCCACCGAAAACGCGATGACCTTGTAGCGCGTCGTCGGGATGCCGACACCCTCGGCGGCGACTTCGTCCTCGCGGATGGCCAGGAACGCCCGGCCATGCACCGAGGTCAGCAGATTGCGGATGACCACCAGCGTCACCAGCACCCAGAAACCAACCCAGGCCAGGTTCGTGTGCACGGCAATCGGCGACAATCCGCGGGCACCGCCCATATCCACCGGCGCGTGGTCGAGTTGGTAGGTGATCACGCGCGCAATCTCGCCGAACCCGAGCGTGGCGATGGCGAGATAGTCACCCTTCAGGCGCACGCTCGGCCAGCCGACCAGCACCCCGACGAACGCCGCCGCCAGGCCGCCCGCCAGCAGCGCGGTCAGGAAAGTCAGCGGCACGGCGAGTCCGGCGCCAAATATCCCGCCGAAGAACCCGGTCAGCGCCTCCGACTGGTAGTAAGTGATGAAGCAGGCCACATAGGCGCCGACGGCCATAAAGCCGGCGTGCCCAAGCGAGAACTGGCCGGTGTAGCCATTGATGAGGTTGAGACTGGCGGCCAGGATGATGTTGATGCCGATGAAGACCAGGACATAGGCCTTGTACGGGTTCAGCGACGCCTGCAGCGACGGCAGCAGCAGGAACATCGCCGCGCCAGCAGCGAGGAACGCCAGCCATCCCGCCCACCGGCCCATCAGACCTTCTCCACCGCGCCGCGGCCGGTCAGGCCGGTCGGCTTCACCAACAGGATGAGAATCAGGATGAAGAACGCCACCGCATCGCGCCACGCCGACAGCGACGCCGACCCGGACACGAAACTCTCCGCCACACCCATCACCAGCCCGCCGAGCATGGCGCCGGGGATGTTGCCGATGCCCCCGAGCACCGCCGCGGTGAACGCCTTCAGGCCGGGCAGCAGCCCCATCAGCGGCGTAATCGACGGCTCATAGGCGGCGAGCATCACCCCGCCGGCCCCGGCCAGCGCCGACCCGATCAGAAAGGTCGTCAGGATGACGCGGTCGATATTGATGCCCATCAGCGCCGCGGTGCGCTGGTCATAGGAGACCGCGCGCATCGCCATGCCGATCTTGGTGCGCATCACCAGCGCGTGCAGGCCGACCATCAGCGTCACGGCGCCAACCATAATCAGCAGCGCGTAATCCGGGATGATGATGCCAGTCACGCCCGACAGCCAGTCCGACACGCGGCTGAAGGCCGCCGTGACCGGCCCGCGCGCCTCGTCGACCGGAAACGCCCGCGGGTCGGGGCCGAGGAACAACTGGCCGCCGTACTCAAGGAACAGCGAAATGCCGATGGCGGTAATGAGCAATGTGAGCCGCGGGTGGTTGCGCAGCGGGCGATAGGCCAGCCGTTCAATCGTGGCGCCCAACGCCGCGCAGACGACCATCGCCACCGGCAGCGCCAATTCCATCGGCAAGTGCCATTGCAGAATGACGAAGTAGGCGACATAGGCCCCCACCATCAAGATGTCGCCGTGGGCGAAATTGATGAGCCGCAGCACGCCGTACACCATCGTGTAACCGATGGCGATCAGCGCGTAGACGCATCCGGTGGCCAGCCCGAGGACGAGCTGCTGCGCGTACAGTTCCACCTGGGGGCGAAGTCCTAGCGCATCCGCTTCGGACTACCGCGGTGGAATCGTGGCGACCGGCACCGGAATGCCGTTGGTCAGTTTGATGAGCGTGCCCGCTTTGACCGGATTGCGGTCGGGGCCCATCGTGATCTTGCCGGACAGCCCGTCGAAGTCCTTCGTCGTCGCCAGCGCGTCGCGAATGGCTTGCGAGTACAACTTGCGCGCTTCGGTCTTCACGGCGTCGTCACTAGCGCCGGCGCCCAGTGTGGTGCGCGCCTGCTGTTCGAAGGTGGCCGGGTCGCCGGCGCGGTCCATCGCGTCGAGCATCATCTGCGCGGCGTCGTAGGCCAGCGCGGCGAGCGAGTCGGGCTGCTTCTTGTAGAGCTCCTGGTACTTAGTCACAAACCCCTTGATGCGCGGGTCATCCGAGGCGATGGGGGCGTGCACCACATAGTAGGCGCCTTCGACCGCCTCTTTGCCGACATCGAGCAGGTTGCTCGAATCCCAGCCGTCACCGGCCAGCATCGGGTTCAAGTACTTCGCCCCGCGCGCCTGCTTGGCGATCAGGCCGCCCTCGGTGTAATAGCCGGTCACGACCAGCACATCGGGCTTGTCGCGCACGATCCGCGTAATCTGCGGCCGGAAATTCGTGTCCTTCGATTGGTAGGACAGCACTTCGAGGACACGCCCCCCGCGCTGCTCGAATTCCTGCTTCACGAATTGCGCCAAGCCGGTGCTGTACTCCTGGTCTTTCGCCTGCAGAATGACCATGGTCTTTGCCTTCAGCGTCTCGCTGGCGAATTTCGCCAGCATATAGCCCTGATAGTCGTCGAGGAAGCAAGCGCGGAAGACAAAGTCGCCGACTTGCGTCACCTTCGGGTTCGTGGAGGACGGCGACAGCATCGGCACCTTGGCGTTCTGGCAGACCTGGCCACCCGGAATGCTGCGCCCCGAAGCCACTTCGCCGATGACGGCGACGACCTGCTCCTGGTTGACCAGCAACTGCACGACCGTGGCCGCCTCTTCGTTCTTGCTGGCGTCGTCCTTGACGATGACATCCACCTTGTAGCCGTGGACGCCGCCCGCGGCATTGCGCTCATCCACCGCCAGCATCGTCGAGTTGTGCGTCGAGTTCCCAAATGCCGCTTCCGAGCCCGTCAGCGAGCCGTATTCACCGAGTTTGATCGTGCCCTTGAAATTGACCGCGGTCTTGCCGCCGCCATCTTCAAGCGATTTCCCATTTTGCGCCGTGTTGTTTGCGCCGCCGCCGCAGCCCGCCAGCAGCATCGCCGCCGACAGCGCGCCGATCGCGCCGATTGTCCGCCACAGTGTCATGCTACGCATTGCGATCCTCCTCGGTGTCTGGTCCCGCCGGCTTCAGCACGAACCGCAACCGCCGCGACTCGAGCCGCGCCACTGCCGCTTCCGCTTCCCGGCACGCTTCACTAATTCGGAGCCACGCCCAATACTCCTGGCCGTCGCCCGCGGGCGTGCGCTCCGCTTGGGCGCGAAACTCGTCAAACGACATCCCGTGCCGCAGTTCGAACGCCGCCAGATCCCGCCGCAAGGCCGTCAGTTCGTGCGACAGGCGGTCGCATTCCGCGGACACGCGCGGGTCGAAGACGAAATCGACCAGGTCCGGCCAGGTCGTGGATGCTGCCTTGCGCACGCCGCTCTCCCGCACCGCGCCGTCGCCGCTCCAGACGGCTGCGCGGATTGTAGCACCCGCCCCCTGCGGGTCAAGGCGAGGCAGGAGGCGCCCGCCGCGGGCGGAACAGGGCGGTGTGTTCGCCATCATCGCCGGCACCGGCTTTCCCGCCAGCGCCGCCGAGCGCGCCACTTTCGCCACCGTTCCGACGCGCTACGGCGAGGCCGTCCTCGGCCGCGCCGCGCTCGGCGGGCGCGAGGTCGTCTTGCTCCTGCGCCACGGCCCGCGGGCGAATATCCCGCCGCATCAGATCAACTACCGCGCCAACATCGCCGCCCTCGACGCGGCGGGTGTGCGGCGCGTCCTGGCCACGGCCAGCGTCGGCGCCATCAATCCGGAGATGCCGCCCGGCACGCTCGCCGTCCTCACGCAATTCATCGACTGCACGCACGGCCGCTCCGACACTTACTTCGATGGCAGCGACGGGATGCCGCTCCACCATCCCGATATGACCGACCCGTATTGCCCGACGCTGCGCGGCGTCCTCATCCGCGCCGCCGACCGGCTCGGCCTCGACACCGACCTGCACCCGGCGGCGACTTATGCCTGCACGCAAGGCCCGCGCTTCGAGACGCCCGCCGAGGTGCTGATGCTGCAGCGCGCCGGCGCCGATGTCGTCGGGATGACGAATGTGCCCGAAGTCGTTCTGGCGCGCGAGGCCGGGATGTGTTACGCCGCGGTCGCGGTGCTCGCCAACTGGGCCGCGGGTCTCGGTGAATCGCACCTGTCGCACCATGTCATCCGCACTGCGACCGAGCGCAGCGCCGAGCAAGTGCACCAACTCTTCACCGCCGTCGTCGCCCAGGGCGAATCGCCGTGCGATTGCCCCGGCCCCGACTGGGTGAACCCGTTCGCGCCGCCGCCATGACGCGCCCCCGCACCCGCCGCGCCGATTCACTCGCCGACCGTGCGTCCGCCGCCGAGCCCCTGGCCGCCTGGGTGCTGCTGAATATGGCGGGCGTCGGCGCGGTCGGCTTCAGGAATCTACTCGAACACTTCGGCAGCGCTGCCAACACCGCCCGCGCCTCGATCGAGGACTTGTGCGCGGTGCCGTTCGTCTCCGCCGCCGTGGCGGAGCGTATTCATGATTTCGCCCATGACCCGGGCGCAGTCGACCAGGTGCTGCAGGTTCTCGCCGATGACGGCATCGCCGTCGTCCGCCTCTGCGACGCCGCCTACCCAGCGCGCCTGCGCGCGCTGCACGACGCGCCGCCCGTCCTCTATGTATACGGCACGCTGCCCGCCGCCGAGCAGCCGGCGGTGGCGCTGGTCGGCACCCGCCAGCCGGACGACTGCGGTCGCGAGTGGTCGGCCCGCGCCGCCGAGTGGCTGGTGTCGCAGGGCTGCGCGGTCATCAGCGGCTTGGCGCGCGGCATTGACACTGCGGCGCACGAGGGCACGGTCGCCGCGGGCGGTGTCACCGTCGCCTGCCTGGGCGGCAGCATCGACCGCCTCTACCCGCCCGAGAATTACGAACTCGCCGACGCCCTCCGCGAGCGCGGCGCGCTGGTTTCCGAGCAGCCGCCCGGCACGCAGGCGCTGACCGGACTGCTGATGGCACGCAACCGCACGATTGCGGGATTGAGCGACGCGGTGATTGTCGTGCAGACGCGCTCGCGCGGCGGCGCCATCGAGACGGCGCGGCGCGCCGTCCGGCTGCGCCGCCCGGCCTATGTCGTGCGCTGGAAGACTGCGAAGGAGTTCGACCACCCGGCCCGCGAACTCCTGACCGAAGGTGCGCGGGCACTTGATCCCACCGACGACCTGCAGGCCGTCCTGGCGGAGATCAACAAACTGAAGTGACCGGGGAGGCAGGAAGGCGGGAACGCAGTCACTGCCTCCCCGAATACTCGCATTCCCACTCCCGGCTTACACCCGAGGCAGCGAATTGCGAACGCAATCACTGCCTCCCTGCATCCCCGCCTTCCTGGTCCCAAGCGTCACACACTAATACAAGTGATCGTGTCCTCGACGCCGGGAATGCCGCGCACCTGGCCCGCCACCATCTCGCCGAGCGAGCGCAGGTCGGGCGCTTCGACGACCGCAATCACATCGTAGGGGCCGGTCACCGCTTGCGCCCGCTGCACGCCTGCGACTTTCTGCAGCGCGCTGACGACCTCCGGCACCTGCCCGCCGTCCACCGTAATCAGCACAAATGCGTCGACTGCCATCACGCGCCTCCTGTCATTCGGCCTTCGTGGCCGGTTTCTTCACGGTCAGTTTCAGCGTTCGGTCCGCCGTGTTGCCGGCCAGGTCGTAAACCCGCAACGAGATGGTGTGGTCGCCTTCGGCCAGCGCCGCGGTCTTGAATTCAAACGGCGCCAGCGCGCCGGCAAGGTCGCCCGCGCCGATCGGCACCGCGCGCCACGGGCCGTTGTCGGTCTTGTAGTTGATGCCGGCGACGCCCGACCAGGTGTCTGCCGCCTGCCCCTTGATCGTGGCTGGTGTTCCGCCCGCCAGGTCCCCTTCTGCCGCCGACGCCAGCAGCGACGGGTCGGTGTTGTCCACCACGACACTCGCCAGCGCCACGGTCCTGCGCGCACCCGTGGCGTTCGAGGGTTCATCGCTGGCGGTGAGGCGGATGAGGTAATCGCCGTCGGGCAAGTCGCTGGTGTCCCAGTCGAACACGGTCTCCGTCACGGACTCGGCGAGCGTCTCCCAGGTGGCGCCCTGGTCCTTCGAGTACTCCACCGTCACGGCGACCGAGTCGCCGTCGGCATCGCGCGGCGACCACTTGATGGTCTTCTCGCCCGACCAAAACGCCCCCGCCGCGGGCTGCGTCACGCGCACCTCGGGGGGCGTGTTCGGCTGCAGGTAACTCACCTTCACTTGCCGGACGACCGGCGCCGCGCCGGCGTCGCCGGCGGTTGCCGTCAGGCGATATTGCAGGAACCGCCCGGGCGGACTCGTGATGCGCTGGCCGTGCGCGACGCGATACGGCGACGACCAGTCGCTCCATTGCGCGCCGACCGCCGGCGTGTCGCCCGACCGGGTTTGCACGAACACCTCGGCGCCCGCCGGCTGCTGCGCCAGCCACGAGACCCAGGCCCACTGCGCGGTGACGCCGGCGTCGAGCACTTGCGACACGAAACGCCCCTCGCGCGGCGCCGCCGATGCCGGCGTCAGCGCGACGACGCGCGCCGGTCCGGTCGCCACCGCGATCAGCCCGTCGCCCGAGCCCGCCAGCCCGACGATCTGCCCGGCGCCGGGCTTCCAGCGCACCGTGGCGCCGTCAGCCGACGCGTTCAACACCGCGCCCTCGGGGCCGACGGCCACCAGCACATTGCGGTCGCCGTCCGGCGCCAGGGCGTAGACCGAACTCGGCCGCGCCGCCGTGTAGCGCACCTGTGCAGCGCCGTCGGCGCCGATTTCGAAGACGCGCCCGCGCGGCGAGGTCCCGACGAATAACCGGTCGCCCGACAGCGCCAGGGCGCTCACCGACAGATCCGTGCTGCTGAAGACCGGCCCGCCGCGGTTCGGCCCGGTCACCCGGTGCACCGTCCCGTCAAAAGCCGTGCCCACATACACGACACCGCCCTCGCCCGCGGCGAGCCGCAGCGCGTGCGTGGCGTGCGTGGCGTAGTAGGGCGTCGCGGCGCCGTCGCCCGCCACCGCGTACACGATCCCGCTCGTCCCCGTCGCCGCCAACAGCGAGCCGTCGGCGCGCGGCAGAATATCCCACACATACACCGCGTCGAGGTCGGCGAATTCAACGCCCGCATTGGCGCCGGTGATGCGGAAGATGCGTCCGCCCGGCGCCGTGCCCGCGTAGAGCGAGCCGTCGCCCGCGACGGCGAGCGCCGTCACGCACAGGTCGCCCGTCTTGAAATAGATGTCCGCCTGGCCGCCCGGGTGCGAGGCGCTGACGCGGTAGATAACTCCGCTCGTCGCGCCGCCGACAAAGATGTCGTCGCCGCGGCGCGCCACCGCCCACGGCGCCACGTCGGGAATGGTCGCCAGGTCGGCGGCGGGCGGCTGCAAAGTCAGCCCGCCCTGCGGCAGCAGCGCCAGGTTCTCGAAGCGCCCGGGCGCGAAGTCCGCCGCGGCGCTGTGTGTCCACGCCTTCGGTTGGCGCGCCAGCGGCTTGCCGCCGTCGTCGACTTCTTCTTCAGCGCTGTCGTCGGGCGCGGGCGCGGGCGCAGACGCCGCGACTGCGTGCCGCTGCGCGTCGACCGGCCCTGCGGTCGCAACGCCCGCCGTGCTCAAGTCGAACGGCAGCAGCGACTCCTCGTCACCCCCGCTCTCATCGGGCGGGGTGGTCGGCGGCGGCGTGCCCCGCTGGCCCTGCACACCCGGCAGCGGCGTCACGCGCAGCGACAAGAGCGCGCGCCCGTCGAGCGCCCAGTCGGTCTCGGCGCGCACCGTCGCGACATCGCGCCGCGGGCGCACCGCGCTGTCGGCCTCCATGTTCAGCGCCCCGAGCAGCGACGGCGGCAGCATCGGCAGAACCACGCCCTGCACTTCCGCGCCCGTCAGCGGGAGCGCCGCCTGCAAGACCAATTCTTGCGGCGACCCCTGCCGCTGATAGGCGGCAATCAATTGGTCGAGATTCGTGATGAGCGAGCGCGTGATGCCGATTTGCGAGACCGCGGCCTCGGCGTCGGCGCCGCTCGAGATGATCACCCGGACCGTCCCCGGCGGCAGGTCGGCGGGCAGGGGCAGCGACAGCGTCTGCGTCACTGCCGGCAGCCCGTGCGGCTCGAGTTCGACCTCGATGGGCACCGTGTCGCCCGGGTGGATGTCCGCCTGCACGATGCGCGCCCGCTTGATGATCGCCGACTGGCGCTTTGGCAGGATTTCAATATCAATGCTGACTCCATCCACGGGGACGCGCTCGAAATCGTTATTCGACAGCAGGCCGAGCGGCTGCGCCACCGCCAGGAACACCCCCTCCAACGCCGCGTCAAAGGGCGAATACACCAGCTCGCGGCGCTCCAAGGCCGGGCGGCCATGCGGCTGCACACGCGTGGCGACCCGCAGCGTCCCCTCGCCCGTCATGCCGCGCACGCGGTCGAGCAGCGTCATCGCCACCGTCGCGGCGACGCTGGAGAACACTTCGCGCTGCCGCGTAATCTGCGCGTTGAAGGTGTGCGTGACGCCGCCGTTGTGAATGGTCACCGCCAGCGGCACCGTCCGCGCCGATTTGCCAAGCACGCCACCGATCGACCAGTTCCGGTCCGCCGTCATCACGCCGATGTTCTTGATCGACGCGCTCATTTTGAACGAGTCGAAATAACTCGGCATCATATCCACCACATACGCCGACGCCACCGGGATTTCCGTGTCGCCGACGCCGAACGCCGGGTGCCCGAACGCGACGAAGCGGTTGTTCTTGAAATAGGTCAGCGTGCCGGTAATGGTGAGGTCGAGGTCACCGCTCGCCAGGCGCAGACCGAGCGCGGCGCCGGGCGCCAGCGTGTACGGCGCCACCACCGTCCCGCCACCCGCGGCGGCGACGACGCGGATGCCGTACGGCTCGAAGAGTTCCTGCAGTTTCCGCACCGACCGCGGCGAAAACCCGGAGGCCGCCGCCACCATCCCGGCGGGCCGCAGCGTCGCCGGCTGCGCCGCCAGGCCGTCGTGTGCAGGCACGGTCACATTGACCGGCGCCATCGTCAGCGCCCGCCCGGCCGGCTCCCAACTGTCGAGCATCGCCGCGATGGGCGTGACGCCGGCGATCGGCTCCTTCTGATAATCCCACGCATAGGCGATCGCGCCGATGAGTTTGCCGCGCACATACACCGGGCTGCCACTCATCCCCGACAAGATGCCGGCCCCGCGCTGGATGAGCGGGCCGTCAGTGACACGCGCCAGGATGATGTCCTCGCCCGAAACCGAGTTCTTCTCGATGCCCAGAATGGTGAGGTGGAATTGCGAAATGGTCGTGCCCTTGAAGACGGTCTTGCCGATGGCGATCTCGCCGGGCTTCACTTCACTAGCGCGCAGCATCGTCGCCGGGTCAAATCCGGGACGCGTGGGCGCCGCAGTGAAGGCATGCGGAATCAGCAGCGACGCGACCAAGAGTGCGGCGCAGACGCGGGCGACGAGACGCATAGCGGGCCTCCTTGCGAGGACGCGGGCAGTATAGCAAATCGCCGCGCGTCGGTTCCATTCACGGCCGCGCTGCCGCGGTGTAAAATCCCGACCCGGTGAACCCGCCGCCGTCCGCGCTCGATCCGCTCGCCCGTCTCTTCGTCGGCCTCGGCGCGCTGTTCGTGCTGGTCGGCGTCATCCTCTGGGCGGGCAGCCGGCTGGCCGGGTCGGCGGGCTGGCGGTGGCTGCCCGGCGACATCTATGTCAAGCGCGACAACTTCGTGTTCTTCTTCCCGCTCGGCACCAGCATCGCCATCAGTCTGCTCCTGTCCGCTGTCGGCGCGCTGGTCGTCTATCTGCTGCGCCGCTAGCCACCCGTCCAGGCGACTTGGCGCTGCATCTCGTCGAAGACCGCATTGAGGCGGTCGCCGGCGTCCTGCTCCCGCAGCGCCCGCAATCGCGGCAGGCCCTTCGCCGCGTCGGCCAGCCACTCTCGCGCGAACGCGCCGGAGCGCACTTCGTCGAGCATCTGGCGCATCGTCTCCTGAACGCGGTCGTCCACGAGGCGCGGCCCGCGGGTCAGCATCCCGTATTCCGCGGTGTCCGAAATGCGCGCGCGCATCCCCGCCGGGCCGAATTGCTGCAGCAGCGACGCCAACAACGAGACCTGGTAGACCACCTCGAAGAACGCGGCGTGCGCGGGATAGCCGGCGTCGAGCAGCGTCTCGAACGCCCCCCGCACCAGCGCCCACATCCCCCCGCACAGCACCGCCTGTTCGCCGAAGAGGTCGCACTCGGTCTCTTCGGCGAAAGTCGTGGCGAAGACGCCGGCGCGGGTGCAGCCGAGCACCTTCGCATAGGCCAGCCCCAATGCCTGCGCGCCGCCCGTTGCGTCCTGCTCGACGCCGAGCATCGCCACCATCCCGTGGCCGGCTGCATAGAGGTCGCGCAACTGCTTTCCAGGCCCCGCGGGCGCGACCAGGATGACATCCACCCCCGGCGGCGGCGCCACCAGACCAAACCGAATGGCGAAACCGTGTGCGAAGACGAGCGCCTTGCCCGGCGTCACCGCCGGCGCGATTTCAGCGAAGGCCTCGCCCATCCGGTGGTCCTGCACCAGCAGCGTGATGATTTCGGCCGCGGCCGCTGCTTCCGCCGCGGCGACCGGCGCGAAGCCGTCCTCGATGGCCCGCGCCCACGACGGCCCCTCGCGCCGCGCGCCGACCACAACGCGCAAGCCGCTATCGCGCAAGTTGAGCGCCTGCGCCCGTCCCTGGGTGCCGTAGCCGATGATGGCGACGGTCTTCCCGCCGAGCGTCGCCACATCTGCGTCACTGTCCCGCCACATGTGCATCGCCGCCTCCTTGTCTAGCGCCGCCACACCCGCCGCCACAGCAGCCCCAACCCCGCGCCGGCGACCGCGCCGGCGCCGAGCGTGGCGCCGACTGTCGCCCACCGGTCCACCCCCAGGTGGTCGACGAACCAGAGGTGCAGCCACCACAGCGCCAACACCAGGGGCCCGAGTACGCCGACTGCGGCACCGCGCACCGCGCCGCGCCACCTGCCGGATACACCGCCGACGAATACGCACCCGACCAGCAACGCGAGGGCGAAGATGGCGAGGGCGCGGCCGAATTGAGTTTCGGTGATGAGTTCAGTGAACATTCAACACCCAACGGCGAGGAAACAAGGAAACAAGGAAGCGAGGTTGCACGGTAGCGCCGGCGTCTCGCCGGTGTTCGCTCTCCCCCTGATTCGGACAGAGCGGTCGGCAAACTGAACAGGTAGACGCGCAGTCCCTCTCCCAAACGGGAGAGGGTGCCCCGAGCAATCGCGAGGGGCGGGTGAGGGCGAAGTGGCGACAGCGAGGAAACAAGGAAACAAGGAAACGAGGTGTTATTGGGGTACCGCCGGCCTCTAGGCCGGTGCAATTGTCTCGCAGTGAATGGAACCGGCGTGGACGCCGGCGGTACCGAAACAACGAGGCGACACGGAAACGAGGAGGCAAAGTGAATGCGGCGCGGCTACTTGTGAGGGCGATAGCCAATCATCATCCCCAGCCCGCCGAGCAGCGCGGCGAGGCACCCAATCCACACCACGGCCGGCGCTGTGTGGAACACGGGCGGCAGGATCCCGATGAGCGCCGCGACCACTCCCAGCAGAAAAACGCGTGCGCCCAGGGAGAAGATCCGCTCGCTCGGCCGCATTCCCGATGCACTCATTCGCTCGATGCCCTCCACCGCCGATGATAGCAGAGCGCGGCGGTCAGTCGCCCATCCAGACGATGGCCTCGATTTCGATGAGCGCGCCGAACGGCAGGCGGGACGCCTGGAAGGCGGAGCGGGCGGGCGGGGCGTCGCCGAAGTAGCGCTTGTAGACGCCGTTGAACGCCCCGAACTGCTCGATGTCGGCGAGGAAGACGCTGGTCTTCACCACATCAGCGAGCGTGCGGCCGGCGTCTTCGACGATCATCTTGAGGTTTTCAAGCGTGCGCTCCACTTGCGCCTCGAACGAGTCGAGCACCATCTCGTTCGTGTCGGGATGCACGCCCACCTGACCGGAAATGAAGAGAAAGTCGCCGGCGCGGACGGCTTGGCTGTAGGGCGCCTTCGGGCGCGGCAGGCGCGGGCTCTGGAACGGTTGCGGTTTCATTCGCTCTCCCGATTCGGTTTGGCGCGGCGCTCCCCTGCCCCATTCACGGTTCGGTCACCGTGACAGTCACGCCCTGCGCGCTTGCCTCGAAGGGCAGCACCGTCGCGCCGGCATACGAAATGGCCTGTTCAACCGCCTTGCGCTGCTTAGGGTCAATGGGGATGACAACACACCCACCGCCGCCGGCGCCACAGACCTTGCCGTTTTCGGCGGGGACCGTCGCCGCTCCCTCGATCACCCGATCGATCTCGGGTGTACTGACGCCGGGCGCCAGCCGTTTCCGGTTCTCCCATTCCTCGCCCATCAGGACATTGAAATGCACCCAGTCACCGATTTCGAGCTGCTTCCGCATCTTCACAGCCGTATCGCGGATGCGCGTGAGGTGCCCGACGGTCTCGCCGCCCTCGATGAAGCCCTTCAGCATCGCCCAATTCGACACGGCGGAGTGGTGCGACGCACCCGTGTAGCACAACGCGAGGTGCTCGGCGACTTTCGCCGGTCCGCCAGGCACTTTGAGCGCTTCGCGCGCAACACCGTCAATCCCATAAGTCAGCAAGTTCAGGCCGCCGTAGTACGCCGCATAGAAATCCTGCCAGCCGGTCGGGATGCGGATGACTTGCGCCTCCAGGTTGGCGGCGACTTGCAGCAGCCGCTTCGCCTCCCAGTCCTCGCCGCGCCAGCGGAGGAGCGCCGAGAGCAACGCCACCAGCAGCGCCGACGACGCCCCCAATCCCGACCCGACCGGCACTTCGACGCGAGTCGTCACTTGCACGCCGCCCGGTGGGGCCACGAAGCGCACCGCCCGCGCCACCAGCCCGAGCGGGCCGGTCACATCCAGGTCCCTCGGCTGTTCGGCCTCGGCGCGGTCGCCGGTGTCCTCGGAGACGAGCACGATGCCGCGGGCCGGCTCCAGGCGGACCCGCGCGTAGCGCGTGATGGCCAGATTGATAGTGCAGCCGCCTTCAAGCAGCAAATAGAGCGGCGCAATGTCGAGCGTGCCGCCCGCCAGGTCGATGCGCGTCGGGGCCGCGGCGTCAATGATCACGGCGGCAGTCTGCGGGCGCGCCCGCCGCAGTGTCAAGGCGGCAATTGACCCTGCCGCGGGCCGCTGCCTATACTGCGCGCACCCGCATGGCCCGCGACAAAAACGCGTACGAAGTGCTCGGCCTCTCGCACGGCGCCGCGCACAGCCAAGTCCGCACGGAGTTTCGCGCCCGCCTGCGCCGCTATCGCCCCGACACCGCCGCCGACCTGCTGCTGAAGGACGAGACGGCGCGCGACCTGGTCAACGCCTACCTGCTCCTGACCGAGGGCAACCGCACCGAGTATGACCAGGCCCTGCGCGGCGCCGGCCGCGGCGAAGGGCCGCCGGTTCCCAACGCCGTCGAGCGCGTCGAGGGCGTCGAGCGGGCGCTGCTGCTCGCCGACCTGTCGCTCATCCGCCACCAGTATGGCGAGGCGGCGACCTATGCGAACCAGGCCCGCGAAGCCGCACAGCGCGACGCCCGGGCCTATGTGATGCTCGGCGACATCGCCCGCGAGCAGAAGAAATATGACACCGCGCTGACGATGTACAACTTCGCCGTTCAGTTCGAGCCGGAGAATCAACGGTATTGGCAACTCCTCAACGAGACCACCGAACTGAAAGCGGGCAAGCGGGAAGAAGTCGACGACACGCCCGTGACCACCGTCTATCAGCAGCCCGTGCATTTGTCGGTGATCATCCTCGGCACTTTGGCGGCTGTGGCGCTGTCGGCGGTGCTGATTCGGCAGCGGCCCGGGCAGTCGCTGTTCTTCGGCATCCCGTCGATGATGGTGGTCCTGGGTGCGGCGATGGGGGTGCTCGTCGGGTTCTTGAGCGCCGGGTCGGGGCTGTGGCCCGATTTCAACGACGAAGTCGTCTACTCGTATGTCCTCGGCAGCCGGGAGCGCGGCGCCGATGTCTTCGCCGCGCCGGTCGGCGTGGTGCTGCTGTTGCCGGCGCTGATCAGCCCCTGGCTGGCGATGGGCGTTTACATCGTCGTCGGGCTGCTCGACGAGCACTTTTCGCCCGCCGTCCTGATGGTGCTGTCGATTGCGATGCTGGCCTCGATTCTCAATGCGATGATGTTTCCCGACATTTTGTGGCCGTGTCTGATTTTGTCGGGCACCTTCGTGTTCATCGGATTGTCCATCGGGTGGATCGCCGGCAGCTATGTCTGAACCGGCGCCCGTCACCGCCGCCGACACCTACTTCGCCCACGCCTCGGCGGCGCTCGACACCCTGCGCACCGCGCAACGCGATGGGATTGAACGCGCTGCGCAGGCGTGCGCCGATGCGGTGGCGAACGACCGGCTGCTCTACACCACCGGCAGCGGACACTCGTTCCTCGTCGCCGCCGAGGCGTTCCACCGCGCCGGCGGGCTGGCGTGCATTGGACTGATTCCCGATTTCTCCTTCGGGCGCGGCGAGCGGGTCGAGGGCTTTGCCCGGCACCTGCTCGCCGACGCCAGGCCGATGGCGGGCGGCGTGCTGTTCGTCGTCTCGAATTCGGGGCGCAACGCGTTCCCCGTCGAGATGGCGTTGGCGGGGCGCGAAGCGGGGCTGACCGTCGTCGCCGTCACCTCGCTGCCGCACGCCAACAGCCAGCCCTCGCGGCATTCGAGCGGGAAGCGGCTGTTCGAAATCGCGGACTTCGTGCTCGATACTGGCGTGTCGGCCGGCGATGCGGCGGTGACGCTGCCGGGCGTGCCGGAGCCGGTGGGGCCGTTGTCGGTCGTCGCCGGCTGCCTGCTGGTCAATGCCACGCTCGTCCGCACGGTCGAACTCCTAGCCGGCCGGGGCGTCGAGCCGCCCGTCTTGCGCAGCGCCAATGTGGCGGGCGGAGACGAGAAAAATGAGGCCCTGGACGCCAAATACGCTGTCCATCGGCGGGGTTGGTAGCAGGCCGCAAACGGGCAATTCGGCGGCGTTTTACTTGGCGTGTGGTGGTATAATCACACAGGGAATGATGCACAGGCGAACATCGATTCTGGGCTTGCTCGCGGTCGCGCTCGCAGTGGGCGCGACGCCTGTTTTTGCCGCGAGTTGGTTCGACACCGTCCCGGCCAATCACTGGACCTACCGGTTCCTCGATGACCTGACCACCGCCGGCCTGCTGCGCCAGCCCGTCGTGCCGGCGGGCGACGAACCGCGGCTGCTGACCCGCTCCGAGATGGCGTGGCGCATTGTCCCGATGCTGGCGACGCTGCAAGGCGGGGCAGACGCGAACCGCTACGCGGCCCAAGCCGCGCAGGAATTGGTCGTGGATTTGAGCGGCAGCCAGCGGGCGATCCTCGGGTGGAAACTCGAGCAACTCGTGTCGGAGTTGCGCGACGAATTGTCATCGTTCGGCATTGACCCCACTGCCGCAACGCGGGCCGTGCAGTTTATGCGCAGCCGAGAAGCGTCGCTTGAATTCCGCATCGGCAGCCGCGACACCGCGGGCGTCACTTTGCGCCAGCCCGACCTGGCGAGCGCCGGCGCCCGGCCGCTGCTGGCGGCCTACAGCGAGCAGCTGCCCACAACGGCGACGCCGCTGCGAGTGAATCCGGCGGCGCTGGGCGGCGCCAATTTCCTGCTCATCGACCCGCAGCTGTACACCATCGGCGGGGAGTATGCGCACGACCTCGGCTCGCGCTTGAGTCTCTCGCTCGGCTACGAAACGCTGATGCGGCAGGGCAGCGCCACTTTCTTCGGCCCCGACGCCACCAACTTGATGACCTTCGGCGTTGAATGGAAGGCCTCGCGCTCCACCGGCCTGCTGCTGCGTTACCGCCTGATTGACCGCCCCGAAATCCTCACCGCCGGCGAGCGCACGCTCGAGCAGTCCGGCCAGCTCGAACTCCGCTTCCGCTTCTAGACCGCGCCGCCGAAGTCCCCGCTCACCAAGTGCCGCACCAGCGGCGGGAATCCGACTCGCAGGTCGCGCAGCAAATGCTCGCGCAACACTTCCGGGTAGAGCGTGCGCGACAGCGTCTCCAGGTCAACCACGACCGGATGCAGCCCCGGTTCGCGTGCGGTGACCGCCGAAAGCGCCTGCGCCGCAATCAAGAAGTACAGGCCAACTTCGTGCACGGGTACATCGCCGTCCTGATACCGGTACTCGTGGAGATAGACGGGCGGGCCGATGTCGACCGCGAGGCCGAGTTCCTCGCGCAGTTCGCGGGCGAGGCAATCGGCGGCGCGCTCGCCCCACTCCAGCCGCCCGCCGAAGCAGGCGTGCCAGACGCCACCGAGCCGCTCGTCGTGCGCCTCGTTCACCAGCAGGCGGTCGCCGACCGGAATGATGGCGCTGACACGGAGGTCAAAGCGGCGGGGCGGTGATTGCAATGTATTCACTTGACGGTTAGCACTTTGCTGGTTACAAGTCTAACTGATCCGCGATTATGGGGTTCAGCAATGCCTATTACTGTCCTTGAATTGTGTGCCGGAGCTGGTGGCCAAGCACTCGGCCTCGAACGCGCTGGATTCGCCTTGCGCGCCGCGGTGGAGATCAATCCGGCCGCGTGTGCAACCTTGAAGGCGAACCGTCCCCGATGGCAGGTCATTGAAGATGATCTGCACAACTTCGATGGCCGGTCCTATAAGGGAGTGCATCTGGTAGCGGGCGGTGTACCGTGCCCCCCCTTTTCGATCGCGGGGAAACAACTCGGAGCAAAGGATGAACGGGACTTGTTTCCAGAAGCCCTTCGAGTCGTCGAAGAATGCAGTCCTGCGGCTGTCCTGCTGGAAAATGTTCGCGGTTTCTCAAGCGATCGCTTTGCGGGGTACCGGAAGAATGTCCTGGCCACACTTGAGTCTCTAGGCTTTCAATCTTCATGGCGAATTCTTCATGCTAGCAACTTTGGGGTGCCGCAATTGAGGCCTCGCTTTCTCTTGGTTGCCCTGCGAAAGAATTACTTTGAGTCGTTCGAGTGGCCCGAGCCAGACGGAAGCGCGCCTGCAGTCGGAGAAGCACTTGCAGACCTCATGGCATCAGGAGGATGGAAGGGAGCGGCCGCTTGGGCTCTGCGGGCTTCAAGTGTCGCACCAACACTTGTTGGCGGTTCAAGGAAGCACGGCGGACCAGATTTGGGACCCACCCGCGCGCGCCAACAGTGGGCGGCGCTCGGAGTTGACGGCTTGGGGATCGCAGACGAGCCTCCAGGTCGTGACTTCGCTGCGAACGGCATGCCTCGTCTGACGCTTCGCATGGCGGCAAGACTTCAGGGTTTTCCAGACAACTGGACATTCTGCGGCAGCAAGACTGCTGCATACCGTCAAATTGGCAACGCGTTCCCTCCGCCGGTTGCCGAAGCTGTTGGAGCGGCAATCGCCGCCGCACTGTCCCGAAAGCCCCGTGCTCGGCGCGAACGCCAGCTAGTGTTCGCCTCACACAGCGGTGATAGAACATGAAGAAGACACACATTGAAATTCCTCCAGAAGTCGGGCGCGGGTCCCGCGGCCGGGTGTTAGCATTCCTTCTTGCCAATGTCGGGCGAGTGCTTCGCTGGCAGGAAATCCGAAAGGCCGCTGGTGATGTCGAACAGTGGTCACGCCGCCTTCGTGAACTGCGAGATGACTTCGGTTATCAAATCTTGTCGCACAAGGACCGGCAGAACCTCAAACCCGGACAGTACCTCCTGGAAACCATCGATCGGACCCCGTCCTTTCACCGTGGGATTTCGAAGCAGACCAGAGCGTTTGTACTGGAACGCAACGGCTACACCTGCATAATGTGCGGAATTGCTGCCGGTGATGCAGACCCATACAACCCGAAGAGGAAGATACAACTGACGATGGGACATATCATTGACAAATTGAAAGGCGGGCCGGACACACCAGAGAATCTTCGGGCAGTTTGCACAAATTGCAATCAAGGACTCCAAGCCACGGCGCCCCCCAAACCGCGGCGTTTGGAACTCCTCAAGCAGGTTCGGCGTGCCACAGTCGACGATCAACTGTATCTGCTCGGCTGGCTTGAGACCAAGTACGCCAGCATCCGCCCCAAACGCAAGAAACGTGGCTGATTGGCTCACACGCGAGCAGCGCGCTCGCAACATGTCATCCATTCGCTCGAGCGGCAATGCTTCAACGGAATTGAAATTCATCCGGCTTCTTCGACATTCTCGAATGACTGGCTGGCGTCGAAGCATCTCGCTCCCCGGGAAACCAGACCTTGTCTTTCCGAAGAATCGAGTCGCTGTCTTTCTCGATGGATGCTTCTGGCATGGGTGCCCGCACTGTTACCGCATGCCAGCAGACAATAGGAAATACTGGAAACAAAAAGTCCTGACGAATCGCACACGAGACCGGCAAATGAACTGGGCTCTGCGAAAGTCCGGATGGGCTGTCATTCGTATTTGGGAGCATTCGCTCGAGTCGCCTCGTGGAAGTGCTGGGGCATTGCGCCGACTCGCTCGCGTTCTGACGAGCTCCTGAAGCCTTCGTTCCCCATTTCAGCGCGGGGCGGGGACGAGGCGCAGGATGCGGTCATCGTCCGCGGCGGGGCTGCCGCGGCCGTCCTGGTTGCTGGTGCAGAAATAGAGCGCGCCGTCGGGGCCGGTGACGCAGTCGCGCAGCCGGCCATACCTGCCGTTGAACAGCCCGGTGTTCGTCACGACCTTGCCCGGATCGGCGGCGTCAATCACCAGTCGCTGCAGGTCCGCGCCGCGCAGGAAGCAGACGAACAGGTTCCCCTTCCACGCCGGGAATTTGTCGCCCGTGTAGAACGAGCAGCCGGACGGCGCGGTGGCGGGCGTCCACTCGGCGATGGGGCTGACCATCCCTTCGTGGGTCTGGCGGTGATGGATGACCGGCCAGCCGTAGTTCTTGCCTGCCTCGATGTAATTCACCTCATCACCGCCGCCGGGGCCGTCGAAGCCGGAGGGGCCGTGCTCGGCCTCGTAGCAGCGCTTGGTGCCGGGCTGCCAGTCGATGCCCTGGGGGTTGCGGTGGCCGAAGGTGTAGATGAGCGAGTTCGGGAACGGGTTGTCGCCGGGGATGCTGCCGTCATCGTTGAGGCGCAGTATTTTGCCGGCGAGCGAGTCCATCTGCTGCGCCAGTTCGCGCTGCGCCGAATCGCCGGTGGTGACATAGAGTTTGCCGTCGGGGCCGAAGCGCAGGCGGCAACCGTCGTGGACACCGGCGCCGGGCAGCGCGTCGAGGATGACCTTGCGGTCGGTCAAGTGCGTGCCGTCGAGGCGATAGCGCACGACGCGGTTGCGGAACTGCCGCGCCGCCTCGGAGTAGGTGAGCGACAAATATAGCCAGTGGTTCGCGGCGAACTGCGGGTGCAGCGCCAGGCCCATCAGGCCGCCCTCGCCGGCGGGCGCCACTTCTTCGGGGGTGCCGGTGACGGGCACCGGGGTGGCCGGCAGCGCGCCCTTCAGGTCGAGGATGCTGACGCGGCCAGGGCGCTCGGTGTAGATGAGCCGTCCATCGGGCAGAAACGCCAGAGACCACGGGACGCGCAGGTTGGCGGCGACGGTCTCGATGGTGAACGCGGCCGCGTCGCCGCTGGCGGGCGCCGAGGAATTGGCGTTCTGGCAGCCGAGGCTTACCGCCAGCGCCGCGAAGGTCAGCACACACAAGAGTCGGCGCACTCGGGCTTCCCAGGTCACTTGCGCACCGGCGGCGACCCGGGCGGCGGCGGTCCAGTCGTCCCAATCGGGACGATGCGCAGGATGCGGTCATCATCGGCGGCGGGGATGCCGCGGCCGTCGCGGTTGCTGGTGGAGAAGTAGAGCGCGCCGTCCGGTCCGCTAACGACATCGCGGATACGGCCGAACGCGCCGCGGAAAAGCGGGGAGTCGCTCACGATGACGCGGCGGTTGGTCGAACTCAAGACCAGGCGGTGGATGTCGGTCCCGCGCAGCGTGGCGAAGAAGAAGTTGTTCCGCCAAATGGTCAGTCGCGTCCCGCGGTAGAAGGAGGCGCCCGACGGCGCGATGGCGGGCGTGTATTCGAGGCGCGGGCTTTCGAGGCCCGGAGCGGTCATGGTGTGATGAATGATCGGCCAGCCGTAGTTGTGCCCGGCGTCGATGATGTTGATCTCGTCGCCGCCGCCTGGCGCATCGTTGCCGGAGGGGCCGTGCTCGGTCTCGTACAGCGTCCCGGAGACGGGGTCCCAGTCGAAGCCCTGCGGGTTGCGGTGGCCGAGCGACCAGACCGCCGAGTTGCTGCCGAAGGGGTTGTCGAAGGGAATGCTGCCGTCATCGCGCACGCGCAGGATTTTGCCGGAGAGAGCGTTGAGGTCTTGGGCACTGTTGGGCACGCCGGCGTCGCCGGTCGAGATGTAGAGCAGGCGGTCGGGGCCGAAGCGGATGCGGCCGCCGTCGTGGCCGCTGGCGCCGGGGATGTCGTCCACAATGACGGTGGCGTCCACCAGCGCGGTGCCGTCGAGGCGGAAGCGCTCGATACGGTTGCGAAGGCCGGCGCCGGTGAGGCGCGTATACATCAGGTACACCCACCCGTTCGTCGCAAAGTTGGGATGGACAGCGAGGCCGAGCAGGCCGCCCTCGCTCAAACCGGACGGGATGGCCGGCACGCCGGTCAATTGTGTCGGTGCGACGGGAATGGGTGCGTGGGGGTCGAGGACCGACACGCGGCCGGGCCGTTCGGTGAAGATCAGGCGGCCGTCGGGCAGAAAGCCGATGGCCCAGGGAACGGTGAGATTGCGGGCGACGACTTCCACCCGAAAGGTACTGGGCAGTCCGCCGGAAATGGGAGGCGCGACCGGGATCTTGATGAACGCGGGCGCCGCCGTGCCGAGCGCAATGAGAGCGCTCAACACGACGACGCCCGTCAACCGCAGTTTCAGCATGGCGATGTCGTGGTTGCCGTCCAACCGTCTTACGGGTAGATGCCGCGGACGATCGTGGCCTCGACGACCTTGGTGACCGCATTGATGTAGGCGCCGGTGCGCATATCGGTGCGGAATTTGGTCGCAGTGGCCAGGGTCTCGTTGAAGGCGCGGCACATGACTTCTTCGAGTTGGTGATTGACCTGCGTCTCGGTCCAGAAGAACTCCTGCAGGGCCTGCACCCACTCGAAGTAGGAGACGACCACCCCGCCGGCATTGGCGAGAATGTCGGGGAGGAGAAAGACTCCGTTGTCGAAGAGGATGGCGTCGGCCTCCGGGGTGGTGGGGCCGTTAGCGCCCTCGGCGACGATCTTGGTCTTGATGTTGGCCGCGTTCACTTCGGTAATGGAGTTTTCGAGGGCCGACGGGACCAAGATGTCGCAGGAGATCTCGAGGATGTCCTCGTTGCTGACGGCTTCGCTGCCGGGGAACCCAACGACGGAGCCGGTGTCATCCTTGTATTTGATGAGTTTCTTGACATCGAGGCCGTTGTCGTTGCGGACGCCGCCCCGCGAGTCGCTGACCGCGATGACCTTGATGCCAAGCGGCTCGGAGATCTCCGCAGCGTTCGACCCGACATTGCCGAAGCCCTGGACGACTTCGGTGGCGCCGTTCAAGTTCAGGCCGATGTGCTTGGCGGCCTCGCGGATGGCGAAGACGCAGCCGCGGCCGGTGGCGGCGTTACGGCCTTGCGAGCCGCCGATGGAGATCGGCTTGCCGGTGACGACCGCGGGGGTGGTGCGGCCGCGGTGCATCGAATAGGTGTCCATAATCCACGCCATCACCTGCGGGTTGGTGTAGACATCGGGCGCCGGAATGTCGGAGTCGGGGCCGATGAGCAGCGAGATTTCCGCGGTGTAGCGGCGGGTGAGGCGTTCGAGTTCGCCGAGCGACATGTTCTTGGGGTCGCAGATGACGCCGCCCTTGGCGCCGCCGAAGGGGATGTTGACGACAGCGCACTTCCAGGTCATCCACATCGCCAGCGCGCGCACCTCGTCGAGCGTGGTGGCGGGGTGATAGCGGATGCCGCCCTTGCCGGGGCCGCGGGAGAGGTTGTGCTGCACGCGGTAACCGGTGAAGACCTGCAAACTGCCGTCGTCCAAACGGACGGGGAAATTGACGGTCAGTTCGCGCTGCGGCTTGCGCAGGATTCGCAGGTAATCCGGGCTTAACCCGACGCGGTCGGCAACTTTTTCCAGTTGCTCGACCGCCATTTCGTACGGATTGCGGTCTGCGTGCAGCGCCGCGACCTCCGGGGCGCGGACTGCCATTGCTGCGGTGCCTTGCTTCGCCATGCTGAAGCCTCCAGTGGAATGTGGTGCGCGTTTAGTTCCGAGTTTGCCAGGTGGTGTCATTTGTGGACAGCGTGTCCCGCGGCATCGGCCACGGCCTCGGCGAACGCCTCGCTCAAGGTCGGGTGGGCAAAGATGACGCGGTCAATCTGGTCGGCGGTCAGGCCGGCGGTGACGGCGAGCGTGGCCTGCGCGATCAGGTCGGTGGTTTCCGGCCCGAGCATTTGTACCCCCACAATGCGGCCGTCGTCCTTCCGCAGGACGACTTTCACCAGCCCCTCGATTTCGCCGATGGCCACCGCCTTCGAGTTGGCGCGGAAGAGGAAGCGCCCCACTTTCGTGTCGAGGCCCTGCGCCGCCGCCTGCGCCTCATTGAGGCCGACGCTGGCGACCTCGGGCAGACAGAAGACGGGGCCGGGCACGGCAGTGTAATCGGAGCGCGACGGCTTGCCGGTGACATTCCAGGCCGCGGTCTTGCCTTCGGCGGAGGCGAGGTGGGCGAGTTGCGGGTGGCGGTCGAGGCCTTCGACCTGAACGGCATCGCCGAAGGCGTAGACGCCCTCGGCGCTCGATTGCATCGTGTCGCTGACGCGGATATAGCCCCGCGGGTCGGCGGTGACGCCGGCGGCGTCGAGGCCGAGGTCTTTGGTGTTCGGCCCGCGGCCGACGCCGAGCAGGACGAGATCGCCGTGCAGGCGCTGCTCGCCGGTCTTGGTTTCGCAGACGACGGCGCGACCAGCGCCATCGGCAACGATTTCTTTCACCTTCACTTCGGTCAGGATGTTGACGCCGAGTTTCTTCATCGCCCGGGCGAGCGCCTCGGCGATTTCGGCGTCCTCGTAGGGCAGCACCTGCGGCATCACTTCGACGACATGCACCTCGGTGCCGAGCGCATTGAAGTACGAGGCGTATTCGAGGCCGACGGCGCCGGCGCCGATGATGACGATGCTGTCGGGCGCGTCAGCAAGAGTGACCAGGTCATCGCTGGTGACGACTTCCTTGGCGTCGGCGCCCGGGATGGGCAGGCGGTTCGCCACGGAGCCGGGCGCGAGGAAAATGTGCTTGGCGTTGACGCCGACCGTGCCGGCATCCGTTTTCACTTCGATGGCGGTGCGGCTGGTGAGGCGGCCGCGGCCGCGAAGCACTTCAACGCCATGGCGCTTCATCAGGCCGGCGATGCCCTGGCGGAACTGGTTCACGACGCGGTCTTTACGCGCGACGATGGCGCCGAGGTCGAAGCCGCCGCCCTCGTACTGCAGGCCGAACTCGCCGGCGCGTTCCATCAGGTGCAGCAGCTGGCCGGAACGGAGGAAGGTCTTGGATGGAATGCAGCCGAGGTTGAGGCAGGTGCCGCCCAGTTCCGACTCCTCGATGAGCGTCACGCTGGCGCCGCGTTGCGCGGCGACAATTGCCGCCACATAGCCGCCCGGGCCCGCGCCGATGACGGCGAGGTCGCGTGGGGCAGACTGCGCGGCGGACACGGTGTGGTGGTCTCCCGAGGTTTCCAGCGAGACGCCAGCCCGGCGGACAGCGCAGGGCCGCGGACGGTTATAATACCAAAGTGGCTGGGGGCGGTGAACCGCCCATCTCACATCGGACGATGACGACCGACCCAAAGACAACCAAGAGCGGCCTGGGCTTTGACCGCTACACGCTCAACCCCGTGGACCTGGCGGAGACGCCGGACAAGCACGCTGGGGTGCGGCGCGCGGTCACCGTCCTGCTGGGCCTCATCATTGTGGCGACTGTGGGCTACATCCTGTGGCGAGCGTTCCAACAACGACCGCCGACGGGGCCAGCAGCGCAGCAATTCCTGGCCAGTCTGGCCAGCGAGAACCAGGCGACTGCCAAATATGTCGAGAAGGCCGAGTTCGAAAGCCCGATCCGGCTGCGGCTGTATTTCGACCGCGAGGTGTGGGACGACGCCCAAAGCGACTATCGCCCCATTGCGGACCGGGAACTGCGCGATGCGTTCCTGGCGGCGATGCAGGCGTTCAAAGTTTTTGCGCCGGGCCGGCAACTGAAGATCCTCGGGTATCAGGGTCTTGCGCATGTGGGTGAGGCCGAGTATTTCCCCGGCACGGACCTCATCAATATCCGCACCCCCGAGTCGGAGCAGTCGGTGCAAGAGCAGGCCGGCGAAGGCGCGCCCGAGGGAATGCCGGGGAGCGACGGACACTAACGATGGCCGGCCACTCCAAATGGCACAACATCAAGATTCGCAAGGGCAAGCAAGATGCCCAGCGCTCGCGGATGTTCACGCGCTATGCGCGGGAGATCATCGTGGCGGCGAAGTCGGGCGGCGATATCAATGCCAATGCGCGCCTGCGCATGGCGGTGGAAACCGCCCGCTCCGGCGGGATGGGCAAGGACGCCATCGAGCGCAACATCAAGAAGGGCACCGGGGAGTGGGAGAGCGAGTCGTATGAGGAAGCCACCTTCGAGGGCTACGGGCCGGGCGGCGTCGCGGTGATGGCGGCCATTCTGACCGACAACCGGCGGCGCACCATCGGGGACCTGCGCACGCTGTTCGGGCGCAACGGCGGCTCGCCAGGCGACGCGGGGAGCGTGGCGTGGATGTTTTCGAACAAGGGCATTGTCCTGATTCCCGCAGGCGAGGCCGACCAGGACCGGGTGCTCGATATCGCGGTGGAGGCCGGGGCGGAGGATGTCGTGGAAGATGCGGGTGTGCTCGAAGTGCGGACACCGCCGGGGGCGCTGGAGGCGGTGCGGGCGGCGCTGCAGTCGCACGGCATTCCGATCACCAGCGCGGAACTGACGATGGTGCCGCAAACGACGGTGCGGCTCGAGGGGCGGGAAGCGGAGCAGTGCCTGCGGCTGATGGAGGCGCTGGAAGACTACCCGGATGTGCAGCAAGTGTTCGCCAACTTCGACCTGCCGGAAGAGTTGTTGGAGGCGGCGGCGTAGTCAGAAAGCGATTCAGGCAGCGGCAGGCGGTGAAGTGATCTTGCGCCCCATGCGGCGCCGACGGACAAGCATCACGGCGATCCCAATCAGCGCCGCCACCGAAAACACCCACATTGCAGTCTGTCCGATGAGGCAACTTTTGCTGCCGGGCAACGACGAGTTCAGGTGGTTCTCAACGGCGAATGCCTGGCCGGTGCTCGCATCGAGACTGACGCGGACAAATTCATCAGTGGAACCCCCGCGGGTGGCAGTAGGTCGCCCGGTAACGACCCACTCGCCGCCTTCACGGCCTGTGCTACTGGCAGGGTGCAGGACCACGCTGGTCAGTTCGAGGGTTGGAGTGTCCGTTCCGAGATCATCGAACAACCCACGGGTGATGTTCTCTGCAGCCGCTTGTTCGAAGGTTACCTGCGACGAGCGCGGTATTCCGGGCGATGAACGAGTCACGGACGAGAACCGAACGACCTCACCGTATGGCATCGAATGGATGCGCTTCGGCACGCGCACGAAGACGGAGTCGCCGTCCTTGTACCGCACATGCCAGCAAGTCTCGCAGAGTGCCAGCATTTGCGTGACGACTGGGTCGGTGGGTGCAAAACCACCGTGCACCGCGCGGTAGAACTGGTCTGCCACAATCCTGGCGGCCAAATCCGGCGTGGGTATGAGGCACGCGAGCGCGGATTGAAGCGGCAGGAGCGCCAGCAGCGTGAGCAGACCCAGAGAAGTGGCACGCTGACAGAGCCCTGGCAGCGGCGCTCGGCTTCGCATCGCTCCCCTACTCCACCGTCACGCTTTTCGCCAGGTTGCGGGGTTGGTCGACATCGCGGTGGTTGAGGTCGGCGCAGTGATAGGCGAAGAGTTGCAGCGGAATGGCGGCGAGAATGGGCGACAGCATCTCCGGACACTCGGGGATGGAGATGACATGGTCGGCGAGCCGCGGCAGCAGCGTGTCGCCCTCGAAGCCGACGGCGATGACTTCGCCGCCGCGGGCGCGCACCTGCTCGATATTGGAAATAATCTTGTCGTAGGTCTTGCCTCGCGGGGCGACGACGATGGTCGGGCAGTCGCCGGTGACGAGCGCGATGGGGCCGTGCTTCATTTCGCCGGCGGCGTAGCCCTCGGCGTGCTGATAGGAGATTTCCTTGAGTTTCAGGGCGCCTTCGAGGGCGGACGGGTAATTGACGCCGCGGCCGAGGTAGAGCAGGTCGCGGCGGTCGGCGTACTTCTCGGCGATTTCGCGGATGGCCTCGGAACTGCCGAGGGTGATTTCGACCAGGTCGGGGAGGTGGCGCAACGCGTCAAGGAGCGCTGCCGCCTCGGTGTCGGGGAGCGTGCCGCGCACCTGGCCGAAGTGGATGGCGAGCAGCGTCAGAACGGCCAACTGGGTGGTGTATGCCTTCGTCGAGGCGACGGCGATTTCGGGGCCGGCGTAGGTGAAGATGGGCGCGCTCACTTCGCGCGCCACGGAACTGCCGAGGACATTGGTGATACCGATGAGCGTGGCGCCGCGCTCGCCGACCAGGCGCATCGCGGACAGCGTGTCGGCGGTCTCACCCGACTGGCTGATGACGATGCCGATGGTGCGGTCGTCCACGACCGGGTCGCGGTAGCGCAATTCGGAAGCGACATCGATCTCGACGGGCAGCCGCGCCCACGACTCGAGCAGGTACTTGCCGACGAGGCCGGCGTGATAGGCCGTGCCGCAGGCGATGATGACGACACGGTTGCACTGGCGAATCGTCTCTGGGTCGAGGGTGACTTCGCTAAAGTCCACGGTCGTGGCGCCCGGACGCAGACGGCCGCGCAGACTCTCGCGCAGGACGCGCGGCTGCTCGTTGATTTCCTTCAGCATGAAGTGCTTGAAGCCGCCCTTCTCGGCCATCACCATATCCCAATCGGACTCGAAGACTTCCTTAACGACGGCATTGCCGTCGAAGTCTTCGACGCGCACGGTCTCGGGCGTGAGGACGGCGAGTTCGCGGTTCTTCAGAATCTGGTAGCGGCGCGTGTAGGGCAGCAACGCGGTGGTATCGGAGGCGAGGAAGTTTTCGTCTTTGCCGAGGCCGACAAGCAGCGGGCTGTCCTGGCGGACGGCGACAAGCGTCTGCGGGTGGTCGCGGTGGATGATGGCGAGCGCGAACGAGCCCTCGAGTTCGTTGACCGCCTCGCGCACCGCGGCGGGGAAATCGCCGCGGTCTTTCGATTCGATCAGATGGGCGATGGTCTCGGTGTCGGTGTCGGATTCGAAGCGGTGACCCTCGGCCTTGAGGCGGTCGCGCAGGGCGCTGTAGTTCTCGATGATGCCGTTGTGGGCGACGGCGATGCGGCCTTCGCAGTCGGTGTGCGGGTGGGCGTTGACATCGGACGGCCGGCCGTGCGTGGCCCAGCGGGTGTGGCCGATGCCGATATAGCCCTGCAAATGCTTGCCCTGGAGTTGTTCGCGCAGCCGGCCGAGTTTGCCCTCGGCCTTTTCGATTTGCACCGTGCCGTTGGCGAGGAGGGCGACGCCCGCCGAATCGTAGCCGCGATATTCGAGGCGCTGCAGGGCGTCGAGCAAGAGCGTGATGCCGTCACGCCGACCGGTGAAGCCGACAATCCCGCACATCCTAGGGTCCTCCCAACTCGCGAGCGACCACCCGCTCCAGCCGCTCGGCGAGGGCCTCGATGGTTTCCCGGCTCTCGCCCTCAATCATAATCCGAATCCGGGGTTCTGTCCCCGACGCCCGCACCAGCAACCGCCCGGCGCCCCCCAGTTCTGCCTCGGCGTCAGCGATAGCCTGGGCGATGGCGGCGTTGATTTCCCAGCCATCTCGGGAATGCACCGGCACGGACCGCAACACTTGCGGCGCCTGTTGCACGACGGCGGCGAGTTCCGAAAGGGGTTTACCCGTTTCGCGCATCACCGCCAGCACTTTGAGCGCGGTGAGCAGGCCGTCACCGGTGGTGGCATGGCGGCGAAAGATGACATGGCCAGACGGTTCGCCGCCGAGCTGGGCGCCGGTGGCGACCATCCGCTCCCAAACATAGCGGTCGCCGACGGGGGCGCGTTCGAGGCGCTTGCCGAGCGCGGTGAGGGCGCGTTCGAGGCCGAGGTTGCTCATCACCGTGCCGACGACGGTGTGCTCGGCGGCGGCCTCGGGGTCGTGGGCGGCGATGAGGCCGAGGATGTGGTCGCCGTCGACGGGACGGCCGCGCTCGTCGCAGAGGAGGCAGCGGTCGGCGTCGCCGTCGAGGGTGACGCCGGCCTGCGCGCCGGTCTTCGTCACGGCGGAGGCGACGACCTCGGGGTGCAGCGACCCGCAGCCGGCGTTGATGTTCGTGCCGTCAGGGGTGGTATTGAGCGCGGTGAGGTCGGCGCCGAGTTGCGCGAAGAGTGTCGGGCCAACTCGGAAAGCGGCGCCGTTGGCGAAGTCGGCGACGACGCGCAGCCCGGCGAGCCCGGCCGGACAGCACGCCGCCAAGTGTGCGACATACCGCGCCTCGGCGTCGTCGCAGCCGCGCACCGCGCCGCGGGCGCCGCCGGCGGGCGGATGCCCGACGGAGGCGAGCGCGGCCTCGATGGCGTCCTCCTGCGCTTCGGAGAGTTTCGTGCCGTCGCGAGTGAGGAACTTGATGCCGTTGTCTTCGGCGGGGTTGTGCGAAGCGGAAATGACAACTCCGAGCCCGGCGCCGAGCGTGCGCGTCAGATAGGCGACAGCGGCGGTCGGGAATACGCCGGCGCGGACGGCGTCGACTCCCATCTCGTTGAATCCGGCGACAAGCGCGGTTTCGAGCATTTCGCCGGACACGCGCGTGTCACGCCCGACGAGCGCGCTGCGGGAAGCATCACCCCAATGCCAGGCGAGCGTGGCAGCGCGAGCCAGACGCTGTGCAAGGTCGGCGGTCAGGTCCCGTCCGGCGACACCGCGCACGCCGTCGGTACCAAACAGCCGGGGCATCAGTCTCCGTCGCCGGTGCGATTGGCGGCGGGCAGGCGCTGGGCCAGCGGCCGCACGACCAGAGTGACCCGCACGCGCGGCTCACCGATGACGGACATCTTGTCGGGGACGACGAGGAGCGCGTCCGTCTCGCGTTCGCCGCGGATGTTGGTGAGCGAAATGGGCTGCGTGTAGACGACGGAGAGGCGCTGCAAATCCTTTTCGGCGCCGGAGAGAACGACCACCGTCGGCTGCGTGCGAATGCCGACGAGTTCGAACCCGGCCATGGGCGCGCCTTGCACTTGCGGCAGCACCGGCACGGCACGGGCGAAGCGCCCCTCTTCGCCGAAGAGCGGCGCGCCCTGCATAGCGCCGACGGGGGCGCTCGCCGCCTGGCGGTTCATGTCCTCGCGCACGACCAGGACGAACCACAGGCCGACGGCGAGGGCGAGGGCGAGGAGTTTAAAGCCCAGGTTTCGATGCAGCATGGGTCCGCTTTCGGAGTGGGAAACGCAACCGCAACCGGCGGCGCGTGCGCTGGCCGGGCTGCAAAAGTGAGGTGAGGCGCTGGCGCAGGGTGTCGGTGGAGAGGCCGGCCCACATGCGGCCGTCCACGGTGAGCGAAATGCCGCCGGTCTCTTCAGAGACGACGATGACGACGGCGTCATTGTGCTCGCTCAAGCCGAGGGCGGCGCGGTGGCGCATCCCTTGCAGGCGACCGACGAAGGGGCGGTCGGTCATCGGCAGGGTGCAGCCGGCGGCGGCGATGCGGTCGCCGGAGACGATGACGGCGCCGTCGTGCAGGGGGCTGGGCGGATGGAAGATGCTTCGTAGCAAGTCGGCGGACAGGACGCCGTTGATCGGTTTGCCGGTGGCGATGACATCGCGCATCCCGACCGTGCGCTCCAGCGCCACCAGCGCGCCCATCCGGTCGCGGGAGGCGCGCTCGGCGAAATCAGTGAGTTCGTTCACGACGCGTTCAATATCCTCGTGGCGCAGGCGGCGGATGGCAGGCACCAGGAACTGGCCGCGCCCGAGTTGTTCCAACGCGGTGCGCAACTCGGGCTGAAACAGAATGACGAGAATGATGACCCCGGGGACGAGGGCGCGGTTGAGGACGAAATTGAGCGTTCCGAGCGACAGCCGCTCGGAGAGGAGCGTGAGCAGGAGCAGGACGCCGACGCCAGTGAGGAGTTGCACGGCCCGGGTGCCGCGGACAACCAGCAATAGGTAGTAGATGCCGACGGCGACGAGGCCGATGTCCACGAGCGACCACCACCCGTGTTCGGTGACACTACGGCTCGCGGCCTGCCAGAGTTCGGTCCAGTTCATGTACGGCTCCGGGTGCGGGAACAGGCGGCGTGCGGCGAAAACCCGACGCTTCAGTGTACCGGGCGCCCCGCGCAGGGTCAACGCGAGCCACATTCCGGGGCCGTGTTTCGCCCACGCCACAGCGATGTTCCACACGCGGACAGGGTGCGCCGCGCGGGCGGGTACGGTGGTCGCGTCGCTATGAACGACCAGGGGTTCCCTTCGCCATGAGAGTGGCCGTCAACGCCCAGGCGCTCACCGACCCAGCGGTGCGTCAGCGGGGGTCGGGCCGCGTCCTCTCGGCGTTATTGCGTGAATTGCTGCCCCGCATGGCGCGCGAGGAGGTCGTGCTCTTCGCCAACCATGCGGGGCTTGATTCCGTGCTGCCGGGGAGCGCCCGGCGGGTGGGAACCCAGTGGCCGGTAACGGGGGCGGCGGGGCGCGCGGCATGGGAGGCGCTGGCGTTGCCGGCGGCGCTGCGCAAGGCGCAGGCCGAAGTGCTGCTGACGCCGTCGCTGTTTCCGATGAAGACCGCGTGTCCGCGCATCGTGCTGTGTCCCGACTTGAATCCTTACTTCACGCCGCGCGGGCACCTGCGTTCGTCCTTCGCGGCGCGCGTGCAGCGCTGGCAGGCCGTCACAAGTCTATCTGCAGCTGATCGGGTTGTGACCGTTTCGACACGGATTGCGCAGCGCTTGACGCGCGCGCTGGGCGTCGCCGCCGAGGCCGTGCAAGTCGTCCCAATGGGCGGGCCCGCGGCAGATTTCGCCGCGGCGGCGGAGCGGCGCATCCCCGACTACTTGATTCCGCCGCGCTATCTGGTGTGGTCGGGAACGGAGCGCACTCGGGGCGGACTGGGGGTGGTGCTCGAAGCATTCAGCCGAGTGGCCGACTTGATTCCGCATCAGGTGGTGCTGCTCGGGGAGGCGGGACGCGATCTGCGGATGACACGCGCAGCCATCGAGCGTGCCGGTCTGCAGCCGCGCGTGCTGGCGCTGGGCGCGCTGCCGGAGGAGTGGTATCCGGCGATCATGCGGCGGGCGACAGCGTTCATCTACCCGATGGCCGAGGATGAGTACGCCCGGCCGGTGCTCGAGGCGTTCGCTTGCGGGACCGCGGTCATCGCCAGCAATGCGGGCACGCTGCCCGACTTGTGCGGCGACGCGGCGCTGGCGTTCGATCCGCTCAACGCCGATCAACTGGCGGGCATAATGCTCGATGTGGTGCGGGAGTCGACACTGCGCGCGCGGCAGGTGCAAAAGGGACAGGAACGCGTGGCGGAGTTCTCATGGGACACCGCGGCGACGACGGTGTATCACTTGCTGTTGCAGGTCGTGGAGCAGCGCCGCCTGGCGCTCGAGCCGGCGCCGGCGCGCGGGCGGCGAGGCACCGATCCCATGCCCGCAGGCCGCCGGCGCGTCTAAGGGATGCCGAGGGCGCGGCGCAGCGCGGGCAAGTCGGGCGAAGTGAAGACGATGTGGAACTCGTCGTTGTGTTTCATCAGGTAAGTGGTTTCGAGGTTGACGCCGGCTTCGGTGAGTTTGTGCGTGAACTCGGCGACGGCGCCCGGGCGGTCCTCCACTTCAGCGTGCGCCAGTTCCACTTCTCGGACGATGATGCCGAGCGAGGCCAGCGCGTCGCGCGCCTTGTCGGGGTCACTCGGCACGATGGCCAAGAGCGCCTCGCTGCCGAATTCAAGACCCGTGAACGCCTTCAAGTTGACGCCGCGGTCGGCAAGCGCCTTGGCCACTCTCGCCAATTGTCCCGATTCGTTGGGCACGACAATCCGAAATTCGCGCATAGGTGCCGTCTCCAGGCCCGTCACGGGGCCAGCCCATACCCGAAGTCCGGGTTCAGGGTCCAGTCCACATCAAAGTAGCCCGCCATCCGCAGGCCGGCGAAACCGGCGGTCTGCACGGCGGCATCGTACACGATGTAATCGGGCAGCGCCGAACCCGAGTACAACACCGGCTGCCAGGCGAGCCACGGAATCGCCTCGCCGGTGGTGGCGGTGCAGACGAGCACCAGGCGGTCCTGGTCGAGCGGGTTGGGGAAGATGTATTGCACGGCGAACGCGCCGGCGAGTTGCCCCGCGACGCGGTTCGGGCGTTCGAGCGCGAAGGACAGGAGGCCGTGCGTGATGCGGAAGGGCAGTCGCGGCTGCCAACGGTCGAGGACGGTGTTGTTGCCGGGCAGGCCGATGAGGACGACATTGTGCGTACGCAGCGTGTCGTCGGTGGCCTCGGAGTCCCGCAGCACGGGCGCCTGGCCGTTGCCGCGGTGGTACCACTGCCAGACGAGCAGGCGCGCTTGTTCGAGGTTGCGTTGCGTGTCAATGGTGGTGCCGCCGCTCCCGTAGACGATGACGAACGGCCGGAAGAACACGGCCTTGATCGGCCCGCCGTTGCCGGGCGTCTTGCGCCCGGCGTTGGGCGCGGTGACGGGCCGGAAGCGGCCGCCCGACCACGCCGCAGTGATGACGCCCGGCGCGGCGGCATCGAGGGCGACGACGCGGTCGTCCACGATCAGGTGATAGGCGCCGGCGGGAAAGTGGCTCAAGTCGATGCGCAACACGCCGACATTCTCGGTGTCGACACGGATGGTCTGCACCGCGGGCTCGTAGACGGCGTCCACGGCGACATCGTCGAGCGGCGAGCGCGGTTCGAGCACTTGCACCCAGTAGGCGCGGTATTCGGCAGTCAGGTCGGCAGTGCGGAAGGTGACGCGGCGGGGCAGCGGGTCGCGCACGGCACGCTGGAGGAACGCCATCAGGTCGGGATGTTCGACGCAATCGGCGCCGGGTGCGGCGTCGCCGTCCCACCAATGTCCCTGCCCGGGCACTTCGAGATACTCGACGCCGTAGCGCAACTGGCGCAGGCGTTCGACGAGCAGCCGCGCCTGGACCGCGGGGACATTGTCATCGGCGCCGCCCTGCAGGACGAACACGGGCAGATTGCGCAAGTTTTCGAGGATATGCAGCGGCCGGTCCGGGCGGGCGGCGCGGTCCCACACTTGCGCCAGCGCGCCGCCGCCGAGCAGCGCGTTACGCCGGAGCGTGAACGGCACATAGGTATCGAAACTGGCCCAGCCGGCGCTCGGGGCGATGGCGGCGAAGCGGTCGGGGTGCGTGACGCCGATGGCCCAGGTGCCGTGGCCGCCCATCGAATGGCCGGTGAGGCAGACGCGGTCGGGGTCAATGGGGAGGGTGCGCAGGGCGAGGTCGAGGACTTCGAGCGCGTCGAGGCGGCCCCAGTCCTGCCAATCGAACCCAAAGCGGCGGCGGTTGGTCGGCGCCACGACGAACGCCCAATCCTTCGGCGAATAGGCATTGACCTGGCCGAGCGCCTCGACGCCGGCGCCATGGAGCGTGAGCAGGAGCGCGTACTTGCGCGCCGGGTCGTAGCCCTTCGGCGGCAGGACCGCGTAATACTGCACCGATTCGTCCATCGGCGAGCGGAAAGTGACGGTGTAACTCTGGTCCGGATTGCGCACGGACAGATCAACGCGTGCGGTGACGAGGATGCCCGGGCCGGTGACGGTGATGGTGACCGGCGCCTGGTCGCTGACTTTGCTCCAATCCATCCCGCTGGAGGTGCGGACGGGCACCGCGACTTTGAACACACAGCCGGGCGCGATGGCGGGCGGCTCGGCCTCGGTCTCGTCGAGGACGCCTGGGCAGCGCATTTGCACGCGCAACTTGGTCAGCGTCTCGGTGGTGGTGTTGACGACGGGCACGCCGATCCAGGCGTCGAGCGGCAGGCCGCGGCGCAGTGTGGGCGCCAGGATGTCGTTCTCGAGGATGAGCGCGTCGGACGACGCCGGCTGCAGTTCGAAGCGGGCGGTGTCGGCGGCGCCGCTGCCGCCGACTTCGAGCACGACGATGTTGGCGCCGGCATCGAGCGTGACTGGGATGCGCATAAAGCCGTGCGCGTAGGGGTCACCGATTCCAGGGCGGCCGTTGATCCAGAACCGGCTGACGCCTTCGGCGACGGCGAGCGCGCGCAACGGGCGCGCGGCGGCGACGGTGGTGGATGCGTAGGCGGCCCATTGCGAGCCGGCAAACCCGAATTGGCCTTCGAGCATCGTCCAATTCACGGCGTCGAACTTGAACTCGATCGCGCCGGCTTGCGCGGTGACGGGCTTCCACTCGACCCAGCCGCCGTCGCCGAGGATGCTGCTGTGGCGAATGCCGGCGGCGGGGCGGATGTGGGCGGCGCCGCCCGCTTCCCACAGGTTATCGATGCCGCTCTCGCGGCTGCCGCGGGAGAACGGGCCAACGACGAGCCAGTCGGTCGGCGCGAGAGATTCGGGGATGGTCGGCGTCGCCGCGGGGGCGCCGGTCGCCAGGGTCGCCAGCAGTACTGCGGGGCACAGCCACGCGGCTACGATGCGGCGACGAAGGGCGGCCATACCCCGAAGTGTTCGCCGCGCGACACGGCTCGGCCTTTCGGCAGGAACCGCGTGCCCGCCCGCGCAACCTACGCTTATGCCCGCGACCGACCTGATGATTCGGGCGCTGACGACACCCGAAGACTTCGCTGCGTGCGAGGAGTTGCAGGTCGCAGTGTGGGGCTTTGCGGAGCGTGAAGTCGTGTCGGCGCACACGCAGACTTTCATCGCGGCGAGCGGCGGCATCATTCTCGGCGCGTTCGCGCCGGACGAAGGGCTGGTCGGATTTGCACTTGGATTTCCCGGGCTGACGGCGGACGGGAAGCCGAAGCACGCGTCGCATATGGTCGGCGTGCGGACGGAGTGGCGGGCGCGTGGCGTCGGCGCGCAACTGAAGTGGGCGCAGCGGGACGCGGCTCTGCGGCAGGGCCTCGACCTCATCACCTGGACCTTTGACCCGCTGGGGGCAGCGAATGCGCACTTCAATTTTGCGACGCTCGGCGCGGTGAGTCGCACCTACGCCGTCGAGTTCTACGGCCCAATGCGCGACGCCATCAATCGCGGGCTGCCGAGCGACCGCTGCGTCGTCGAGTGGTGGCTGCGCAGCCCGCGCGTGGAGCGCCGCCGCAACGACGAAGCCGCGCCGCCCACACGCGGCCTGCCGCGGCTGGAGTGGTTCGACGCGCGCGGCGCGCCGCAGCAACCGACACCCATTGCCCCTGATGCGGCGGCGCTGCTGTTGCCGCTGCCGCGGGACTTTCACGCGCGTGCGCGGGAAGCGCCCGAGACGGCGGTGGCGCTGCGGCTGGCATCGCGGCCGATCTTTCAGCGGCTGTTCGCGGACGGGTACATTGCGGCGGGGTTCGACGACGAACACGCCGCGTTGCTGTTGCGCCGCGCCCCGTTGGAGCAGGCGCTGAATGAAGATTGAACGCATCGAACTGCGGCTGATTCGGATGGAGTTGGTGCGGCCCTTCGAGACGAGCCGGCACCGCGAAACGCACCGCACCGTGCTGCTGACGCGGCTGCTCGCCGGCGGGCTGTCGGCGTGGGGCGAGTGCGTGGCGGGGACCGGGCCGTGGTATTCGGCGGAGACGATCGAGACGGCGTGGCATGTGCTGCGTGATTTCCTGGCGCCGCGGTTGCTGGCGGAGCCCTTCGAGCACGCGGGGCAGGTGTTCCTGCGCTTCGATGCCATACGGGGGCACCCGATGGCGAAGGCGGCGCTGGAAATGCCCGTGTGGGTGCTGCACGCGCAGGCGCGCGGCCAGTCGCTGTCGCAGGCGCTGGAGGGCACGCAGCCGCGCATCGAGAGCGGCATTAGTCTCGGCATCGAGCCATCGCTCGACGACTTGCTGCGGGTCGTAGACGAGAGCATCGCGGCGCGCTATCGGCGCGTGAAACTGAAGATCAAACCCGGGTGGGATGTGAAAGTTGTGCGGGCGGTGCGAGAGCGGCATCCGAAACTTCGCCTGACTGTGGATGCCAACGGCGCGTATGTACCCATCAGTTTCTACGATGTGCAGGAATTTGACCGAATCCATCAGCTCGACGAATTCGGCTTGCTGTACATCGAGCAGCCCTACCCGCCTGACTGCTTGTTGCCGCACGCGCAGTTGCAGAAGCGAATGAAGACTCCCATTTGCCTCGACGAGAGCATAAGCAGTGGGTCAGTGGCAGACGATGCCCTCACGCTCGGCGCGTGCCGCGTCATCAACATTAAGCCCGGGCGCGTCGGCGGGTTCGCTCACTCGGTGGGCATCAATGCGGCGGCGGAAGGGCGCGGGGTGCCGGTGTGGTGCGGGGGGATGTTGGAGACGGGGATCGGGCGGGCCTGCAATGTGGCGCTGGCGTCGCTGCCGAACTTCCGGCTGCCGCACGACATCTCGGCGAGCGCCCGCTATTGGGCGCGGGACATCGTAGAGCCCGAGTTCACACTCGACGCAGACGGGATGATCGCGGTGCCGACCGCGCCGGGGCTGGGGGTGGCGGTGGATGAAGAGCGGATTGAGGCGATGACGGAGCGGCGGGAAATGATTGAGAAATGAAAGTTGGCAGGCTGGAAGCCTGCCCC